>CBIFVZ010000036.1:0-36731 GCA_966185765.1 uncultured Enterobacteriaceae bacterium | reverse complement strand
CCGTTGGGCATCTTACCCCGTGTCAAAATACTGTATAGAGGCGTATGAAAAGTCGGCATGGTCAGACAGACCTTTGTTAAATGCAAATACGGCTAAATTATTTAAGCGTAAGTCCCGACACGAACGCTATCAGAAAAAGTATGTGCGGTCATTTTTTAGTCATATTATGTATATTAAGAGTAAGATCCTCGATAAAAAAGCTTAGGCTTTGTGAAGGGTTATCATTATGAGGGATGGTCAATGAATTTTGATTGCAGTCGTGCAATAAAAGAGACACTAGAGTTTGGTGTTAAGTGTCCCAAATATGAGGAAGTACTGAATATTGCCTACGGTGTCGATAAAAACTTTATGTTTGGCGCGGCTATTTCTATTACTTCTGTCTTAATAAATAATAAAAATAACGCTATACATTTTCATCTTTTTACGGATTATATTGATGATAAGTATATTAAGTGTGTGCAAGAGTTAGTTTCACGTTACCAGACTCACATATCGATCTATATTATGAGTGCGGATGACTTGAAGCAATTGCCTTGCGGCAATGCCTGGTCTTACGCTACTTATTTTCGGTTTATAGCGCTAGATTATTTAAGCGATAAAATCAACTCAGTGTTGTATATTGATGCTGATGTTATATGTAAGGGGTCACTGGAAGCGCTAAATCATATTGATTTCCAGGGTAATGTTGCTGCCGTTATTCATGATATTGATGAGAGCCGTCATTACGCGGCTAAGCGCCTTAATGTTGACGCATTTAATGAGTCCTATTTTAACGCGGGAGTTATTTTTGCGAATCTACGTGAATGGAAAGCTCAAGGTTATTTAAAGACAGCTTTTGATATGCTTATGGATAAGAGTAAGCACTTTGCGTTTCTGGATCAGGATGTGCTCAACATCATGTTCCTGGGTAAAGTGATATTTCTTCCAGCGATGTATAATACTATTTATGGTATTAAGCAAGAATTGAAAAGTAGAGATGTACTTGCATATAAAGAATATATTAAACCTGAAACAGTACTTATACACTACATCGGTGTGACGAAACCCTGGAACTCATGGGCAAATTATCCGTCAGCACAATTTTTTAAAGATGCTTATTTGCAATCGCCCTGGTCAACACAGGCACTGATTGGCCCGAGAACGCCGAAGCAGTATAAGAAGAAATCCAGACATGAGCGGTTACAGGGGCTGTATGGTGCCTCAATCGTGAGCTATCTTGGCTATTTATGGGCTAAGTTAAAACAAAAGTAATGAGCGTTCATTAATAAAAAAGCTCCCGTGGGGAGCTTTTTTATTATTTAAACCGAGATGACAGATATTTTCCATACCATTTCAGTGCCATTATTATGTTGCCTTTACGCCAGTTTTGTCGGGAATAGACACGGTAATCAGTGGGGCGCATCTTGTTTTTATAGGAGCGCAGAGGGCTGTTTTTCCAGGGCGTAAAGTGATGGTAGAAAAGAAAGAGTTGCTGTGCTAACCCGGTGTGCTCAGCAAACCACGGTTTCCTGCCCCCGGTAAAGTGGATGATGCGCGGTAACGTCTCTTTATTATAGAAGAAGTTATCCTTTTGCTTTTCTGTATACCAGTTGTAGATAAAATTCCAACCATTATCAACGAATAAAACGTGGCCATCCATGACAACATTCAGAGCATCTTGATCGGGATAGGGTAGTGAGTCCCCTTTCTCGAAAAGAATTGCATTGGCCTTATTTTCAACGTCATATTTAATCCAGTTTTCAATGTTAACGTATAAAAACCCGGAATTAAAATAATGGCTGCCGCTCATGTTCAGACGCTGGGCATGCTTGCTTTTATTCGCTGACATATCATCATGACTGGCTGCACAGATAACATCATCGATATTAATACTGTTGATCTCATTGAGATCAGAAAAGCAGAGTGTATCTGCATCAAGATAGATAAATTCCTTTATCTTTCCAGCCAGGAGTCTTGGGACCGCAAGTCGCATATAAATGGAACGGTTGAGATGCTTGATTTTGAAATCACCCTGATATTTTTCAATCTCAGCATTTTCAATTTTTATGATATGAATAAACTCGCTGGTTGCTTGTAATTTTTCAATCTCATCTTCGCTGACATCATATACAAAGACATGAAACGCCAGGCGATTACCGGCATTATTCATTATGACGGAGATAATTGATGTAGCGACATATTCCAGATAATTAGCATCGGTACAGTATGCGATATTTATAGTCTTATCATTCATTGGGGTTGCCACCTTGCGTTCCGGCATCCTTATCCAGCACAGCGGCTACTGCGTCGATAACGGCATTACCAGGTATCCACGAGAGGTATTTTTTTGAACGGTCAAGCACATCTCTTTTGGGCATGTCATGGTAGTCCCCGGCCCAGATAAGGGTGGCTTCGTCTGACCATGGACGCCATTGCTGATGATTGGTCGCGCCAAACAAGCAGACTTGCGGCGTTTGCAATGCTGCTGCCATGTGCATGGGGGCTGAATCGACACCAATGTATAGGGCGGCACCGTCAATGAGAGCGGCGAGTTGTAGAAAGGACGTTTTGCCTGCAAACCGCAAATCAGGTTTGCGTGCACAGAGTGTTGCGATGCGATTGACCTGGTTCAGCTCGCTTTGTAAAGGCCCGCAGGTCAGTATTACGTGTAATCCGCGCTGCATCAGATAATCAATGACGGATGCGAATTTATCGTCGTCCCAGCATTTAAAAGATTGTCGGGCTGTCGGTTGGATAACCACATAGCGCTTATCATTGAGCGCGGGTTCTATCTGATGCAGGGTGCGTGTGTCGTTTTCGGTATAGTAGAGGGATAGCGCTTTTATCCAGTCTTTTTCTGCGATACCAATGCCGGTTAATATCGACAGATTTTGCTCGACGATATGTGTACCCTTTGGCAGAACGACTTTCGAAAACAGTCGGTTCCACGATGGCTTATTACGATCAAAAGCAACGGAATAGCGGTGTAATGAAGCAATCAACAATCCGATTGGCCACTGCTCAGTTAAATTGATTATAAGGTCATATTTGTTATTTTTTAGCTGTTTTCTTACAGTAAGGAAGTTACTGACTGTTTTTAACAGGCCCGCTTTTTTTTCAATAAGGTAAAACGAATTGATGGTAGGATCCGCAGCCAGAATTGCTTTCGTATCTTTATAAAGTAGTACATCGATTTTGGCATGGGGATAAAGGTGCTTAAGCGTTGCTATGACCGGCGTGGTCAGCAGCATATCGCCATAAAACTTAAGCTTGCAAATTAAAATGCGGTTAATGTTCTCTTGCATGTTATTTTCCTCTGCCCGGCAACAGTGCTCCGCATGTTTTCTGTAATCGGTAACGGACAGATGAAACAAACGTATCAATAGTAGTGTATTTCATTTTGAAAATGACTTTCTTATCCATAACGCTGGTATCACAGGCGCGTAATGCATTCTGAATATCATCAATCATATCTTTTTCATAGCAGTAATAGCCTTTTTTCTTACGCAAAATCTTCCTGCCTTCAAGGAAGCAATTCACTATCATTAATGTCCCTAAAGTCTTTTTTTTACTGTTATCAGAAATGTAATAACGCATTTTATTCATGGCAAAGAAAATGTGTCTGGCATCGCTTTCTTTTATATTTTCGGTAATACCAGCTTTATTGATGCGGTAGTAATAAAGAAATGCATCAATTTTGAGGATGTTTTTGCACTTAAAATACTGGAACGGACAAAACATCATGTCTTCATAGCGACGATGTTCTTCAAAACGGTCCTGACCGATAATTCTCCGATGGAATATTTTGGTCACAAGATGCCACTGTGATGCTCTGAAGATAGGTATGAGTGAAGAGAGATTTTCTTTGGCTAGCGTAATTTCCTGCTCGCTAATAGAATATTTTTTCTCGTGATAACCCAAATGAAGATTATCAAGGCAGCGCGTTAAATTAAACTCAATGATATCGTGCTTTTCTTCCCTGAGCCGGGAGAGAAGAATAGGAAAGTAGTCAGGGCTAACAACATCATCGCTATCAATAAATGCGATATACCTGCCGCTGGCGTTATCCAGTCCCACATTACGTGCTATGGCAACCCCCAGATTGGGTTGGCATAAATATTTTACGTGCGGATTCGGGTTACGTTGATAAAACTCGACGATTCTTTGCTCTGTTTCATCCGTAGAACCGTCATTAATGATAATGATTTCAACTTCATCAGTAATCTTTTGTTGCACTGAGTCCAGTGTGCTGGCAATAAACGCAGCATTATTAAATGCAGGTATAATGATGCTGAGCAAATAGCCTGACGGATTATTCATGGCATTGCTCTCTTATCGCTTTTGGCGTAATCATAAATGCAAGGCATAATGATAACATGCAATTTAGCGTACCACTCTTATCATATAGTAGTGTGTCACTTAGACCATAAGCAATTATAGTACCCGATATGCACAATATAACTATACTGCGTTCGAATAGAGCAGTGTAGACTATTGCAGCATAAACACAGAAAAGTAAAACGACACCAATAATACCCTTAAGTGAGAACGTATCGATCATTTCATTGTGAAAATGTGTATTTTGAAATTTTAGAACACTTTTATATGAAGAGTCTTTTTTAATGAGGGTTTTTAAACTCTTGCTTCTTACTTCAAGAGATTGCCCCAATGGATAGTTTAGGCCCGTAAAAATACCAACCTTCTGCATGGCTACACGAGCGCCAATTGATGAGTTGCTATTTTTTTTACTATATGCGCTGATATTGTTTTTGAAATGAATATAACGTTTTTCCAGAATTGGTTTGAACATGGTGAAAGTTACAAAACCTAATGTCAAAAAGCAGGTAAAAGAGCATGTTAACAATTTCTTATCATGTCGGTAGTGCATGAAAAATAAAAAAATGCTGATCAAAGGATAAAAAAGTATTGCTGCTCGAGTCTGGGTGTTAACTATTATGATTAGCGAAATAATAAAATGAAGAAAATAGAAAATAACAGTCCACTTGAAACGTAGATTAATAATGGCTTGTGAAACCATCAATGCCACAAATGTTAATGCGTATGCTGCAGTTGTTGCAAATTGATAGCCAAGCGCCACTCTATAAGACGTGAGTTTCATCCCACCAATATCATATACTTGCCAGGCCGCATAACCATACAGCCCTGTGCCTACCGCGATAATGAAATAATGCATCGCATTATTCGCCCTCAGCTGTCGTGCCGAGGGGCAACTCAGTGCTGTCACAATAACGGCTGCGAATATGAGAATTTTTCCGCCATTCTGATAAGCACGATATGCACCTGTAAAAGCACTTCCCGGCTCTTTAAACAGAGCAACCCAGATAACTTGCATAAGACCAAAGGCCAGCAGTGTACCTGGCAGGATAAGCTGTTTTTTATTGGCTTTCAGGTAAGGCCAGCTTTTATAGATAACAACCAGAGAAATGATAGCGCTGAAAATAAAGACCTTGAGTGCCTCATCAGGCACGATCGGCATCATGGCAAAAGTCAACAGGCATCCCAGATAGAGCATGACGCTGGCGGCTCTGGCCAAGTCATTTTTTGAGCTATCAACAATACGTGAAAAAATCTGGCTACAAAGCATAATGAGACTCTGGAATAGTTATATGTTATTCAAACGTAAGAGTAAATTTTTCACTGAGTCTGCATGCGTTGAAGACATTTTCTTGTCTTCGCTGGTTAATGCATGCTGATGCTGCCCATATCCGCCTATCAGTCCGGGATCCGTCGGACCATATAGCGTTACATTGGGGCGATCGAGTGCTGCCGCAAGGTGGCTGAGTCCGGTATCAACCGATACGATAAATTTAGCACCTGCAAGCTGACGTGCTATTTCTTCCAGACTCATCCGGGGTAATACTTCGACGTAGTCAAATCCTTCTGCCAGCCGTTTGGCGCGGGCTTCTTCATGAGGGGCGCCCCAGGGAAGCTTAATATGCAAACCGGTTGATGCCATAAGCCTAATCAGCTCACGCCAGTGCGCGTCTGGCCAGTGCTTGTCATCGCGCGTGGTTGCGTGAAGAAAAACCGCGTATTGTCCTGAATCGTCTGGCTTTCCGTTAAGAAAATGGCTCGCTATGGCATAATCGCCCTGAGATTGTGGTTTGGGATAGCCAAGGCTTTTGGCAAATAACTCACGTGTACGTTCCACTGCGTGTTGTGGTTTCGCAATATAATGGCGGCGGTTATAAAATAAGCTTGCCAGCGGCTCGCGCGCACTTTGCCAGTCCATACCGTGTTTGACACCCTGAGCAAGACGCGTCACCAGAGCGGCACTTTTTACCAGGCCCTGAGCATCAATAACGGCGTCATAGTGCACGGCCTGCAGCGTTTGTTTGAAGGCGTGGCGTTCGGCTTTTACCTCTGTAGAGAACCATGCTTTTCGCCAACGACGCAGCGCAACCGGAATGACGCGCTCTACCGTACTGTGCCACGCAGGAATTTGCGCAAAACCTTCTTCAACCACCCAGTCAAAATGAACACCTTCAATTGCCTGAGCGGCATCGGTCAGCGCAGGCAACGTATGCAGGACATCCCCCATAGAAGACGTTTTGACGACAAGCACTCGCATCGTTATACGTCTCCCGCCTGTAGCAGTTCATGAAGCTCGCTTAATACCCGTTGCGGTGCGATATCAATAAGACTCTGGTGATAGCCTCCGTCACCATCGCCTGTGCGGACTTTATGATAGCCCTCTATCAGACGAATAACGCGCGCTTTATGGGAAAGCGGGGGGGTGAAGTCTGGGCTGCTTGGTCCGTACAAGGCAACCAGCGGGCGGCCCAGCGCTGCAGCAACGTGCATCAATCCGGAGTCATTGGTGACAATGGCCTCGCAGGCAGCAATGAGTACCACGGCTTGTTCCAGCTGGGTTTCTCCTGCGAGATTACGACACCAGGGCTGCATCTTTGCGGGTAGCGAGGCAATAATCTGTTCGCCCGCCTCGTGGTCTTTGGCTGAGCCAAACAGGACAATCTGTTTGCCTTCGCTAATCAGTGACTGGGCCAGTGCGGCATAGTGATAGTGGGGCCAGCGTTTGGCCGGGCCAAATTCAGCCCCGGGACAAAAGCCGATAACTGGTCGTTCGTCAGACAGGGAGAAACTGGCTCGCGCCTGGCTTTTTTCACCCTCATTGACCTGCAGTTGCGGCCAGAGCAATGGATGGGGAAGATCGCTTGCCGATGCCATTGTGCCTTTGTCATAGGCCAGAGCCACGTAGCGCTCAACCATAAGCGGCCACGCTTGCTTATCGAGCACGCGTGCGTCATTAAGCAGGCCATAACGCATCTCGCCGCGCCAGCCGGTACGTAACGGTATACGAGCAAAGAAAGGGACCAGCGCCGATTTGAACGAGTTGGGCAGCACATACGCGCGATCATAGCGGTGTTGCCGCAGGTTAACACCCAGACGCCTGCGTTCGCCCAGCGCCAGAGCACCGTGTCCGAGTGGCATTTCAATGGCTTCGTTAACCTCGGGCATACGCGACAGTAGCGGGCGGCACCATGCGGGTGCCATCACGTCAATACTTGCCTGGGGATAGCGAGCCCTGAGCGTGCGATACAGACTTTGCGACATCATCATGTCGCCCACCCATGACGGGCCGACCACCAGTATTCTCATAAACCAGACCGTCCGTTATGCGTCGCGGTTAAGCCATGCCATGTATTCAGTCACGCCTTCAGCAACGGTTTTGAACGGTTTGTCGTAGCCTGCAGCGCGCAGCCTGGTTAAATCTGCCTGAGTAAAAGCCTGGTAACGCCCTTTAAGCTTGTCCGGGAAGGGGATGTATTCGAGGCTGCCTTTTTTGTGGTAAGCCAGTGCGGCGTCGGCCACGGCCTGGAAGGACTCTGCACGACCCGTACCACAGTTAAAGATGCCTGAGACACCGTTTTGCCAGAACCACAGGTTGACGGCTGCAACATCGCCTACGTAGATAAAGTCACGTTTAAAACCGTCGCTGCCTTCAAAGAGTTTCGGGTTTTCGCCGTTGTTAAGCTGTGTGTTGAGGTGGAAAGCAACGCTTGCCATGCTGCCTTTGTGGCCTTCGCGTGGCCCGTAGACGTTGAAATAGCGAAAGCCAACCACCTGGGAATCCGCTTCAGGCAGGATGTCGCGCACATACTGATCGAAAAGAAACTTCGAGTAGCCGTACACGTTAAGCGGCTGCTCGTATTCACGTGACTCGATAAAGTCGCTGGAGCGCCCGCCGTAGGTGGCGGCAGATGAGGCATAGAGGAATGGGATTTCGCGCTCAAGGCAGAAATGCAGCAGCTCTTTAGAGTACTGATAGTTGTTATCCATCATGTACTTGCCGTCCCACTCGGTCGTGGACGAGCAGGCGCCTTCGTGGAAGACCGCCTCTATGTCGCCAAAGTCATCACCCGCCATTATCTGCATGATAAAGTCTTCTTTATCCATGTAGTCAGCAATGTCGAGGTCAACCAGATTAACGAATTTGGTGCCGTCTTTGAGATTGTCGACAACCAGAATGTCTTTGCGACCGAGTTCATTCAGCGCCTTCACAATATTGCTACCGATAAAGCCGGCGCCGCCGGTGACGATGATCATAAGCGTTAACCTTGTAAACATGGAGCCGGAGGGTTTTCCGGACACTAATGACTACTATCATACCATCACATCACAGTTACCGGCATACACCAGCGATGCAATGAGGCTAGCTTTGTCTGAATGTTCGTGATTTGTGCTGCAAAAAATAAATTCACTGAAGCGTCATCTCGTTAGTGAATTGAGCTTTAGGTAAAATGTCTGAAATTTGCCATGCCTGGAGAAATGTAATGCGGGACGATTTTTATCAGCAGTTAACAGTCAGTCTGGATACGGCGCGTGCGGAGGGGCTGTTTAAGGAAGAACGCATCATCACCTCTGCGCAGCAGGCAGATATTACGGTCGCAGACGGTAGCCACGTGATTAATCTTTGTGCCAATAACTATCTGGGTCTGGCAAATCATCCGGCTCTGATTGAGGCGGCAAAACAGGGCATGGACCGCCACGGTTTTGGGATGGCGTCCGTGCGTTTTATTTGTGGTACGCAGGATAGCCATAAGGTGCTGGAGCAGCAACTGGCAACATTTCTTGGGATGGAAGAGGCCATTTTGTACTCTTCTTGCTTCGATGCCAACGGCGGCCTGTTTGAGACGCTTCTGGACGCGGAGGATGCCATTATCTCCGATGCGCTCAACCATGCCTCAATTATCGACGGTGTACGGCTTTGCAAGGCAAAGCGTTATCGCTATGCCAATAATGATATGAACGAGCTGGAAGCGTGTCTGAAAGCGGCGCGTGCAGCAGGTGCGCGTCACGTTATGATTGCCACCGACGGTGTGTTTTCAATGGATGGCGTTATCGCCAACCTTCAGGGTGTGTGTGACCTGGCAGATAAATACGACGCGCTGGTGATGGTAGATGACTCTCACGCAGTGGGCTTTGTTGGCGCTAACGGGCGTGGGACGCATGAATACTGCGATGTCATGGGGCGCGTGGATATTATCACCGGCACGCTGGGTAAGGCGCTAGGTGGTGCTTCCGGCGGTTACACAGCGGCGCGTAAAGAGGTGGTGGAGTGGTTGCGTCAGCGCTCGCGCCCGTATCTTTTCTCAAACTCACTGGCCCCGGCAATTGTGTCGGCGTCCATTAAGGTGCTGGAAATGCTGTCCTCTGGCGACGAACTGCGCGATAGCCTGTGGCGCAATGCACGGTTATTTCGCGAGCAGATGACGGCGGCCGGTTTTACACTGGCGGGTGCCGATCACGCCATTATTCCGGTAATGCTGGGCGATGCTGTTGTGGCGCAATCCTTTGCACGTGAGCTGCAAAAAGAGGGGATTTACGTCACTGGCTTCTTCTATCCGGTGGTGCCCAAAGGTCAGGCGCGTATTCGTACACAGATGTCTGCGGCCCATACGCCGGAGCAGATTGAACGCGCGGTCGCGGCCTTTACTCGCATTGGTAAGCAATTAGGCGTGATTTCCTGAGGATAAGCGATGAAAGCATTAGCAAAACTGAAAGCGGAAGAAGGCATATGGATGACCGATGTCCCGGTGCCGGAGATGGGCCACAATGATTTGCTGATTAAGATTCGTAAAACGGCTATCTGCGGTACCGATGTCCATATATATAACTGGGATGACTGGTCACAGAAGACCATTCCAGTGCCGATGGTGGTTGGGCATGAATACGTCGGAGAAGTGGTAGGCATTGGCCAGGAAGTGCGCGGTTTTAACATTGGTGACCGGGTTTCTGGCGAAGGCCACATCACCTGTGGGCACTGTCGTAATTGCCGGGCCGGACGTACCCATCTGTGCCGTAATACCGTAGGTGTGGGTGTTAACCGTCCGGGCTGCTTTGCTGAATATCTGGTCCTGCCTGCATTCAACGCGTTCAAAATCCCGGACAATATTTCAGACGATTTGGCTGCTATTTTCGATCCCTTTGGCAATGCGGTGCATACTGCGCTGTCGTTCGATCTGGTGGGAGAAGATGTGCTGGTGTCCGGTGCCGGGCCGATTGGCATAATGGCTGCGGCGGTAGCAAAACACGTGGGCGCTCGCCATGTGGTGATTACCGATGTGAATGAACACCGTCTGGCGCTGGCGCGTGACATGGGCGTAACGCGGGCGGTCAATGTTAGTCAGCAAAGCTTAACCGACGTAATGGCCGAATTGGGCATGACCGAAGGATTTGATGTCGGTCTGGAGATGTCCGGTGCGCCTGCGGCGTTTCGTACGATGCTGGATACCATGAATCACGGTGGGCGCATTGCTATGCTTGGGATCCCGCCTGGTGAAATGGCTATCGACTGGAATAAGGTTATTTTTAAAGGGCTATTCATTAAGGGAATTTATGGCCGGGAAATGTTTGAAACCTGGTACAAAATGGCGGCGTTGATTCAGTCCGGCCTTGATCTTTCTCTCATTATTACCCATCGTTTTTCTGTCGATGAATTCCAGAAAGGCTTTGATGCTATGCGCTCAGGTAAGTCCGGGAAAGTTATTCTTTCCTGGGATTAATGTATTGGCAGGCCGAATATATTCGGCCTGTTTATTTCGCAATGGTTATAAGCTCACCACTTTTTGTAAAATATCCTAATTGTACGTACTGGATAGATTTTAGCGTTGATATTTTTTCTTTTTCTGGGTTAGCTTGTATTGCAAATATAAGTGTTAACTCATTTATTAAATAAGATATGCTTATCAATCAGTTAAGCTCGTATTTTATTCTTCCTTAATATTCATTTAAGAAAACATGTTTATAACAATAATGATAAACATGGAAAGTCGGAAATAAAAATAATGATGGATAGCGTTAAGCTGAGTGTCATTGTCCCGCTTTATAATGCGGGCGATGCATTTGCTGCCTGTATGGATTCTCTGATTGCACAAACCTTTTCTAATCTGGAAATTATTATTATTAATGATGGTTCTTCGGACCATTCACCAGATATTGCCCGGCATTATGCCAATAATTACCCGCATATCACGCTCATTCACCAGCGAAATCAGGGCTGTTCTGCAGCGCGCAATCGCGCACTGAAAATTGCCCGTGGTGAATACATTGCCTTTGTTGATGCTGACGATATTGTTTATCCCGATATGTACAGTATGCTGATGAAAATGGCCACGGAAGATAATCTCGATATAGCACAGTGCAATGCCGACTGGTTTAATGTGCGCACCGGGAGTTACAGTTGTGGTATCCCTGTCGAGCGTCTGGCATCCACTGAGGTACTGAGCGGTCCACAATGGTTGCGTAAAGGTCTGGCCTCGTATCGCTGGACTCACGTTGTGTGGATGGGTATTTATCGCCGCGAGTTGATTGAAAGCCTGAAGCTGCAATTTATTCCTGGTCTGTATCATGAAGATATTCCGTGGACAACAGAAATACTGTTTAATGCGCGTCGCGTGCGCTATACCCAGCAGCCGCTATATCGCTATTCCATTCATGACCAGTCCGTCAGCCGTACGTTGCGCAGCGGTGAGAATCACCTTATCTATCAGCGCCATTACATCCGCATCACCCGGCTACTTGAAAAGCTCAATCAGGACTACGCAGGTAAGATTGTCATTTATCCGGAATTTCGCAGCCAGGTAACCCGTGAAGCGCTGCGTGTTTGCCGCTCTGTGCGTAAGGAGCCGTGTGAACAAACCAGGCAGCAGATCATTTCAGAGATCATTTCCAGTGGTACCCATACGCGGATGCTGTGTAATGCTCGCAGTATGAAGCTTTGGTATCAGGCGTTATTGTGGGTTATACGCCTGTATGCCTGGCGTGTAAGAAAAGCACACGAGCGCGGAGTCGCCCGCGCCCGCAGACTACTGTCTTTTAAATAACAGGTATTACTGTCCTGGGTTGTCCCACCCTTGCCATTGCAACTGGTAGTATTTCACCAGCGTACTGTCGCGGATACTGTCACGCAGGATAGTAAAGAAACGGGTTGCATTAACCGGTTGCGGCAGGTGTTTAGTCCGGCACTGCTTCATGCCACGAAACGGATTACGTGGGGTAACGGGATCCTGAGGGGGCGGTGAAGCCGGGCGTGTGTCTGGCGTGGAGTGGTCCACCTGCGGTTCATTTAGCAGCGAACCCGGGCGTACCAGGGTGATATCCGCAGGGAGTGTTGGGATCATCTGTTGCAACACACGTACGGTGGAAGGATGCGGGTGCCCGATGGCAATAGCAGAGCCATTACGACGCGCCAGCTCTACTGCGCGGGTAAACTGTTGGCGAATGGCCGCCTCGTTCTGATTGTCGTCAAGAAACACCTTACGCTTTATCACCTTCACGCCGGTCCCTGAGGCTGCACGCATAGCCTGGCTATTGCCGATAGTCATGCTGTCGAGAAAGTAAAGATTGTAACTTTCCAGCGCCTGCATCACTTTTTGCATGCCGAACAGACTGGATGTCATGGCGCTGCCCATATGGTTGTTCAGGCCTACCGCATACGGCACCTTATCGACGGCATCGCGGATGATGCGCTCAATTTCCGTGCTGCTCATTTCCGGGCGCAGCGTGTCTTTTTCAAGCGGTTGTTTACTCAGCGGTGCCATAGGTAGGTGAATAAGGACCTCATGACCGGCGTTGTGGGCTTTAATTGCCATCTCTTTAGCATGAGGTGCATTGGGCAGCACAGCAACGGAGACGGGAGCGGGGAGGGCTATGACCTGCTTTTCCTGCTGCGGACGATAGCCAAAATCATCGATGACCAGCGCCAGTTTACCGGCATGAGCGGGTATGACCGCCAGCCCTGGCAAGATGGCCAGAGCAAAAAAAATGCGTTGTAATTGCAACAAAACTTATCTTCCTAACCACGGCAGTGGATTTACAGCCTGACCCTGGCGTCGGATTTCAAAATAAAGTGACGGTCTGCCCTGACCGCCGCTGCTGCCCACCAGTGCGACGGGCTGACCTGCACGAACTTGTGCGCCTACGTTAACCAGCGCGCTTTGATTATAGCCATACAGACTCATATCGCCTTTGCCGTGTTCCACTACCACCACCAGGCCATAGCCCTGTAACCAGTCAGCAAGGATCACGCGCCCATCGGCAATCGCTCGCACTTCGGTGCCTTCAGACGCACCGATAACGATGCCCTTCCAGCGTAGCTCACCTTGTAATTGTTCGCCGTAGCGGTGCAGCAACGATCCCCTGACCGGCCACCGTGCCTGACCGCGTGGTGCACCCAGGCCGCCGGTGCGGGCTATTAGCGATTGTTCGCTTTGTGTCGGCTTATAGGTGGTCCCTTTACGGGTCGCTTCCTGCTGACGGTCACGCACCTGCTGGGCTTCTTTTGCCTCTCGCTCGGCGCGTGCTTTGGCTGCGGCTTCGGCGCGGGAGATGCTGTCGCGCAGGCGGGATTCGTTGCGACGTAATTCGCTGAGCTGTTGCTGGCCTTTCTGGATGGAGGACTCAAGGCGACTCAGGGTTTTTTTACGTTCGTTGCGGGCTTCTTCAAGCTTTGCCTGCTGGGCACGCTGGCTGTAGAGCAGTGTCTGCTGTTGTGACTGTTTTTCTTCAAGAGCGGCACGTTGTTCAGTGACTTCTGCGCGCGTTTGCTGCAACTGCGCAATGGTTTCCTGGCGGGCCTGGTTCAGGTAGCCGAAATAGGCCTGTAATCGCTGGCCGCGCTGGCTCTGCTCATTGCTGAGCAGTAATTCAATACCAGAATGCGGTCCCTGGCGAAACGCAGCATCAAGCTGGGCTGCCAGGTTGCGCTCCTGCGCTGCTCGCTGTTTTTCAAGACGGGCAACGGAGGCATTCATTTCGCTAATCTGGCGATTGAGCTGCTCAAGCGTATTTTGTGTTTCCCGCAGCTTGCGTGCGGCGGTGGCAATCGCCTTTTCCTGGGCTTGTAGCTGCTCAAGGAGCGAGGCGCGCTGTTGCTGCTGTTGGCGCACGGCGCGTTCTTTCGTGGCGATGTCCTGCTGGAGGTTTTTAAGCTGAGTGCGTTCGTCCGCGTGAGTAACTAACGGACATAGCAAAACGCCAGCGCTGAGTGCGCTGGCGTAGATCATGGGTCGGAGAGTTCTCTCCCATGTTAATAAAGCGATCGCCTTTCCCCTCATGGGGAGGGATTATTCCACGATGAACAGCGGCTTACCAGTCATCTCTTTCGGGATTTCCATACCCATCAGGCTTAGCATTGTCGGTGCGATGTCCGACAGCTTGCCGCCGTCGACCGCTTTGACGGTTTTTTCACCAACATAGATAAGCGGTACTGGCAGGTTGGTATGTGCCGTGTGTGCCTGCCCGGTTGAAGGGTCGCGCATCTGCTCAGCATTACCGTGGTCAGCGGTGATAAGCAGCTGGCCACCAGCAGCTTCTACAGCGTGAGCAACCTGATCGATGCAGCGGTCAAGTGCTTCTACAGCCTGCACGGCAGCGTCAAATACGCCAGTGTGGCCCACCATATCACCGTTTGGGTAGTTACAAATGATGGCGTCATACTTGCCGCTACCGATGGCGGCAACCAGTTTACTGGTCAGTTCTTCTGAACTCATTTCTGGCTGCAGATCGTAGGTCGCTACCTGTGGGGACTGAATCAGAATACGGTCTTCGCCAGCAAATGGCTCTTCTACGCCACCGTTAAAGAAGAACGTAACGTGAGCGTATTTTTCGGTTTCAGAAATGCGCAGCTGACGCTTACCTTGTTTAGCCATCCATTCGCCAAAGGTATTCAAAAGCGCACTCGGCGGGTAAGCGCAGGCGGTTTTGATATCAGCGGCATATTCGGTCAGCATGACAAAATCGCAGAATTTCACCACTTTTTTGCGGCTGAAGCCGTCAAAGTCGGTGTTTACAAAAGCGCGAGTGATCTGGCGCGCGCGGTCAGCACGGAAATTCATGAAAATCAGCGCGTCGCCGTCTTCCATTGCCGCACTGTCGTCACCAGCGGCACGAATCACGGTCGGTTTGACGAATTCGTCGTTTTCATCGCGGGCATAGGCTGCCTGCAGACCTGCAACGGCGCTGTCAGCCTGGAACTCACCTGCGGCCTGCGTCATCAGATCATAAGCCAGTTCTACGCGGTCCCAACGGTTATCGCGGTCCATTGCGTAGTAGCGGCCAATGATTGATGCGATACGGCCCTTGCCAAGGCTTGCGAATTTATCTTCAAAACGCTTAAGCGTAGCTTCGGCGCTACGTGGCGGCGTGTCACGACCATCAAGAAACGCATGCAGATAAATTTTATCTGCGCCGCGTTTGGCGGCCATGTCGACCATTGCCAGGATGTGATCCTCATGGCTATGTACGCCCCCTGGCGACATCAGACCCATGATATGTACCGCTTTACCTGCGGCAGTTGCATGGTCTACCGCTGCGGTCAGGGCCGCATTTTCAAAGAAGGTGCCTTCTTTGATTTCCACATCCAGGCGCGTGAGATCCTGATAGACGATACGGCCTGCACCCAGGTTTACGTGGCCAACTTCAGAGTTACCCATCTGGCGGTCCGGCAGACCCACTTCCAGCCCGGAAGCGTCAACCAGCGTGTGCGGGCGTTTGCTCCACAGCGCGTCCATCACTGGCGTGCGTGCGCTGGAAATAGCGTTATCCTGCTGGTCTTCGCGATAGCCATAACCATCCAGAATCACCAGTACCATGGGTTTTTTAGAAACCGACATTGCAAATAACCTCATGCATAAAAGATAAAAATTTTGCGTAATTTTACTACACAGCGTTTGGATGGATAGCCTCTGGAGATCAAAGAAGCGCCTGGAATCGTCAGATTACAGCAGTGATTTCAATATTTTTTCGTAACAGTACGCAGAAAATGCATTCACTGCGGTTCACTGGCTGTAATTGACACAGCGCGCAGGTATACTCTGCACTGGTTTTCATCTTTATATTTGTCGGGAGTTGTTACCCCCCATGCAAGAGATTATGCAATTCGTTGGCCGCCATCCGATACTGAGTATCGCGTGGGTTGCGCTTCTGGTGGCCGTTATCTATACCACGTTTAAAGGCATGACCTCCAAAGTGAAGGTTATTAGCCGAGGTGAAGCTACGCGTCTTATCAACAAAGAAGACGCTATAGTGGTGGATGTGCGCCAGCGTGATGAGTATCGCAAAGGACACATTTCTGGCGCGCAGAACCTGTTACCAGCCGATATCAAAAACAGCAATTTTGGGGAGTTGGAAAAACACAAAAACAAACCCATTATTGTTGTTGATGCAAATGGGATGTCGGCGCAGGAGTCAGGCAACCATCTCTATAAAGCCGGTTTTGAGCAGGTCTTCGTGATGAAAGAAGGCGTGGCTGGCTGGAGTGGCGAGAACCTACCGCTGGTACGCGGGAAATAAACGCACTGGAGCGACCTATGGCCAATATCGAAATTTATACCAAAGTCACCTGCCCTTATTGCCACCGTGCAAAGGCGTTGCTTGAGAGCAAAGGCGTGGCGTTTGAAGAACTGCCGATTGATGGCGATGCGTCAAAGCGCGAAGAAATGATAAAGCGCAGCGGCCGTACGACGGTGCCGCAGATTTTTATCGACGCACAGCATATTGGTGGCTGCGACGATTTGTATGCACTGGATGCAAAGGGTGGGTTGGACCCCCTGCTGGCCTGATGCGGGTTTGCCCGCCGCTTTGTGGGCAAACGTACAGCAAAAGTCAGTCAATGAATAACCGGGAATACGGGGGCAGATAATACCGCCGGACCCGTTGTTGAATGGAATTTAAAACATCATTTTTTGAGGGTTTCTTTAATGTCTGAACAAAACAACACCGAAATGGCTTTCCAGATCCAGCGCGTTTATACCAAAGACGTTTCTTTTGAAGCGCCAAACGCACCGCAGGTTTTCCAGAAAGAATGGCAGCCGGAAGTAAAACTGGACCTGGATACGGCGTCAAGCCAGTTGGCAGACGGTGTTTACGAAGTTGTGCTGCGTGTAACCGTAACGGCGAGCCTGAATGACGAAACCGCATTCCTGTGTGAAGCGCAGCAGGCAGGTATCTTCAGCATCGACGGTATCGAAGGTCCGCAGCTGGCTCATTGCCTGGGTGCATACTGCCCGAATATTCTGTTCCCGTACGCTCGCGAATGCATTACGAGCCTGGTATCACGCGGTACTTTCCCGCAGCTGAACCTGGCGCCGGTAAACTTTGATGCGCTGTTTATGAATTATTTACAGCAGCAGGCGGGCGCTGAAGGTGAGCAGCCGCATCAGGATGCCTGATGAGCGCCTTTAATGCGTCAATGACAGTGATCGGTGCCGGCTCTTACGGCACCGCTCTTGCCATCACTCTGGCGAGAAATGGTCACGAGGTTGTCCTGTGGGGACATGATCCGAAGCACATTGCTTTACTACAGCACGACAGATGTAACGCCGCTTTCCTTCCTGACGTTCCTTTCCCTGACACGCTGCACCTTGAAAGCTCGCTTGCCGATGCACTGAGCGCAAGCCGCGATATTCTGGTTGTGGTGCCAAGCCATGTATTTGGTGACGTACTGAGTCAGATTAAGCCACTGATGCGCCCGGATGCGCGCCTTGTCTGGGCGACAAAGGGCCTTGAGGCGGAAACAGGGCGTCTTTTGCAGGATGTGGCGCGTGAAGTGCTGGGTGAGAGTATCCCGCTGGCGGTGATTTCCGGGCCGACGTTTGCCAAAGAGCTGGCGGCGGGTATGCCCACCGCGATTGCCGTTGCGGCCACTGATGATGCCTTTGCCCAGGATTTGCAGCAGTTGTTGCACTGTGGCAAAAGCTTTCGTGTGTATCGTAACCACGACTTCACTGGTGTGCAGCTTGGCGGCGCGGTGAAAAACGTAATCGCCAT
Source organism: uncultured Enterobacteriaceae bacterium (assembly GCA_966185765.1). Taxonomy (GTDB): domain Bacteria; phylum Pseudomonadota; class Gammaproteobacteria; order Enterobacterales; family Enterobacteriaceae; genus CBIFVZ01. Next base: position 18,440 of record CBIFVZ010000036.1, on the reverse strand, counting down.
TGGTGCGGGCATGTCGGATGGCATTGGCTTTGGTGCCAACGCACGCACGGCGCTGATAACGCGCGGTCTTGCGGAGATGACGCGGCTTGGCAGTGCACTTGGTGCCGATCCTGCCACATTCATGGGCATGGCGGGGTTAGGTGATCTGGTACTGACCTGTACCGACAACCAGTCGCGTAACCGCCGTTTTGGCATGATGCTGGGACAGGGGATGGATGTAACCAGTGCCCAGGAAAAGATTGGTCAGGTGGTTGAGGGTTATCGCAATACCAAAGAAGTGCGTGAACTTGCCGCACGTTTTTGTGTAGAAATGCCAATAACTGAGGAAATTTATCAGGTATTGTATTGCGGAAAAAATGCGCGCGAGGCAGCATTGACCTTGTTAGGACGTACGCGCAAAGACGAAAGCCACTGACGGAATAAACAATCATCACCGCAGCGGCCCGGCAATTTGCTTACAGATTGCCGGGCTCGTTATTTTCTGGGAGAGAGCAATGTTGTGTGAAGAAGTCGAACTGGTCTGGAATAATATTAAAGCCGAAGCCCGGGCGCTGGCAGATTGCGAACCCATGCTAGCCAGTTTTTATCACGCAACGCTCCTCAAGCATGAGAGCCTCGGTAGCGCGCTGAGCTACATGCTCGCCAACAAGCTCGCGTCACCCATTATGCCCGCCATTGCCATTCGTGAGATGGTGGAGGAGGCGTATGCGGCCGATCCGCAGATGATTGCGTCTGCGGCCTACGATATTCAGGCGGTGCGCACGCGCGATCCGGCGGTAGACAAATATTCCACGCCGCTGCTTTACCTCAAAGGGTTTCACGCGCTGCAGTCTTATCGTATTGGTCACTGGCTGTGGAACCAGGGGCGGCGTGCGCTGGCTATTTTCCTGCAAAACCAGGTGTCAGTGTCTTTCCAGGTCGATATTCATCCTGCGGCGAAAATTGGTCGCGGCATTATGCTCGACCACGCTACTGGTATTGTGGTGGGCGAAACGGCGGTGATAGAGGACGATGTTTCCATTCTCCAGTCTGTTACGCTCGGCGGTACGGGCAAAACCAGCGGCGATCGTCATCCGAAGATTCGTGAAGGCGTAATGATTGGCGCGGGTGCCAAAATTCTCGGCAATATCGAAGTGGGGCGCGGCGCTAAAATTGGTGCTGGTTCGGTAGTACTCCAGCCAGTGCCGCCACATACCACTGCGGCTGGCGTGCCTGCGCGCATTGTTGGCAGGCCAGAAAGCGATAAGCCAGCGATGGATATGGACCAACATTTTAACGGCATGCAGGGCTTTGAATACGGCGATGGGATTTAATACGGCGCACACTGCTGGTGTTGCGCTAACGCGTTTACCTTTACTTTAACGCTTCTCGCTTTCAGGGCGATGGTTTTACTACCATCGCCCTGTTTGTTTAGGTAACGGAGTCAGTGCCTGGCTTCATGTACTGGTTACGTTGTTTAGCGTACCAGTGCGCCGGCATATCCCAGCTGACGCCAGGCCTCATACACCACCACAGACACCGCGTTGGATAGATTCATACTGCGGCTGTCTGGCACCATTGGTATGCGTATTTTCTGGTCTGCGGGCATGGCATCCAGAATACTGGCAGGCAGACCACGAGTTTCCGGGCCAAAAAGTAAATAATCACCCTCTCTGTAGCTCACCGCACTGTGCGCAGGTGTGCCTTTGGTGGTGAGTGCAAATAGCCGCTCAGGCTGCTGTGCGGTGACAAAGGCCGCAAAATCGTGATGACGGACAACACGGGTGAATTCGTGATAGTCCAGCCCGGCACGACGCAGGCGTTTATCGTCCCAGGTAAAGCCCATCGGTTCGATGATGTGCAGGCGAAAACCGGTATTAGCACACAGGCGAATGATGTTGCCGGTATTGGGTGGGATTTCTGGTTCAAACAGCACGATATTGAGCATTGGCTTCCCCTTCTGGACGGGGCGCAGGATAGCAGATTTGCTAAAGGCGGGCATCCCTTCCCCCCGGACGGGGAGAAGGGCTAAACATTATGGACGGTGATAGAGCGGTAGCCAGAGCGTCAGGCGCAGGCCACCCAGCGGACTGTCATCGGCTTTGACCCAGCCTCGGTGCTGTTGAACGGCGGTATCCACGATAGCAAGTCCGAGGCCCGTGCCGCCTGATTCACGGTCGCGAGCTTCGTCGGTGCGAAAGAACGGGCGGAAGATTTGCTCGCGATCTTCTGCGCTGACGCCGGGGCCGTCGTCGTCGACAGTCACGGTAATGCCCTGATTATCAACAGCGAAGTTAACGGCGATTTTGGTATGCGAGTAACGCAGCGCGTTGCGAACGATATTTTCCAGCGCGCTTTCAAGCGCGTTACGGTTACCGTACAGTAGCCACGGACCTGGCGGATAGGTAATCTCCAGCGATTTACCCTTCTGCTCGGCCTCGAAGGCAGCATTATCCAGCATTTCACCCCACAGCTGATTCGCCTTGAGCGTTTCGCTGACCAGCGCGTTTTTCTGCTGAGTGCGTGACATGACCAGCAGGTCGTTAATCATGCTGTCAAGGCGCAGTGCTTCTGTCTCAATACGCTCCAGTTCTTTGCTTTCACCGCTGCGACGGCGCAGCAGGGCGGTGCCAAGCTGTAAGCGTGTTAACGGTGTGCGCAGTTCGTGTGAGATATCTGACAGCAGGCGTTGTTGGCCGGTCATCATGCGCTCAAGCGCAGACACCATCTGGTTAAAGCTGGAGCCTGCGGCATGGAACTCCTGAGGCCCGGATTCCAGCTCCGGATGCTGGCGCAGGTTGCCCTGAGCGACTTCATCCGCGGCGTTTTTCAACTTACGAGCCGGTTTTGCCAGACTCCATGCCAGCCATAGCAGCAGCGGTGAGCTGACCAGCATTGTCACAATGAGTAACAACAGCGGACGGTCAAACAGCAAGTTGATGAAGTCGGACTGGGAGTTACTGGCCGGACGAATCAGGTAAAGCTGGTAATTATCTTCACCATCATGCACAGAAAATGGGCCAACCAGTTCCTGGCGGCCGTATTTTTTCTTCTGGGGATGGTCGGCATTATCAGACTGGCCGATAAAGTTACGAATTATCTGCATTTCATTGCGTTGGGCGCCAATAACTCGCCCCTCGCTGGTCACCAGCAGCAGGCGCTGCCCGGGTGGTGCCCATTTATCGATAGCGCGAAACAGTCTGCGCCACCACATCAGGTCGTTAGGCGGATCGTTAGCAAGCTCCGCCTCAACGTGTTGCTCAATCATGGTGCCCTGACGCTGCTCGCTCTCCAGAAGTTCCGTCATCTGACGAGAGTCGAGCTTGGGCAGCATCAAAACCAGCATTAGTACCAGCGCCAGCGTTAGCCAGAAAATGGCAAAAATGCGTGCGGTCAGGCTTCCTATCATGAAGCGGATACCATCAGATAGCCGCGTCCTCTGAGTGTTTTAAACCAGGGATGCCCATCCTTGCGCTCAGGGAGTTTGCGACGCAGGTTGGAAATATGCATATCAATGGCGCGGTCAAACGGTGTGAGACGTTTACCCAGCACTTCCTGGCTGAGATGTTCACGCGAGACCACCTGACCCAGGTGTTGTGCCAGCAGGTAGAGAAGCGTGAACTCGGTACCGGTCAGTTCCAGCGTTTTACCGTCAAAACTGGCTTCCTGGCGGCCAGGATTCAGGCTAAGTGCATCCACTTCAAGTGTTGGTGAGCCGTTATCGCTGGTCTGCTGCTGCTCGCTCCAGTGAGAACGACGCAGAATAGCGCGAATACGGGCAACCAGTTCCCGGTCGTTAAACGGCTTCGGCAGATAGTCGTCAGCACCCAGTTCAAGACCCAGCACACGGTCAAGTTCGCTGCCGCGTGCGGTCAGCATAATCACTGGAGTTTGATGCGTCTGACGCAGTTCTTTTAACGTATCAATGCCGTTTTTCTTTGGCATCATGACGTCAAGCAAAAGCAAATCGACGGTGTCATCCAGGAGGTCTAGCGCCTGCTCGCCATCATGGGCGACAAGAACATTGAACCCTTCCATGTCGAGCAACTCCTTTAACAGGGAAGTGAGCTCTCGGTCATCATCGACTAACAGGATTTTATTCATTTTTTAATACCTCCGAGGCAGAAATTACGTCATCCAGGACGGCTAATCCATGACTTTACGTTGTTTTACACCCCCTGACGCTTGTTTGCAGCGGGAATCGTACACTGCTCCTCGTTGAATCGCAGCACAAGATTTCCGGGAGTAAGTGATGCGCAATGTTTCCGCTGCCGTCATGGCCTCAACCCTGATGCTGATTGCGTTACCAGGCCAGGCTGCTGAAGCCCTCGCGGGTGACAAATGGTATCAGCCTGAAGTGGCAACGCAGCGCAACAGTGTTCAGCAACATATGTTTGACGGCATTAGCCTGACTGAGCAGCAGCGCCAGCAAATGCGCGACCTGATGCAATTAGCCAGACACAATCAGTCACCTGTTAATGTTAGCGAATTAGAGACCATGCACCGGCTTGTTACGTCAGAAAAGTTTGACGAAAAAGCCGTGCGTGCTCAGGCAGAAAAAATGGCACAGGAACAAGTTGCCCGCCAGGTTGAAATGGCGAAAGTGCGCAACCAGATGTTCCGGCTATTAACACCCGAGCAGCGAGCGGTTTTAGATGATAAACACCGCTTGCGTATGAATCAGCTTCGTGAAATTGCTGATTTGCAAAAAAACTCAGTATTACAGATTAGTAGCAGTAATCGTAGTAATCAGTAACCGTAGTAACCAGTAGCAACCCTGTTTTTCCTTGCCATAGACACCATCCCTGTCTTCCCCGCTAACCGGCGGGGTTTTTTTTGTCCGTAATTTTTCCAAAAGCGGCGCAGAATAGCCTGCGGACTCAGTGTTTTCTTTGATTCAACCCCCGGTCAACAGCCGTTAATTCTGCGTTCTGCAGCTGAGTTGTCTCGACTATACTAGCCGCAACACAAGGGGAGTGTTTATGGAACAACAATACGGGCGTTTAGTCAGCCGGGCAGCGGTTGCGGCAACGGTAATGGCCTCGTCATTATTACTGATAAAAATTTTTGCCTGGTGGCATACCGGTTCGGTCACCATTCTGGCGTCTTTGGTTGATTCGCTGGTGGATATTGGCGCGTCGTTAACCAATTTACTGGTTGTACGTTATTCGCTACAGCCTGCGGATGAAGAACACACCTTCGGGCATGGCAAGGCAGAGTCGCTGTCGGCACTGGCGCAGAGTATGTTTATTTCGGGATCGGCGTTGTTTTTGCTGCTGACAGGTATACAGCACCTGGTGCGCCCGGAGCCACTTAATCAACCGGGTGTAGGTATTATCGTGACGGTAATAGCGCTCGCCAGCACACTGGCATTGGTGACGTTTCAGCGCTGGGTGGTGCGTAAAACCCGCAGCCAGGCCGTGCGTGCCGATATGCTGCATTATCAGTCCGATGTTATGATGAATGGCGCCATCCTTGTTGCGCTGGTACTGGCCAGTTTTGGCTGGCAGCGGGCAGATTCTCTGTTTGCTCTTGGGATTGGCATCTATATTTTGTATAGCGCTCTACGCATGGGCTATGACGCTGTACAGTCTTTACTTGACCGCGCACTGCCGGATGAAGAACAAAAAGCGATTGTGGATATCGCGACATCCTGGCCTGGGGTGCACGGCGCGCACGACTTCAGAACGCGCCAGTCAGGGCCGACTCGCTTTATTCAGCTTCACCTGGAAATGGATGACCAGCTGCCGCTGGTACAGGCGCATGCGATTGCCGATGCAGTAGAGCAGGCAATACGGCAACGGTTTCCGGGTTCGGATGTGATTATTCATCAGGATCCCTGTTCGGTTGTACCGTTTCATACAGCAGAAAAATTGCTGAAAAACGGGCACTAAAAAGGTGAGCGCGGCGGGATTTTTTAGTATAAATTACCACCACCTGGCCTGACCTGAATCAATTCAGCTGGAAGCGATTGCGATACTATTCATAACAACGTTAGATAGTTATCTTTTTGCAGTTATCCGTGGCGATTTCCGGCATCGGGATTAAATTTGCATTCTAAGTTCAGAGGTAGTCATGATTAAGAAAATCGGTGTGTTGACGAGTGGCGGTGATGCGCCGGGCATGAACGCAGCAATCCGTGGCGTAGTCCGTGCTGCGCTGACTGAGGGGCTGGAAGTTTTTGGTATCTATGATGGTTACCTGGGCCTCTATGAAGACCGCATGATCAACCTGGATCGCTACAGCGTATCCGATATGATCAACCGTGGCGGCACCTTCCTGGGTTCTGCGCGTTTTCCCGAATTCCGCGAAGAGCACGTACGTGCCGTGGCTATCGAGAACATGAAAAAACGTGGCCTTGATGCGCTGGTGGTTATTGGTGGTGACGGCTCCTACATGGGTGCTAAGCGCCTGACCGAAATGGGTTTCCCGTGCATCGGCCTGCCTGGCACTATCGATAATGACGTTGCCGGTACTGATTACACCATCGGTTTCTTTACTGCCCTGGATACGGTGGTTGAAGCGATTGACCGCCTGCGTGATACCTCAACCTCTCACCAGCGTATTTCTATCGTTGAAGTGATGGGCCGTTACTGCGGTGACCTGACGATGGCAGCGGCTATTGCAGGTGGCTGCGAGTTCATCGTGTTGCCGGAAGTGGAGTTTAAACGCGACGAGCTGGTTAATGAAATTAAAGCCGGAATCGCGAAAGGCAAAAAACACGCCATTGTGGCTATCACTGAGCACATTTGTGATGTGGAAGAGCTGGCGCGCTATATCGAGAACGAAACCAGGCGTGAAACGCGTGCGACCGTTCTGGGACACATTCAGCGTGGTGGCTCTCCGGTTCCTTACGACCGCATCCTGGCATCCCGTATGGGGGCCTATTCCATTGAGCTGCTGCTCCAGGGCTACGGCGGTCGCTGCGTCGGTATCCAGAACGAAAAACTGGTGCACCATGACATCATTGACGCCATTGAGAACATGAAACGTCCGTTCAAGGGCGACTGGCTGGAATGCGCTAAAAAGCTGTACTAAGCCAGGTCTGCACAGAAAAAGGAGCCAACTGGCTCCTTTTTATTCCTCTGAGTTATAGCCAATCTTTTTTTATTCTTTAATCCTCCGCGCGCTTTCTGGCAGGCTGCAACTATCCAAAATCAACGGCTAAGAGAGTAGGCAATGAACAAGTGGGGACTAGGAGTAACGTTGTTGCTGGCGTCTGCAGGGGCACTGGCGAAAGATATTCAGCTACTGAACGTCTCTTATGATCCAACGCGTGAGTTATATGAAGCCTACAACAAGGCGTTCAGCACGCACTGGAAGCAGCAAACCGGCGATAACGTGGTGATTCGCCAGTCTCACGGCGGTTCTGGCAAGCAGGCAACGTCGGTTATCAATGGCATTGAAGCTGATGTGGTGACGCTGGCACTGGCCTGGGACGTTGACGCCATCGCCCAGCGCGGGCGTATTGATAAAGACTGGATTAAGCGCCTGCCGGACAACTCCGCACCGTACACGTCAACCATTGTCTTCCTGGTGCGCAAGGGCAACCCGAAGCAGATTCGTGACTGGAACGACCTGATAAAGCCGGGTGTTTCCATTATCACGCCGAACCCCAAAAGCTCGGGCGGTGCTCGCTGGAACTACCTGGCAGCCTGGGGCTATGCGCTGCATCATAACGATAACGACAAGGCTAAAGCGCAGGAATTCGTTAAGGCCCTGTATAAAAACGTCGAAGTGCTGGATTCCGGTGCACGTGGCGCAACCAACACGTTTGTTGAGCGCGGTATTGGCGATGTGCTGATTGCCTGGGAGAATGAGGCGCTGCTGGCGACCAAACAACTGGGCGTAGATAAGTTTGAAATTGTCACGCCGAGCGAATCCATTCTTGCCGAGCCGTCGGTGTCCGTGGTGGATAAAGTGGTCGATAAGAAAGGCACGCGCGATGTGGCTGATGCGTACCTGAAATACCTCTACTCGCCAGAAGGGCAGGACATTGCGGCGAAGAATTACTATCGCCCGCGTGATAAGCAGGTTGCGGCAAAATACGAGGGTGAATTCCCCAAACTGAAACTCTACACAGTGGATCAGGTTGCCGGAAACTGGGCGCAGGCGCAAAAACAGCATTTCGCCAGTGGCGGGGTGTTTGACCAGATTAGCCAGCGTTAAACAAAGCGGCCCTGCGGGGCCGTCAGATTGCCGACAAAGAAGGAAAAAACGGCTTTTCCTTCTTTATGGTTAGCGGGCGAAAATCAATAAATTGATTTTCCTTATTTTTTATTGGGTATCATCCATCCTGTCTGTGACAGGATGCGGTTTGTCATCAGTCTCACGGCCCTGAGGGGCCGTTTTCTTTTTATCATGCTTTTACGCTACCCTTCGCGCTTAACGAAGAAGGAGAGGGCAATGAAAGCAGCAGTACGCAGGTATGTCATTATTGTGATTGGGCTGGTCAGTGTGCTTGCCGCCGGGTGGTGGTTTGCGGGTCACCAACCCAATGCGCTGCGCCATATTGCACTTGAGCAGTGTGTTCCCAATGAACAGTTGCACGACAATCCTGCGCCGTGCGAGCGCGTCAGTCTTGCCTCGGGTGTGGTATTGCTAAAAGACCGCAACGGGCCGTTGCAGTATCTCCTGATGCCAACATTTCGTATTAACGGTATGGAAAGTCCGCTGCTACTCAGTGCTGATACCCCAAACTATTTCTGGCTGGCGTGGCAGGCGCGGGATCTGATGAGCAAGCGCCTCGGCGCGCCAGTCCCTGACGCTGCGGTTTCGCTGACTATCAATTCCCGCCTCGGTCGTACGCAAAACCATCTGCATATTCATATTTCCTGCCTGCGCCCCGACGTGCGCGACGTGCTCAATCGCAGCGCCGTGAGTCTGGGCAGCAGCTGGTTGCCGCTTGCTGGTGGTGTTGATGGGCATGAATACCTCATGCGTCGCGTAAGCGCAGCAGAACTGGCGCGACGTAGCCCGTTTATCATGCTCGCGGATGAAATCCCTGACGCCAGAGAACATATGGGCCGCTTTGCACTGGCGCTGGCCCAATTGTCCGACGGCGGCTTTATCCTGCTGGCTACCCAGCGTAACCTGCTGCAGTTCAATCTCGCCTCGGCAGAAGAATTGCAGGATCACGACTGTACGTTGCTGGCGGCAGGTTAGCTGAAGCGGTTTTCTCTTAGCGCAGCGCATGTCAGTCATGTTTGCGCTGCAAGGTGGGCGAATTCTGTCGGTGATGGTATTATTGCGGCCGTGAATATCGGCAGCGCAATTAGTGAGCGGGAGTTGGGATGAGTATGCCTGTCTCCTTTAGCGTTTACGCTATTACGTATCGTTTTAGGGCGCGCGCCCCAGACGTTTTTGTGCGGTCAGCCGGTCAGCAAATCACACGTAAAAGCCCGTAGGTTTTCAGGCCGCTTTGATAATATTCACGCCCACCGATAATAAAAATGCTCCCTGGAGACAGGCATGCTTGAATTGCTGAACCATCCTTTGTTCTGGCCCACGTTACTCATTCTCGTGACTATTGTGCTGTGGGCCACGTCGGCTTTGCCGGAATATCTCACCGCGCTTTTGTTCTTCGCTGTGGCAATGGCCGGGAAAGTGGTGCCGCCACAGACGCTGTTCAGCGGTTTTGCCTCTTCGGCTTTCTGGCTGGTGTTCAGTGGTTTTGTACTGGGTATTGCGATACGCAAAACCGGGTTAGCGGACCGGGCGGCCAGGGCGATATCAACACGACTTACCGATAGCTGGCCGCTGATGGTGGCGAGCATTGTGTTACTCAGTTATGCGCTGGCGTTTGTGATGCCGTCAAATATGGGACGTATTGCGCTGCTGATGCCGGTGGTCGGTGCAATGGCCCGGCGCGCTGGTATTGAAGAAGGCACTCGCGCCTGGTTTGGGCTGGCGCTGGCGGTGGGGTTTGGCACCTTCCAGCTTTCTGCCACGATTTTGCCTGCGAATGTGCCGAATCTGGTGATGAGCGGTGCCACTGAAAGCTCATGGGGCATCCATCTGAATTACCTGCCTTACCTGCTCCTGCATGCACCGGTGCTGGGCATCCTTAAAGGACTTGTGCTGATTGGCTTGATTAGCTGGTTGTTTCCCGGTAGCCCGAAACCGCCGCGTGGTCCGCAGCCGTCTGTGCCAATGAGCGGGGATGAAAAGCGCCTGAGCTGGCTGCTGGCCGTTGTGCTGGCGCTGTGGGTGACCGAGAGCTGGCATGGCGTGGGACCGGCCTGGGTTGGGCTGGCAGCGGCCTGCGTGACGCTGCTGCCGTGCGTGGGTTTTATCAATGGCGAAGAATTTGCCAGCGGGGTGAACGTGCGTACCTGTTTTTATGTCGCCGGTATTCTTGGCCTCGCGGCAGCGGTCACACAAAGCGGGCTTGGCAACGCGGTAGGCGAATGGTTAATGTCCGTCATGCCACTGGACCCGCACAGGCCGTTTACCAGTTTTGTGGCACTTACAGGCATTACTTCCGCACTTAATTTTATTATGACGGCTAACGGCGTTCCGGCGCTGTATACCACGTTCGCGCAGAGCTTTTCTGAGGCCAGCGGCTTCCCGCTATTGTCAGTGATTATGATTCAGGTGCTGGGCTACTCTACGCCGCTCTTACCGTATCAGGCCTCGCCTATTGTGGTGGCGATGGCGCTGGGCCGCGTTCCGGCACGCTATGGTATTACATTATGTCTGGTGCTGGCTCTGGTCACGTTTCTGGTGCTGCTGCCGCTCAATTACGGCTGGTTCACTTTGCTGGGCCAGTTGTAACGGTCATACACTGCTTTACAGGCACAAAAAAGCCCCGCAACTCAATCTCGCGGGGCTTTTTACGTTAACGAGATGTCGTTACGCTTTTTTCGCTTCAGCAGCGGCTTTGATGATGGTTGCGAAGGCATCTGCTTTCAGGGATGCACCGCCAACCAGCGCGCCGTCGATGTCCGGCTGGCCGAACAGTTCTGCTGCGTTACCGGCATTAACAGAGCCGCCATACTGGATGATGACCTGAGCTGCAACGTTGGCATCCACTTTCGCGATGTGATCGCGGATGAATTTGTGAACCGCCTGCGCCTGCGCCGGGGTGGCTGATTTGCCGGTCCCGATAGCCCATACCGGCTCATACGCGATAACCGCACCTTCGAAAGCCGCCGCACCCTGCGTTTTCAGTACCGCATCAATCTGACGTGCGCATACTTCTTCGGTTTTGCCCGCTTCGTTTTCTGCTTCGGTTTCACCGATGCACAGAACCGGAATCAGGCCCTGCTCTTTCAGAATGGCAAATTTCTTCGCGATGAACTCATCAGACTCTTTGTGGTAAGTACGACGCTCGGAGTGGCCGATGATGATGTATTTTGCACCAATATCTTTAAGCATTTCTGCGGAGGTTTCGCCGGTAAACGCGCCAGACAGGTTTACGTCAACATTCTGAGCACCCAGCTCAATGTGGCTACCACCTGCAACGTGTTTTGCCAGGTCCAGGTAAACGTCCGGCGGTGCGATTGCCACGCCACAGCCGTCAACGCCGGCCAGTTCTTTACGCAGGCCTGCAATCAGTTCGTTAACCATGTGGCGGCTGCCGTTGAGTTTCCAGTTACCCATCACTAAAGGATGTCGCATTTCAATTCTCCACGCGGAAAAGATACAAAAATGGCGCTGCCATGCGGCAGCACGAGCTGAGAAACAGTATAGAGATTATGCCCCTTAAAGGCTTTGCTTTTTATCATTGATTGTTTTTAAGCGTTTGTGAAAGCGCAAGCTTAATCGGTTCAACGGCGAGGGTTAGCCCTTTTTCGCCGTTATCCGCTACAACATAACGCACGGCCCCTTCGCTCTGCGTGTGGTAACCCAGTTTTTTTCCGGTACTGAGCAGTTTGCCAAGATGCTCCTGGCTTTGGGCCACCGAAAGCCCCGGCGTAAAGGCGCGCAGCAGGGCCGCCATATAACTGCGTGCTTTCTCCTGGGCTGCTTTCTGTCCCGGTCCCTGAATGGGCAGCCAGGTTATCTGAATGCTTTTAATTTTTAGCGTGCCGCGCTCCAGTGCCGTGGAGGCATACAGGTTTTCGTTGATTTTGGTGGCGGCACGGGTGAGATTGGCTTTAGCGCCAGGCATCCCGACGGCGCGAAATTCGTTGAGGGTCAACGTCGGGTTATCCTGATTAAACTTCTCCCGAAACTGGCTGATGGTGACATCAAACGCGGGCGCGCCGGGCAGCAGATAAGGTGCGACTGGCGTTTTCTGCGCGTTGGCAGCAACCGCCTGGCCTGCTGTGGTGATAAAGGCTGTGATGAAAAGGGTAAAGATCCAGACTTTCATTGTTATTTTCTCATTGCGTCTTACGTCTGCGATTAAAACGGCATCGGCCTGGCTTGTCAAAACCAGCATCAGTCGGGGTACACTACGTCCACGAAAATGATAAGGATAACCTCATGACCATACAGCAGTGGCTGTTTTCTGTTAAGGGGCGTCTGGGGCGCCGTGATTTTTGGATCTGGATAGGGCTGTGGCTGGGTGCGATGGCGCTGCTGTTTACCTTCGCGGGCAGCGACTGGATTAGCACGCAAACGGCCGCATTTATTCTGGTATGCCTGATGTGGCCAACGGCAGCGGTTATCGTCAAGCGGCTACACGACAGAGGAAAATCCGGAGCATGGGCGCTGCTGGTGGTGCTGGCGTGGATGTTACTGGCAGGCAACTGGGGAGGCGTGCTGCCCGGTATCTGGCACTGGGCGGTGGGCAATTTGCTGCCAACCATCATTCTGGTCATGATGCTGCTCGACCTGGGCGCGTTTGTGGGCACCCAGGGTGAAAACAAATACGGTAAAGAGACGCTCGCCGTGAAGTACCGCTAGTTACCAGTAGTGTTCGGCGGTGATATGGCCGGGGCGTCGGCGCAGATGTTTGGTCATCTCCCGACTGTCTTTGAGAAGCTGTGTGGTGTCGCGCACCATTTGTGGGTTACCGCACAGCATCACGTGGCTGTTTTGCGCCGTCATGCTCAATCCCACCGCGTTTTCCAGTTCACCGCTGTCAATAAGCCCCGGTACACGCCCGTGTAGCGAGCCTGCCACCTGCTCGCGGCTGGTGACGGTCTGGATGTGGAGTTTGCCCTGATAGTGTTCCTGTAGCTCAAGCATCAGCGGCAGGTAGCTGAAGTCAAAGGCGTAACGCGCCGCGTGCACCAGCACTATGTTTTCAAAGCGCTCCAGACCTTCGCCTTGTTGCAGAATCGACAGATAAGGGCCAATGGCGGTGCCGGTCGCGAGCATCCACAGCGTCTGGCAGTCGGGCACTTCATCAAGCACAAAAAAGCCGCTGGCATCGCGTACGACCATCACCTCGTCACCGGGCTGCATGGCGTGCAGGCGTGGGCTGAGTTTACCTTCTGGAACCGTTACCAGGTAAAACTCCAGCGCATTGCTGTTAGGGGCGTTAACGTAGGAATAGGCGCGCTGAACACGTTCGCCGTCAATTTCCAGCCCAAGCTTCGTGAATTGCCCGGCGGTGAACGGTGTGACGTCGGCGTGAACGGTGAGGCTGAACAGTGCATCGGTCCAGTGCTGGACTCGGGTAACTTTACCGCTGACCCAATCTGCCATAGAACGCTCCTGAATTAATGTTTATTTAACTTAGCATTAACTTTGTGGCTATCTTGCAGAGACTGGCAATGTATTTCCAGCCCGTGCGGGCTGGAAAGCTCAATCGGACAAATGACCGCGTTACAGAATGTGCTGCTGGACGTTAGTGTCCTTGCGGTCCAGGTAATGGATAGATTTGATGCGACGAATGGTGCGCGATTTACCGCGAATCAGCAGCGTTTCTGTGGTGGCGATATTCCCGTTACGGCTGATGCCGTCCAGCAGATCGCCTTTTGTGATGCCAGTGGCAGAGAAAATAACGTTATCGCTGCGCGCCATGTCATCAAGCTTCAGTACGTCGCCTGCGGTAATGCCCATCTCAGCGCAACGCGCCAGTTCGCTGGCGCCGATGCGACGGTTTTCTTCACTGTCGCCTTTTACCTCGTGGCGAGCCAGCAGGCGGCCCTGCATGTCACCGTCCATCGCACGGATGACCGCAGCAGAGACTACACCTTCCGGCGCACCGCCAATGCCATACAGCACATCAACTTCGCTGTCAGGCATACAGGTCAGAATGGAAGCCGCCACATCGCCGTCGGGAATGGCAAAGACGCGCACGCCAAGTTGTTGTAGCTCGGCAATCACCGCGTCGTGACGCGGCTTAGCCAGGATTGTAACGGTCAGTGCGTTAAGCGGTTTGTTAAGCGATGCCGCCACGCGCGCCAGGTTTTCTGCCAGCGGCAGATTGAGGTCGATACAGCCTTTAGCGCCCGGGCCGACGATCAGCTTTTCCATATACATATCCGGTGCGTTCAAAAAGCAGCCGCGATCGCCCACCGCCATCACCGCCAGCGCGTTGGCCTGGCCCATAGCGGTCATGCGCGTGCCTTCAATCGGATCCACCGCGATATCAACCGCATCGCCCTGGCCGGTGCCGACCTGTTCACCGATATACAGCATCGGGGCTTCGTCGATTTCACCTTCACCAATCACAATCTGGCCGTTGATGTTGACCTGATTGAGCATGATGCGCATAGCGTTGACAGCGGCACCATCGGCGGCGTTTTTATCGCCACGACCCAGCCACTTGTAGCCCGCCAGCGCAGCCGCTTCGGTGACGCGTGAAAATTCGATAGCAAGTTCTCGTCTCATGATAATCCCGGTTGCAGATAATAAACTGCCGGGGATTTTAGCACAGCGCGGGGAGAGGAGCGGGCCGTTACGCCCGCTGGAAGAGAAGGAGCGCGATGTACTGCGCTCCTTAAGGGGTTAGCGGGATCCGTGATCTTCCCAGTCAAGCGAACGCTTAACGGCTTTTTGCCAGCCTTCGTAGCGGTAGTTGCGCTCCACGGTTTCGATGCCGGGGCGGAATTCACGCTCAATGACGGCCTTTTCCTTAAGCTCATCAAGGTTCTGCCAGTAACCCACCGCGAGGCCAGCGAGATAAGCCGCGCCCAGCGCCGTGACTTCACGCACTTGCGGGCGTTCCACGCGGGTGCCGAGGATGTCTGACTGGAACTGCATCAGGAAGTTGTTAGCAACCGCGCCGCCGTCCACGCGCAGCGCGTGCAGGCGCATATCGGAGTCGGCCTGCATTGCTTCCAGCACATCGCGCGTCTGGTAGGCAATGGACTCAAGCGTGGCGCGAATAATGTGGTTGGCATTCACACCGCGGGTGAGGCCGAGAATCGCGCCACGGGCGTACGGGTCCCAGTAGGGAGCGCCAAGGCCGGTAAAGGCCGGCACGACGTACACACCATTGGTGTCGTTCACCTTTGAGGCAAAATACTCAGAGTCTCCGGCATCGCTGATAAGTTTCATCTCATCGCGCAGCCACTGGATAGAGGCACCACCCATAAATACCGCGCCTTCGAGCGCATAGTTCACTTCACCGCTCGGGCCGCAGGCAATAGTGGTGAGCAGACCGTGGCTTGAGCGCACCGCCTGTTCGCCAGTGTTCATCAGCATAAAGCAGCCCGTGCCATAGGTGTTTTTCGCCATACCTGGTTTCACACATAGCTGGCCAAACAGCGCCGCCTGCTGGTCACCGGCGATCCCGGCGATAGGGATACGTGTGCCGCCCTTGCCACCAATGTTGGTCTGGCCGTAAACCTCAGAGGATTTACGGACCTGCGGCAGCATGGCGCGCGGGATATCCAGTGCTTCCAGCATACGGTCATCCCAGTCCAGCTCATGGATGTTAAACAGCATGGTACGTGAGGCGTTGGTGTAGTCGGTAACATGCACGCGCCCCTGGGTCATTTTCCAGATAAGCCAGGTATCGACGGTGCCAAACAGCAGTTCACCACGGCGTGCGCGTTCGCGTGAACCTTCCACGTGATCGAGGATCCATTTCACTTTGGTGCCAGAGAAATACGGGTCGATAACCAGCCCGGTCGTGTGGCGCACGTACTCTTCCATGCCGTCGCGCTTGAGCTGTTCGCAGATTTCGGCCGTGCGGCGACACTGCCAGACAATGGCGTTGTAAACAGGCTTACCGGTTTCACGCTCCCAGACGATGGCGGTTTCACGCTGGTTAGTGATGCCGATACCGGCAATCTGGTCAGAGCGGATATCGGCCTTTGCTAAGACCTCAACCAGCGTGGAACTCTGAGAGGCCCAGATCTCCATTGGGTCGTGCTCTACCCAGCCTGCTTTAGGGTAGATTTGCTGAAATTCGCGCTGGGACACGCTGACAATGTTGGCGTCATGATCCAGAACAACGGCACGTGAGCTGGTGGTTCCCTGATCGAGGGCGACAATGTATTTATTTTCGATAGTCATAAGTGTTCCTGAATTTCAGTTACAGCGGTGCTTTATGTTGTGCGCCTTTGGGCGCATCATTCTTTGGTGCGGCAGGTGCCGCGTTGCCGGACAGATGGGGGCTAATCAGCTTACGATAGCTAAAGCCACCCAGGATTGCACCGCACAGCGGACCGAACAGCGGGACGAGAACGTAAGGAATATCCTTACCGCCGGTAAAGGCAACATTGCCCCAGCCGGCCAGCCAGGCGAAGGTTTTTGGGCCAAGATCGCGCGCCGGGTTCATCGCAAAGCCGGTAAGCGGACCCATTGATGCACCAATAACCGCAATCAGCAGACCAATGAGCAGCGGTGCCAACGGGCCACGTGGTAGGCCGTTACCATCGTCAGTCAGCGCCATAATCACGCCCATCAGCACGGCGGTAATCACCAGCTCAACGGCAAAAGCCTGTATGAGATTGATATGTGGATTGGGATAGGTTGAGAAAATACCGGCCAGATCAAGACTGGCTACGCTACCGCGTACCATCTGATGGGTCTGCTCGTAGTCGAAGAAAAGGTTGTAATAAAGCCCGTAAACTAACGCAGCGGCACAAAATGCGCCTGCAAACTGAGAAATGGCGAACGGTAAGACTTTACGCTTGTCAAAATCGGCAAACAGCCACAACGCTACCGTGACGGCAGGGTTGAGGTGTGCGCCTGAGACGCCGGCGGTCAGATAAATCGCCATTGCCACACCCAGGCCCCAGATAATGCTGATTTCCCACTGACCGAAAGTGGCTTCAGCCACTTTCATGGCAGCAACGCAGCCTACGCCAAAGAAAATCAGCAGTCCTGTGCCGAGAAATTCCGCAATGCACTGGCCTTTTAACGTTGTTGTTTGACTCATAATCAGGGTCCTGAAGGCAAAAAAAGCAGATTGTTGTTAAGTACAGCATCCTTGTGACCTTATGCCCGTCGGCATAGTGTTAATTTATCGTTAACGAGCAGAAACGAGAAATTTCGAAATTAAAAGTTGTGTGTCTCGTCATAAAAATGCGCGTTTTCGCGCTGGCGGGCGAAGAAATGCGCGCATAAATGTGTGAGGGGGAGCGCATTTTGTCTTCTTACGTTAACACCATGTAAGGAAAGTCCAGGCAGGCGGGTTTCAGCATTGACTGAAAATAGAGACAAACCGCAAACAGCGCGGCGCGCCGCTGGACAGCAGATGCCACGCTCCATACAATCGGACTCATACGTAGCGCGCGCGAGTTATTTAAGGCGCGGCTCATGTTCGTGACGAAGAATGCCCTGTTGTGAAGGGTATCTGCGCCTTGCAATGTCAGGAGAGGTATGACGATGTCATTTGAAGTGTTTGAGAAACTGGAAGCCAAAGTACAGCAGGCGATTGATACTATTACGTTGCTGCAGATGGAAATCGAAGAACTGAAAGAAAAGAACGGCAGCCTGGTGCAGGAAATTCAGCAGGCACAGGGTGGCCATGAAGCACTGGAGCGTGAAAACGCACAGTTGCGTGAGCAGCACAACGTCTGGCAGGAACGTCTGCAGGCGCTGCTGGGCAAAATGGACGAAGTAAACTGATTCTCCGTTTCGCAAACAATAAAGGCGCCAGCAGGCGCCTTTATTGTTTCTGCTCGCTTATTCGATATCCAGCGGGTCTTCAGACAGGATAATGCCGGTATTATCGGCATACAGATGGTCGCCGGAGAAGAAGGTTACGCCGCCAAAGTTGACGCGCACATCGCTTTCACCGACGCCTTCGCCTGCGGCACCGGCCGGAATAGCGGCAATGGCCTGGATACCAATATCCAGCTCCTCCAGATCATCCACATGGCGCACCGCGCCGTAGCAGACAATACCTTCCCACTCGTTTTGTACTGCCAGACGTGCCAGGTCTGCGTCAATTAATGCGCGTCGCATAGAACCGCCGCCATCCACAAGCAGGATGCGCCCACGGCCATTCTCTTCAAGCATCTCATACAGCAACCCGTTATCTTCAAAACATTTTACTGTGATGATTTGCCCGCCAAACGATGACCGTCCGCCAAAGTTGGAGAACAGCGGTTCCACGACGTTGACATCTTCCTGGTAGATGTCGCAAAGCTCGGAAGTATCGT
>CBIFVZ010000035.1:0-36968 GCA_966185765.1 uncultured Enterobacteriaceae bacterium | reverse complement strand
GTCTGCACCACATGGTATTCGAGGTTGTGGATAACGCTATCGACGAAGCGCTCGCTGGCCACTGTAAAGACATCGTGGTGACGATTCACGCCGATAACTCTGTCTCGGTACAGGACGATGGTCGTGGCATCCCGACCGGCATTCACCCGGAAGAAGGCGTGTCTGCCGCTGAAGTTATCATGACCGTACTGCACGCAGGCGGTAAATTCGATGATAACTCGTATAAAGTTTCCGGCGGTCTGCATGGCGTAGGCGTGTCCGTGGTTAACGCCCTGTCACAAAAACTGGAGCTGGTGATTCGCCGCGACGGCAAAGTGCATCAGCAGGAATACCAGCACGGCGTGCCGCAGGCACCGCTGAGTGTGACCGGCGACACAGACCAGACCGGTACGCTGGTGCGTTTCTGGCCGAGCCATGAAACCTTTACCAATGTTGTCGAATTTGAATATGACATCCTGGCCAAGCGCCTGCGTGAACTGTCGTTTTTGAATTCTGGCGTGTCTATTCGCCTTATCGACAAGCGTGACGGTAAGCAGGATCACTTCCACTACGAAGGCGGCATTAAGGCATTTGTTGAATACCTCAACAAAAATAAAACCCCGATTCACCAGAACGTATTCTACTTCTCAACCGAAAAAGACGGTATTGGTGTGGAAGTGGCGTTGCAGTGGAATGACGGTTTCCAGGAAAATATCTACTGCTTTACCAACAACATTCCGCAGCGCGATGGCGGCACGCACCTGGCGGGCTTCCGCGCGGCGATGACCCGTACGCTCAACACCTATATGGATGCGGAAGGCTACAGCAAAAAAGCCAAAATCAGCGCCACCGGCGATGACGCCCGTGAAGGCCTGATTGCGGTGGTATCGGTGAAAGTGCCTGACCCGAAATTCTCCTCCCAGACCAAAGACAAACTGGTGTCTTCTGAGGTGAAATCGGCGGTGGAATCGCAGATGAACGAACGTCTGGCCGAGTACCTGCTGGAAAACCCGGGCGATGCGAAAATTGTTGTGAACAAAATTATTGATGCCGCGCGCGCCCGTGAAGCCGCGCGCCGCGCCCGTGAAATGACGCGCCGTAAAGGTGCGCTGGATCTCGCAGGCCTGCCGGGCAAGCTGGCGGACTGCCAGGAGCGCGACCCGGCCCACTCTGAACTGTACCTGGTGGAAGGGGACTCCGCGGGCGGCTCTGCAAAACAGGGGCGTAACCGCAAGAACCAGGCGATTTTGCCGCTCAAGGGTAAAATTCTCAACGTTGAGAAAGCGCGTTTTGACAAAATGCTGTCTTCTCAGGAAGTGGCGACGCTGATTACTGCACTCGGCTGTGGCATTGGCCGCGACGAGTACAACCCGGATAAGCTGCGCTATCACAGCATCATCATCATGACCGATGCGGACGTCGATGGCTCGCATATCCGTACGCTGCTGCTGACTTTTTTCTACCGTCAGATGCCGGAAATTGTCGAGCGTGGTCACGTGTATATCGCGCAGCCGCCGCTGTACAAGGTCAAGAAAGGCAAGCAGGAACAGTATATTAAAGACGACGAGGCGATGGATCAGTACCAGATTGCTATCGCGCTTGATGGTGCCACGCTGCACACCAACGCAAGCGCACCGGCGCTGGCAGGTGAAGCGCTGGAGAAACTGGTGTCTGAACACAACGCCGTGCGTAAGATGATTGGCCGCATGGAGCGTCGCTTCCCGCGTGCGCTACTGAGCGAGCTGATTTATCACCCGACGCTGGCTGAAGCGGATCTCGCTGATGAAGCGAAAGTCACCCGCTGGGTTTCCACGCTGGTGACCACGCTTAATGAAAACGAGCAGCACGGCAGCCTGTGGAAGTACGACATCCGTCTTAACACCGAGAACAACACCCACGAGCCTGTGGTACGTGTGCGTACGCACGGCGTGGATACCGACTATCCGCTGGACCACGAGTTTGTGAGCGGTGGCGAATATCGTCGACTGTGTGCGCTCGGTGAGAAGCTGCGTGGCCTGATTGAAGACGACGCCTTCATTGAGCGCGGCGAGCGTCGCCAGCCGGTGGCAAGCTTCGAGCAGGCGCTTGACTGGCTGGTGAAAGAGTCACGCCGCGGTCTGTCTATCCAGCGCTATAAAGGGCTGGGCGAGATGAACCCGGAACAGCTTTGGGAAACCACTATGGACCCGGACAGCCGCCGCATGCTGCGCGTAACAGTGAAAGACGCGATTGCTGCCGACCAGCTGTTTACCACGCTGATGGGTGATGCGGTAGAGCCACGCCGCGCATTTATCGAAGAAAACGCCCTTAAAGCTGCGAATATCGATATTTAATTCAGATAAAACGAAGCGCCATACTCCGTTGTATGGCGTTTATCTGTACGCCCGGTACGTGCTGAAACCCGCCGTCTGGCGTAAAATAAGGGAACGACGGAATTATTAACGGAGGAAAGTATGGGTTTATTAGATCAGGTAACCGGTATGCTGGGCGGCGGTCAGAACAGCGATCTGGGTAAGTTTCAGGCCATTCTGGGCTGGGTTAACCAGCAGGGCGGCATCCAGGCCATTCTGACCAAATTCCAGCAGGGTGGCCTTGGCGAAATCGTGGCCTCCTGGATTAGCAGCACCATGACAAACCAGAGTATCAGTCCGTCGCAGATTACTTCTGCACTCGGATCGCCCGCGATTAGCGATCTGGCGAGCAAACTGGGCCTCGACGCAGGCACCGCTTCCTCTATGCTGGCGCAGTACCTGCCGACTATCGTTGATAAACTGTCTCCGGACGGTGAAGTGAAAGCCGATGGCGGCAGCGACCTGCTGAGCATGGCGACTGGTCTGCTCAAAGGCAAACTGTTCTCCTGACAGCCTGTAAACCACCGGTATCATGCCGGTGGTTTTGTCTTTTCAACCTCGTCTTATCCACATCCCTTACTGCAATACCCTGACCTGCATCGCTGTTTTTGTGACCATAATCACGCTAAGATGGTGAGTATCTCTGACCTCCACTCACTCTCTCAAAGACCGACATCCTATGACAATAAAGCTGATAGCACTTGATATGGACGGTACGCTGCTGCTGCCCGATCACACTATTTCCCCCACAGTAAAAGCCGCCATTGCTGAAGCCCGCGCCCGCGGCATTAAAGTGGTACTGACCACGGGACGGCCCTACGCTGGCGTGCATCGTTATCTTGAAATGCTGGAGATGGACCAGGAAGGTGACTTCTGCATCACCTATAACGGCGCGCTGGTGCAGAAAGCCGCTGATGGCAGCACTGTTGCGCAAACAACCCTGAGCTATGACGACTATCGCTATTTGGAACAAATGTCCCGTGAGGTTGGCTCTCATTTCCACGCACTCGACAGGCACACGCTCTACACTGCTAACCGCGATATCAGCTACTACACGGTACACGAATCCTACGTGGCCACTATTCCACTGGTGTTCTGTGAAGCGGAAAATATGCCCAAAGATATCGCATTACTTAAAGTAATGTTGATTGATGAGCCAGCGGTGTTGGATGCTGCCATTGCCCGCATCCCGCAGGAAGTGAAAGCACGTTACACCCTGCTTAAGAGCGCCCCCTATTTCCTCGAGATCCTCGACAAGCGCGTGGATAAAGGCACCGGCCTGCGTTCGCTGGCGCAAGCGCTTGGCATCAGCGCCGATGAAGTGATGGCGGTGGGCGACCAGGAAAACGATATTGCTATGATTAGGTACGCAGGCACCGGTGTGGCAATGGGTAACGCCATTGATTCAGTAAAAACGGTGGCTGATTACATTACCGGCACCAACCTTGAAGACGGTGTTGCGCAAGCTATTACGCGCTTTGCGCTACAGTAATTCGCGCTAATAATCCCACCGGCCTGGTCTTTGGCCGGTGTGTCTCCCCCAGTCAACATCTCGCCTTTGCTCAATCGAATCGATCATCAAAATAAAAGAATTTACTTGCATCCAATGCATAAATCGATTTAATGCGAAATAACCTGAATTCGCGCATGTACGTGCTGTTATTCATGTCCCCACCCCGCCACTCACCCTCTGTCAGGGAGACAAAAATGAAAACCGATATTGAGATAGCCAGAGAATGCCAGATGCTGCCCATTACCGAGGTTGCGCGTGCGCTGGATATCCCCCAGGACGATATTGAGCTTTACGGCAGATACAAGGCCAAACTGAGCGAAGCGCTGTGGGACCGGCTGGAGCACGCGCCGCTGGGTAAGCTGGTACTGGTGACGGCGATTAACCCAACGCCCGCTGGTGAAGGCAAAACCACGGTGACGGTCGGGCTGGGCCAGGCGCTGAGTCGGCTGGGTAAAAAGGCTACCGTGGCGCTGCGTGAGCCGTCGCTGGGGCCGTGTTTTGGCATCAAAGGGGGAGCCAGCGGTGGCGGTTATGCCCAGGTGGTGCCGATGGAAGACCTGAATTTGCACTTTACCGGTGATTTTCATGCCATCACCTCTGCCAACAACCTACTGGCAGCGCTGCTGGATAATCATCTTCACCAGGGCAATGCGCTGGGCATCGACAGCAAACACATTGTTATCAAGCGCTGCATGGACATGAATGACCGGGCATTGCGCAATATCGTGGTCGGGCTGGGTGGTAAGGCGGATGGCGTTGTGCGCGAAGACCACTTTGTTATCTCGGTCGCCTCTGAAATTATGGCGATTCTGTGCCTGGCTGCAGACCTTGCCGACCTCAAGCGCATGCTGGGTAATATGATTGTGGCCTGGCGTTATGATGGCCGCCCGGTGACCACGGCAGATTTGGGTGCCACCGGCGCGTTGGCGGTGCTGCTTAAAGAGGCGATTAAGCCAAACCTGGTGCAAACCCTGGAAAACAGTCCCGTCATTGTCCACGGCGGCCCGTTTGCCAATATCGCCCACGGTTGCAACAGCGTGCGCGCAACGAAACTGGCGCTAAAGCTCGCGGATATTGTGGTCACCGAAGCAGGGTTTGGCGCCGACCTGGGTGCCGAAAAATTCTTTGATATCAAATGTCGCAAGAGCGGCCTGAAGCCCGATGCCGTTGTGCTGGTCGCGACCGTACGCGCCCTGAAATATAACGGCGGCGTGGCAAAAAGCGAGCTGGTGGTGGAAGACCTGGCCGCGCTTGAGCGCGGCATCGTTAACCTCGGCAAGCACATTGAGAACCTGCAAAAATTTGGCGTGCCGGTAGTGGTCACGCTGAACGCGTTTATTACCGACACCGCCGCAGAGCACGCTTATGTCCGCGATTACTGCCGTGCGCGTGGCTGCAACGTTGTGCTGACAGAAGTGTGGGAAAAAGGCGGCGAAGGTGGCATTGCGCTGGCGCAAAGCGTGCTGAACACGCTGGAAAACCACCCGTCTGATTTTCGCCCGCTGTACCCGGACGCGATGCCGCTTGAGGAGAAAATTGCCACTCTCGCCCGGGAAATTTACGGCGCAGATGGTGTGACATTTGGCCCGGCAGCGCAAAAGGCGCTCAGGAAAATCAGTGAGGTTGGCATGTCGTCCTTCCCGGTCTGTATTGCCAAAACCCAGTACTCACTGTCTGACGACCCGACAAAGCTGGGGCGACCGGAAGGTTTTACTATTCACATTCGTGATGCGTACGTGGCGGCCGGTGCAGGCTTCGTGGTCGCGCTGGCAGGCGACATCATGACGATGCCAGGTTTACCCAAAACCCCCGCCGCGCTGGGCATGGATATCGACAATAACGGCATCATCAGCGGGCTGTTTTAATCGACACAGGGACGCGCAATGACAAACATTCTCGACGGTAAGGCGCTCTCAACGCGCATCATAAAGACGCTTAAAAGCACCGTAGCACAGCAAAAGCGGCTGATTACGCTTGCCGTGGTGCAGGTGGGTGACGATCCGGCTTCCACCGTATATATCCGCAATAAGCACAAAGCCTGTGAAGCTGCTGGCATCCGTTCGCTGCATATCCATCTCGACGGTGAAACCAGCAGTAGCAGCCTGTTGGATACCATTCACACGCTGAACAGCCGTAAAGATGTGGACGGTATTCTGGTGCAGCTACCGTTACCGTATGGCATTGACGAAGGGGAAGTGATTCGCGCTATCGATCCGGCCAAAGACGTGGACGGCTTCCATCCGGTTAACGTGGGCCGCATGATGCTCGGTGATGACTGCCTGTTGCCCTGCACGCCAGCGGGCATTGTTGAACTGTTGAAAAGCCACGGTATTGAAATAAACGGCAAAGAGTGTGTGGTTGTGGGGCGCAGTAATATTGTTGGCAAGCCGGTGGCACAGCTACTGTTGCAGGAGCACGGCACTGTCACGCACTGCCACTCCCGAACCCGCAACCTGGCAGACGTGTGCCGCCGGGCAGACATTCTGGTGGTGGCTGTGGGGATTCCGCGCCTGATTAACGCCGATTTCGTCAAACCGGGCGCGGTGGTTATTGATGTCGGTATTCACCGCACGTCAGACAATAAACTGTGTGGTGATGTCGATTTCGACAGCGTTAAAGACAGGGTGAGCGCGATTACGCCCGTGCCGGGTGGCGTAGGGCCGATGACCATCGCCATGCTGATGCAAAACTGCGTTAAGGCGGGCCATCGCGGTAGTTAACGTTGCGTAATGTGCGCCATTTTGCTCTTCATAATGGCGCTACGTAGCCACGGGGTGGTGAGCAGGCGGGATTTAACGATTTTCCCCATCAGCTTCATGCGCAGCGGCTGCGTTTTTCTGTCATAAACGCGATTAGGGTGAGCCAGCCCGTGGTTCAGTATCTGGCTTAGCACATCCGCACTGTCCAGCGCATAGCTTATTCCTTCCAGTGAGCTGGCGCTGATAAACCCGGCGGCTTCGCCAATCAAAAAGGCATTATCCCGTCCGCAGACAAAATCCCGCCATTTTTGCGGGAACAGCACCAGACACTTCTCACTTTTCACCGGTTCGCCAAATACAAACTGATGCGTCGCCATTTTTTCCTTCAGCGCCTGATAGCGCTCACGCCCGCTTTTCATAGGAAACGCGCCACCAAAAATAAAGTAACCGTCTTTGCTGATGCTCCATGAGTAGCAGTCCGTCACATCGTTATCGAACAGGCAGGAGTAGAACGGCACAGGATGCTGTTCGTGAAACCATTGCTGAATGGCCTGGTAAGTTCGGATTTTATGTCCCGGATACAACGTGCGCCGTACCAGTGAATTCGCGCCTTCTGCGCCGACCAGATAACGCGCGCTAATAGTGTGCTCCTCGTCGTTTTCAGTAAAGTGCACGTGCCAGCCGCCGTTGTGCGGCTCCACTTTGCGACACAGCGTGTCGTGGCGCATGTCAACATGGGCGGGAATTAAGGATTTCAGCCACAGGTCAAAGGCGTGACGGTTAATGTTGATATAGCTGCGCTGATAGTTGCGCACGGTGCGAGTAGGCAGGTCGTAAGTTTTGACGCTGAAAATTTGCGGGTTAGCGATAACGCTCACCGGCAGGTTCAGCCCAAAGCGGATAAACGCGCGCTGCGCATCCGGGGCCAACAGCCCGCCGCAGGGTTTTTGAAACCCGTCGCTGCCGCATGACTGTTTTTTATCAAGCGCAATCACCTTCAGATGTGGCGCAATCAGGCGTGCCAGCGTGGCGCCAGCCGGGCCAAGGCCGATAATAGCAATATCGTAGTGTTGCATGGGAATTGTCCTTAATTTACCCGCAGATAGTCTGCTATTTCAGCGCAAGATAACATGCCTGTTTGAGAATGTAATAGCACCGACAGGCTGAATTTTTCTGGTAAGTTTTACGGTTTGTAAGCCAGGTGCGTAAGGATTGCCGGTGTGCCTGAAAACGGCGTATGACGCGATAAGCCGCTCCCTGTACAGCGCAAAGGCGCAAGATTTTTTAGCGCCAATCTTTTACTCTGTCGGCATTTCATTGCCTCAGGACCGAACCCGTGAAACAGCTCACCTTTGCGCCGCATAACCATCAGCTTACCAATATCAATGCCTGGACGCCTGACAGCCGTTGGCTGGCGTTTGACGTGCGCCCGTCTGGCGCGTCGTTTACCGGTGAGACCATTGAGCGCGTTAATGTAGATACGGGCGACGTACAGGTGGTTTATCGCGCCCAACACGGCGCGCACGTGGGCGTGGTGACCGTAAATCCGACGCCACCTGAGCGCTATGTGTTTATTCATGGCCCGGAAAACCCGGATGCGGACTGGCACTATGACTTTCATCGCCGCCGTGGCGTGGTGGTTCAGGGCGGTGAGGCAAGCAATCTGGATGCGATGGACGTCACCGCGCCGTTTACACCCGGTGCGCTGCGCGGTGGCAGTCACGTACACGTCTGGAGCCAGGACGGCAGTCGCCTGAGCTTTACCTACAATGACAGCGTGCTGCATGCCCTTTCTCCGGCGCTGGATTTACGCAATGTTGGCGTTGCGCTGCCTTACGGCCCGGTGCATCCACGGGGCAACCATCCGCGCGAATATGCAGGTAGCCACTGGTGCGTGTTAGTGAGCCGCACCACGCCACACCCCCGGCCCGGTAGCGACGAGATTAATCGTGCTTATGAAGAGGGTTGGGTTGGCGCTGAGGGTTATCTGAAGCCAGACGGCACGCGCCAGCGTTGGGCGCTGGCGTTTATTGGCGATACGTTGTCAAAGCAGGGTGAGAAAGTGCCAGAGTTGTTTATCGTCGATTTGCCGCAAGATGAAGCCGCCTGGAAACAGCCCGGGGAGGCACCGCTTGAAGGGACACCTGATACGATGCCCTCGCCGCCCGCAGGCGTGATGCAGCGCCGCCTGACTTTTACGCATAATCGCCGTTATCCAGGGCTTGCGACCTCGCCGCGTCACTGGGTACGCAGCAGTCCCGATGGGCAACATCTGGCGTTTTTGATGCGTGATGATAAGGGTGTGGCACAGCTGTGGCTGGTCTCGCCAAACGGCGGCGAGCCTCGTCAGTTAACGTGCGGTACAGGTGTGGATTCTGCGTTTACCTGGCATCCTTGCGGTGATTTTATTGGCTTTGTGCAGGGCAGGCGCATTGTAATGTGCAACGCGCAGACCGGTGACCTCGTTGCATTGACTGACGAACAGTCGGTTGCGCCTTCGCCGGATGCGGTGCTGTTTTCACCGGATGGGAAAAAGATTGCCTGGATGCAGGACGTGGACGGTTTCCGTCAGTTGATGATGACGGAAACCACCTGTTAATCAGGGATCTACCGGGGGAATGACGGCGTTGGTTGCCAGCGTGGCCTCTTCGCTGTCTTTTACGCGGGATTTAACCGATTTATCGGTGCGAAAAGCGTCCCAGGGCAGCAAAACGGTATCCAGAACTGCCGAGAAAGGCAGGTCCAGCGCCACCAGCGGTTTCATGCCCCAGCTGGTTTTATCGTCTTTAAGCATTGTGTAACTGGAACGCGTGCCTGGATAATATCCCGGCTCACCGCCCGTATGGGTCATGATGCTCGAACAACCGCACAGGACGGTGACCGTGCTGGCGAGCAAGAGACTACGAAAATAACCTTTCATCATCCACTCTCTTCCGTTAGGTATAGGGCACTGTGCGATGCCTGTTTAAGGGTTATAAAAACCCCGGTCCGTATTAAATAGCTCAATGAGTCCGCTCTGTGGCAGCGCTCGCAGAATCTTCTGCAAATTTACGCTATCAGAGCCAATCCCTCTGGCCTCTCCCGTCTTGTAGTCTAAGCAAAGAAGAGCAGTACCACAAAAAAATATCAAATCTGGCCTTGAAAATCCGTCTTTCGGCAGCATTTTAGGATTGTGGGAAATGAAGCGACTTGCCGAAAGGGAGCGCAAACCACAAAGCCTGTCCAGATGGAGGGCCTTAACCATTCTCGCTGATTTCAGGAGCTATGACTTATGCGTAACTTTGACTTATCCCCGCTATACCGTACTGCTATCGGTTTTGACCGTCTTTTCAACCTGCTTGAGAGCAACCAGAATCAGGGCAACGGCGGTTACCCTCCGTACAACGTTGAACTGGTCGATGAAAACCATTACCGCATTGCGATTGCTGTCGCCGGTTTTGCCGAAAGCGACCTTGAAATCACAGCCCAGGATAACCTGCTGGTGGTAAAAGGTGCCCGCCCGGCCGAGCAAAAAGAGCGTACCTATCTTTACCAGGGTATTGCTGAGCGCAACTTCGAGCGCAAATTCCAGCTGGCAGAGAACATCCAGGTGCGTGGTGCTAACCTGGTCAACGGCCTGCTGTTCATTGAACTGGAACGCGTGATTCCGGAAACGATGAAACCGCGTCGCATCGAAATTAACTGATTCCTGAGGCGTCGCCGCGGCGCGGCGCTATGACACACCGCTGCTTGCCGCTTACGGGAGCAGACGTCGGCCTGTGTGCTGACGGTATTCACTCGCTTCAAAGAAGGAGTAACACTATGCGTAATTTTGACTTATCCCCGCTGCTGCGTCAGTGGATTGGTTTTGACAAACTGGCCAACGCACTGCAAAGCGCCAATGAAACCCAGGGCTTCCCTCCCTATAACATCGAAAAAAGCGACGATAACCACTATCGCATTACGCTTGCGCTGGCTGGTTTTCGTCAGGAAGACCTGGATATTGAGCTTGAAGGCACACGTCTTAGCGTGAAAGGCAATCCGCCGCAGCCGCAAACCGAGCCGAAATGGCTGCATCAGGGACTGGTTATTCAGCCGTTCAGCCTGAGCTTCACGCTGGCTGAAAATATGGAAGTTGCCGGTGCGAGTTTCGCCAACGGTTTGCTGCACATTGACCTTGTGCGTAACGTCCCGGACGTTATTGAGCCGCAGCGCATCGCCATTAGCGAGCAACCGGCGCTTAGCAACTAATGCTGACGTTTTGATGATAAAGGCCCTGCGGGGCCTTTGAGACTGATGCCTTACCTCATCCTGTCTCAGACAGGGTGAATGACACCCAATAAAAAATAAGGAAAATCATTTCATTGATTTTCGCCTGCTAACCACAAAGAAGGAAAAACCACGTTTTTTTCTTCTTTGTCAGCAATCTGAAAGGCCCTGCGGGGCCTTTTTTGTGCGCGAAGGCCCAACTCGCGGCGCCTGGCTCTGGCAAAATCCCTTTAACTATTAAGGATTACAGGGTGCCGACATGAGCGAGATTGCGTTAACCATTAGCGTGCTGGCGCTGGTGGCGGTCGTAGGGCTGTGGATTGGGAATGTGCGTGTGCGCGGCGTCGGGCTTGGGATTGGCGGCGTGCTGTTTGGTGGCATCATTGTCGGCCATTTTGTCGAGCGGGCAGGACTTGAGCTTAACGGCGACATGCTGCACGTGTTGCAGGAGTTTGGGCTGATTCTGTTTGTCTACACCATTGGTATCCAGGTGGGACCGGGGTTTTTCTCCTCGCTGCGGGTGTCAGGCCTGCGGCTCAATCTTTTTGCCGTGCTGATTGTTGTGCTCGGCGCCCTGGTGACTGCCCTGCTGCACAAAATTTTCGATATCCCGCTGCCGGTGGTGCTGGGTATTTTCTCTGGCGCGGTCACTAACACGCCCGCTCTCGGGGCCGGCCAGCAAATTCTCACCGATCTCGGCACACCGCTTGCGCAGGTGGACCAGATGGGCATGAGTTACGCTATGGCTTATCCGTTTGGTATCTGCGGCATACTGCTCACTATGTGGCTGGTGCGCCTGCTTTTTCGCGTCAACGTGGAGCAAGAGGCACAGCAGTACGACAGCCATAGCGGCGGCGATAGCGCAAGATTACACACCATGAATATCCGCGTGGAAAACCCCAACCTCGACCAGATTGCGCTACAGGAAGTGCCGGTGCTCAGCGGCGACAGCATTGTGTGCTCACGCCTTAAGCGCGACGAGGTGCTGATGGTGCCAGCGCCCGGTACCCGGCTGCGTTTGGGTGACTTGCTGCACTTAGTGGGCAAAGAAAGTGATTTGCACAGTGCCCAATTAGTCATTGGAACTGCCGTAGATACGTCGTTATCCACCAGCGGTACAGAACTTAAAGTCGCCCGCGTTGTGGTAACGAATGAGCAGGTATTAGGTAAGAAAATACGCGAACTGCACCTCAAAAAACGCTTTGATGTGGTGGTGTCACGCCTCAATCGCGCAGGCGTGGAACTGGTGCCCGGTAGCAGCGCCAGCCTGCAGTTTGGCGATATCCTCAACCTGGTGGGACGTCCGGAGGCGATAGACGCGGTGGCCGCTGAGCTTGGTAACGCCCATCAAAAGTTGCAACAGGTGCAGATGTTGCCCGTTTTTATCGGCATTGGTCTGGGTGTGTTGCTGGGTTCTGTTCCGCTATTTATTCCGGGCTTTCCGGCGGCGTTGCGCCTGGGCCTTGCCGGTGGGCCGCTTATTGTCGCCATCGTGCTGGGCCGAATTGGCAGCATCGGCAGGCTTTACTGGTTTATGCCGCCAGGGGCGAACCTGGCGCTGCGCGAACTGGGGATTGTGCTGTTTCTGGCAGTGGTGGGTCTTAAATCCGGCGGTGAGTTCTTTACCACGCTCATTGAAGGCAGTGGGCTGAGCTGGATTGGTTACGGTATTCTCATCACCGCGATCCCGCTTTTGAGTGCGGCACTGCTTGCCAGGCTTTTGATGCGCATGAACTACCTTACGCTGTGCGGCATGCTGGCTGGTTCAATGACTGACCCGCCTGCGCTGGCCTTTGCCAATGGCCTGCATGCTACCAGCGGCGCGGCAGCACTGTCTTACGCGACGGTTTATCCGTTGGTGATGTTTTTGCGCATCATCACACCGCAGTTGCTGGCCGTGTTGTTCTGGAGCATCGGCTGATTTTTTCTTCATAGTCAAAGATGTTTTTACCCGCTACAGTGGCTTGTTCGTGGCGCGAGAGGAGAGAAGGATGCTTTATATCTTTGATTTGGGGAACGTCATTGTCGATATCGATTTTGGTCGCGTGCTGGGGGTGTGGAGCGACTATACGCGCGTTCCGCTGGCAAGCCTGCAGCAAAACTTTGTGATGGGAGAGTCCTTTGAGCGCCATGAGCGCGGGGAAATCAGTGACGAAGATTTTGCTGCCGCCATTTGTCATGAGCTGGCCCTGCCTTTGAGCTATGAGCAGTTTGCGGCAGGCTGGCAGGCGATATTTGTTGGGCTGCGCCCGGAAGTCATTGAAATCATGCACAAGCTGCGCGCACAGGGGCACCGAGTGGTGGTGCTGTCTAACACTAACCGTCTGCATACTACGCTCTGGCCGAGCGAATACCCGGAAATCCACGCTGCCGCCGATCGCGTCTGGCTGTCGCAGGAGATGGGCATGCGTAAGCCAGAGGCGCGCATCTTTCATAAAGTGCTTGAAGAAGAAGGATTCAGCCCGGCGGATGCCCTTTTCTTTGACGATAATGCCGACAACATTCAGGCCGCTGAGGCATGTGGTATCACCAGCGTGCAGGTGACTGACAGAAATACTATTCCTGAGTATTTCGCCACACGGTCATAATCGGCTGCGAGTAATCTTTGAAACCCACTTCGGTGGGTTTTTATGTGTTCGGGCAATGCCCGTCTTCATTTCGCCAGTGCGCCTTGCGCTGGCGGCGTTAAGGAGTGGTCTCTATGTTTGCCCGTTTTTCTACGCTAAACCGTATCCCTAAAGGCGTCTGGGTGGTGGGCGGTGTGAGTATGCTGATGGATATATCATCAGAAATTATTCACAGCCTGTTGCCGCTCTTTATGGCTACCACGCTGGGGGCTAGCGTCATCCTGATTGGTCTGATTGAAGGGCTGGCCGAGGCCACGGCGCTGATCATCAAAGTCT
The DNA here is from genome assembly GCA_966185765.1 of uncultured Enterobacteriaceae bacterium. Taxonomy (GTDB): domain Bacteria; phylum Pseudomonadota; class Gammaproteobacteria; order Enterobacterales; family Enterobacteriaceae; genus CBIFVZ01. The sequence continues at coordinate 23,275 of CBIFVZ010000035.1, read as the reverse complement.
TTTCAGGGGCGATTAGCGATTATCTGGGTAAACGTAAGGGGCTGGCGCTGCTGGGCTATGGCCTGGGAGCGGCAAGTAAGCCGCTTTTTGCTATCGCGTCTTCATCCGGCATGGTTTTAGGTGCGCGCATGATAGACCGCGTGGGTAAGGGGATACGCGGTGCACCGCGCGATGCGCTGGTCGCCGACGTCACGCCGCCGCAACTGCGTGGTGCGGCCTTCGGATTGCGCCAGTCGATGGACACCATCGGTGCGTTCCTCGGCCCACTGTTGGCGATGGTGCTGATGTTGCTGTGGAACGATGATTTTCGCGCCATCTTCTGGATAGCGGTTATTCCTGGTGTACTGGCCGTAGCGTTGCTGTTTTTTGGCCTGAAAGAGCCTGCGACGCCAGTAGCGCATCGACGTAGCAATCCCATTAAAAAAGAAAACCTGCGCAGGCTGGGTAAAAACTGCTGGTGGGTGGTGGGGCTTGGCGCAGTCTTTACGCTTGCGCGCTTTAGCGAGGCGTTTCTGGTGCTGCGCGCCCAGCAGGTAGGTATTCCGCTGGCGCTCATCCCGCTTGTGATGGTCGCCATGAATCTACTGTATTTTGCGTCGGCCTATCCTTTTGGCAAACTTTCTGATGCCATGAGCCATACCACGTTGCTGCAACTGGGACTGGTGGTGCTGATTGCGGCAGACGTGGTGCTGGCGCTGAGTAGCCACTGGGTCGGTATTTTATGCGGTGTGGCGCTGTGGGGCGTGCATATGGGTATGACCCAGGGGTTAATGGCCGCCATGATAGCCAAAACGGCGCCGGCGGATCTGCGCGGTACGGCCTTTGGCATATTCAGCATGGTCAGCGGCATTGGGCTGCTGATTGCAAGCCTGGGGGCGGGTGTTATCTGGGAAGTCTGGGGGTCGGAATATACTTTCCTGACGGGGGCGCTCTTTTGCTTCATGACGCTTGTCTATGTGCGTAAAGCTCCGCCACAAATGCATGGTTAAGTCACTTCGCGACAGCGTCTGTACCTGTGTTAAGGCTGCGCAGGGTGAGTAAAAACGCTGCGCGAATGCTTGCCTGACAAACAGATAGCTGTCACTCTCGCAGACAGTCAGTGAGTAAAAAATCAGGGTTACGAAAGCGACATGATTGCATTAATTCAGCGCGTCACACGCGCAAGCGTCAGCGTGGAAAATGCGCTAACGGGGGAGATTGGCCCCGGACTTTTAGTGTTATTAGGTGTCGAAAAAGACGACGATGAACAAAAAGCAAACCGCCTGTGTGAACGCGTGCTGGGGTATCGCATCTTCAGCGACGCAGACGGAAAAATGAACCTGAACGTGCAGCAGGCAGGCGGCAGTGTGCTGGTGGTATCACAGTTTACGCTGGCGGCCGATACCGGGCGCGGTATGCGTCCGAGCTTTTCGGGTGGTGCAGAGCCGTCACGCGCAGAAGCGCTGTACGATTATTTTGTTGAACGCTGTCGTGCGCAGGATATCGAAACCGCGACCGGTCGCTTTGCCGCCGATATGCAGGTTTCTCTGGTCAACGATGGCCCGGTGACCTTCTGGCTTCAGGTCTGATGTGCCGCACGCGGCGCGGGTAACGGGAGAGAGTACGACGATGTATCACCTACGTGTACCGCAAACGCAAGAAGAGCTAGAGCGCTATTACCAGTTCCGTTGGGAGATGTTGCGTAAGCCGCTGCATCAGCCCAAAGGTTCGGAGCGCGATGCCTGGGATGCGATGGCGCACCATCAGATGGTGGTGGACGAAGAGGGCAACATTGTTGCCGTTGGCAGGCTGTATATCAATGCTGAGAACGAGGCCTCGGTGCGTTTTCTGGCAGTCGGTGCGTCAGTACAGCACAAAGGGTTGGGCACGCTGGTGGCGATGACGCTGGAGTCAGTGGCGCGTCAGGAAGGCGTTAAGCGTGTAACCTGCAGCGCACGTGAAGACGCAGTGGCGTTTTTCAGCAAGCTTGGTTTTATCGACCAGGGCGAGATCACCACGCCGCAAACCACGCCGGTGCGCCATTTTCTGATGGTAAAGCCGATACAGACGCTGGATGACATTCTGCACCGCGGCGACTGGTGCGGGCAGCTGCAGCAGGCCTGGTATCAGCATATTCCGCTCAGTGAAAAGATGGGCGTGCGTATTCTGCAGTATACCGGGCAGAAATTTATCACCACCATGCCGGAAAGCGGCAATCAGAATCCAAACAACACACTGTTTGCCGGTAGTCTGTTTTCTATTGCAACGTTAACCGGCTGGGGGCTTATCTGGCTGATGCTGCGTGAGCGCCACCTGGGCGGTACCATCATTCTTGCCGATGCGCATATTCGCTACAGCAAACCTATCAGCGGGCGTCCCGGTGCAGTGGCTGACCTCGGGTCACTCAGTGGCGATCTGGACCGGCTGGCGCGCGGGCGCAAGGCGCGAGTGCAGCTGGAAGTAGAATTGTACGGAGACGATGAAGTGGGGGCGGTGTTTGAAGGGATTTATATCGTGTTGCCTGCCCGCCCCTTTGGACCGCTGGAGGAGGGCGGCAACGAAGAGGAGTAATCAGATAAGCTCAGGTGCGCCGGACGATTGCTCCGGCGACGGTGGTTTTGTGTTGTCCCTGTCTTCAGGCGCTTGTTGCGCTGGCGCTGCGTTATCTTCCTGAACCGGCGGTTGTGGCCCCGCCGCACTGCTGTCATCAGCTTTATCTTCCTGTTCTGGCGGCAGCTGTGCCGCGCTATTGTCAGCGGCATGGCTTTCCTGAACCAGTGGCTGTTGGGTCGTTGCGCTATTGTCAGGGGTATGGCCTTCCTGCACGGGTGGCTGCGGTGTCGTTGCAGCATTGCCTTGCGGGTCAGTTGCCTCAGCGCCATTTACGCTACCGTCCACCATCGTCTGATTGAGCGCATGGCCCTGGCTGTCTGTTGCGTGCAACTGCCCACTTACCGTTGGCTTAAGCGGCTGGTTCGCCGTCAGGTTACCTTTCAGGGTCAGTTGCATACCACCGTTACCCTGAAGCGTAAGCGGTGGCCAGCCCCAGTTATTAAGCGTATCGAGCGGCACATTACGCCCGGTAATAGCCAGCGTAAACGCGCGCTGCGGCTCTTGGCTTATTTCTCCGGTTGCTTCGAACATGCCTTCACCCGCAAACATACTCATATCATTAATACGGATATTATCAGATGAGGCATCCAGTCTGAGGGACGGGCGGCGCACGTCGGTACGGTTAAACGTGGCTGCAGCGGCGGCGAGATTAAGATTACCGCTCCAGAGTCCCCACTGGCCGTCTCGCGCCAGCTGTAGCTGCTGACCGCTTGCATCCAGTGACGTCAACTGGAACGGGAAAGCCGGGTCGATATCAATCAACAGGTTACGGCTGGCGGTCATATTTTGTACCATCACATTGCTTATCCAGGCTGGTGTCGGTGCCAGCCATAGTGCTTTCCAGTCCTGCGGCAGCGTATATTCCAGCCCGACCAGCGCCAGATCGTTAAGCGTGAGTGTATGTGTGTCGCGTTGCCACTCACCGGAGGCGCGTACCATGCCTCTTTCCCAGCGCGTGCTGAGTTTACGCAGTGCAATGCTCTGCGCCTTAAGGTCGGCATCGAGAATCGGGTCGTTAAGCTGTACGTTGCCCCAGATAATTTCGCTGGCATTGAGTGACAGCGTGCCGTCATTACTGTGCCATGCGCCTTTTTCCAGCGCCAGGTTGCGCAGGCTAAGGTCGAGGTCGTTAAATGCCCATCCCGGACCTTCCAGACGCGCGTCCACAATATCCAGACGTTCTATCGTCAGCGCAGGCAGCGTTGCCACAGGTGCCAGGAAGTCGGTAAGTGGTTTATCGCTTTGCAGGCGTACTTCATTAAGACGCAGGTTTTGAATCCACCAGTGGCCCTGGCTGTCGCGGCGAGCGCGGGCCGTCAGCGTGCCACGTGCCAGATCGGCGCCAAGGGTTGCAAGGTCGACTTCGCCATTATTGATACTGCCCTGCAACAGGGCATTGCGTACGGTTACGCCATCGCGTGTCAGTTCACCCGCGCTAAACTGAATCTGTGCTGTGCGCCCCAGTACATATCCTGCCTCAGGCAGCCACGGGCTGACGCCACCGCTCACCTGACGTGCGTTGAGTTCTGGTTGGTTAATCGTCATGTTTTTCAGGCGTAGCGTGTCGGCACGGAGCAAAGGCGCAGCGGCGTTAAGATTGAGTGTGCCGTCTTCGAGCAGAAGGCTGTCGACATAGCGAGGTGCGGTGAGCTGACGGCTGCTAAGGCCAACGTCAACACGTGTTGCGCTGAGCATGGCCGGTTGATCTTTGTCGCCAATGCTGAGGTTCTGAAAAACCAGGTGGGAAGGTGCTGCCCAGCGGTGTTCCAGTTTGTCGAAGGTGAGATGCCAGCGGCTGTTTTCAGTGATGAGGTTGCTGGTGAAGCCTGCGCCCCAGCGCGTCTGCAGCAAAAAATACAGTGCAATGAGCACAACCAGGATAGCGACGAGCACCGTCACAATACACTTCTTTATAAATCGCATAAGCCTCTTCCATTAGCACGCTGATACATCACAGAGGCTTTTATGCCCGATTTAGCGCCGTAGCTCAAGGGAAGAGGCATTCAAAGCCGTGCGGTAAGGGTACTTACCGCACAAGAGAGTTAGCTTTTTTCCGGCGGGAAGACCAGATTCAGCACGATAGCGGTAATGCCGCCCGCAGCAATACCAGAGGAAAGCAGGTTCTTAATCCAGTCCGGCGCAAACTGCAGAATAAGCGGCTGCTGGGAAATACCCAGTCCGGCGGCCAGCGACAGCGCGATAATCATAATGGAGCGGCGGTTAATCGGCTCGCGCGACACGATGCGCACGCCCGAAGCAGCAATGGTGCCAAACATTACGATAGTCGCACCGCCCAGCACCGGCTCAGGAATATGCTGTACAAATCCACTGACCGCCGGGAACAGGCCCAGCACAATCAGCATCAGCGCGACGAAAAAACCCACGTAGCGGCTGGCAACGCCTGTCAGCTGAATGACGCCGTTGTTCTGTCCAAAGCAGGAGTTCGGGAAGGTGTTAAAGACCGCAGAAACAAAGGAGTTCAGGCCATTTGCCAACACGCCGCCTTTCAGGCGCTTCATGTACAGCGGGCCGGATACCGGCTGTTCGGAAACGTCAGAGGTGGCAGTGATGTCGCCAATGGTTTCCAGCGAAGTAATCATAAACACCAGCATCAGCGGCAACAGCAGGTTCCAGTCGATACCCAGGCCATAATAAAGCGGTGTCGGTACCATAATCAGAGATGCATTACTGGGTGTGGTGTCCGGCGGCAGCATGTTCAGCCACCAGGCGAGCAGATAACCCACGGCCATAGCAATCACCAGCGAGGCGATGCGCAGATAGGGATTACGCTGACGGTTGAGCAGAATAATGGTTGCCAGCACGGCCCCTGCCAGTAGCAGATTTTTAGGTGAACCGAAGGTATTGTCGCTCATGGCCGCATAGCCACCACCAATGGAGGTCAGCCCAACCTGAATCAGTGATAGCCCGATAATCATCACCACCACGCCCGACACCAGTGGCGTGATAATACGCCGTGCCAGGTGCAGGACACGCGAGACAATCATTTCCGTACAGCTTGCCAGCATCAGGGTGCCAAACAGCGCAGCCATCATGGTGGGTAGATCAGCACCGCCGTTTTTCAGCGCCAGGCCGCCCATAATCAGTGGCGATACGAAGTTGAAGCTGGTGCCCTGAATCGACAGTAACCCGGAGCCAACCGGCCCCCATGCTTTAATCTGGATAACCGATGCCACGCCCGAGGCAAAAAGCGACATACTGATAATGTGCTGCGTATCTTCCGCAGGCAGACCTAGCGCCTGGCAAATCAGTAGTGCCGGTGTGATAACGGCAACAAACATCGCCAGCAGGTGCTGAAGTGCGGCGAAAAAGGTTTGTGGCAACGGAGGGCGATCCTCAAGGCGGAAAATGAGTTCGCTGGAAGCGGGGGGCGTGGTTGGCTGCGCGTCCTGCGAGCCTGCGGTGTTAACAGACATCTTATGAAGCGTCCCGTGGTGGAAAAACGGTGATTTTATCGGAGTGTATAGCGTGAAAGCAAACGTTTGCATTCGTTGGTTTTCGACGTATTGGTAAGCTATATCAAAAATTTTCGCGATTTTTTTCTGGTTTTTGATATCGTTTCAGGTTTTGATACTGCGGAATAAAAATATAAGGCTGGATATATCAGGCGCAGGATGAAAATTGCGCACATAAGGAGTTTTTAATCATGTTTCATCTCGACACGCTCTCGACTCTGGTTGCCGCGACGCTGGTGCTGCTTTTGGGCCGCAAAATGGTCCAGGGTATTCCGGTACTAAAAAAATACACAATTCCTGAACCGGTCGCGGGTGGCTTGCTGGTGGCGCTCGCGCTGTTGGTACTCAACCGCAGTATTGGGTGGTCTGTCGAATTTGATATGTCCCTGCGTGATCCACTGATGCTGGCCTTTTTTGCCACCATTGGGCTTAACGCAAACCTGGCAAGCCTGCGTGCAGGCGGCAAGGTGTTGGGTATTTTTCTGATTGTCGTTGTTGGGTTTCTGGTATTACAGAACGCGATTGGTATTGGCATGGCATCTCTGTTGGGCATGGACCCGTTGATGGGGCTGCTGGCAGGCTCAATTACCCTTTCTGGCGGCCACGGAACCGGTGCGGCCTGGGGTAAGGTGTTCAGTGAACGCTACGGATTTGAGAGTGCCACAGAAGTGGCAATGGCCTGTGCGACCTTCGGGCTGGTGCTTGGCGGGTTAATTGGCGGGCCGGTCGCTCGTTACCTGGTCAAGCACTCTGCTGGCCCACAGGGAGCGCCGGAAGACAGCCTGGCACCGAGCGCGTTTGAAAAGCCGAACGTTGAGCGCAACATTACATCACTGGTGATGGTAGAAACCATCGCACTCATCGCCATTTGTCTGACTGTCGGGCGGGTCGTGGCGCAGTTGTTACAGGGTACGGCACTTGAACTCCCTACCTTTGTCTGCGTACTGTTTATTGGCGTCATTCTCAGTAATATGCTGGCATTTACCGGTTTTTATCGCGTGTTTGAGCGTGCTGTCTCGGTGCTGGGGAATGTGTGTTTGTCACTGTTTCTGGCGATGGCGCTGATGAGCCTGCGTTTGTGGGAGCTGGCATCACTGGCACTGCCGATGCTGGCGATTCTGGTCGTCCAGGCGGTGTTTATGGCGCTGTACGCGATTTTTGTTACCTGGCGCGTGATGGGGAAAAATTACGATGCGGCGGTGCTGGCCGCAGGCCACTGTGGTTTTGGACTGGGTGCGACCCCCACCGCCATTGCCAATATGCAGGCCATTACCGACAGGTTTGGACCATCGCACATGGCGTTTTTAGTGGTGCCAATGGTGGGTGCATTCTTCCTGGACATCACCAATGCGCTGGTAATTAAGATGTGGTTGCTGCTGCCGATTTTTAGCTAACCAGTCAGGCGTTGGAGTAGCGTTCGGTTTCCGGCATCCAGCGCTCAATCAACGCCGCCGCCTGCTGCGGCCAGCGCTCGTGAATATGACGCGCTACGCGCTGTACTTCGGGGATCATTGCCTGGTCGCGCAGCAGGTCCGCGACTTTAAATTCCGCGTTGCCGGTCTGGCGGGTGCCAAGAAGCTCGCCAGGACCGCGAATCTCCAGATCTTTTTGTGCAATCACAAAGCCGTCGTTACTGTCGCGCAGTACCTGCAGGCGCTTTTGTGCGGTGGTGGAAAGCGGGGATTTGTAGAGCAGTACGCAGTGCGAGGCAACCGCGCCACGCCCAACGCGCCCGCGCAGCTGGTGCAACTGCGCCAGCCCCAGCCGCTCCGGGTTTTCAATTATCATCAGGCTGGCGTTTGGCACATCCACGCCCACCTCAATGACGGTAGTTGCGACCAGCAAATGCAGTTCACCTTGTTTAAATGCCTGCATGACGGCCTGCTTGTCCTGCGGTTTCATGCGCCCGTGCACCAGCCCAACATTCAATTCAGGCAGTGCCAGCTTGAGTTCTTCCCACGTGGCTTCTGCCGCCTGGGCTTCCAGCAGGTCAGACTCTTCAATCAACGTACACACCCAATAGGCCTGGCGGCCTTCCTGCGTGCAGGCGTGGCGCACGCGGTCGACTATATCACCACGCCGGGTATCCGGTATTGCCACGGTAGTGACCGGTGTACGGCCTGGTGGCAGTTCATCAATCACGGAAGTATCCAGATCCGCATAGGCGGTCATCGCCAGGGTACGCGGAATGGGCGTGGCGGTCATGATGAGCTGATGTGGGTGAAATCCCTGCTGCTGGCCTTTCTCCCACAGCGCCAGACGCTGGTGAACGCCGAAGCGGTGCTGCTCATCAATAATGACCAGCGCCAGTGCATGAAACTGCACCTGTTCCTGGAAAATAGCGTGTGTACCTATCACCATTGAAATCTGGCCGCTGGCGATAGCGTCTTGTTGCGCCTGGCGGGCTTTGCCTTTTTGTTTACCGGCGAGCCAGCCGACTTCGACACCAAGCGGTTCAAACCAGACGCGGAAGTTGTTAGCGTGCTGCTCGGCCAGTAGTTCCGTCGGTGCCATCAGTGCCACCTGTTGGCCGTTTGCGATGGCGCGCAGCGCAGCCAGTGCCGCAACCAGCGTTTTACCGGAGCCAACATCGCCCTGCACCAGCCGCATCATCGGTACGTCGAGCGCCAGATCGCGTTCAATGTCGGCGACGACACGGTTTTGTGCACCGGTAGGGCTAAAGGGCAGTGATTTCAGTAGATCGTCTTTAAGATTATCCAGTGCGGCAAGCGGGCGGGCGTGATAGCGCTGGGCACCGGCGCGCAGTGCCAGCATGCTCAGGTTATGTGCCAGCAGTTCTTCCATAATCAGACGACGCTGTGCGGGGTGTTTGCCACTTTCCAGGTCGCTTAGCTGCATTGACGGCGGTGGGCGGTGTAGCGTGCGTAGCGCTTCAGGCAGGCTCATCAGCCCCTGAGCCAACTCGGGTGGCAACAGTTCAGCAATGGCGCAACTGTCGAGTAAGTCCAGTGCCTGGTCAGTGAGTTTGCGAAGCGTAGCCTGGCGCACGCCTTCCGTCGTTGGGTAAACCGGCGTCAATGTTTCCTGTAGCGCAGGCGTATCATGGTCGCCCTGTAAACGGTATTCAGGATGAATCATCTCTGCGCCATGCTGCCCGCGCTTTGCTTCGCCGTAGGCCAGCACGCGCCGCCCCGTCGCAAGACTGTTTTTCATCGCTGCGTTGAAATTGAAAAAACGCATCGTGAGAATGCCGCTGCCGTCGCTTATCTGGCAAACCAGCATGCGGCGGCGACCAAAGGTGATATTACAGTTAAGAACTTCGCCTTCAACGGTGGCATAAATGCCGGGCAGCAGCTCGCCAATCGGGTAAAGCTGGGTACGGTCTTCGTAACGCAGGGGGAGGTGCAGCAGCAGATCCTGCACGGTGTGCAGGCCGATTTTAGCGAGTTTTTCGCTCTGGCTTGCGCCAACGCCCGTCAGAGCACTTAGCGAAATAGCATCCAGCAGCCTGCCTTTCATCTTTTTGTCCCTGGCGCCTGCATGGTGGCCCACCAGTCGGCATCGGCTTCAATCTCGCCGCAGCCGTTAATGTGGGGACAGGCCAGACCTTTACGCTTTGCGACTTTCGCCAGCACCGGATAACCGCCTTCAAACAGCAGGCGCTGCTGTTCTTCGGGTGCCAGCGCGCTGTTTTTGCGCTTGTACATTCCGGCGTTTTGCCGCTGGCGCTGTGCTTCATACAAAATCAGCGCCGAGGCTACAGACACGTTCAGTGACTGTACCATGCCTGTCATCGGAATAATGATGTCCTGGTCTGCCAGCGCGAGTGCTTGCTGACTAATGCCGGTTTTCTCCTGCCCCATCAGAATGCAGGTCGGACGGGTGTAGTCAATTTCACGAAAATCAACGGCGGTGTCGGACAAATGGGTGGCAAGGATTTGCATTCCCTGCGATTTGAAATGGGTGGCAGCATCGTGGATATCGGGGTGTGTTTTCACCTTCACCCAACTGTTGCTGCCCGCAGCGGCGGAATACATCGTGCGTACCCAGCCCGCGGGCCATACAGCGTGAACCTCATGCACCCCCACGGCGTCTGCCGTGCGGATGATGGCTGAAATGTTATGAGGCTTATGAACCTGCTCCATGCACACTGTTAAATCAGGCTGGCGCAGGGCCAGCATTTCACAGATACGTGCATAGCGCGCCGGGTTCATCATTAGTTTCGGTTGCGGGTAACTTTAATCACATCCGGCATCACGCGGATTTTGCGCATGATGTTTGCCAGATGGACGCGGTCACGCGCCGTCAGGCGGATAAAGGCGGTATAAACGCGCCCATCTTTCTCTTCCGTGTTCAGGCTCTGGATATTGGAGCCTGCGGTGTTGATCGAGGCCGTCAGGTTCGCCAGCGCACCCTGGTGGTTAAACATATCCACCTTGATTTCGGTGATGAACTCCTGCTCGGTTTCTTTATCCCATTCCACCGCCATGAACTTCTCTGGCTCTTTCTGGTAGCCACGGATGTTGCGACAGGACTCGTGGTGAATCACCAGCCCTTTGCCTGGGCTGACGTGTGCCACTATCGGGTCGCCGGGAATCGGGCGGCAGCATTTGGCAAACGTAATCAGCACGCCGTCTGCACCTTTGATTGGCAGATGGCTGTGTCCGGCAGCACCAGGCGCGTTTTGCTGGGCAGCGGCTTCGCCCTGGAGCAGATTTTTGGCTACCACCACGCTCATGGCGTTGCCAAGACCGATTTCCGCCAGCAGATCGTCAAGCGAGGCCAGCTTCATTCGCTCCAGCTCGCGCTGAATGTTTTCTTCAGGGATTTCAGCCAGTTTACGGCTACCGCCAAGTGCATGATTGAGCAGGCGGCGCCCCAGGCTCACGGAGTCTTCGCGGCGCAGGTTTTTGAGCATCTGACGGATACGGGCGCGCGCTTTTGAACTGACCACAAAGTTGAGCCAGGCAGCGTTGGGCCGCGCGCCGGGCGCCGTAATGATTTCTACCGTCTGGCCGCTGGTAAGCGACTGCGAGAGCGGATAGGGCTGGCGGTCAACGCGCGCCCCCACGCAGGCATGGCCGATGTCGGTATGCACAGCGTAGGCAAAATCCACTGGCGTGGCGCCAGCGGGCAGTTCGACGATGCGCCCTTCGGGCGTGAAGACGTAAATCTCGTCCGGGAACAGATCCGACTTAACGCTTTCGATAAATTCAAATGAGCTACCTGCGCTCTGCTGTAGCTCAAGCAGACTTTGCATCCAGCGCTGGGCGCGGATTTGTGCGGTAGTGGTGCTTTCACCCTGCTCTTTGTATGCCCAGTGCGCAGCAACCCCCATTTCCGCCATCATATCCATGTCTTCGGTACGAATCTGTACTTCAACCGGTACGCCGTGCGGACCAATCATTGAGGTATGCAGGGACTGGTAGCCATTGGCTTTAGGAATGGCAATATGGTCTTTAACGCGACCCGGGCGCGGCTTGTACAGATTGTGCATCTGGCCCAGCACGCGATAGCAGGTGTCGACATCTTTCACGATGACGCGAAACGCGTAGATATCCATGATGGAGTGAAAGCGCTGCTCTTTGAGCACCATCTTGCAGTAGATGGAGTAGAGGTGTTTTTCACGGCCGCTTACGCGACAGGGAATGCCCGCTTCCTGCAACCGCCCATCAATTTCAGAGAGGATTTTTTGAATCATCTCTTTACGGTTACCACGCGCGGCTTTCACCACTTCTTTAATCACGCGATAGCGGTTGGGATACAGAGCTTCAAAACCCAGCTCTTCAAGCTCGGTTTTAAGATTATGAATACCAAGACGGTGCGCCAGCGGGCTGTAAATTTCCAGCGTTTCGCGGGCGATGCGGCGGCGCTTGTCGGGGCGCAGTGACCCGAGCGTGCGCATGTTGTGCGTGCGGTCGGCAAGTTTGATGAGAATGACGCGGATATCCTGCACCATCGCCATAATCATCTTGCGAAAGTTTTCGGCCTGAGCCTCTTTCTTGTCGCGAAACTTCAGTTTATCCAGCTTGGAGACGCCCTCCACCAGCTCGGCAACGCTTTTGCCGAACAACTGCTCCATGTCCTGATACGTGGCAGGGGTGTCTTCAATCACATCATGCAGAAGGGCAGCCATCAGCGTTTCATGGTCGAGTTTCATCTCGGCCAGAATGCAGGCTACCGCAACGGGATGGGTGATATAGGGCTCACCGCTTGAACGAGTCTGGCCCTCGTGTGCGTCACGAGCGACCAGATAAGCCTGCTGCAGACGCTTGATCTGGTCTGCAGGCAGGTAGTTTTGAATCAGCTGATTCAGGCTTTCAAACAGATACAAGGGTTACCCGCTGCTGGTTAAATTAACGACGTCCTTCAGCAATCGCGGTGACAGCCTGCAGTTCGGCGGCTTCCTGCTCCTGCTGCTCCTGGCGCTCGCGCACGTCGAGGATCTGATTGGTAATCAGGCCTTCTTCAATTTCGCGCAGCGCAATAACGGTGGTCTTATCGTTTTCTTCCGGTACCAGCGGATCCTTGCCACCAACCTGCATCTGACGAGCGCGACGCGCGGCGACCAGTACCAGGTCAAAACGGTTACCAATTTTCTCTACAGCGTCCTGAACAGTTACGCGTGCCATAATTACAATGCCCCACAGGTGAAGAAATGACTGGGTATGATACCCGAAAGCGGTCTTAGTCCGCCATTAATTTGCTTATCAAACCACCGTGCCGCTGCTTCTGGCGACCCATACGCAGACGTTCTGCGCGAATGATAGTCTTAAAATCGCCCAGTGCAGTGTCAAAATCATCATTAACAATCAGGTAATCATATTCAGCATAGTGGCTCATTTCCGCAACAGCCTGCGCCATACGCCTGGCGATGACCTCTTCGCTGTCCTGACCACGCCCGCGCAGGCGGCGGTCAAGCTCCCCCTTTGACGGCGGCAGAATAAAAATACTGCGCGCCTGCGGCATGCGCTGGCGAATCTGCTGTGCGCCCTGCCAGTCGATATCCAGAAAGATATCCACGCCGGTCGCCAGAATCTGTTCGATAGTTTCGCGCGAGGTGCCGTAATAGTTGCCAAACACTTCCGCATGCTCAAGAAACGCATCCCGGGCAATCATGTTGTGAAACTCGGCTTTATCGATGAAGTAGTAGTGTTCACCGTGAACCTCGCCCGGACGCGCTGCGCGCGTGGTATGAGAAACCGAAACCTGCATGTCATACAGCGGTTGTGTTTTCAGTAACGCCTGAATAAGGCTGGATTTACCGGCTCCGCTTGGTGCGGAAACAATATAGAGCGTGCCCTGAACCATGAATATGTTTACTTATGATATGAGTCATTAAAACGCTGCCATGTTCTGCTAAGACCACCCGGTGTTCCCGGTACAGGGAAACACCGCTTTCGGTTGCGGCGAAAACAATGTCAGACAGGTAAGTGCTTATTATACACAGCGAGAAGCGGCTGGCACCTGCCCGCGCCTTCCTCTGCGCGTTTTTACGAGATGTTTCGCCGTTTGCCAGTGGCGTTGCTGCAATGACTCAACAAGCCGTGAATGCTGCTCGCAATCAGCAAAATCGCTGCTCGAATCAAGGCGTGTTGCGCAGCTATATCGTTACTGAGGCGATAACGGAGGCGAGGTCATGTGGAAGAAATGGGGATTGCTGGCGCTTTTGGGAATGGGCGCTGGCGCTCAGGCGACCTGCCCGGCCGGCAACGGGCGCGACATGCGGCCAGAGGCAGATCGGCTGGCGGTTCAGCTCGCGGACTGGGATCGCGCGTATTTCCAGCATGGAGAAAGCCCGGTTAACGATGACATTTATGATGGTCTACGCGCACGGCTTGCAACGTGGCAGGAATGTCTGGGCGTGGCTGACAGCGGACCGCCTGAACGTCTGCCGGGTCGCGGTACGCTTGCTCACCCGGTTGCGCATACCGGCGTGAAAAAGCTGCGCGACAAAACGGCGATTGCCGCGTGGATGCAGGGCAGGCGCGGGCTTTGGGTTCAGCCTAAAGTGGATGGCGTAGCGGTAACGCTTGTGTATCGCAATGGTCAACTGACGCAGGCTATCAGCCGTGGGGACGGTATACAGGGTGAGGACTGGACGGCGAAGGTGGCTCAATTACCGCAGGTTCCGCAACAGGTCTCTGGCCCGCTGGCGAACAGCGTATTGCAGGGCGAGCTTTTCTGGCTACGCGAGGGACACGTACAGCATATAGCAGGCGGACAAAACGCGCGAGCAAAGGTAGCTGGCACGATGATGCGGCGCGAGGCAAGCGGTATAGAAGACGAAATCGCGTTGTTTGTCTGGGCCTGGCCTGGGGGGCCGCAGGATATGCAGGCCAGGGTACAGGTGCTGGACGCGGCAGGGTTTGCGTTGGTACGCGACTGGTCGGTAGCCGTAAGCCATGTTGACGAGATTGCTACGCTACGTGAGCGCTGGTTCTCATCACCGTTGCCGTTTGTGACCGATGGCGTAATAGTCAGCCAGTCTCAACAGCCGCCAGCCCGCGCGTGGCGTCCTGGTCAGGGGGAGTGGCGGGCCGCCTGGAAATACCCGCCTGTCGAGCAGGTGGCTGAAGTCCGCGATATTCGCTTTAGTCGTGGGCGTACCGGAAAGGTCGCGGTGGTGCTGTTGCTGGAGCCGGTACAGCTTGATGACAAACGCGTGAACCGCGTAAATGTCGGTTCGCTGCGCCGCTGGCAGGAAATGGATATCGCCCCCGGAGACCAGGTGAGCATAAGCCTTGCAGGACAAGGCATTCCACGGCTTAACCATGTGGTCTGGCGTATTGAGCAACGTGAAAAGCCGCAGCTGCCGGCGTCACAGAACGCCGCCTGTCTGCGGTACGCGCAAAGCTGTAGCGAGGCTTTTATGGCGCATCTGAACTGGCTGGGGGCACCCTCAGTGCTGAATATCCACGGACTTGGCCCTTCCGGCTGGCGTACGCTGCATACTCAACATCGCTTTGAACACGTCTTCTCCTGGCTGGCGCTTTCGCCACAGGTGTTGCGTGATACGCCAGGCGTGTCACCGGCGCGTGCGCGTGAATTGTGGCATCGCTTTAATCTTACGCGCCGAATGCCGTTTCAGCGCTGGTTGCTGGCGCTCGGGGTGCCTTTAGCGCAGCAAACGCTGGCGGTGCTGCCAGATACCCACTGGCGACAGATTCAGGCACGCGATGAGCAGCAATGGATGCGACTGCCGGGAACCGGTCCGGGTCGCGCCAGGGCCATGCGGGCGTTTATTGAACGTAGTGACATTATTGAGCTGGTAAGCTGGCTTGGTCAGCAGGGCGTGCCCGGTTTTGCGCCAGACGTGGCCCCTAATGCGGTGAGTGGTTATAGTGAAATACCGGTAGCCCCAGTCGAAAGCGCAGCGCCAGCAGACGCGCGGTAAAACCGAACAGCAGCGTAGCAATGACGACAACATCGTGATTGTTCACCACGTTTTGCAATGCGATATAGAGCACGGCGGCGGCAAAGGACACGCCAGCGTAAAGCTCTTTCTGGAAGACCAGTGGAATGCGCTTACAGAACATATCACGCAGCACACCGCCAAACACGCCAGTGGTCACCGCGGCGATACAGGCGATAACCGGGCCGTGGCCCATATCCAGCGCGATTTGCGCGCCGATGATAGAAAAAACGACCAGACCGAGCGCATCAAGAATCAGAAACAGGCGGCGCAGGTGCGGCATAACGGGCGCGGCAACGGTCGTCAGCACCGCCGCACAGGCGACAATCAGGACGTATTCAGGATGCTTCACCCAACCGAGAGGATAATGTCCCAGCAGTATGTCGCGCACGGAGCCACCGCCAAGCGCTGTGGCCGTCGCGATGATAATGACGCCAAAGGTATCCATACGGCGGCGGCCTGCGGCCAGTGCGCCGGTCATCGCTTCGGCAGTAATGCCAATAAGATAAAGGGTATGTAACAGCATGATAGCCCCTGAAAAGTGAGGCGGCAGGGTAGCGATTTGTTTGAAAAGGCTCGATTGAGTTTTTTTAAGGCAAAGGTTTGTGATTAGCTTTTCTTATCCGGTAGTGATGTTATCATTATGATTTTACGTCATTTATTTTTAATTCTTAAAATTAGCCAAATGAGAAATTTAAGCGCTTTTTTAATGAATGTCATTCTTGTTAGTGACATTTTTACTGTCATGAGTATCTATAAATCTGGCCTGAACGATGATTTCTGTTGAAAGTAAGGGTGTTTAATGCCGACTGCGACAATGGTATGCATGTCGTTTTGTAGCTGTTGATTTTTTATTCGCTACTTTTGTTTTGTCTCAAATGCTTTTTATGATTGAGCCGTAAATCAGTATGAAAGAAGAACAGGCAACATGCCCCCCTCATATTACTGACAACCTTGTGTTGTATCGGGTCAGGCAGGGAAGTATTACCAACACGCCGACGTCAAAAGATATTGATCATATGGTTTACGCGGCAGGCGTATTCCGGCAACTGCTCACTACGGGCGGTAAAGAAGAGATTAACGCTCTCGCTCCTGCTGTTCGCCTGACGTATAGTCTGGCAAGAAGGATAAGCTGCGGAGTTCATGGTTATTGTTACTTTAATCGCCAACAAATACGCGAGATTAAATTTGCAACGGCACCGTTTAAACGCACTGAAAAATTGAGCAAGCGAATCAAATTTGCCTTTATGCGGGAATATTGCCTGATCAAAAAAGCGAAATACGCTCTAAGAGCGTATATTGCCAGAGCGGAATAAAATACGTGCGTGCTGCGGGCTTGTTTACCGTTCTTGTTTATCGGTAGCGGGAAAGTGTGGTTCACGTTTGGCGCTATCCTGACGTTGTGCCAGGATAGCGCCGGGCGAGCCATTAGCTGGCGCTACCCGGAAAATAAAGACGGCAATCAGTAATAATTCAGGGTATAAACTATCGCACCATTTGCTTTACCGGGTGTAATTGTAGTGCTCGTTGCTATATACCTGGCAAAAATAGGTATCTCCAGGCTTTGTGCGTCTGGTGAAGAAGGCGTAAAAATCACTTCATTGGTATTAAAATTGTATGGCTTTATCTCCGAACCTTCTTTTAGCCCAATCTGGATACCTACCCCGGTTGCACTGTCTGATGCCGGGGTTAGCGAAATAATTCCGGTGTTCGCATTAATAACAGAAGTCGATGCGCTGAGAGAGAGCCTGACGGTATTTGCGTCGGGCGTGCCCTGCCCAACGACATTTGTCCCAACGTGATAAATCTTACCATTTTTTTCATTGTAAAATCCTGGAGAAAACTGACATCCGATTAGACGTAGACCTGCATCCATCCATGTTGTCACTCTCCCGGAGGTCTTTTTTATATCCTTTACCTCATGACTTCCCAAATCGACAACCTTATCAGCAACTTCTGTACGACAGGTACTTTTAATTATTTGTATAGTTCCGTTATAGCTTACTGTTGAAAAAGGGAACGGAAAACCGATAAACGTACTCCCTGCTGGAGCGGTGGGTGTGGTAAACGTTACCTGTAACTGAGGAAAATTTATTGCATTGACGATGCCAGGAGATACAGGTCCTGTTTTTATTAACTTAACCTCAAATCTGCCAAGAGTAGCGCCGCTCTTGTTTGACCATCGATTCACATAATCATTTCTAGCCCATGCTGCTTCCCAGGTGTAAGGCATTTTCCCTTCAGCTGTTATCGCCACACCGATGCCAGGAACATTAGTCTGGTAAACGTTTTCTCCAGTCGGCGGTGCAGTAATGCCGGGTACCATACTGGTAGGGGTACTAATGACCTGAACTTGAGCAGGGAAAAGAACTTCTACACCCAGTCCACTCTCATCTGGAGTCTGGCACTCGAGGCCCATATTATCCGCCTCCAGCCTTGCCCGGTAGACCACTGTTCCTACCGGAATGTCTTCTCCCATCGAAATGACGCCATTAAACGTAAATACATTGGCCTTTGGTGCCCATCTTGAATATTCTTGACAGGTCCATGTTGCGGCCTGACTGGCTCCTGCCCAGAGCAGGAGCAGCGACAGGAGGCCTTTTATCGGTGCTATTGTTTTCATCTTTATTTCCTTTGCACTTATCTGCACGTGGCATTCATCTTACTGAACGCGGTTGTGTCGCTTTCCGTGGTCCGGTAGCTGAACCGGCATTGCTGGGCGGCACTCTCTCCCCACTTCACCGTCAGCGTGTCTTCATGCTTCTCCACCCGCACATACGCCTGCCCCATCTGGCCTACGCTCCCCACCACCGCACCTGACGAGTCCGTCACGTCCGCGCCAAACGGTAGCGGATTACCCTGCGCATCACGCAGCGTAATGAGCAGCGGAATCCCCTCACGTGTGCTGAACCTTACCCGGCTCACCGCGCCCGACAGCGGCGCCACGCGATCTGAGGTGTTGCCGAACTCCAGGCCCTGCGATGTGCCCTTCGGATCAAGGTTTATTTCGTTCATCTCATAAGGGTTAAGATACGGAATGGCCGCATGACCGAAACCATCGACCCGTATACCAGGATAACCGCCCACCTTCGCACCTTTTGCCCCTGGCGCCTCTACTACTGCGAAAGTGTCTCCGGTGTACGGCGTAGCCACTACCCCGTCCTGCCACGCAATCACCGTTCCGCTCGCGCCAAGGCTCAGGTTCTGGTAGTCCTTCCCGGCGCCGTAGCTGCCCGACAGGTGGCTGTACGGCGAACGCCAGCCGCTGTTAACCACCACGCTGCTACCCACGCCTTTGTTATAATGGCTGCCGGTCACGCCGTAGTTGTACTGATGGTCATCCCCATAGGTGCCGGAGACGCCCACCTGCTGACCCACCGTGCCGTTACTGCTTCGCGTCAAGCCTGCATTAAGCGTCGGCGTGTTACCGCTGTCGTAACTTCCCAGCGGTAGCGACATATTGAACAGCATGTTTGTTTCCATACGTCCGCGCACGCCGCGCACGCGACCGACGCTGAGGTTGAAGCTCACCCGACCGATATAATTGCTGTAACCCATCTGGTACTGCAGGTCCGAGTGATTCTGGTTCCAGTAGTCCTGGGTGTAGCCCGTCAGGTACATCTGACCCATACCTTCACCCAGCCCCTGGTTGAGGGTGATATTGAACCGGTTCTTCGGACGCCAGATGTTATTAATGCTCCCGTGCCGCTTCTCTTCATCAATTGCCTGCATCGCCGTGCGAAAGTCGTAATATCCCGCCGTTGAGAAACGGTAGGCCGCGATGGTGAGGTTACTGTCGGTGCCAGGAAGATATTTGCTGTAGCTCAACTGGTAGCTCTGCCCGCTGGAGGCCCCCGTTGGGCTCTGTTGCAGGTGTGTGCGTGCCTGGGTGATGTCTGCGGAGAAAGCGCCTATCGGGGTACTCACTGCGGTGCCCAGCATCAGCGCGTAGTAATCCGCGCCGCTGCCCTGAATGCCAAAGTAGCTGGTAAGGATATTGGTCAGCCCGCGCTGGTAGGTAGCCTGATAGAGATTCGGGTTAGAAGAGAGCGACGGATCGTTAAGCCGCCCTGCAAGTATGCTGTAGCGGTGTACACCCGGTCGCAGCAGCTGCGTTACCGACGCGTAAGGCACCTGAAAACGCTGGACCGAGCCGTCAGCCTCGGTCACGGTGACGTCCAGGTTGCCGCCGTAGCCGCTGGGATAGAGATCGTTAATGAGGAAGGCCCCCGGTGAAACCGTGGTCTCATAGATAAGCCTGTCGCTCTGGCGAATGCTGACCCTCGCATTGGTCCGTGCTATGCCGCGAATGTCCGGCGCGTACCCGCGCCGCGACTGGGGCTGCATCCGGTCGTCGCTGAAGACTTCGATGCCGCGAAATCGCAGGGTGTCAAACAGCTGCCCGCTGGAGGTGGCCTCCCCGAGACGGACGCGGCCCATGATGGACTTCAGGTCGCGCTGCACGTAGTTTTCAAGCGACTGGTAGCTACCGCCAACCTTCTCCTGCCAGTTGTAGTTGCCGCTGTGCCGGTACTGCCAGGGACCAAGGTTAACCCCGCCGTTCAGCCCGACATAAGAGGAGCTGTAATTTTGCCCGTGGGAGCGGGTGGTGTAGGTGCTGGCATTGTAGCTCATCAGCGCCGCCGGTATTCCCTCGTCCCAGAGGGCCGGGCTGACGTACCCGCGCGGGGTGTTGCGCATCATGGCCTGGGGAATGGTTAATTCCAGCTTCTGCTCGCCCGGATCGTAGTTTTGCGTGGTTCCCGGTATGAGTTTTACCAGGTCATAACATGGTTCCCCGTTGCGCAGGGCCTGGTTCAGGCCGTCGGGCAGGGAGCTGTAATTAAGGTTGATTTTTCTCAGTACATCGGCGGTAAGGCAGACGGTCACCTGGCGGTCAGGCTGCTCGGTAAACGTCAGCTTTTCACTGGTGACCAGCTCATCGTTGACCACGATATCAGTAATCCAGGTGCCAGGCAGCATAGGGCTGCCGTGCTCGAAGCGGGATAAATCCACCCGCTGACCGCCGCTGGTATTCAGGAAAATGGGGTCAAAACGAAACGACTCCTGTCGCGTGCGGGCTTCTGAGGTGTTCTCCACTGCACCGGCAAATGCACAGGTCGAAAGAGCAGCCATAACGGACATGGACAGTAAAGAATAACAAAAGGTACGGCACATAATTCACTTTCCTGTAAATAGTGGGGTCAAGCCGCTTTAGCTTCCGTAACGGCTTTCTTTTTGTCTGACCGCGCCCCAGTCGTTGATATATTCATAGCGAATAACAGCGCCCTGCGTGAGGGGCGGCAGCTTGCTGTCTGAAAACGAAATCTGGCCCATAGGGGGGATCATTTTTCCATCGACGGAGTGAGTTTTGCCCTGCGCACTGACGGTAACGGAGGCGAGGGACACGTAGTAGGGAGAGTCATTGCGGGCCAGCAGCGTACCATTGCTGCCTGACCAGACGATCTTCTCGGCTGCCTGCGAGGCTTTCTCGCGGCCTTCCAGGGCGGCCGGGCGGTAAAAAAGCTTGATGCGCGTACGCAGGGCAATTTGTAGCCGGTTAGCCTCCGTCTCGTTGACGGCCGGAATTTCCATGACGTTGAGCCAGTAAACGGATTCGCGGTCAGTCGCAAGAGGCTGGGAACCGGTGTAGCTGATACGCAGTGTCTGACCTTTTTCCCCATTAACGCGGTTAATGGGAGGGGTTAGCGTAAACGGGACGTCAATACGATCGGGAGTGGCGTTCTCATCGCCGTTGTCTATCCAGCTCTGAATCAGGACCGGCTTTTTGCCGTGGTTGGTCAGTTTGACGCTGATTTCCTTATCCGTACTGTTGTAGATTACCCGGGTGCCGTTGACGGTGACGCTGGCGCAGGTATGTGCAGAAAACAGGACAGCAAGTGACAGTAGCAGCGTTTTAAGGGGGGCTTGTCTGTTCAGGAACATCGTCGATTCTCCGGGAAGTCAGGGGGCGTACCCCCCTGACCTGCCTGTTATTTATATTGCAGGTTGTAAACCACGCTGCTGACTACCGTACCTGGGGTAGTCTGCGCGTTGGCGTAGTACTGAACGGCGTAAGGCAGCAGCGCGGAGCCATCTGCCTGGATGTCCACATACGAGGTATTGCTTACCTGGTCAGTATTACCGACGTTGATGGAGGCGTAGTTGCCGGTAGCGTCCAGCAGTTCGAGATCAACGTTGGTGGCGGTGCCGCTGACGTTGCGCAGGCGGCCAGTGCTCAGATCAACGGTGGTACCCGGCTGGAAGAACGCAGCAACTTTGGAGTGCCCGCCCTGGGTGCCTACAACGCAGTTAGCCAGGTTCATGTTGAAGGAGGTGCGACCGGTCGTGTCACCGCTGGCAGCCAGCTCGTTAACGCTCACCGTCGGCAGTGTTACAGTGGCGTCTGAACCCTGGCCATTGATGTCTACTTCGCAGGTGGAGTCGGTCAGCTCACCGTTAAAGGTAATGGTGCCGGTTGACGCAGCATTAACAGAAAACGCGGAGATGGCCAGGGCGGCAATCAGGGAGGTGCTCAGTAGTGTTTTTTTCATAGCAATTATCCTTAATTAATGGTTTTCTTAATTTCATGATTTTGACGAAAAACTTTCCGCCCCAGTACATGACCACTGTTTATTTGTTCTTTACTAGCGCAACGCGTTAATTCACTGATTTAGTGATATTATTATCCGGTAAATAGCCTATAAAACGGGTTGCCAGATAATGCCCGTATAGCTGAGTTATAATGTGAATTCTGGCCATGTAATTACGACCTTTCAGTGCAAAGTTACCGAATTCGTTAAACCTTATTGTTAATTCGCTCGTAACCTGCTTTGAATGAAGGATGGACAATTACAGACCATAATCCACGCATAAAAAAGTCATCACACCTAATAACGGCGTTAATTTCAGCAAGTCGAGCTTTTGTTGGTGAAAATAATATTAATTGCTACAGATGAATCAGATAGCTTAGTGAACACTGGCGATTAATTTATCGCATAGCGTAACTTGTTAAAAAGCTGTATTGAATACACTAAAATGCAACAAGCGTATAAAATGTAACCTGCGTAATTACACGGGGATCTTCATACTGAGAATGTCCCTGCAAAGTAGTATTCCGACTGAATTACAGTTCAGAAGGCCATATTTATGAAAAATATTTCGTTTTATTTTATAAACAGATTTCATCGGTGCCTGAGAGTAGGCAGATATGCTGGCGACAGACTTTCCATTGCTCAGTTCCTCAAATAGCGCCAGAGTGCTAAAGGAGACTTTTTCACGAAAAACACAGGAGCGCTGTGTTTTCTGGATAACCTCAGAAAACGCCTTTATGCTGATATTTTTAGGCAGCAGCCAGGGAAAATGCGTCAGCCTTGAAGGCGTGACGGGAATATCTAACATCACGATTAAACGGCAGCGGGCCAGAACCGGATTACGAAACAGGCGGCTTCGTAAATGTACATTATTAACAATGATACATACCACATCGCCAGCTTGAGGGAGAAAAGCCTTGTTTGATTTTACCTGCCTGTTGCCGATGTTATAGACTAACGCGCTGATATTTATACTATCCATCACATGGATAATTCCGGGCAGGATAAAACTGTCATCAGAAATAAGATGATAATTCATATTGATGAACCTCCCTGTTCACCCGAAAAATAAAATCACGGGTAATAATAAGCATTAATCCTTTACGCAAATCAATTAAACCATCCTGTAAACCTATCCGTAAATCGTTTAAAACGATCGAAATAAAAGAAATGATAGTTACAGGCTATCAAAATGTTGAAATTGATCGCCATATACTATTCTTTTATTTCGATCGTTTTAA
>CBIFVZ010000034.1:0-37198 GCA_966185765.1 uncultured Enterobacteriaceae bacterium | reverse complement strand
CCATTTCCAGCTGTGAACTGCTGCTGTCTGAAACTTCCGGTACGTTGCGCGAATTGCAGGATACGCTTGAAGCTGCGGGCGACAAACTACAGGCCAACCTGCTGCGTATCCAGGAAGCGACGATGGGCATGGATGACCTGCATTTTATCGACCGTCTGGTGTTTGATTTGCAGAGCAAGCTGGACCGCATCACCAGTTGGGGGCAGCAGGCTATCGATTTGTGGATTGGCTATGACCGTCACGTGCATAAATTCATCCGTACCGCCATTGATATGGATAAAAACCGTGTCTTTGCCCAGCGTCTGCGCCAGTCGGTGCAAAACTACTTTGATGCACCGTGGGCATTGACTTACGCCAGCGCCGATCGTCTGCTGGATATGCGTGATGAAGAGATGTCATTACGTGATGAAGAAGTGACGGGGGAGCTGCCGTCTGAGCTGGAGTTTGAAGAATTTAACGAAATCCGCGAGCAGCTGGCAGCCATGATTGAAGCCGCACTGGCGGTTTATAAAACCCAAAATGTGCCGCTCGACCTCACTATTGTGATGCGCGAGTATCTGGCGCAGTATCCACGCGCCCGCCATTTTGACGTAGCGCGTATCGTCGTCGACCAGGCCGTGCGCCTGGGCGTTGCCGAAGCCGATTTTATTGGACTGCCCGCTGCGTGGCAGCCGATTAATGATTACGGAGCCAGAGTACAGGCGAATGTCATTGACAAATATTGAACAATTAATGCCGCTTAAGCTGGCACAAGCGTTGGTAAATCCACTCTTTCCCGCACTGGACAGCCAGCTGCGTGCCGGTAAACATATCGGTTTGGATGAGCTGGATAATCATGCCTTTTTGATGGATTTCCAGGAGCAGCTGGAAGAGTTCTACGGGCGTTATAACGTGGAACTTATCCGCGCGCCGGAAGGGTTCTTCTATCTGCGCCCGCGCTCGACCACCATTATCCCGCGCTCAGTACTGTCTGAACTGGATATGATGGTCGGCAAAATCCTTTGCTATCTCTACCTCAGTCCAGAACGTCTGGCCAATGAGGGGATTTTCACCCAGCAGGAGCTGTATGACGAGCTTCTGACGCTCGCCGATGAAAGTAAGCTGCTGAAGCTTGTGAATAACCGCTCTACCGGTACCGATCTCGATCGCCAGAAACTGCAGGAAAAAATGCGCTCCTCGCTCGCGCGTTTGCGCCGTCTTGGCATGATCTGGTTCACCGGTCACGACAGCAGCAAGTTTCGTATCACTGAATCGGTATTCCGTTTCGGTGCTGACGTGCGCAGCGGTGACGATCCCCGTGAAGCGCAGAAGCGCTTGATTCGTGACGGTGAAGCCATGCCGGTCGAAAACCATCTGCAACTGAACGATGACGAGAATGATGATGCTCGTCAGGACGATGACAACGCCGGGGATGAAAATGATTGAACGCGGTAAATTTCGCTCGCTGACCCTGATTAACTGGAACGGCTTTTTCGCGCGCACGTTCGATCTCGATGAGCTGGTGACCACGCTTTCTGGTGGTAACGGCGCCGGTAAATCCACCACTATGGCGGCCTTTGTTACCGCACTCATTCCGGATTTGACGCTGCTGCACTTTCGTAACACGACCGAAGCGGGTGCCACCAGTGGCTCACGCGATAAAGGCCTGCACGGTAAGCTTAAGGCCGGTGTGTGTTATTCCATGCTCGATGTCGTGAATTCGCGCCACCAGCGCGTGCTGGTGGGCGTGCGTCTGCAACAGGTCGCGGGTCGCGACAGAAAGGTTGATATCAAACCGTTTGCCATCCAGGGCTTGCCGACCTCGATGTTGCCTACGCAGCTGGTAACTGAAACCCTGGGTGACCGTCAGGCGCGTGTACTGCCGCTGCATGAGCTTAAGGACAAGGTTGAAGCTATTGAGGGCGTGCAATTTAAGCAGTTCAACTCCATCACTGATTATCACTCCCTGATGTTCGACCTGGGGGTTGTGGCGCGTCGCCTGCGCTCGGCCTCCGATCGCAGCAAATACTACAAGCTGATTGAAGCCTCGCTTTATGGCGGGATCTCCAGCGCCATTACCCGTTCACTGCGTGATTACCTGCTGCCGGAAAACGGCGGTGTACGTAAGGCGTTCCAGGATATGGAAGCGGCGCTGCGTGAAAACCGCATGACGCTTGAAGCCATTCGTGTCACTCAGTCTGACCGCGACCTGTTTAAGCACCTGATCTCTGAAGCGACCGACTACGTGGCGGCGGACTATATGCGCCATGCTAACGAGCGACGCATTCATCTCGATCAGGCGCTGGAGCTGCGTCGTGAGCTGAACACTTGCCGCCAGCAGCTTAACGCTGAGCAGTTTAAGCACGTTGAAATGGCGCGCGAGTTGGCAGAGCACGCCGGGTCGGAAGGCGACCTTGAAACCGATTACCAGGCCGCGAGCGATCACCTGAACCTGGTGCAAACCGCGCTGCGTCAGCAGGAAAAAATTGAACGCTACGAGGCCGACCTTGAAGAGCTTCAGGTACGTCTTGAAGAGCAAAACGAAGTCGTTGCTGAAGCGCAGGAGCAGCAGGAAGAAAATGAAGCTCGCGCTGAGTCTGCCGAACTTGAGGTCGATGAGCTGAAAAGTCAGCTTGCTGATTATCAGCAAGCCCTGGACGTGCAGCAAACGCGCGCTATTCAGTATCAACAGGCGCTCCAGGCGCTTGAGCGCGCCCGCGAGCTGTGCCACTTGCCGGATTTGACCGCAGAAAGTGCCGATGAATGGCTGGAAACCTTCCAGGCAAAAGAGCAGGAAGCGACCGAAAAACTACTGGCTCTTGACCAGAAGATGAGCGTATCGCGCGCTGCACACGCCCAGTTTGAGCAAGCGTATCAGTTAGTGACTGCAATTAACGGTCCGGTCAGCCGCAGTGAAGCCTGGAGCGTTGCGCGTGATTTGCTGCGCGAGGCGTCTGAACAACGTCATCAGGCGCAGCAGGCGCAGGGGCTGCGTTCACGTCTTAATGAACTGGAACAGCGCCTGCGTGAGCAGCAGGAAGCCGAACGTCTGCTGAGCGAGTTTTGCAAGCGTCAGGGGCGGAGTGTTGCGCCGGACGAACTGGAAGCATTGGCCGCAGAGCTGGAAGAGCGCATTGTTACATTGCAGGACAGCGTGGCGGCGGCGAGCGAGCAGCGTATGTCGTTGCGCCAGGAGCATGAGCAAATTCAGGGGCGTGTGCGTCTGCTGACCCAGCGTGCGCCGATATGGCTCGCGGCTCAGAATGGTCTTAACCAGCTGTGTGAGCAGAGCGGGGCTGAATTTGCAAGCGCCTCTGATGTTACCGAATACCTCCAGCAGATGCTCGAACGTGAGCGCGAAGCGACAGTTGAGCGTGATGAAGTCGGCGCGCGCAAAAACGCCGTTGATGATGAGATTGAACGTTTAAGTCAGCCGGGCGGTGCAGAAGACGCGCGTCTGAACGCGCTGGCCGAGCGCTTTGGCGGCGTGCTGCTGTCTGAAATCTATGATGATGTCAGCCTTGAAGATGCCCCGTACTTCTCCGCGCTGTACGGGCCGTCACGCCACGCGATAGTCGTGCCCGACCTCTCTTTAGTGCGTGAGCAGCTTGAGGGTCTGGAAGATTGCCCTGAAGATTTGTACCTGATTGAGGGCGACCCGCAGTCTTTCGACGATAGCGTATTCAGCGCCGAAGAGCTTGAAAAAGCCGTTGTAGTGAAAGTGGCGGACCGTCAGTGGCGCTACTCGCGTTTCCCTACGCTGCCGCTCTTTGGCCGCGCTGCGCGTGAAAGTCGCATCGAGGCGCTGCATGCAGAGCGTGAAACGCTGGCAGAGCGCTACGCCACATTGTCTTTTGATGTGCAGAAGACTCAGCGTCTGCACCAGGCTTTCAGTCGTTTTATCGGCCAGCATTTGTCCGTCGCGTTTGAGGACGATCCGGAAGCGGAAATCCGCCAGCTAAACAGCCGACGTAGCGAAATCGAGCGCGAAATTAGCGCCCACGAGAACGACAACCAGCAGCAGCGCAGCCAGTTTGAACAGGCCAAAGAGGGGGTTGCCCAGCTCAACCGCCTGTTGCCGCGCCTGAATCTGCTGGAAGATGACACGCTTGCCGACCGTCGTGATGAAATCCAGGAGCGTCTGGATGAAGCACAGGAAGCCACACACTTTATCCAGCAATACGGCAATCAGCTTACGAAGCTTGAGCAGGTTGCCTCGGTACTGCAAAACGACCCTGAGCAGTTTGAACAGCTCAAGCAGGATTATGAGCACGCGCAGCAGACCCAGCGTGAGGCGCGTCAGCAGGCGTTTACGCTAACCGAAGTAGTGCAGCGTCGTGCTCACTTCAGCTACAGCGATTCGGCAGAAATGCTCAGCGGCAACAGCGATCTCAATGAAAAGCTGCGCCAGCGCCTTGAGCAGGCTGAAACGGAGCGTACTCGCGCCCGTGACGCACTGCGCACTCACGCAGCCCAGCTCGGTCAGTACAGCCAGCTGCTGGCGTCGCTAAAAAGTTCCTATGACACCAAGCGCGAACTGCTTGCTGATTTGTATAAAGAGCTGAAGGATATTGGCGTTCGTGCCGATGCAGGTGCCGAAGAGCGTGCCAGAGCGCGTCGCGATGAACTGCATATGGCACTCAGTAACAACCGTTCGCGCAGGAGCCAGCTTGAGAAGCAACTGACCTACTGTGAAGCAGAAATGGAGAACCTGACCCGCCGAATTAAACGCCATGAGCGCGATTATTTTGAGAAACGCGAGCAGGTCGTTACCTCGAAGGCGGGCTGGTGTGCGGTCATGCGCATGGTGAAAGAAAATGGCGTTGAGCGCCGTCTGCACCGTCGTGAGCTGGCCTATGAGTCTGGCGACGATCTGCGCTCTATGTCGGATAAGGCGCTCGGTGCGCTGCGTCTGGCAGTTGCTGATAATGAACATTTGCGTGATGTGCTACGTCTGTCTGAGGACCCGAAACGCCCAGAGCGTAAGATTCAGTTCTTTGTGGCGGTGTACCAGCATCTGCGCGAGCGTATCCGCCAGGATATTATCCGCACCGATGATCCGGTTGAAGCCATTGAGCAGATGGAAATTGAACTCAGCCGCCTGACCGAGGAGCTGACCGCCCGCGAGCAAAAGTTGGCTATCAGCTCACGCAGCGTGGCTAACATCATTCGTAAAACCATTCAGCGCGAGCAGAACCGTATCCGTATGCTCAACCAGGGGTTGCAAAGTGTTTCCTTTGGTCAGGTCAACAGCGTGCGCCTTAACGTCAACGTGCGTGAAACCCACTCTACGCTGCTGGATGTGCTCTCTGAAGAGCACGGCCAGCATCAGGACTTGTTCAACAGTAACCGCCTGACATTCTCTGAAGCCCTGGCGAAGCTGTGGCAGCGTCTGAACCCGCAAATAGAGATGGGGAATCGCACACCGCAAACTATGGGGGAAGAGCTGCTGGATTACCGCAACTATCTGGAAATGGAAGTTGAGGTTAACCGTGGCTCTGACGGCTGGCTGCGTGCTGAGAGTGGGGCACTGTCGACCGGTGAAGCTATCGGTACGGGTATGTCTATTCTTGTGATGGTGGTGCAGTCATGGGAAGAAGAGTCACGTCGTCTGCGCGGCAAAGATATTTCTCCGTGCCGTCTTCTGTTCCTTGATGAAGCTGCGCGCCTGGATGCCCGCTCTATCAATACCCTGTTTGAGCTGTGTGAGCGTCTGGAGATGCAGTTGATTATCGCTGCACCGGAAAATATCAGCCCGGAAAAAGGGACGACCTACAAACTGGTGCGTAAGGTTATTCAAAATCATGAACATGTCCACGTGGTGGGGCTGCGTGGGTTTGCTGCACCGCTGCCGCAGACGTTGGCGCAAGACGCTGCAGACGCGTCCTGAGGCAAAGTAACATGATTACATGGCCCTTTTGCTGAACCGGCGAAGGGCCATGTTTTTTGTAACCTACGGGGCAATTTTGTTTTTTAATTTTTATTAGCCTTGAATTTCTTTACACTATGGCAGGTACGAAGGATTTTGCTCTTTTATATACTGAGAGTAATCCTGCCGATAAGGCAATGATTAACCAGGAGGCAAGGGATGTTGCTTACGAAATTAAGTTGTTTTCGAAGGTCAGCTATTGCTGCTGGCCTGATCCTTAGCCTGTCGTCGCTGGCTGTGCAGGCCGATGAGCCGGAAGTGGTTCCGGTTGACGCGTCTGCCGCGGCGCCTGAACAACCTTTTAACCTGAATCAGCAGTCTGTACCTTCACCTGCTATGGCTGCCTTGATGGGCACGTCACCGGCAAACGAAGGTATGGCCGCTGCACAGAGTCAAACGCAGCTCGCTTCTCTTCTCCCTTCCGGTTATACCCCTGTTCACTTGAGCGCGCTCTCGCTGCTTTATTCGGCACGGGATATGAAGCCGATGTGGGATAATGCGGATGCGGTGCGAGCGTTCCAGCAACAGTTGGCCGAAGTCGCCATTGCAGGCTTTCAGCCTCAGTTTACGGCCTGGGTCGAACTGCTGACTGACCCGCAAGTGAACGGTATGGCCCGTGATGTTGTGCTGTCTGACGCAATGATGGGTTACCTGCAGTTTGTCTCTTCTATTCCCACGCAGGGCAACCGCTGGCTTTACAGCAGCACACCGTATAAAGCACAAACGCCACCGTTGGCGGTCATTAACCAATGGCAGCTCGCGGTTGACCGCGGTACGGTCACAAACTTTGTGTCGACGCTGGCCCCGCATCATCCTCAGTATGCGGTTATGCATGAAGCCTTGCTCAAGCTGGTGGCAGATAACCGCCCGTGGCCGCAGATGAAGGCAACAGCGTCTCTGCGCCCGGGGCAGAGCAGTGCCGACATGCCTGCTTTACGTGAAATTCTGGTGCGTACCGGTATGCTTGACGGCGGCCCGGAGATTGCGTTGCCGGGTGATAATGCTGCTGCAAAACCGGCGAAAGGTTCTCAGGTATACGACAGCAAGCTGGTCGCTGCTGTGAAGCGCTTCCAGAGCTGGCAGGGGTTGGGTGCTGACGGTGTGATTGGCAAGAGTACGCGTGATGCACTCAACATGACACCACAAGTGCGAGCGGGAGTGCTGGCACTGAATATTCAGCGTCTGCGTTTGCTACCGGGCAAACCGGACACCGGTATCATGGTCAATATTCCTGATTATTCGCTGGTCTACTGGCTTAACGGTAATCAGGCTCTGGCATCACGCGTTATCGTGGGGCGTCCGGAGCGTAAGACGCCAATGATGAGCAGTGCACTTAATAATGTTGTGTTAAATCCACCGTGGAATGTGCCACCGACGCTGGCTCGTAACGATATTCTGCCGAAATTGCGTAACGATCCGGGCTATCTTGAGCGTCATAATTATAAAGTGCTGCGTGGCTGGAGTAGCAATGCAGAAGTTGTGAATCCCTGGATGGTGGACTGGTCCACAATTACCCCCTCGAACCTGCCGTTTCGCTTTCAGCAGGCCCCTGGTCCGACTAACTCACTTGGGCGTTACAAGTTTAATATGCCGAGTTCGGACGCCATCTATCTGCATGACA
Source organism: uncultured Enterobacteriaceae bacterium (assembly GCA_966185765.1). Taxonomy (GTDB): domain Bacteria; phylum Pseudomonadota; class Gammaproteobacteria; order Enterobacterales; family Enterobacteriaceae; genus CBIFVZ01. The sequence continues at coordinate 29,669 of CBIFVZ010000034.1, read as the reverse complement.
CACCTAACCACAATTTGTTTCAGCGCGGCGCGCGGGCGTTAAGTTCGGGTTGCGTCAGGGTTAATAAAGCCTCTGATTTAGCCAATATGCTGCTGCAGGATGCAGGCTGGAATGATGCGCGCATCTCTTCCACGCTCAAGGAAGGAAAAACGCGTTATGTGAATATTCGTCAAAGTATTCCCGTTAACCTTTATTATTTGACAGCCTTTGTTGGCGAAGATGGAAAGACACAATATCGAACAGATATTTACAATTACGATCTGACTGCCCAGACGGCAGGCAAGATATTATCGAAAGCGGGACAATTGATCCGTTAATTGCTGAAATTTTAGTAGATTAACGGACGTAATTTTGTGTCAATAATGGTCCACAGGTGCCTGTGGACCCGCTTCTGGCGCGAGGTGAGGACCTTGACGCATGGAATTTAGCCAGTTATGGTTCTCTCAGTGCGCCAGAAGTGCATATATACCCAAAATAGTTCGGACAGCAGTGATGTTACCGGAAATATTGCGGCAGACTTAACAGAAATACTTGAAGCCTGTTTCTAATATTGCGGATTATTTTATTCTGTTCTCCGAAATATTCATGGGATAACGATCATTTTTATATTGTAGACCTGAGTATCATGGAAAAATTAGACGCTAATCGCCGCAAACTGCTGGCGCTGGGCGGTGCCGCTTTGGGTGCTGCGCTCTTGCCGACGTCAGCGTTCGCCACTCTCTCCACACCGCGTCCGCGTATTTTGACTCTGAATAATCTGAATACCGGAGAAACGATTAAAGCCGAATTCTTTGATGGCAGGGGTTACATTCAGGATGAGCTGGCCCGCCTCAATCACTTTTTCCGCGATTATCGTGCAAATAAAGTCAAAACCATCGATCCCCAGCTGTTTGATCAGTTGTTCCGCCTGCAGGGACTACTCGGTACGCGTAAGCAGGTGCAGCTGATTTCTGGCTACCGCTCACCGGTGACAAATACCAACCTGCGTGCACACAGCCGCGGTGTGGCTAAGAACAGCTACCACACCAAAGGTCAGGCGATGGATTTCCATATTGAAGGTATTGCATTAAGCAATGTTCGTAAAGCTGCGTTAGCAATGGGTGCAGGCGGTGTGGGATACTACCCACGCAGTAACTTTGTGCACATTGATACTGGTCCCGTCAGGAACTGGTAATTAACGGAGGTCTGGTTTCGGCCAGAAAAGCAGCATGAACTATCATATCATTCCGGTTACGGCGTTTGCCCAGAATTGCTCTCTTATCTGGTGTCCCGACACCCGGCTGGCCGCGCTGGTTGACCCGGGCGGTGACGCCGCGCGCATTAAGCAGGAAATTGACGACCAGGGCGTGAGCGTTACGCAGATCCTGCTGACGCATGGTCATCTTGATCACGTGGGTGCAGCAGCTGAACTGGCACAGCATTACGGTGTGCCGGTGATCGGGCCGCAAAAGGAGGATGAGTTCTGGCTGCAGGGGCTTCCCCAGCAAAGCAAAATGTTTGGCCTGGAAGAATGTCAGCCGCTGACGCCCGATCGCTGGCTTGAAGAAGGTGAGACGGTGAACGTGGGCAAGATAACGTTACAGGTCTTACATTGCCCGGGCCATACGCCGGGGCATATTGTGTTTTATGATGCGGCTTCTCATCTGCTGATTTCTGGCGATGTCATTTTTAAAGGCGGAGTAGGGCGCAGCGACTTCCCGCGCGGTGACCATACGCAGCTTATTACCTCCATTAAAACAAAGCTGCTACCGTTGGGTGATAATGTGAGGTTTATTCCGGGGCATGGACCCATGTCTACGCTGGGTGATGAACGGTTACATAACCCTTTTCTGCAGGATGAACTACCGGTCTGGTAATCTCCATTCATAAGGCATCCATCAGGGAGGCCTTGCTGTTTCTGACATGTTTTTTGGGATTGGGCAACGGTACAGTGATAAATCTGTGGCCATGACGGCGTGTGCGTCTGTCGTTACGGTAAATAGTATTAATGCCTGCCATCACCTTGCACAGGCTACTGTTGCATAAGTCATCCAGCTTGTACGTACCCGTACAGCGCTAAAATCTGCTTCTGGGTAAGCTGGGTAGGAATACCCAATAAAAAGAGCCGCATTAGCGGCTCTTTTTTCGCTCGGGCTATCTATTATTCAGAGCACAGCAACGATGGCTTCACACAGCGGTGCCATGTTGTCTGGCGTCATGCCTGCAACATTCACGCGACCAGAAGCAACAGCGTACACGCCAAACTCTTCACGCAGGCGCAGGACCTGCTCTTTGGTCAGGCCGCTGAATGAGAACATACCATTCTGGTTAATGATGAAGCTAAAATCGCGATTAGCCCCTTTTTCCTGAAGGGTATTCACAAACAGCTGACGCATACGCTGGATGCGCTGGCGCATATCGGTCAGCTCTTGTTCCCACAATGCACGCAGGGCGTCATTACTGAGAATGGTGGCGACAACTGCAGCACCATGTGCGGGCGGGTTTGAGTAGTTGGCGCGAATGCAGGACTTCATCTGACTGAAGGCACGGTCGGCTTCATCTTGTGATGCAGCAACCAGTGTACAGGCACCCACGCGCTCATTGTACAGACCAAAGTTTTTAGAAAACGAGCTGGCAACAATCAGCTCTTTATGGGTGGCGGCAAACACGCGTAGCCCTTCAGCATCTTCTTCCAGACCACGGGCAAAGCCCTGGTAGGCAAAATCAAACAGCGGTAGCCAGCCCTTTTCCTGTGACATTTTTGCAAGCGCTTGCCACTGCTCAAGCGTAGGATCAATACCGGTAGGGTTGTGACAGCAGCCGTGAAACAGCACCACGTCTCCGGCCTGAGCAGCCTGCAGACTTGCGAGCAGCGCATCGAAATCCAGCGAGTGGTTTGCAGCGTCGTAGTAGTTGTATTCGCACACTTCCAGACCGGCGGAGCCAAATACGCTTTTATGGTTCGGCCAGCTTGGATTGCTCACCCACACACGCTTTACTGCGGTGTTTTTTGCCAGAAAGTCCGCGGCAACGCGCAGGGCGCCGGTACCACCTGGCGTCTGTGCCGTTTGTGCGCGTTTCTCTTCAATAATGGCGCTGCCTTTACCAAATAACAGCTCGCGAGTACAGCGACCAAATTCAGGGATGCCGTCGATCCCCAGATAATTTTTGGTAGTTTCATTTTCCAGCAAATATTGTTCAGCCTTTTTTACGCTGGTCAGAACAGGAGTTTTGCCCGTTTCGTCCTTGTAAACCCCGATGCCGAGGTTAATTTTGGTCGGGCGTTCGTCGGCGCGAAACAGGTCGGCCAGTCCAAGAATGGGATCGGCAGGGGCAGCGGTAATGTTTTCAAACATGACGAGGTTCCATTGGTATTAAAAGAAGAGATTCATCCTCAGGTTACCGCTTGCTCAATCAATTGCCAACCGTTTGCTTTAAAAAGAGCGTAAGGCGTCAAAAACGGCTAACCGATTGTCAGCAGGCATAAAAAAACAGGGCAGAAGGCCCTGTTTTTTAAGCGATTATGCTTTTACCAGATTAGAACTGGTAAGCAACACCCAGCATTGCCTGATCGTCGGTGCCAACGAAGCTGCCGTAGGTACGGGAGAAGTCGTTTTCACTCATCAGGTTGATACGGTAGTCTCCGTATACGCTGAAGTTTTTGTTGAAGTAGAAAGATGCACCAGCAGTTACGTAATTAGCCAGGGTTGCATCGCTGTAGCCATTCGCGCCAACAGCCAGGTTTTTACCCTTGCTCTTCACGTAAGAGATAGACGGACGCAGGCCGAAGTCGAACTGGTACTGAGCAATCGCTTCAAAGTTCTGGGTTTTGTTCAGGTTCTGAGAACCGATATAAGTCATGTTACGGGTCTCAGTGTAAATGGTCGCCAGGTAGATGTTGTTAGCATCATACTTCAGACCCGCTGACCATGCCTCAGCGTTGCTGCCATTACCGTCTGTTGTCTGCGCGTCTGAACGGTCAGATTTGCTGTACGCACCGATGATGCCGAAACCTTCGTAGTCATAGCCCAGGGAGAAGCCGAAGCCGTCACCGTTTTGAGTGTGAATATCACCGCTTTCGTTTTTGCCCTGGTACTGAGCGCCGAAGTGCAGGCCGTCAACCAGACCGAAGAAATCGCTGTTACGGTAGGTCAGAACGCCCACGGTACGACCAGTCATGTAGTTATCCGCGTTGCCCGCCCAGGTTTCACCGGAGAAAGACGGCGCCATATCGGTCCAGGACTCTACGTCATAAACGATACCGTAGTTGCGCCCGTAGTCCAGGGAACCCGCTTCAGCAATTTTCAGACCCGCGTAGGCCAGACGAGTACGCTGTCTCTGAGAACCGCTGGCCTCATCAGCGTCTGCGTATGCACGGTATTCCCACTGGCCGTAACCGGTCAGCTGATCGGAGATCTGAGTTTCGCCTTTGAAACCGATCTGCGCGTAAGTACCGTCGCCATTCGTGGTGTTATCACCGGTGGTGGTCCAGATATGCTCTGCTGCAACTTTACCGTACAGGTCCAGTTTGTTAGCGTTTTTGTTATAGATCTCTGCTGCGTTAACTGAGCCTGCTGCCAGCAGGGCCGGAATAGCCACTGCCAGGAAATTGCGCTTCATCATTATTTATTACCCTCATTGGTTTTTATGGACACCTGCCACTGCCGTAAATAATTCCTTACGCAACTATCTCGGAAAGTTTGGTGTCTTTCTGTGTCTGACGGCATCTTTCCATCGGAGTTGCCGTTTCGCTAGCCGTAAAATGATACAAATATCGATAAAGAGTATCAACAGGAAAATAGATGTAACAATTTATGTATTTTAGGGAACTTTGTGAACCATCTCAAACTTCGTGCACTCGGAGGGAGATTTTGCTGAGCTTACTGTTAGGTATATGAATTTATTATAGTTAATTAAAATGGTGTCATTGCTGTGACGGCGCTCAGAGGCTTTATGATGTTTTATCATCATATTTTATTCACTTTCATAGAATGTATCGCATTAAGCTATTCGTGCTGTTGAAATGTTGCATAAATGGGTGTTTTTGTCTTTGTTGTGTGACCGTGATGTTTATTTTGCTGAAATGTTTAGTCATAAATGATGAAACAAATAAACGTTAACAGCCTGAAAGGCTGCACTGTTTTTACAAAAATTGAATGTCAAGGCGCGAGTAAAGCCTCTGGGTATGGCGGGTACAAAAGACGGGCATAAAAAAGGCCGACAGGGTGTCGGCCTGAAGAATAAGACGCTTTACTTAGAAGCTGGCGTTGCGCGGAGTGCGTGGGAAAGGAATAACATCACGCACGTTCTGCACACCCGTAACGTAGGCAATCAGGCGCTCAAAGCCCAATCCGAAGCCTGAATGCGGTACGGTGCCGTAGCGACGCAGGTCGCGATACCACCAGTAGTCTTCTTTATTAAGCCCCATTTCCGCCATACGCGCGTCCAGGATGTCCAGACGTTCTTCACGTTGGGAGCCGCCGATGATCTCGCCAATGCCCGGGGCCAGGACGTCCATTGCGGCAACGGTTTTACCGTCTTCGTTAAGGCGCATATAGAAGGCTTTGATGTCTTTCGGGTAGTTTTTCACGACTACAGGCGCTTTGAAGTGCTTCTCAGCCAGATAGCGCTCGTGTTCAGAAGCCAGATCCACACCCCAGTAAACCGGATTTTCAAATTTCTCGCCGCATTTCTCCAGGATAGCAACCGCATCGGTATAATCCACCTGTGCAAAATCAGCGGCAACAAAACGCTCAAGACGCTCAATCGCTTCTTTATCGACACGCTCAGCAAAGAACTGCATGTCATCACGGCGCTCTTCAAGAACCGCTTTGAAGACATATTTCAGCATTGCTTCTGCCAGTGAGGCAACGTCGTTAAGGTCAGCAAAGGCCACTTCCGGCTCCAGCATCCAGAACTCAGCCAGATGGCGGCTGGTGTTGGAGTTCTCCGCGCGGAAGGTTGGGCCAAAGGTATAAATCTTTGACAGCGCACAGGCATAGGTTTCGCCATTGAGCTGTCCGGAAACGGTCAGGAAGGCTTCTTTGCCGAAGAAATCCTGATCGTAGTCCACTTTACCCTGGTCGTTACGCGGCAGGTTTTCCATGTCCAGCGTTGAGACGCGGAACATCTCACCGGCGCCTTCGGTATCCGAGGCGGTAATCAGCGGTGTGGATACCCAGAAGAAGCCCTGCTCATCAAAAAAGCGGTGCAGTGCCTGTGCCAGCGTGTGGCGCACGCGCGCAACGGCACCAATCATATTGGTACGTGGGCGTAGGTGCGCCACTTCGCGCAGATACTCAATGCTGTGGCGTTTTGCGGCCATCGGATAGGTATCGGGATCTTCAACCCAGCCGGTAACCTCGACCTGCGTGGCCTGAATTTCAAAGCTTTGTCCCTGTCCCGGGGAGGCGACAACGGTGCCGGTCACAATCACGGAGCAACCGGTGGTCAGACGCAGTACGTCTTCATTGTAATTCGAAAGAGAATTATTAATGACGGCCTGTACGGGATCAAAGCAGGAACCGTCATAAACGGCGAGGAAGGAGATACCAGCTTTAGAATCTCTACGTGTGCGTACCCATCCGCGCACGGTGACTTCACTGTCAACGGCGACGCGGCCCTGGAGTACGTCAGCTACAGGCACAACGCTCATATTTTTCTCTCTTAAAAGGTCGGTGATGACATCCCGGCAAGCCTGCATGTCACGACGCTGCACGTCAATGCTGCGCCGGGCCGACTGCGGATGCCGGGAAATAAAAGTTTACCCTGTAACAGGGGGATACCTATGTTACCTGCCAAATACGCCCGGGCAAGCAGAATTCGCATTAGATAAACAGAAAACGCAGAGGAAGGACGGGCACAGCAGGTGCGCCCATAGGTCAACTTGCCCGGCGCACCTGCGGCAGGTCAAAGGCTTTACGCAGTGCGCGTACAAACGCCTTGTCTTCACAGATGGTTTTACCCGGGCTGTCGGAGAGTTTGGCTACCGGCTTGCCGTTACACTCCACGAGCTTAATGACAATATTGAGCGGCTTAACACCGGGAATGTCGCAGGTCAGGCGCGTACCAATACCAAAACCGAGCTGGATACGCGAAGCAAAGTGGCGATACAGGCTGACCGCTTTGTGAAAATCGAGGTTATCGGAGAAAATTAGCGTTTTGCTGTGCGGGTCAATGCCGAGCTTTTCGTAATGGGCAACGGCTTTCTCGCCCCATTGCACCGGGTCACCGGAGTCGTGACGCAGCCCCTGATAGCGAGTGGCGAACTCATGGCCAAAATCACGCAGGAAGGCATCCATCGTAATGCAGTCCGTGAGCGCGATACCAAGCTGGTTGGGATATTCCGCAAGCCAGGCTTCCAGTGCCGCACGTTGGCTGTTGGCCAGCACCGGACTGATTTGCTGATGCGCCTGAAACCACTCATGTGCCTGGGTGCCCATCGGTGTCAGATTCAGGCGGCGCGCCAGGTCATAATTGCTGGTGCCGATAAACCACGGCTCCTGTTGCAGACGTTCAACAATGGCCTGCTGTACCTCGCGAGAGAAACGGCGGCGGGTGCCGAAATCCATCAGGCGGAACTGACTCATGTCGAGATCGGCGGTTATTGCGCTGAAATCCCGCAATTTATCCTCAAGCGACGCCAGCGCCATATCAACACTCGCCTCAGGCGATCGAAAGCGGTGAACCACTTCGCTGATGACAGCGAGCAGCGGTACTTCCCACATAATCACTTCACGCCACGGGCCGGTCAGGCGAATGTCCAGCTTGCCGTTCTGGTTGCTGATTTTCACCTGCTCCGGGTTATAGCGGAACCGGCGAAGCCAGTTCAGATAGTCTTCTTTAAAGAAAGGCAGGGCGGAAAGCCAGCTGAACTCATCGTCTGTCAGGGCGAGATGGCGCATCTCATCGACCTGTTCGCGAATGGCGTCGGCGTAGATACCCAGCAAATCATCACCACGGCAGCGAAACTCTGCCGCGACATGCACATCGCTATAGTGGTGAAAAACCGCCTGCTGCATATGGAGCTTATAAGCGTCCGTATCGAGCAGAGTTTGCAGTATCGGGGAAGCGTATCGTGTCATAGCGCGTTGCGGCATCCTCTCACAGGAGCGTTTCCATCAGTCAGTGCCAATACAGATAAAGACGCGGGAGTATACCCTGATTATCGGTTTATTAAACCAGAATCACAACACAAGCACCGCTATGGGTCGAGGGCAATTCGTGCCGCCTGTTGCCTGAATGGGCTGAGACAAGGCTGCGTTGCGCAAGCAGACGATTCGCCGTGGCAACATTGCGGCAACAGGAATAGACTGTCAGTCGTGACTTACGGACGATACAAAAGGCTTTTTTATGACACAGCAGCCACAAGCAAAATACCGCCGCGATTACACAGCGCCGGAATTTACTATTACAGATATAGACCTGGCCTTTAATCTGGACGCGGCGAAAACCACGGTGACTGCCGTAAGCCGGGTACACCGTCAGGGGAGCCATTCGGCTGCACTGCGTCTGGATGGCGAGGATTTAACGCTTATCGCCCTGGAGATTGATGGCACCCCCTGGCAGAGCTACCGCCTGGAAGAGGGGGCATTGATTCTTGATAATCTGCCTGACCGCTTCACGCTGACGGTGGTTAATGAAATCAGCCCGGCGGCCAATACCGCGCTGGAGGGGTTGTACCAGTCGGGCGAGGCACTGTGTACCCAGTGCGAAGCGGAAGGCTTTCGCCACATCACCTGGTATCTGGACCGCCCGGACGTGCTGGCGCGCTTTACCACTAAAATTATTGCCGACAAAGCCCGCTATCCTTATTTACTGTCTAACGGCAACCGCGTGGCTCAGGGCGAGCTGGACGATGGACTCCACTGGGTGCAGTGGCAGGACCCGTTCCCGAAGCCGAGCTACCTGTTTGCGCTGGTAGCGGGTGATTTTGACGTGTTGCGCGACACCTTCATTACCCGCTCGGGGCGTGAGGTGGCGCTGGAGTTGTACGTAGACCGTGGCAACCTTGACCGCGCCGACTGGGCAATGACCTCGCTCAAAAACTCCATGAAGTGGGACGAGACCCGCTTTGGTCTGGAGTATGACCTCGACATTTATATGATTGTCGCCGTGGATTTCTTCAACATGGGGGCGATGGAGAACAAAGGCCTCAACGTCTTTAACGCCAAATTTGTGCTGGCACGCACCGACACTGCCACGGATAAAGATTATCTCAACATTGAGCGCGTCATCGGTCATGAATACTTCCATAACTGGACCGGCAACCGCGTCACCTGTCGTGACTGGTTCCAGTTGAGTCTTAAAGAAGGACTGACGGTATTTCGCGATCAGGAGTTCAGCTCCGATCTCGGTTCACGGGCCGTTAATCGCATCAGCAACGTGCGTACTATGCGCGGTATGCAGTTCGCCGAAGACGCAAGCCCAATGGCGCACCCGATTCGCCCGGAAATGGTCATTGAGATGAACAACTTCTACACCCTCACGGTGTATGAAAAAGGCGCCGAAGTCATTCGTATGCTGCACACATTACTTGGCGAAGCAAACTTCCAGAAAGGGATGCAGCTTTACTTTGAGCGCCACGACGGCAGTGCTGCGACCTGTGACGATTTCGTGCAGGCGATGGAAGATGCGTCCAATATCGACCTGTCGCATTTTCGCCGCTGGTACAGTCAGTCCGGTACGCCGATTGTCACAGTGCAGGATGATTATGACCCACAAACGGAACAGTACAGGCTCACCGTGAGTCAGCGTACACCGCCAACAGCCGATGGTTCAGAAAAGCTGCCGCTGCATATTCCGTTTGATATTGAGCTTTACGACAACGACGGTAAGGTCATCCCGCTACAGCACAACGGCCACCCGGTACACCATGTGCTCAATGTGACCCAGAAAGAACAGACGTTCATTTTTGATAATGTTTACTTCCAGCCGGTACCGTCACTGCTGCGTGAGTTTTCGGCACCCGTGAAGCTTGAATACAACTGGAGTGACGCGCAGCTCACGTTCCTGATGCGCCACGCGCGTAACGACTTCTCACGCTGGGATGCCGCGCAGAGTCTGCTGGCGACCGTGATCAAGCTGAATGTGGCGCGCCAGCAGGCTGGACAACCGCTGTCGTTTCCTCAGCACGTAGCAGATGCCTTCCGCGCCATATTGCTCGATGAACATATCGACCCGGCGCTGGCGGCGGAGATAATGACGTTGCCGTCGCAAAGTGAAATTGCCGAGCTGTTTGATATTATCGATCCGCTGGCGATTGCCGCGGTACACAACGCACTGACCTGCGCGCTGGCGCATGAACTCGCGGACGAACTGCTCGCGGTTTACAATGCGATGGCGGTCGGCGCTTATCGTGTGGATCACGGTGATATTGGTAAACGTGCGCTGCGCAACGTCTGCCTGCGCTATCTGGCTTTTGATGAACCGCAGCTGGCCGAGGCGCTGGTGACGGCGCAATATCGCGACGCAGATAACATGACGGACGCGATGGCCGCACTCTCTGCGGCGGTTGCTGCTGAACTACCCTGCGCCGATGCGCTGATGGCTCAATACGATGAAAAATGGCATCAGGATGGTCTGGTGATGGATAAATGGTTTATGTTGCAGGCCACCAGCCCGGCGCAGGATGTGTTGGCAAATGTGCGCAAACTGCTTAACCATCGTTCTTTCTCCATGAGCAACCCAAACCGGGTACGCTCGCTGATTGGCGCGTTTGTAAGCGCCAACCCGGCAGCTTTCCACGCGCTGGACGGCAGTGGTTATCAGTTCCTGGTGGAAATGCTGACTGAACTTAACAGTCGCAATCCGCAGGTGGCGTCACGTCTGATTGAACCGCTAATCCGCCTTAAGCGCTACGATGAGAAGCGCCAACAGCTGATGCGCGCAGCGCTGGAGCAACTGAAGGCGTTGCCGAATCTTTCCGGCGATCTGTTTGAGAAGGTGACTAAAGCACTGGCGTAATTTGTCAGGTATAAAGGCGCGCCTCGGTGGTCGAGGCTCGCCTTTTCATTGCTGTGCAGGGTAATGCTCACTGGCTTCATCCCACCCGCGTTTTTTGCTCCCGGTCTTCGTTTTTCCCCCGTTGCATGACGCGAGCCAGCACCTGACCTTCCAGCTCTGCGAGCCGGGCTGAACCCACACGCCGTGGGCGTGCGAGATCAATCGTTAAATCCAGCCCGATTTTGCCGTCTTCAATCAGCAGCACCCGGTCGGCCATTGCCACCGCTTCACTCACATCGTGGGTCACCAGTAGCACGGTAAAAGCATGTTCCTGCCACAGTGAGACGATAAGCTCCTGCATCTCAATGCGCGTCAGCGCGTCCAGCGCACCAAGTGGTTCATCAAGCAGCAGCAGAGCAGGGCGATGGATTAGCGCCCGTGCCAGCGCCACACGTTGTTTCTGACCACCGGAAAGCGCGGCGGGCCATTCACTGGCGCGGTTTGCCAGGCCCACGGCCGCCAGCGCCTGCGTTGCAGCGGCTTTCCAGTCCCCTTTAAGCCCAAGACCGACATTATCGATAACGGATTTCCACGGCAGCAGCCGCGCTTCCTGGAACATCAGACGCGTTTCTTCCTGCGCCGTCGCAAGTGGTGCGTTACCCGCCAGAATGTCTCCACCACTGGCAGGCTCTAGCCCGGCCAGCAGGCGTAACAGCGTGCTTTTACCACCGCCGCTGCGTCCTACCACCGCAACAAACTGCCCGGCCGGAATATGCAAATCCAGTTCATTGAGGATAGTTTTTTCGCCATAGCGTTTGCTGATGTGATTAAGCAACAATGGCAGTCCTGGCGTCAGTCGCGCGGTATTCATAGCGCCTCCTGTTGAAAATAGGCCGGGTTCCAGCGTAGCCAGCGCCGTTCCAGTAGCTGAGCACTCACATCGGCAAGTTTGCCAAGCAGGGCATAGAGGAGAATGGCGACAACCACGATATCAGTCTGCAAAAACTCGCGTGCATTCATGGCCAGATAGCCAATACCGGCATTAGCCGAAATGGTTTCAGCTACAATCAGCGTTAGCCACATCAGCCCCAGCGCAAAGCGTACGCCGACCATAATAGATGGCAGTGCGCCGGGCAGAATGACCTGTGCAAACAGGCTAAAGCCCGACAATCCGTAGCTTCTCGCCATTTCCAGCAGCCCCGGGTCGATATTACGAATACCGTGCCAGGTATTGATATAAATCGGGAACAGCGTGCCCAGCGCGACCAGGAATATTTTGGCGGTTTCGTCGATGCCAAACCACAGAATAACCAGCGGGATCAGTGCCAGATGCGGCACGTTGCGCAGCATCTGAACCGAGGTATCCAGCAGGCGTTCGCCGAGGCGCGACAGCCCACTTATCAGGCCGAGCACCAGGCCAATGGTGCCGCCAATGGCAAAGCCAAGCAGTGCGCGCCAGCTGCTGATAGCAAGGTGATGCCCCAGGTCGCCGCTAACCAATAGTGTCCAGAAGGCACGCGCTACCCCTTCTGGCGATGGAAATACCCGGCTTGCTATCCAGCCCTGCGATGAGGCGAGCTGCCAGAGCGCCAGCAGAATAAGCGGTAGCAGCCACGGGGTAAGGCGGTTTAGCCAGGGTTGTGAATGGTGTTTCATCCTTCCTCCTCAACGCTGCGCGATGTTATCCAGCAAAAATGGTTGGTGAGGGCCGTGCCTACGAGTAAGGGAGGGCTGGCATGGTCATACTGCAATGTATACGCCCGGAGAGTGGAGATTACCGCAGAAAATACGCCGCGAGCGTCGGTCAGTGCAGCATCATGGACTGGCAGAAACCAGAATCGGTTCAGATTCATGATTTTCCCCCTGCATTCACGGCGGGTTGCCAGATGCGTTGGCGGATATCGATTTTTTTCGGCAACAGGCGATTACGGTAAAATAAATCGGCGGTTTGCTGCTGGCGAGCGGCGATATCGGCGCTGACGGGCGTGATAGTCATTTGCGGGCGGTGTTGCAGGTAGCGGGTAATCACACTCTCGGGCAGGCCAATCGTCTGCGACAGCAGTTTAATACTCTGCGGTTTGTCGCTGTGGGTGAGGCCATCGGCCTGGCTGAACGTCGCCAGCACCTGCTGTAAAAACGCGGCGTGCTTTTCGGTCCAGCGGCGCTCGGCCAGATAGAACGAGCCGGTAAGGTTCAGTGTGCGCCCATCGGTCAGCACGCGCACGCCGCCCTGTTCAAGGGCGGCGGAATAATACGGATCCCAGATAGCCCAGGCATCAACATTATGTTGTTGAAAGGCGGCGCGGGCATCGGCAGGCGTCAGATAGACCGGCTGGATATCACTGAAGCTTAGCCCGGCCTGCTGTAGCGCGCGTAGCACCAGGTTATGGGAGCTGGAGCCTTTCTGGAACGCCACTTTCTTACCCTTGAGGTCAGCCACGCGTTTAACAGGGCTTTCCTTTGCTACCAGAATCACTTCAGCGAGTGGTTTAGCGGGTTCCGCGCCAACGTACAGCAGGTCTGCGCCTGCTGCCTGCGCAAAGAGAGGAGGAATATCTCCCGTCCCGCCCAGATCAATACTGCCGACGTTAAGTGCCTCCAGCAGTTGTGGACCTGCGGGAAACTCCACCCATGTTACGCGTGTCTCTGGCCACTTTTGCTCCAGCAGGCGGTGACTTTTTGCCAGCACCATGCCAACCGCGCCTTTCTGATAGCCGATGCGCAGTTCCGAGGGGGACGTCGGGGTTGTGGCGTGTGCGCTCAAACTGAGTGCGCCTAAGAGCGTAAACCAGACCACGTGCTGTTTGAGACCATTAAGCATGGACAACCCCCGAAAGGCGGCGGTGGCGGTTGTCGTGGCGCTGCAACGCTTGTAAGAACACCTCCAGCGCTGTGTCGAGGCGCTGTTGCAGCAGCGGCGAGAAACGAGCGCGATGTTGATAGTCTTCTATCTGGCTGTCATCAGCAAAAACGCCGTGCAGTATTTCCTGGGCTTTGAGCGCGTTGAGCACCGGTTTTAGCGCATAGTCCACCGCCAGCATATGACCAATACTGCCGCCCGTGGCGAGTGGCAGCACCACTTTATTGTCCAGCGCTCTTTCAGGGAGCAGGTCTAACAGCGTTTTCAGCACACCCGAAAAAGACGCTTTATAAACAGGCGTGGCGACAATCAGCCCGTCGGCTTCCCGCAGCTGTTCACTCAGCGCCAGCAGCGCCGGGCTGTCAAAGCGCGCATAAAGCAGGTCTTCAGGAACAAAATTTTGAACATGCCAGTGACATACCTCAATTTTCTTCACGCTCAACGTTTCACGGGCATATTCCAGCAGGGCGCTGGAGCGGGAAGGGTAGCGCGGGCTTCCGGCAAGCGTAATCACTCGCATGGTGGCTCCTTATAACCATTTATATGATTTTTTTTGGCATTGATAACGGTTTGATAGTGGCAGAGCCGTGGCGCGGAATTAAATGCTTTTTTTGCAGGAGGTTTGCCGCTTTACGCATAATTAAGACCGCCAGAAGCTGGCGCAACGCTTTTTTTGCGACATGTCAATTCACTTTCGGCGCGCATTGCTGAATAATACGGCCCCGGTTTACCCACCGGAATCCAGGGAGAGTTCATGTACTATCCGTTCGTTCGCAAAGCCCTTTTTCAGCTCGATCCCGAGCGCGCCCATGAAATGACTTTTCAGCAACTACGTCGCGTGGCGGGCACCCCGCTGGAGTGGCTGGTGCGTCAGAATGTCCCGGACAAACCGGTGACCTGTATGGGGCTTAACTTTAAGAACCCGCTTGGGCTGGCAGCAGGCCTGGATAAAGACGGCGAGTGCATTGATGCGTTCGGCGCAATGGGTTTTGGTGCCATTGAGATTGGCACGGTGACACCGCGAGCACAGGTAGGTAACGACAAACCGCGTCTGTTCCGCCTGGTAGAGGCCGAAGGGTTAATCAACCGTATGGGCTTTAATAATCTCGGCGTGGATAACCTGGTCGAGAACGTCAAAAAGGCACATTTTAACGGCATTCTTGGCATTAATATTGGTAAGAACAAAGATACGCCAGTCGAGCAGGGGAAAGATGACTATCTGATTTGTATGGAAAAAGTCTATCCCTACGCCGGTTATATCGCGATAAACATCTCTTCACCTAATACGCCAGGTCTGCGTTCGTTGCAGTATGGTGAAGCCCTTGATGACCTGCTTAGTGCATTAAAAAATAAGCAGCAGGCGTTGCAGCAAACCCACCATAAATATGTTCCGCTGGCCGTAAAGATTGCGCCAGATTTGAGTGTGGAAGAATTGATTCAGGTTGCCGACAGTCTGGTACGCCATAATATCGACGGTGTTATTGCCACGAATACCACGCTGGATCGCTCTCTTGTCAGTGGCATGAAATATAGCAATGAAACAGGGGGACTGAGTGGGCGACCTTTACAGCTTAAAAGCACAGAAATTATTCGCAGGCTTGCTCAGGAATTAAATGGTCAGCTGCCGATTATCGGTGTGGGCGGTATTGATTCTGTGGTGGCTGCGCGTGAGAAACTCGCTGCTGGCGCCACACTGATTCAGATTTATTCCGGCTTTATTTATAAAGGTCCGCCATTAATTAAAGAGATTGTCACACATATCTGATTGCTCCCCACCAGGGCTTTATTTTTGGCCCTGGTTACATTATATTCCCTCTATTGTTGCTTATTTGCCCATTATGGTCTTTTCTTCTAGTGGGACATTTTAAAGCGAAGCATGAATTCGCACAGAATTAAGTTGGCGTAGAAGCAGGGGTCGAAATTATGCGGATAAAACCGGACGATAACTGGCGTTGGTATTTTGATGAAGAGCACGATCGCATGATGCTCGATCTGGCCAATGGGATGGTATTTCGTTCACGTTTTTCCGGCAAAATGTTGACCCCGGATGCCTTTAACCACAGTGGATTTTGTGTCGATGATGCTGCACTTTATTTCTCCTTTGATGAGCGCGCGCGTGAGCTTGAATTAAGCCACGAGCAGCGGGCTGAACTGGTGCTTAATGCACTGGTTTCCATCCGTTTTCTTAAGCCTCAAATGCCGAAAAGCTGGCACTTTATCTCTCATGGTGATAGCTGGCAGCCTGCAGCGGGTGACGCCGTCAGCGTCTGGCTCAGTGATGACGAACAGCAGGTAAATCTGCTGGTGGCCGAGGCTGGTGAGAGCGCGTCGTTATGTTTGCTTGCGCAACCAGCGCTGTGCCTTGCCGGGCGCACAATGCAGCTTGGCGATGCCATTAAAGTCATGAATGACAGGCTGCGCCCGATGCCGGTACAGCAGGTATTCGAGCGCGAGGCGGTTTAACATTCGCTAAGCCGCAGCGGCCCCGCAGGGATACAGCTGCAGCACAAAATCGTACCGTCCTCAGCGACGGCACTTTTCTTTAATGCCTTCACATCACCTTCCAGTAGCCGAATGCGACAGCAGCCGCATACCCCGGCGCGGCATGACCACGGTACGCGTATCCCCTGATTTTCAAGCTGTTCCAGCAGCGGTTGCTGGTTGTTCCCCAGGAACTGCTGGTTGTTCCATTGCAGGCTAACCTGTGCGCCAGGTTCGGACACGGGGGCGCGCGTCTCCTCAATGAGGCTTGCGCCGTATACGGGGGCATTACCGGTTTCAAGCACCTCGAACTCATCACCTACACGCACCAGCCCACTATTACGGGCAACTAGGTTTTGCCCAAAATTGACGTTACCGTCTTCAGAGGCGCGAAAGCGCCCAAGCGTTGCCAGCGGCTCGCCAGCGCCATGTTTACTCCCCAGTTCAGGGTTGACGGTGGTGAGTACGCAGCGGGTACAGGGTTTTACTACGTCAAAAATTACGCTGCCAATGCGTACCACGCGCCAGCGGTCTTCCTCCCAGGGCTCTGCACCCGTGACGACCAGATTTGGGCGAAACTGCTCCATGCGCACACCTGCCGGGCAGCGTTTTTGCAGGTCACGCAGTGAAGACTCGCTGGTGAGCAGGTAAGGGAAGCCGTCAGCAAAACCGAGTGGTACATCGTCATGCGCTTTCACGCGCCGGCTAAGCGTGGGCCCAACCCAGCGCAGCTGCACGTCGCGCTTAAAAAAACGGCTCAGCCATTGGTTAATGGCAGGCGGTGCCACATGGGCGGTGAAATGGTTTCCCCAGACTTCGGTTGGCGCGTCGGTAGCAGAGAAATCGGCAAAGCGCACGCTGGCCTCGCTGCCATCCGGCGCGCGCAGCCACAGGCCGTCTTCCTGCATGACCGGGGTAAACAGCACTATCTGCGGATGTTGGCGGGCAGTAATAAAGGTGCCGTCGGTTTCCGTCAGCATAAAAATGCGATCGAAATTCAGACCACTGACACCGGCTCTGGCATGGGAAATGCGCAGGCCGCGCATTGACTTAACGGGATGAATGTACAACCGGGAAAGAGAAAGCACGCGCCCTCCGCAGGCAAGAAATAAAGGCCAACTTTATGACATGCGCCCCGGATTAGCTATAATGCGCGACAATTTTCCTTATCAGTAAGTGACATTATGAATTCTCTGTTTGCCAGCACGGCGCGCGGGCTCGAAGAGCTGCTTAAAAGCGAACTTGAAAACCTGGGCGCCCGGGACTGCCAGGTTGTCCAGGGTGGGGTACATTTCCAGGGCGACACGCGTCTGCTGTATCAGAGTCTGATGTGGAGCCGGCTGGCCTCGCGCATTCTGTTGCCGCTGAGCGAGTGCAACGTATTTAGCGATCTTGATTTGTATCTGGGTGTGCAGGCGCTGGACTGGCCGTCAATCCTGGCACCGGGTGCCACGTTCTCTGTGCACTTTAGCGGTGTTAATGAAGAAATCCGCAACAGCCAGTACGGCGCGCTGAAGGTGAAAGACGCGATTGTCGATTCCTTCACCCGTAAAAACCTGGCACGTCCGAATGTTGACAAGGAAGCACCGGATCTGCGCATTAATGTATGGCTCAACAAAGACGTTGCCAGCATTGCGCTGGATTTGAGCGGTGAAGGCTTACACCAGCGTGGCTATCGTGACCGCACCGGCGCGGCACCGCTCAAAGAAAATCTGGCTGCGGCCATTGTCCTGCGCTCAGGCTGGCAGCCAGGCACCCCTTTACTGGACCCGATGTGCGGCTCCGGTACGCTGTTGATTGAGGCAGCGATGCTGGCAACGGACCGTGCTCCGGGTTTGCACCGCACCCGTTGGGGGTTCCAGGGATGGCTGAATCACGATGAAGCGCTGTGGAAAGAAGTGGCAGCGGAAGCCAGCGTACGCGCTCGCCGCGGTCTGTCTGACTATGGCTCACGTTTTTACGGCTCCGACAGTGACGCACGCGTGGTGGAGATTGCGCGGGTGAACGCCCGTCGGGCGGGACTGGCGGATGTGATTCGTTTTGATGTGCGCGACGTGGCCCAGCTGGACAATCCGCAGCCGCAAGGGCCACACGGCACCGTTATCAGCAACCCGCCCTATGGCGAGCGCCTTGAGAGTGAACCGGCGCTGATTGCGCTGCACAGCCTGCTCGGGCGTATTATGAAGGCCAAATTTGGCGGCTGGAACCTCTCACTATTCAGCGCCTCGCCGGAGCTATTAAGCTGCCTGCAACTGCGTGCTGAGCGTCAGTTTAAAGCCAAAAATGGCCCACTCGACTGTGTACAGAAGAACTATCGCCTGGCCGAAAACCCGGCCGGTGCCCAGCCGGTAGAGATTGCCGCCGATTTTGCCAACCGTCTGCGCAAGAACCAGAAGAAGCTTGAGAAATGGGCGCGTCAGGAAGGCATCGAATGCTACCGCCTGTATGATGCCGATTTACCCGAGTACAACGTCGCGGTGGATCGCTATGCCGACTGGGTGGTGATTCAGGAATACGCGCCGCCGAAAAGCGTTGACCCGCAAAAAGCGCGCCAGCGCCTCTTTGACGTGATTGCCGCAACGCTGTCAGTGCTGGGCTGTGCCACCAACAAGCTGGTGCTGAAAACCCGTGAGCGCCAGAAGGGTAAAAATCAGTATCAGAAGATGGCCGAGAAAGGGGATTTCATGGAAGTGCGCGAATACAACGCACGCCTGTGGGTTAACCTCACCGATTATCTCGATACCGGCCTGTTCCTCGACCACCGCATCGCGCGCCGTATGCTCGGTGAAATGAGCAAAGGCAAAGACTTCCTGAACCTGTTCTCCTACACCGGCAGTGCCAGCGTACACGCGGGTCTTGGCGGGGCACGCTCCACCACCACGGTGGATATGTCACGCACCTATCTGGAGTGGGCCGAGCGCAACCTGCGCCTCAATGGCCTGAGCGGTCGCGCCCATCGCCTGATTCAGGCCGATTGCCTGAGTTGGCTGCGCGACAGTGACGAAAAATTCGATCTGATCTTTATCGACCCGCCGACGTTCTCCAACTCCAAACGTATGGAGGCCGAGTTCGACGTGCAGCGCGATCATATCCAGCTGATGCGCGACCTCAAGCGCCTGCTGCGCGCCGGTGGCACCATTATGTTTTCCAATAATAAGCGTGGGTTTCGCATGGATCTCGACGAGCTGACCAGGCTTGGGCTGATTGCGCGGGAAATCACCCAGAAAACCCTGTCTCAGGACTTTGCCCGCAACCGTCAGATCCACAACTGCTGGCTCATTACCCACGCCGGGAAGGAATAAAAGTATGTCTTTAATCAGTATGCATGGCGCCTGGCTGTCGTTTAGCGATGCGCCGCTTCTCGATAACGCGGAACTTCACATTGAAGACAACGAACGCGTGTGTCTGGTGGGCCGCAACGGGGCCGGTAAATCGACCCTGATGAAAATCCTCAACCGTGAACTACCGCTTGATGATGGCAAAATCATCTACGAGCAGGATTTGATTGTGGCGCGCCTGCAACAGGACCCGCCGCGCAATGTAGCGGGTAGCGTTTATGACTTTGTGGCCGAAGGTGTGGAAGAGCAGGCCGAGCACCTGAAAACGTATCATCAGCTCTCACAGAAGGTAATGAACGACCCGAGTGAGAAAAACCTCAACGCGCTGGCAAAAATCCAGGAGACCCTGGAGCACCAGGGGCTGTGGCAGCTGGAAAGCCGTATTAGTGAAGTGCTGGCGCAGCTTGGACTGAGTGCCGACGCGCCGCTGTCATCGCTCTCCGGTGGCTGGTTGCGTAAGGCTGCACTCGGGCGTGCGCTGGTCAGCTCCCCGCGCGTGTTGCTGCTTGATGAACCCACAAACCACCTTGATATCGAAACTATCGACTGGCTGGAAGGGTTCCTGAAGTCGTTTGGCGGCACGATTGTGTTTATCTCTCACGACCGTTCATTTATTCGCAATATGGCAACGCGCATTGTTGACCTCGATCGCGGCAAGCTGGTGTCTTACCCTGGCGATTATGACCGCTATCTGGTGGACAAAGAAGAAGCGCTGCGGGTGGAAGAACTGCAAAACGCGGAGTTTGACCGTAAGCTCGCACAGGAAGAGGTGTGGATTCGCCAGGGCATCAAGGCTCGTCGTACCCGTAACGAAGGCCGCGTGCGTGCTCTTAAGGCCATGCGCCGAGAGCGTAACGAACGCCGTGAAGTGATGGGCACTGCGCAAATGCAGGTCGGCGAAGCCAGTCGCTCGGGCAAAATTGTCTTTGAGCTTGAAGACGTCAGCTATGCGCTCGGCGAGCGCCCGCTGGTGAAAGGCTTTAGCGCCCAGGTGCAGCGCGGTGACAAAATCGCGCTGGTTGGCCCTAATGGTTGCGGTAAAACCACGCTGCTGCGCCTGATGCTGGGTGATTTAAAGCCAGACAGCGGTCGCGTGCACATTGGCACCAAACTTGAGGTAGCCTATTTTGACCAGCACCGGGCGGCGCTGGACCCGGATCGCACGGTGATGGACAACCTTGCAGAAGGCAAGCAGGAAGTGATGGTGAACGGCAAGCCGCGCCATGTGCTTGGCTATTTGCAGGACTTCTTGTTCCATCCCAAACGTGCCATGACGCCGGTGCGAGCGCTTTCCGGCGGCGAACGTAACCGCCTGCTGCTGGCACGCCTGTTCCTCAAGCCCAGCAACCTGCTTATTCTCGACGAACCGACCAACGACCTTGATGTGGAAACGCTTGAGCTGCTTGAAGAGCTGATTGAAAGCTATCAGGGTACTGTGTTGCTGGTGAGTCACGACAGGCAGTTTGTGGACAATACTGTTACCGAATGCTGGATTTTTGAAGGCGACGGTCGTATTGGCCAGTATGTGGGCGGCTATCACGACGCACGCGACCAGCAGGCTCATGTTCAGCCGCTGCGCCAGAGTGTGGCGCCTAAAACGCAAGAGAAAAAGCCAGAAATAAAAGCGGATGAACCAAAGCGTAGCGCCCCGGCTGCGAAGTTGAGCTATAACCTACAGCGTGAGCTGGAGGCCTTGCCGCAGAAGTTAGAAGCGCTGGAAGCCGCGCTGGAAACGTTACAGGCCCAGGTCAGCGATGCGGACTTCTTTAATCAGCCTCATGAAACGACGCAAAAGGTGCTTTCGAGCCTTGCCGACGCTGAGCAGGCGCTTGAAAGTGCTTTTGAACGCTGGGAATATCTTGAGTCGCTGAAAAACGGCGCATAACGGAGAGGCGCAGCATGTGTGAACAGCACCACGCATCAAAGCATATTTTATGCCCGCAGTGCGATTTGCTGGTGGCATTGCCACCGTTGGCGGCGGGTGAGAAAGCCTGCTGTCCGCGCTGTGGTACGACGCTCACGACGCAATGGCGCGCACCGCGCCAGCGTCCCACCGCCTATGCGCTGGCGGCGCTGTTCATGCTGCTTCTCGCCAATTTATTCCCGTTTATCAGTATGAAAGTGGCGGGTGTCACCAGCGAGATCACGCTACAGGCTATTCCTGGGGTGATGTTCTCCGAGGATTACGCCAGCCTGGGCACCTTCTTTCTGCTGTTTGTGCAACTGGTTCCTGCATTTTGTCTGGTCAGTATTCTGCTGCTGGTAAACCGCGTGCGTATGGATTTGCGGCTGGCGCGCGTGCTCGCTCGGGTGTTGTTCCAGCTCAAAACCTGGGGCATGGCGGAGATTTTCCTGGCTGGCGTGCTGGTAAGCTTTGTGAAGCTTATGGCCTACGGTGATATCGGTATTGGGCCAAGCTTTCTGCCCTGGTGTCTGTTTTGCCTGTTACAGCTACGCGCCTTTCAGTGTGTGGACCGCCGCTGGCTGTGGGATGACATTGCTCCGATGCCAGCGCTGGCGCAGCCGTTGAAAGTGGGCACCACCGGCATTCATCAGGGGTTACGCTCCTGCGCCTGCTGCACGGCGATTGTGCCGGCCACGCAGCCGATTTGCCCGCGTTGCCACGTCAGGGGGCACGTGCGCCGTCACAACAGCTTACAGTGGACCGTAGCGCTGCTGATAACCTCCGTCATTCTCTATCTGCCTGCCAACCTGTTGCCCATCATGATAACCGATCTGCTGGGTGACAAGATGCCTTCCACCATTCTCGCTGGTGTGGTGCTGTTGTGGAGCGAAGGCTCTTACCCGGTGGCAATGGTCATTTTTATCGCCAGTATTATGGTGCCAACGTTGAAAATGATTGCTATCGGCTGGCTGTGCCTGGATGCCAAAGGCTATGGCAGGCGCGACAGCGAGCGGATGCACAAAATTTATGAAGTTGTTGAGTTCGTTGGCCGCTGGTCGATGATTGACGTATTTGTTATTGCGGTACTCTCGGCGCTGGTGCGCATGGGAGCATTGATGAATATCTATCCCGCTATGGGAGCGCTGATGTTCGCTCTGGTGGTGATTGTGACAATGTTTGCCGCCATGATGTTTGACCCGCGCTTGTCGTGGGACAGGGCGCCAGAATCAAACCATGAGGAGTCAACTGAGCATGGAAAATAACCACGGGGAAGCGCAGGTGCGTAAGGTCAAAAGTTGGTCGCCGGTCTGGATTTTCCCGATTATTACTGCGCTGATTGGTGCGTGGATCTTGTTTTATCATTACAGCCATCAGGGGCCGGAGGTCACGCTGATTACCACCAATGCGGAAGGTATCGTGGGCGGGAAAACGGCGATTAAAAGCCGCAGTGTGGACGTGGGCGTGGTGGAAAGCGCGGTGCTATCGGATGATTTGCATCATGTTGAAATTAAAGCACGCCTTAATGCAGGCATGGAAAAGCTGCTGCACAAAGACTCGGTGTTCTGGGTGGTGAAGCCGCAAATTGGGCGCGAAGGCGTGACGGGGCTAGGTACGCTATTGTCAGGTGCCTATATTGAGCTTCAGCCAGGCACTAAAGGCAACCAGCCGGAAAGCTATGAACTGCTGGACTCTCCCCCGCTGGCCTCGCCGGATGCAAAAGGGATTCGCATTATACTCGACAGCGACAAAGCAGGGCAGCTCTCAGCAGGCGATCCGGTGCTGTTTCGCGGTTATCGCGTGGGTTCGGTAGAAACCAGCAACTTTGATGCCAGCAAACGTAGCATGCAGTATCAGTTGTTTATCAGTGCGCCGAACGACAGGCTGGTCACCAGTAATGTACGTTTCTGGAAAGACAGCGGGATTGCCGTGGATATGTCGTCCTCGGGAATGCGCGTTGAGATGGGCTCACTGACAACGTTGTTTAGCGGCGGTGTGAGCTTTGATGTCCCTGAAGGCACGTCGCTTGGCGAGCCGGTTGCTAATCAGACCGAATTTAAGCTCTATGACGATAAACGCAGCACGCAGGACTCGCTGTTTACGCGCCGTATCGATTATCTGATGTTCTTTAAGGACTCCATTCGCGGCCTGCAGCCGGGCGCGCCGGTCGAGTTCCGTGGTATCCGCCTGGGGACGGTTTCACAGGTGCCATTCTCAGTGCCGGGCATGAACCAGAAACTCAACACCGATTACCGTATTCCGGTGCTGATTCGTATTGAGCCAGAGCGTATAGAGAATCAGCTTGGTAATGACCCTGACATTGAGGGGCATCTGAATGAATTGCTCAAAAGTGGCCTGCGTGGCTCGCTAAAAACCGGCAATATCGTCACCGGTGCGCTGTACGTGGATCTCGATTTCTATCCTAAAGCGCCGCAAATCAAAGATATGCGTAGCTTCGGTGGTTATCCGGTTATCCCAACCGTGTCTGGTGGTCTTGCGCAAATTCAGCAGAAGCTAATGGATACGCTGGATAAGATTAATAATCTGCCGCTCAATCCGATGATTAATCAGGCAACTAACACGCTTAACGAAAGCCAGCGGACGATGCGTGAACTGCAAAAAACGCTGGATAATCTCAATAAGATTACCGGCAGTGCGTCGATGCAGAAGCTGCCAGAAGATATGCAACAGACGTTGCTGGAACTCAATCGCAGTATGAAGGGCTTCCAGCCAGGCTCTGCGGCCTATAACAAGATGGTGGCCGATATGCAGCGTCTTGATCAGGTGTTACGTGAGCTACAGCCTGTGTTGCGCACGCTCAACGATAAGAGCAATGCGCTGGTGTTTGAAGCGAAGGACAAAAAAGATCCCCAGCCGAAGAGGGCGAAAGAATGAAAAAGTGGCTAGCACTTGTAATGGCTGTTGCGCTGAGCGCCTGTAGCAGCAGCGATGACGGTAAAACGTACTATCAGCTGCCGGTGGTGTCACAGCCGGTGGTGCAAAACCAGGTGCAGAGTGGAACGCATCAGTTGTGGGTTGATCAGGTCACTGTACCTGATTTCCTTGCGGGCAACGGGGTGGCGTATCAGACGACGGATGTCCAGTATGTGATAGCCACCAGCAATCTGTGGGCCAGTCCGCTGGACCAGCAGTTGCGTAATACGCTGGTGGCAAATCTGAGCGCCGAGTTGCCGGGTTGGGTGGTATCCTCACAGCCTTTAGGCAGTACGCAGAATGTGGTCAGCGCCAACGTCACGGGTTTTCATGGGCGCTATGACGGGCGTGTGATTGTCAGTGGTGAATGGCTGCTCAATTACCAGGGGCAAATAAGCAAGCGTCCATTCTGGATTGAGCTAAAGCAGCAGCAGGATGGTTATGATGCGATGGTGCAGACACTGGCGCAGGCCTGGCAGCAGGCATCGCAAGGTTTAAGCAGCCAGATTTCGCTATTACCCTGACCTGACGGTTTGGTAAAAATAAAAAAGCCGCGTGTATCGATGAAGATACACGCGGCTTTTTCATTATTCTAATCGCCTAATATGACACTCATTTTGCAAAAAGATGACCGAAATGCTTAAAAAGTGTCAATCTGGCGCGAAATTTGCGCATTGACGGCTCTGTCTAATCAGGGTATTCGTAATATGTGGCTGCGCGTTTTATAGCCACTGTTTTCTTTTTCCACAGATCAAAAATGAGGGAAACGAGGCATGAAGAGACAAAAACGAGACCGTCT
Organism: uncultured Enterobacteriaceae bacterium; assembly: GCA_966185765.1. Lineage (GTDB taxonomy): Bacteria > Pseudomonadota > Gammaproteobacteria > Enterobacterales > Enterobacteriaceae > CBIFVZ01. Next base: position 4,431 of record CBIFVZ010000034.1, on the reverse strand, counting down.
GGATCGGGCCCATCAACGTGGTTATCAGGCTGGCATTGCCGGTCGTTCCAAAGAAATGTGTCCGTATCAGGCACTGAATCAGCGGTCATACTGGCTGGGAGGCTGGCGAGCTGCCATGGAGGACAGGGCAGTCATTGCCTGACTGTGTCTCTTTAAAAAAGAAACCTCCGCATTGCGGAGGTTTCGCCTTTTGGGAATGAGAGCGGGAAATCAGAACGCTGAGGTGTCTTTGAACAGACCCACTTTCAAATCGGTTGCGGTATAAATCACGCGCCCATCAACCAGTACCTCGCCATCGGCCAGGCCCATAATCAGGCGGCGGTTTACAATGCGCTTAAAGTGAATACGGTAAGTGACGATTTTGGCGCTCGGCAATACCTGGCCGGTGAACTTCACTTCACCCACGCCCAGCGCACGGCCTTTACCTTCACCGCCGAGCCAGCCAAGGTAAAAACCCACCAGCTGCCACATGGCGTCCAGTCCCAGACAGCCTGGCATGACCGGGTCGCCGATAAAATGGCAACCAAAGAACCAGAGGTCCGGATTAATATCCAGCTCGGCTTCAACATAGCCTTTATCGAAGTTGCCGCCAGTTTCGGTCATTTTTACTACGCGGTCCATCATGAGCATGTTGGGTGCCGGCAGCTGCGGGCCTTCAGCGCCAAATAATTCGCCACGTCCGGAGGCAAGAAGGTCTTCTTTTGTATAGGATTCGCGTTTATCAACCATTTCTGAGGTAAGCCTTATTCCAGTGAAGGACGCAGATTAGCTAACACGTGTACGCTGAACAAGTCCGATCAGTTGTGGTTGAACCAGTTGAGCCAGCGTAACGGCCAGGGATAACGGTGGCGAGGCTCCTGCTGACTGGCCTGGGCGATACGCTCCTGAATAATCTGTAAAAGCGTATTTTCTCCCGTGCCATCCCAGGGTTGAGCAGTCAGAAGTGTAATCGCTTCAACCGCATGCTCCACCGACCAGATGATGAAAGCTCCTTGTTCAACTGCATCCAGCACGTCCTGATGCAAGGACAGATGACGCACGTTAGCCGCAGGGATAATCACGCCCTGTTTACCAGTGAGTTCACGCTGTTCGCAGATGCGAAAGAAACCTTCTATTTTTTCATTAAGGCCGCCGACAGGCTGGATACGTCCAAACTGATCGACTGAGCCTGTTATCGCAATGCTTTGGTTGATGGGGGCGCCAGACAGGGCGCTGATGAGGGCGCATAGCTCAGCAGCAGAAGCACTGTCACCATCAACTTCGCTGTAAGACTGTTCAAAGGTCAGCGAGGCCGAGAAGGGCAATTGCTGATCAAGCTCCAGCTCTGACATCAGGAATGCCTGCATGATCATCATGCCCTTTGCATGAATATTGCCGCCAAGCTCTGCTTTGCGCTCAATATCCATAAATTCGCCGTCGCCGAAGTGTACGACACAACTGATGCGAGATGGCTCACCAAAGGCACGTGGATGACCCGGGAATTCAATCACCGACAGGGCATTAACCTGGCCTTCCTGCTCTCCATCCGTCTCAATGAGAATTTGATCGAGCAGGATTTCATCCTGCATACGCTCGGCAAGGAAACCTTCACGCCACGCACGCTGTTCCAGCATCTCTGAGAACTGTGCGCCAGTGAATGTTTTTTCGCACAGCGCGGCGACTTCTCGCAACTGGCGCATCAGCCAGTCCGGGCACAGCGGTAGTGTTTCTTTGTCGCCGGTGTAGCGTGCTGCTTCACGTATCATCGGCGTCCAGGCATCGGCTTCGGGGCAGGGCAGATTATGCGCCCGGGCTACGTTTTGCACCCAGTGACACCAGGCCAGAAGTTGTTCCGGTTCATCCACTTGCAGGTTTTCTTCGTATTCACTGTAGATGGCGAACTCAGCCAGCTCTGGCTCCGTTTCCTGAAACTCAGCCAGGGCGTCGCGGTCACCGCACAGGACAACTTTAAGGTTCAGCGGCAAAGACGGTACGTTGACAGGTAACGGGTGCGCTTCATCTGCCGGGAGCCAGTCAAAGCGTTTCTGACTAACCATCTGGCGCAAACGTAACCACAGCAGAGGTTGCAGCAGTACGCTACGTAGCGACAGTACCAGCACGCCACCGTTAGCACGGTGTACCAGGCCGGGCTGTAGTTCAATCTCATCACCATAGCGGCGTACACTGCCGAATAACTGCTCATGTTCGACCCAGTCAGCCACGATGGTTTCACCCTGTGCGGCGAAGTTGTCTTGTGCAGAGGTCGCAGGTTGCAGCGTTACGCGGCCGTTTTCCGTCAGGTACAGACCACCGTGCAGTGTGCCTGCTGGTGGCATCATTTCATTGACCGTTGTGCCAAGCAATGACAGATAACCCGGTGTCGCCGGGCTTTTTACCAGCATGAAATCAGACGGGCTGAAAGGCGTTAAAAGCTGCGCCAGGCCATAGCAGAGCCGGACCTGGAGGCGCTGGAAGAGATCTGTATCAGATGAAGTGGGCTGCGTCACCAGCGTCTGAAGCGTGTGCGTTTCAGGCACCAGGGCTTGCCAGGGGAGTCGATTTATTGTCAAAGTCTTCTGCGTTTGGTTGAAGGCTAAAGGCGCGATTATACAGGATACGCGTGCGCTTCACACGGATAAGCGCCTGCTGTGCCTCATTTTAGGCGCCGCCTCACACCATGATTTCCTCTCAGCAAAGCGCTGAAAAACTGTTATCCTGAAAGAGTTACACGGTCACCCTGAGATCAGCATGAAATATCAGCAACTGGAAAATCTCGAAAGCGGCTGGAAATGGAAATATCTGGTGAAAAAACACCGGGAAGGAGAGCCTGTTACCCGTTATCTTGAGGCCAGTGCGGCAAAGGAGGCGGTGGACATCCTTCTGGGTATGGAAAACAGACCCGTCCAGGTTCACGGCTGGATTGAGAAACATATGAACCCGGCGCTTGCTAATCGCATGAAGCAGACGATTCGGGCACGCCGCAAACGCCATTTCAACGCTGAGCATCAGCATACGCGTAAGAAATCTATCGATCTTGAGTTTCTGGTGTGGCAGCGCCTGGCAGCACTTGCTCAACGGCGGGGTATTACGCTGTCTGACACGATTGTGCAGCTTATTGAAGATGCAGAACGCAAGGAGCAATACGCCTCGCAGATGTCTACCCTCAAAGAGGACTTACAGGCATTGCTTAAGAAAAAATAGGGCGTTCAGGTTGCCCACGCATGCCAGGTAGCAGAAGTGATGTGTTATTTGCTTTCATTTATCCACGGTTGAATATCAGGATAATGCGATTGCGCTAACAGCGATAGTGCGAACAACATCGGAAAACCTGCATGTGCCCAGCCTGATATACCGCGTCAGAGACAATAAAAAACCCCGCCGGAGCGGGGTTTTTTGCATCAGTTTATAACTTAAGCCTGCGGCTGAGTTACAACGTCTTTGATGCCTTTAACTTCGATTTCTACGCGACGATCCGGAGCCAGGCAGTCGATCAGAGCTGCGCGAGCTTTCACGTTGTCACAAGTGCTGCCGGTAACCGGGTTAGATTCACCCATGCCACGTGCAGAGATCTTGTTAGACGGGATGCCTTTAGAGATCAGGTAGTCAACAACAGACTGAGCACGTTTCTCAGACAGCTTCTGGTTGTAAGCGTCGGAACCGATGCGGTCAGTGAAGCCCAGAACAACGACGGAACCGTCTTTCGGATCCAGGTTGCTCAGCTGGGTGTACATCTGATCCAGCGCCTGCTGGCCTTCCGGCTTCAGGGTCGCTTTGTTGAAGTTGAACAGAACGTCAGACTTCAGAGTGAAGTGCTTGGTCTGTACTTCCGGAGGCGGAGCCGGAACCGGAGCAACTACCGGTGCCGGAGCGTCCTGACCGAAACGGTAAGAAACACCCAGGCTCAGCATGCCGTTGTCCGGACGGGTACCAACGGTGTGTGCATCACCGATGTTGTTGATCCACTGGTATTCCAGACGGGTAGCAACGTCTTTAGTTACAGCCCACTCTAAGCCAGCTGCGTACAGCGGAGAAACGCCGGTGTCGTGATCTTTCAGACGGTCACCGTTTACGTTTTTAGCGGTAGCGTCTGCACGCCATACCATACCACCCAGACGGGTGTAGATGTCCAGATCGTCCAGGATCGGGTAGCTCAGTTTAGCGGTAGCCTGAATGCCCTGTGCTTTGAAAGCACCGTTTTCAGTGTTACCGGTGTATTCCATGCGGCCCAGCCAGTCGTAACCCAGTTCGAAACCAACATACGGGTTAACCTGGTAGCCACCGAAAGCACCTGCGCCCAGCTGGCTTTCGTGAGTAGAACCGTTACCGATGCCACGGTCATAACCATTGCCATAGAAGCCAGTGTCGTGGTACTGAGACCAGCCCAGTTTAGCACCTGCGTACCAGGTATTATCTTTCGGAGCGGCCTGCGCTACGGTAGCGAAGCCAGCCAGT
>CBIFVZ010000033.1:0-37329 GCA_966185765.1 uncultured Enterobacteriaceae bacterium | reverse complement strand
TTGTTTTATTTTATTAAATATACGTGTGTCTTGTAATGACATATCTGGACTTACCATGCACGTTATATCAAATGGAGATGATAATGAGAGAGTTAACGTCAAATGAAGTAGAAGTGGTTTCTGGTGGTATTTTAGGCGCCGTGGTGATTGATGTTGTTAAACTGGCAAACGACTTTTTGAATACCTCGACCGTATCATCAGTAGGTAAGGCTTTTGACTTTGTTGGTCTGGGCAGTATTCATTATGCAGCAGATTCTCTGGGTTATGCTTTATTTAAAACAGTCGGCGGTATCGGCTCGTTACTTGGCGGCGACCAGAGTAATATTACCTATCATTTTGAGCATGAGTGGGGCGGTTAATTCCACGAAGCAACCACCCTGGTACCAGGGTGGTTTTTCTGTTGTTATTTATTTTTGTTTGAGCAGTTTTCTCATAAAGGGAGAAGTAAATACCTGGTGTGGATCGTATTTATTTAAAATCGCCATAGAGGTATTCCAGTCTTTATAGCTGCCAGGGACAATATTCGTTAATACATCATTATTTTCCCATGCCGCATCGTCGGTATAACCCCAACCTTTGCTCCACTCAACGCGCGTTAGTGCGTAGTCACCGCTAAAGTGGGAGAAAATCCACTGTTCCATTTCGTTATAGAACTTGTTTGCATCGGGCGTGTCTGGCATTGAGAGGATATCCAGCCAGATTGCCACATCCCATTCCGGGTGTTCGTCAACCGGACGTACCGCAGACAGCGCCGGGGCGACCGCGCCGCTGACGATGGAGTCTTCAGGCTTATCCAGCCCTGTTACGCGCACTTCAATGGGGCCATTCATTGGCCATGAGTTGAGTTTCTGGTATTTCTCGACCATCTCCTCGTATTTCGTCACAAAGTCATGCAGCACAGGCTGGATGTTGTCACGTTTGGTGATGATAGCGTAACCGTTAGCCGTCACGCGCAGCGTGTCAGGCTTCACGTACAGCAGCACGTCCTTACTCCAGCCCCACAGATCGCCTGAGATGGTGGCGCCCAGACCGGTTTTAACCAGACTCATTTGCAGGCTGCCCATTGCCGGGGTTTTTTCCGGGTAACCGTTATTGATGAGCTTGATAAGATCGGAGATTTGTACCGGTACGCGGTCAGAGAACGGGTAGTTATATGGGCTATGCACCGGTTTTGAGACGATGGGATAAGATGGCGTTTCCGTCCAGATTTTCATCCACGGTTTGTCGGTAAACGGAAACCAGATAGCTTCAGCTTTACCACATTGATCAAGATAGTGGCTGAAGGTACGCAGGCCGGTTTGTGCTTTTGGCGCAAACAGTTCGCTCGCCGGAATGTCGACAAAGCTCTGGCAACGCAGACGTTTGTTTCTGGGCACCTGCATGGTCACTTCATAAATAATGGTACGCCCGAGGCAGGCGAGGAATGGCGCAATTTCAGGATCGTTACGCTGGAAGGTTTTGGTCGTATAACATTCTGCAGCACTGTCCCAGACAATGGCGCTAAGCGAGATAATATTATTACTGATGGTACCCCAGGTGCCTTTTTCAGTGAGTTTTTCATTTTTAGCCGGCACACAGGTGCCGTGACCGTTAATTGCCAGAACACCGCCGAGAGTTAAATCACCCGGTGCCGGGTGGGCATAATAACCGAGCGTTTTTTTCTCCAGTGCCGCAAATAAGTCTTCCATTAATATGCCGGTTTGTGCAGTGAATGTGCCACTGTCACCGGTTTTGGTAATAGTGACATTTTTGAGATATTTCGACATGTCGATGAAAATAATCTGACTATTATTGTTTCCATTCGCAATAGTCAGCGGCGACCAGTTATGTTGCTGGCCGGATACGCGCACCTGATAATTGTTTTGCCACGCCCAGTTAACGATATTAAGCAGCTCGGCTACGGTTTTTGGTGAATAGGTTTGAATGTGCGTGCCGCTAATCTGTTTTGACCAGTTTTCATAATCAGAGTAATAGCTGCCCGTGGGTTTGTTTTTAATGATTTCCATATACAATCCTTTTTGAATTTCCCAACACAACTGTATTTATATACAGTTGTTTTAGTTTATGGGATCCCGGATTTTTGTCAAGGGTTGCTAATGAGTTAAATAGTAAAAAAATGATAAATGAATGGTGTGTTGATCCAGGAATTATCGGTGCTTAGTTGGGGGAGTCTGTGTCAACTGAGCGCGGAAAATAAAGAAACTAAGGCAGAGCAAATAAAGGCACTTATCCGTTAGATTCCGGAAAGTGCCTGTTGGCTGAATCAGCAGAGGGCAGGAGGGGAGACAGGAAAAAAGTTAGTGGTTGGAAAACCAGTTTAGCTTTTCGCGTAGCGCCACAACGTGGCCCACAATAATCAGGCCTGGACTTTGCACCTGGTGTGCCAGTTCGCCCAACTGTGAGAGGGGGCCATCCACAACACGCTGATTGATAGCGGTGCCGTTTTCCACCAGGGCGACCGGCATATCCGGCGACATACCGTGCGCAATCAGGTTTTGCTGAATAGTGTCGGCCTGATTGAGTCCCATGTAAAACACCAGCGTCTGGTCTTCTGCTGCCAGGTTTTGCCATTGCAGATCCCCACCGGCTTTCAGGTGGCCGGTGACCAGGCGCACGCTCTGCGCGTAATCGCGATGGGTAAGGGGGATACCAGCATAAGCCGAGCAGCCAGAAGCGGCAGTAATCCCGGGCACCACCGAGAACGGGATACCGGCATTGCACAGAACTTCCAGCTCTTCACCGCCACGCCCAAAGATAAACGGGTCGCCGCCTTTAAGGCGTACCACGCGCTTACCGCGCTGGGCTTCACGCAGCAGAATTTGGTTAATCTCTTCCTGCGGCACGCAGTGATAGCCCGCGCGTTTACCCACAAACACGCGGTCGGCATCGCGGCGTACCAGATTCATGATGTCATCGGACACCAGTCGGTCATAAACGACGATGTCGGCTTGCTGAATTTGCTGTAGGCCTTTTAACGTCAGCAGACCCGCATCACCCGGCCCTGCGCCCACCAGCACTACTTCGCCGCGACTATCCAGCGGCTCGCTAAATAGCGACTCGGTGGTGTGCGCCACGGCGCGACTGTCCTGATTTGCCAGCGACTGCGCGAGACGGTCGTTGACGAAGAATTTTTCCCAGAAGCGGCGGCGTTCGCCCATGCTCGCAAATGTGTTTTTTACGCGCTGGCGCAATGTCCCTGCGTAATGCGCGACCTGACCGAGATGTAACGGCAACAGGGACTCCAGCTTTTCGCGCAGCAGGCGCGCGAGCACCGGTGAGGTTCCGCCAGAAGAAATCGCCACCATCAGCGGCGAACGGTCAATGATGGAGGGCATGATGAAACTTGCCTGCTTTGGCGCATCCACCACGTTACAGAAAATACGGCGCGCCTCGGCAGCGTCGCTGACCTGCTGGTTAACCGCATCGTCATCGGTTGCGGCAATTACCAGCCAGCAGTCGTTGAGCAGGGCGTCGTCGAACGCCCCCGGGACCAGGGTTAACTTGCCCGACTGCGCCCAGGCATCAAATTGTGGGCAAAAGTCGAGCGCATTAACGATAAGCCGTGCACCTGCCTCCAGCAGAAGGCGCGCTTTGCGCTCCGCAACATCGCCACCGCCAACCAGCAGGCAGGTGCGGTTACGTAACTGGCAAAATATAGGCAGATGATCCACGGTATTTCCTCACGATTAATTTGCGATGCGTTCAGATACGTCGGCACTCTTCTCACAGGGGCGCTCGGCGCGTGGAGTAGCATACCAGTAACCCAGACCCATGAATACGGCGCCAGAGAGCGTGTTGCCAAGCGTCACCCACAGCAGGTTATGGCCGATACCGGCAAGCGTGTAGGCTTCTGTATGGTTACCAAACCAGGACAGGGCAAACAGCGTCATGTTGGCAACAGAGTGCTCATAACCGGAGGCGATAAAGGCCAACAGGCACCACCAGATAGCGATGAATTTCGCCGCACCTTCGCTACGGATTGCCATCCAGATAGCCAGGCACACCAGCCAGTTGCACAGTACGCCTTTAAAGAACAGCACCATTGCAGGCTGCGTGGTTTTTGCCAGTGCGACGCTGTGTACCAGGCTGTTGTCAGCGGGCAGCAGACTGCCGCCGCCCCAGTAGTAAAGCAGCGCGACAAAGACCGAACCCAGCAGGTTACCAAGCCAGGTCTGGGGCAGGATGCGCCACATCTGGCCGTGGGTTAGCGCACCGGTTTTAATGCCGAAGGTCAGGAACATGGTGTGCCCGGTAAAAAGCTCGGAGCCGGCGATAATGACCAGGGTGAGCGCGATGCCGAAAGTGGCACCCATCACCAGCGGGCGTACCGAGGGGTCGAGCAGGTTGCCGAGGGTGAAGATAAGAATAATGCCAAGCCCGACGTAGGCGCCTGCCATTGCAGAAGAAAGCCAGAAGGCGAACGGATTGGTTTTGTTAAGGCGAGCGATGCGTGCGGCATTCGCCGCACACTTGTTGATAGTGTCGGTGAACATCTGTGGTTATCCTTAATCTCCCTGAGTTCAGCGCGTTAACGCGCACCGAACCGTCGGGATTAATAAACGTAAAATAAAAAGAAAATAATGGGGGAGCCTTTATGGGCAGGCTTCTCCCGAAAATGTTGCGCCGTTCCCGTCAGGCAAACGGCGCTATGACAATCAGGCGTTGATTTGTACCTGTCCGTCCTGCACGCGGGCCTCAAAATGGGCCACGCTGCGCGTCTCATCTTCCATGCACAGGCCATCGCGCAGGCGAAAGCGCTGTTTTTTAAGCGGGCTTGCGACCCACAGCTCGCCCTGGTGCTCAGCAATCAGGCCGCGTGAGAGCACGCTTGCTTCAAAGAACGGATCGATATTGCTGATGGCGTAGACCTGCTCATCGGCGCGCGGGCGGAAAATGGCTACCTGTTGCTGGCCGACCAGGGCGCAAACCCCGGTGGCAGGCAGGATGTCGTTTAGCGGGCAAACGGTAGTCCACTGGCTCATACATTTTCCTCCACAAGAGTGACCGGGATACGCTCATATGGCGTGGCCGGACGATGCTGCTGGCGCTCTGCCACGACCTGGACGTTCGGATCGCGCTGGGTGCTGTTGATGAAATGCTTAAAGCGGACCTGTGCCTGCGGGGTGTTGACGGTTTCCTGCCATTCGCAGATAACGGCCTCGCGCAGACGCGCCATTTCCGCTTCCATGTGCTCATTGAGGTTGAGCTTGTCGTCGATAATGACGCTTTTGAGGTATTCAATACCGCCCTCGAGGTTCTCCAGCCACACCGAGGTACGCTGCAGTTTATCGGCGGTACGGATGTAGAACATCATGAAGCGGTCGAGGTAGCGCACCAGGGTGTCGTGGTCGAGGTCGGCAGCCAGCAGGTCTGCGTGGCGCGGTTTCATACCGCCATTGCCGCAAACGTACAGGTTCCAGCCTTTCTCGGTGGCGATAACGCCGACATCTTTGCCCTGCGCTTCTGCGCATTCGCGGGTACAGCCCGAGACGCCAAACTTCATCTTGTGCGGCGTGCGGATGCCCTTGTAACGGTTTTCCAGCTCTACACCGAACCCTACGCTGTCGCCCACACCGTAACGGCACCAGGTGCTTCCTACGCAAGTTTTCGCCATGCGCAGTGCTTTAGCGTAGGCGTGGCCGGTTTCAAAGCCTGCGTCAATCAGCTGACGCCAGATTTCCGGCAGGTCATCTTTTTGCGCACCAAACAGACCGATGCGCTGCGAGCCGGTAATTTTGGTATAGAGGTTAAATTCGCGGGCAATGCGGCCAACTTCCATCAGCCCTTCAGGCGTGATTTCGCCACCGGCAGAGCGCGGGATCACCGAGTAGGTACCGTCTTTCTGGATGTTCGCGAGGAAGTTATCGTTGGTGTCCTGCAACGGCGTGTTTTCTGGCTTAAGCACGTACTCGTTCCAGCAGGACGCCAGCAGCGAGCCAACAGTCGGTTTACACACTTCACAGCCGTAGCCGGTGCCGTATTTGCTGAGCAGCTCGTCAAATGACTTGATGCCTTCAACGCGAATGAGGTGATACAGCTCCTGGCGCGAAAACGCGAAGTGCTCACACAGGTGGTTATTGACTTCAATGCCCTGTTTCGCCAGCTCGGCGTTAAGCACCTGGGTGACCAGCGGAATACACCCACCACAGCCGGTACCGGCTTTGGTTTCGGCTTTAAGGGCCGCTACGGTGTGGCAGCCTTTGTTGATAGCGGCCACCAGATCACCTTTGGTGACATCAAAGCAGGAACAAATCTGCGCGCTATCCGGCAGTTTGTCCACGCCAATGGCGGGTTTGCCGCTGCCCGCGTGGGACGGCAGAATCAACGAGTCAGGGTTTTCCGGTAGCTCAATGGCGTTAAGCATCAGCTGCAGCAGGTTGCCGTAGTCGCTGGTGTCGCCCACCAGTACCGCACCAAGCAGCGTTTTATTGTCTTCGCTGACGATAAGACGCTTGTAGACTTCTTTGTTTTCATCAAGGTAGACGTAGCTGCGACAGCCCGGCGTACGGCCATGAGCGTCACCAATACCGCCGACATCCACGCCCAGCAGTTTGAGCTTGGCGCTCATATCCGCGCCTTCAAACGTATTGCTGTTGCCAAGCAGATGATCGACCGTGACCTGCGCCATTTTGTAGCCCGGTGCCACCAGGCCAAACATGCGGTTTTGCCAGCTTGCACATTCGCCGATGGCGTAGATATCAGGATCAGAGGTCTGGCAGTTATCGTTAATCACGATACCGCCGCGCTGCGCGGTGGCGAGACCGCACTGGGTTGCAAGCTTATCGCGTGGGCGGATGCCGGTTGAAAACACAATGAAGTCAACTTCCAGCTTGCTACCGTCGGCAAAGTGCATGGTTTTACGGGCTTGTTCCCCTTCCTGCACGATTTGCCGGGTATTTTTGCTGGTATGCACCTTCACACCCATGCGCTCAATTTTTTTACACAGCTGTTCACCGCCCATGCTGTCGAGTTGCTCGGCCATCAGCATTGGGGCGAACTCCACGACGTGGGTTTCTACGCCGAGGTTTTTCAGGGCGCCTGCGGCTTCAAGCCCTAACAGACCACCACCAACGACTGCGCCACGCTTGCTGCGACGCGCGCAGGCTTCAATGGCATTGAGGTCTTCAATGGTGCGGTAAACGAAGCAATCCTGGGTGTCCGCGCCGTTAATGGGTGGGATCCACGGATAGGAGCCAGTTGCCATAACCAGCTTGTCGTAAAAGACGGTGCGCCCGGCGCTGGAGTGAATCACCTTCTCCTGGCGGTTAATGGTGATGGCGCGCTCGCCCACCAGTACCTGTACGCCGTGTTTCTCATAAAACCCTTCGCGCACTAACGTGAGTTCTTCGGCAGTGTGATGGGAGAAATAAGATGACAGGTGAACACGGTCGTAGGCGATGCGTGGCTCTTCACAGAAGACGGTAATCTCGAACTGTCCTGGTTCGGCTTTATCAAGCAGATCTTCGATAAAGCGGTGTCCGACCATACCGTTTCCGATAACTGCAAGTCTGACTTTGCTCATTTTTGCCTCGATTTCTTTTCTATTACCGCCTACCTTAACGATTCAGCAAGGGTGATTATTGATGTGGATCAATTGCACCTTTGTATACCTCTTAAGTGTTATATTGTTGATTTGTCGAACTTTATCTAAGTGCCGGATAATTCTTGTATTTACAAAAATGGCGAAAATGAAGAAAAAATGACCATGAAAAGATAACGGTTTGGCTGTTAAGGATAAAAACAGCAAAACGCCCCTGAATCCATGTGGATTCAGGGGCGTTTTTATCTATAAAGGGCTGATATTACCTGCGGCTTAATCGAGAAAGCGGAAATATCGCTTTGTCGTCAGATACCGTGGTCTTTTAGCCGTGCACACCGGTCTCTGTGGTGTGCTGGCGATGTTTAGTGACAAACCCCAGCAACAGGCACATTACAAATACCACCGCATATAACCCGTTGGCGGTAAACAGTGCCGCCTGTGGGCCGCTGTGGGCAACAATCGGGCCGGTCACAACGAAGGTCAGCATGGTACCTATGGTGCCGCAGGTCAGTACGACGTTAACCAGCTTCGGTGAGGCGACGCGGGTTTGCTGGGAGCCGAGCGTGATGATGGTGGTATAGATGGCGCTGGAGAAGAAGCCGAGCGCCAGAATGAACCACGGCATGTGCGCCGCTGTGCCAGTGTTAAAGCAGTACATCAGGACTGCCGCCAGTCCTGCAAGCGCGGTCAGAATGCGTTGCAAATCGAAGAAGCGCAGAATGACGCTGAATGCCCACATGCCGACCATGTACGACATCCAGAAATTGCTCACCAGCTGGCCCTGCTGTGTGACGTTCATACCGAGGCCTTTAGCATATTCCGGCACCCAGGCTATAAAGCCGAGCTGGCCGAGGATATAGCACAGTGCGGCGATGCACAGGAAAAATACGCCGAAGCCCCATTTTTCTTTCGCTGGCGGCGGGGTGTTTTGCGGCTGTGCGCGATAGCCGAGTACCGGGAACTGGCAGCCAAAGGTCAGCATAAAGATTGCCAGGTACACGAGTCCTATGCACACATACACCCAGTACCACTCAATGCTACGCGCCAGGAGAAACGCGGCCACCATCGGAAAAATCATGCCAGCCATGCTGAAGAACGAGTCGGTAAACAGCAGCCGTGAACCTCGCTGGCGTCCTTCATACAGATGGGTGATAAGGAAGGTGCCGATAGACATAGTGATACCGCTGACCACACCAAGCACAAACATGGCGGCAGAGAACAGCGCCAGGCTGTGGCTGAGCATGAGACCTGCCAGTGCCAGCACCATGAGCACAAAACCAAAGCGCAGCTGGGTTTTTAGCGGCACAATCTCCATCAGCCAGGCATTCAGGAAGATAGAAATGAGGATACCCGCATTGAGAAAGGTAAAGGTGTTGCTCATGCTGGAAACAGGCAGGCCAAAATAGTCGGCGATATTGCCCATCACCATACCGGTGACGATCACCAGCGCCCCGGTCAGTGCGTAGGAAAAGAAGCTTAGCCAGGTGAGCCTGATACGATTGCTGTTTGTCATAAGGAGCCTGTGAGTAACCTGTCGGTGTTAATTGCAGCCACGCTGGCCGCATACGTTGCGGGCTTATCCTTGTGCGCCATTGATGCTGCAAATGGGTACTAACGCTGTGTAAACCCACGCGTTTTTTGCTTTTTAAATGCCTGAAACATTCAGGCTACTAAAGTGTTTAACGCGCCGAACGCGCGTTTTGGGCGCTAATCTTAGTGATTTATGTGATCTATTTAAACGTTTTCGTAATGGATTGCAGTAAATTGAAAAATATTTGTGACAAAGGTTGGGTGTTTATCTGAAAGGCTTTGTGAAGCGAAGGGAATAACCCGTTAATTTTGCGTAAATAAAGGTAAATGGGTGGCGCGCTGGCAGTGTGCTCTTTAGAATCAATCGATTCGCTCGGTATCGTTTAAGGAAATTGTACATGCTGAAATCGTCTCTGGCGGCTGTTGCTGCCGTGTTTGCTCTTGTCGCGCTCTCACCTGCTGCTCTGGCGGCAAAGGGGGATCCCCGCGTTTTGCTGACCACGTCGGCGGGCAATATTGAACTGGAGCTTGATAACCAGAAAGCGCCGGTTTCAGTGAAAAATTTTGTGGATTATGTGAACAGTGGTTTTTATAACAACACCATTTTTCACCGTGTAATCCCGGGTTTTATGGTGCAGGGCGGTGGCTTTAACGAACAGATGCAGCAAAAGCCGACCAATCCGCCGATCAAAAATGAGGCCGATAATGGTCTGCGTAATACCCGTGGCACGATCTCTATGGCGCGCACTGCGGATAAAGACAGCGCGACCAGCCAGTTTTTCCTGAATGTGGCGGATAACGCGTTTCTGGATCATGGCCAGCGTGACTTTGGTTACGCGGTGTTTGGGAAAGTCGTGAAAGGTATGGATGTGGCCGATAAGATTGCACAGGTGCCGACCCATGATGTCGGACCGTACCAGAACGTACCTTCAAAACCGATAGTTATTCTCTCTGCTAAAGTGCTTCCCTGATAGTCCTGCGCGGGCGTCCTGCCCGCGCCAGCTCCCTTTGCTTCGGCACGATTCGCCATTGCTGCTTATACTTTGAGCAACATTGTGCTGTGTGGAGGCCGCCATGAGCAAAAAACTCACCGATAAACAAAAGACGCGGCTCTGGGAGCGGCAGCGTAGCCGTAATTTCCAGGCCAGTAGTGCGCTGGAAGGTTTGAGTGTGCCACTTATTGAACTCAGCCAGGACGAGGTTGAGGCGCGTGTGGCCGCGCTAAGGGCGCGCTATGAGTAATAAATTTGGTGACGAGCATGACCCGTACTTCTGGCCTGGTCTTGAGGTGCTGCGCAACCGGCTCGATATCCATGAAAGCCAGCCACTGTTGCAGGCCGAAAAGGAATTAACCGCGCTGCGTGCGGCAACGCTGGCGCTGGGACCTGAACAGCCTGGATTACCTCACCTGTGTGCCATTCATTATCATCTCTTTCAGGACCTGTTTGACTGGGCGGGAGAAATCCGCGCGGTAGATATTTATCAGGATGACACGCGTTTTTGCCATTTCGATTACATCGAAAAAGAGGGCAATGCGCTGATGCAGGCGCTGGAGGATGAGGCGTGGCTCACGGACCTTGATAATGAAGCGTTTGTCACACGCCTGGCGCATTATTATTGTGAGATTAACGTGTTACATCCGTTCCGCTATGGCAATGGTCGCGCCCAGCGCATCTTCTTTGAGCAACTGGCGCTGCATGCCGGATACTGCCTGGACTGGCACGAGGTTCAACGAGGACCCTGGCGGGAGGCAAATCAGGCGGGCGCAATGGGTGAACTGGCACCGCTGGTGGCAATTTTTCGCGAAGTGGTAAAACCGGCGGCGTAAAACGCGTAAACTGACGCAGTTTGTTTGCCCGGAGCCGCCATGCTGTTACTTATCGATAATTACGATTCATTTACCTGGAACCTCTATCAATATTTTTGTGAGCTGGGTGCGCAGGTGCAGGTTCAGCGTAATGATGCGCTGACGCTGGCGGATATCGACGTGCTGGCACCACAACATATCGTTATCTCTCCCGGCCCGTGTACGCCAGACGACGCGGGTATTTCGCTGGAGGTTATCCGTCACTATGCGGGGCGCTTGCCGCTGCTTGGCGTGTGTCTTGGCCACCAGGCCATCGCTCAGGCGTTTGGTGCAAAAGTGGTGCGTGCCAGCAAGGTGATGCACGGTAAAACCTCGGCCATTGAGCACAACGGGCAGGGGGTGTTTCGCGGCTTGAATAATCCGCTCACGGTCACGCGCTACCATTCACTGCTGGTGGACCCGGCAACGCTGCCTGCTGAGTTTGAAGTGACAGCCTGGAGTGCAGAAGGTGAAATCATGGGCCTGCGCCACCGCCGGTGGGCGCTTGAGGGGGTGCAGTTTCACCCGGAAAGTATTCTCAGTGAGCAGGGTCATCAATTGTTAGAAAACTTCCTGTCCTGTTGATTTTTTCATTGCCTGTTTGTGATTTTTTATGCATATTTATTGATTATATTTTCATCATGCGTTTGCGTAAAAAATGGATGGGCTATCAATGGCAACTGAACACTCCGCAGTCACTCGCGCTACTTTTGACGACGTTATTGTGCCGATTTATGCACCGGCACAGTTTATTCCGGTAAAGGGAAAAGGGAGCCGAGTCTGGGATCAGCAGGGCAAGGAGTACGTTGATTTTGCGGGGGGGATTGCGGTGACAGCGCTGGGTCACTGCCATCCGGCGCTGGTTGATGCGCTGAGAACGCAGGGTGAAACTCTGTGGCATGTCAGCAATGTGTTTACCAATGAACCTGCGTTGCGCCTGGGGCGCAAGCTCACTGCCGCAACCTTTGCCGAGCGCGTGGTATTTATGAACTCCGGCACGGAAGCCAACGAAACCGCCTTCAAACTGGCGCGCCACTATGCTGTTACGCGCCACAGTCCATATAAAACCAAAATCATTGCCTTCCATAATGCTTTTCACGGCCGTTCGCTGTTTACGGTCTCTGTAGGCGGTCAGCCGAAATACTCCGATGGTTTTGGACCGAAGCCTGCCGATATCGTCCATGTGCCGTTTAACGACCTGCACGCGGTAAAGGCCGTGATGGATGACCATACCTGTGCTGTTGTGGTTGAACCTATCCAGGGTGAAGGTGGCGTGACGGCGGCCACGCCGGAATTTTTGCAGGGGCTACGTGCGTTGTGTGACCAGCATAAGGCGCTGCTGGTGTTTGATGAAGTACAGTGTGGCATGGGGCGCACCGGCGATTTGTTTGCGTATATGCACTATGGCGTAACGCCGGATATTCTCACCAGTGCGAAGGCGCTGGGCGGCGGTTTCCCGGTGAGCGCAATGCTGACCACCAGTGAGGTGGCAAGCGCCTTTCACGCGGGTTCCCACGGCTCTACCTACGGCGGTAATCCGCTGGCCTGTGCAGTGGCGGAAGCGGCGTTCGATATCATCAGCACGCCTGACGTGCTCAGCGGCGTTGCCAGCAAGCGTGAGCAGTTTGTGGCCCATCTTCAACGTATTGACGAGCAGTATGATGTATTCAGTGATATTCGCGGTATGGGGTTGCTGATTGGCGCTGAGCTGAAGCCGCATTATAAGGGGCGCGCGCGCTGCCTGCTCGACGCTGCGGCGCAGGCTGGCGTGATGGTACTGAATGCGGGACCGGATGTACTGCGCTTTGCGCCCTCGCTGGTGGTGGACAGCACCGATATCGACGAAGGCATGACGCGCTTTGCAAATGCCGTGGCGCAGGTGGTGAAGGGCTAATCGTCGGCACGCCGCAAGCGGCGGCTAAGCCAGATGCCGTGATGTGGACGCTGGCGCCAGGCCACGGAAGAAATGGTGTGCATGGCGCTGAGGTGGTCAAGAATACGTTTTAAATGCTGCTCGATGCGACTGTGTGGGCCGTTCACCAGCGCGTCGGGCGCTTCAAGAATACTGATATCGCCAGATTCCCCTGGCGTATCATACTCCAGGCGCTGCTGGCAGCGCTGAATTGCAATTTCGCAGGCCTGAAGCCAGCGCTGTGCCAGGTCAGGCGTCAGCATATTATGTTCCCGCGCAAACGTAGTCATTGCATTGATGTGCTCCACAATGTACTGGCTGTGTGTCACCCACAGTTTCATATCTGACAAGTAGCGGCTGTTAAAGCCTGGCTCCTGCATGGCCTGATTGAGTGAGTTATACAGTGCATTATGGGCCTGGTTAACCTGCATACGCTCCCAGGCGAGCGGGCCTGGCTGCGGGTCAGGAGCGAGTATCAGGCGAATTGCGCTCTGGTCCTTTTCCAGCGCGTCGTGGGCGTTCTGGCGCAGCAGCCCACTTTGCCACTGTGGCCACAGCCATACCATGCCACCAAAGGCAATCAGGCAGCCGAGCAGGGTGTCGATAAGTCGCGGCATAATCAGCGCTTCACCGTTGAGCGACAGCAGCTGTAGCGTGTACACCGCCGTTACCGTAAAACCAATGGTTGCCCAGCCGTAGCTTTTACGAATGATCAGGTAGCTTACCAGCGTGATAATCAGCATCCCGAGCAGCGTAAAACCTTGCGCGATGTGAAAATGCAGCGCACCGGCGGCAACCAGCAGGCCAGCAAGCGTGCCGCCTGCCCGGTGCAGAATGCGCACCCGCGTTGCCCCATAGCCATTTTGCGTGACGAACATAATGGTCATCAGTATCCACCACGGTTTAGGCAGGTGCAGCGCGCCACCCAGCACGCTGGCGCCGGCCAGCATCACGCCCAGCCGAGCGGCGTTGCGAAGCGCGGCCGATTTCAGCGACAGATAACTTTTCAGCGCCAGCAGCAGAGGCTGGCGGCGCTGGCGGTCTGCCATCAGGTCACGCACGTATAAGGGACGCTGGGTGCGCAACACACGGGCGATACGGCTGAAGTGATCGTAGCAAAACTGCCCAACCGGGTTGTCCGGGTGCTGGTGAGCAATCTTTTCCAGTGACGATAGCGGTTTCTCCATGCTGAAGCGACTGGGGTAGCGGTGATAAAGAATGTCGTCAGAGAGTGTGCGCAGGCGCGAGGCGACGGTCAGCGCGTTCCAGCGGATAACCGCCTCGGCGTGGCTTTCTTCTACCAGCGTTTGTACTTCTTCCGGCAGATTCAGGCTGACGGAAATATGTTCCTGCAAATCCAGCCCGATTTGAAAGACGCGTTGCAGGCGCTTGTAGTCACTCTGATGGCTGCTGGTAGACAGCATGTGCAGCTGTTGATAGCACTGGCCGATAAGATCGACCACTTTTTGCTGGCGAGTCAGGAGCGGCGGTAGCGCGGTTTCCGGGTCGATATGCTGGGTCAGCAGGCTGTATTTGGCTTTGCAGTAGTCTGCCAGCTCGCGATAGAGCAAACTGAGCGTTTCACGCAGCGGCTGTTCACGCCACAGCCACAGCCAGAACCAGTTGAATAGCCCGTACCAGATGGTGCCGAGCGTGTAGAGCGCGATGGGCATCCAGATGGGCATGTTGCCTGCAAGGCTTAAGGTAAAAATAGCGGCAATCAGCGAGGCGGGCAGCAGGCGGGCGTGCAGGGCGCTGATTTCGGCCGTGATGCCGAGCAGTAACGCCATTGAGAGCAAAATGACGGGCAGCGGTATCGCCTCCTGCAGTAAAAGCTGCACCGTGAGGCTACTGAAGGCAAACAGGCTGCCGCCAACAATCAGGCGCTTGAAGAAACGTTTGTGGGGCGTGTCGAGACCGGCAATGTTACAGCAGGCGGGAACGAGCGAGAATAAAAGGCCAAGTCTGAGGTTTCCGAGAACAAGACCCACTACAACCGGCAGGCACAGCACCAGCGTCTGGCGCAGCGCGTAATTCACTTCCGGGTGGTAAATCAGTCGGCGCCACATAGCAGCAAGGCAGAACAAAAACGGCGTGTTGCAGGAACACGCCGTTAGCAGCGCATTAACGCGTGCCGTAGACGACGATGGTTTTACCGTGTGCGGAGATCAGGTTCTGGTCTTCCAGCATCTTCAGGATACGGCCCACCGTTTCGCGTGAGCAGCCCACAATCTGGCCGATTTCCTGGCGCGTGATTTTAATCTGCATGCCGTCCGGGTGCGTCATGGCATCAGGTTGTTTAGCCAGGTTCAGTAATGTCTGAGCAATACGCCCTGTCACATCCAGGAAGGCGAGGTTGCCGACTTTCTCTGATGTCACCTGCAGGCGGCGTGCCATCTGCGAAGACAGACGCATCAGGATGTCCGGGTTAACCTGAATCAGCTGGCGGAATTTCTTGTAAGAAATTTCAGCCACTTCACAGGCTGCTTTAGCCCGTACCCAGGCGCTGCGCTCCTGACCTTCTTCAAACAGGCCAAGCTCGCCAATAAAATCCCCCTGATTGAGGTAGGAGAGGATCATTTCTTTACCCTCTTCATCCTTAATCAGGACAGCAACGGATCCTTTCACGATGTAATACAGCGTTTCAGCTTTCTCACCCTGATGAATCAGCGTGCTCTTCGATGGATACTTGTGAATATGGCAATGAGACAAAAACCATTCGAGAGTTGGATCGGTTTGCGGTTTGCCAAGCACCATGCGCGGTTATCCTCAGTTATATGCGACAGCCATTTGACCCAGGCGCTGTAATCATGTTTGTTCCGGCCTGCAAATGGCGTCAGAAAGGCCTGTAATCAGTAAAGTTTTGCCTAATTGTGAACTTCACTACTACGAATAAATAACGCACTTGTTTTAGCATAGCTTTTTCCAGGTGTCTTCTATTGTCTCGTTTCAGCTTGACCCATGTCGCCTTCTGTTGCCAGTTTTCATCAGGACGCATACTCTGTGGGGATTGAGAAGCTACTGGAGTGTTTAAAATGCAGGCACGAGTGAAGTGGGTAGAAGGGCTGACTTTCCTGGGTGAATCGGCTTCCGGGCATCAGGTGTTGATGGACGGTAATTCAGGCGATAAAGCGCCCAGTCCGATGGAAATGGTACTGATGGCAGCCGGGAGCTGTAGCGCAATTGATGTGGTGTCTATTCTCCAGAAAGGGCGCTACAGCGTGACAGATTGCGAAGTTCAGTTGACTTCTGAGCGCCGGGAAGAGCCACCCAGGATGTTTACCCATATTAATCTGCACTTTACTGTTACTGGTAAGGACCTCAAAGACAGTGCTGTGGCGCGTGCGGTGGACTTGTCGGCGGAGAAATACTGCTCGGTGGCGCTGATGCTCGGTAAAGCGGCGGAGATTACGCACTCTTATGAGGTGGTTGAGGGATAAAACGGAAGCCTCGCTGATCAACGTTATTTTCTTCTGAGGTCCGAGTCATCGGGCCTTTTTCTTTTACAGATGAACAGCGCACTCGTTCGTTTTAAGGTGAACAGGCATACCGTGTGGGGCCGCAGGGAGTGTTAAGGGGGGCGCGAGCGCCGCTTACCTCGTTCACCGCGAATGAAGTCCCGTTTTACCGCCCAACACAACGTGAACAGAACATCTACTGAACGAAATGATACAGGCGTTATCGTGAGTGAAGGCTGCTTTACTCAATTTTCCTGCCTTCCATCAGCCTTTTGACCAGCGGCAGCATAATCAGCTCCATCGCCAGCCCCATTTTGCCGCCAGGCACTACCAGTGTATTGATGTGTGAGATAAACGAGCCTTGCAGCATAGCCAGCAACCACGGGAAGTCGATATTTTCCAGGTTGCGAAAGTGGATAACCACAAAACTTTCATCCAGTGAAGGGATGGTTTTAGCCGCAAACGGGTTGGAGGTATCCACTGTCGGCACGCGCTGGAAATTAATATGGGTGCGTGAGAACTGCGGCGTGATGTAGTTAATATAATCTTCCATTGAACGCACTACCGAGTCCATCACCGCTTCACGCGAATGCCCGCGCTCGCTCATATCGCGCACCAGCTTCTGAATCCACTCCAGATTGACAATAGGCACCACGCCGACCAGCAGGTCCACATGCTGTGCAACGTCGTGCTGCGGCGTGACGACACCACCGTGTAACCCTTCATAGAACAGGACATCGGTTGGCTCCGGCAAAGGTTGCCACGGCGTAAAGGTGCCAGGTACCTGGTTCCACGGTACGGCTTCGTCGTAGGTGTGAAGGTATTTGCGCGACTGGCCGCTGCCGCTTTTACCGTATTCCATGAAGGTGTCCTGCAGCAGGCCGAAGTCGTTAGCGTCGGGGCCAAAATAGCTGATGTGTCGCCCAAGATCGCGTGCCTTGCGGATTTCCATGTCCATTTCCGGGCGCGTATAGCGGTGAAAGCTGTCGCCTTCGACTTCTGCGGCATGCAGGCCGAGCTGGGCAAAGATTTTGCGAAAGGCAAGGCTGGTGGTAGTGGTTCCTGCGCCGCTGGAACCGGTAACGGCGATGACCGGGTGTCTGGCTGACATAGCTTCACAACTCCATGAGTAACAAAGGACAGAGGCCTGTGACTTTAGTTGTTATCGCGCAAGTATAGCCGACACCCGCCCTCACTCGTGGAACTGCGAACGGGGCATGATGTTGACTGTTTCATGCAGTTCTGACCATACCACGACCGCCTCGCCGCGCTGAAGCTGTCTTTTAACGTCATCTACCTTTTGCGCCAGTGAACGCTCGCTTTCACCGTAGTCTGTGCCTTCACGCAGCACAAAGGTTTCAATCAGGTTTTCCAGCGTATCTGGCGCAATATCCTGCCACGGAATAATCATGTATTTGGCTCCAGGAACCGGCTTAGCCAGTCGGGAATGCGCTGCTCCAGCCACATTTGCGGGCGGCGCAACGTCCCGCCGACAAACCCGACGTGACCACCATGCTCGGTAAGCTGGTATTCAATGTTGGCGGGCAGATGGGCAAGGTCAGGGATAACATGACTGTCCATAAACGGATCGTCTTTCGCGTGAATGATAAGGGTGGGCCTGGTGATGTCGGGCAACATCGGTAACGCGCTGCACTTACGGTAGTAATCAATCGCATCGCTAAAGCCGTGGATGCGGGCGGTAATCAGGTCATCAAAATCGCGGATACGGCGGATGCGTTTGAGCTGTTCAGGCAAGACCGGTAGCGAACCGGGCCAGGCTTTGAGCTTGCGCCGTGCATTGCCTTTAAGCAGGTTCAGCAGGTAATGCTGGTAAAAGCGCGAGAAGCCTTTTTCCATGTGATAGCAGCAGTGTTCGAGCATCAGCGGTGCTGAGACCACCACGCCCGCGCTCAGACGACAATCCTGCCCCTGACGCGCCATCAGGCAGGCCAGCATGTTACCGCCGAGCGAGAAGCCAACCGCCGCAGTAGGTACCTCGCCGTGGGTTTTGCCAAGCCAGTCCAGAAAGAAGCTGGCATCTTCGGTTTCGCCGGAATGATAAATACGTCCCATGCGGTTTGGCTCGCCGCTACAGCCGCGAAAATGCATTACCACACCCAGCCAGCCGCGCTGCTGAGCTGCGTGAATCAGCCCGTGGGCGTAAGGGCTGTGCAAACTGCCTTCCAGGCCGTGAAACACCACCAGACGCGGTTTATGACGTGCCTGTTCAGGTGGTTCGCTCCACGCCAGGTCAATAAAGTCCCCATCCGGTGTATCCAGCCGCTGCCAGTGCGGGGTGAAGCGCACACGACGGCGAATAATGCGTGGTAGCATGGTTTGCAGATGCGGGTTACGCGCCCCGGGCATTGGGCAAAACGGCTGAGGTTGGCGCTGTATGGGTTGGGTGTCTGCGGATGTAATGTCTGTCATTGCGTGCAAATGTTCGGCTAATTTGTTGCTCACTATACCGTCTTGCGGACATTGTGTTTAGGTTTTGGGGCGGTAAGTGATTGCGCGGGCGCTAAATGCGCGCCGCGCAGGTGAGAGGGTTTTACAGAAAACCGTCGGTTTTGAGCATCTTCTCAGCGGTACTCATGTCGGTGTTCAGTTCAGTTTCATCGTTTTCCAGCAGTTGCGCGTGTTTCTGGCGAAACGCCTGGTGCAGTGCATTCAACGTTTCTACTTTGCGGGCATGCAGCGTGCTTTCACTGCCGTGTTTTTCAAGCTGCTTAGACAGTGTCTGCCCTTTTTCGATAATTTCCCGCACCACCGGTAAATAGCGTTGCAGGAATTTTGTGCCTGGCTCCACGTCGCGCGGGTCGTTGACCATGCATTCCTGAATCAGACGGGCGTATTTGATGATGCCAGCCAGCGCGTCATTGATATCAACCGGCAGGTTTTGAAACGCTTCCAGTGTGGCGATATCGTCATCAAACGGGGCCGGTGGTGCTTTTGGCGGTGGCGGCGACACGGCGGTCTGAACGTGTGTTTTTTTTGCCGACGCATTGGCGGATGCTTTGCGCGGGCGTGAACCGAGTTTTCTGAACATTTTCACCCGGCGGCGGGCCGTTATGATGACAAAGACACCGAGCGCCGTCAGGTAATAAGGATGGTCAATCAGGCTACCGTAGGCTTCACGGTAGCCCACAATCGCCAGTACACCCAGGATGAGATACCAGACATGTATTTTGCCTAACGCCGGTAGCGCGCGAATAAGGTAAATGACCAGTGCCATACTGCCTGCCCAGAAAGGCGCGGCCAGCGCATCGCCGGAAGTCACTACCAGCCAGGCGGCACCGGCGGCAATACCTGCGGTGAATGCGCTGCGGTCGTACAAAAAGGCGCGCCACAGCGTGAATACGCCCACCAGACAAAAGATGAATATTGAACCTTCGAGGTTATTTTCTTTAGTGGGAATCGCCGTGAGCTTTTGGGCGTGCGAGAGCGCGCTATCCACAAAGCCGCTGGTTATCACCAGCAGCATCAGAAAGATGACAACGCGTTTCCACCGTTTATTGGTCAGCGTTGCGGCTAAGGTTGGGGTCGTCGCGTTCACCGGTATTCTCTTATGTTGTCTTGCGCACTGATGATACTGACACGGCTATAAAAAACCATCGGTTTTAAGTAGCTTCTCCAGCGTGCTTATTTCAGTTTTGAGCTCCGCTTCATCATTTTCCAGTAGTTGAACGTATTTCTGGCGAAAGGCGCAATGCAACGCCTGAAGGATTTCTGCTTTACGGGCGTCAAGCTCCTGAGCATTACCGTATTTTTGCAGCTTCTGAGAGAGACCATACCCTTTTTCGACAATCTCCAGCGTGGCAGGCAGATAGCGTTGCAGGAATGCTGTGGCAGGCACAACGTCTCGTGGGTCGGTGAGAATGCAGTCCTGAATCAGGCGTGCATATTTGATAATGCCCTGAAGTTCGCTGTGAAGGTTATCCGGTAGAGTCTTAATAGAATCCAGACGAATAACTTCGGCCTCAAAGGGACGTGTGCGGGTGGTTTGCGGGGCTTCATGGTGCGTTTGTTGGTGGACTACCGGAGGAGGCTCCGGGCGTTGTTCACGAGGAGGCACGGTGTACGCCTGGTGATAATTACTTTCCTCACGGCGAGGTGGCTGCACCTCATGGGGTTCCTCTTCGTTAATGAAGAAGTTGATGGCATGAGAAAAAACCAAATAAATGACCGGGAGGATAGCAAGGAAAGTGAAATAGTTATCGCTGGAGTAAACAAGATGATAGCCAAGGGTCGCTATTACCCATGAACCTAAGTACCAGTAATGCGCTTTTTCAGCAGGCATTTTCCCATTGTTGATAAGAAAGGGCGCATAGGTCATGGTTGCAACCCAGTAGGGAGCGAGCTGTTTATCAACAAAAGCGGGTAGTAATAACCAAAGTGCGCCAGTTATTAACCCCATCACAAAGTATGGGCGGTTGAATAACATCATGTACGCTAACACCCCGCTCAGGGGGAGATTTATCAGCCAGGGGATGAATCTGTCGAGCGATGAATAGCCGTTGGCAGGTTCTTCCATAGCGGCGGTGAATATTAATAAGACAAAAAAGACAACGAGTGTTGCCCCAGTCAAACGCTTTTGAAAAATCACCATGTGTACCTTTATTGGACGTGATTACAAAAATCCATCTGTCTTAAGCAGCTTTTCGAGCGTGCTCATTTCGGTTTTCAGGTGTGTTGTATTGTTTTCCAGTAGCTGGGCGTGCTTTTGGCGAAAGGCGGAGTGCAGCGCCTTGAGCGTTGTTAGTTTATGCGCGTCCAAATCTTGCCTTGTCCCTTGTTTTTGTAACTTGTGTGAAAGATCGAGACCTTTTTCGACGATTTCCCGCGTAGCGGGCAGATAGCGTTGAAGAAACTTTCTTGCCGGTTCAACGTCGCAGGGATCTGTAAGCATGCAGTCTTGAATCAGGCGAGAATATTGGATGATGCCTTTAATTTCCTTATCGAGGTTTGTAGGGAGTTTTTTTAACGACTCCAGTCGTCGCACATCTGCTTCAAATGGGCGGGCGGTTTCGCATTCCTCACAGCCATCGCAACATTGTTCACAACATCCGTCACAGCATTGTTCGCAGCAGCCTTCGCATTCTTCGTCATTACAGCATTCGCAAATTTCGTCGCAGCAGCCTTCGCAATCTTCGTCATTACAGCATTCGCAAATTTCGTCGCAGCAGCCTTCGCAATCTTCGTCATTACAGCATTCGCAAATTTCATTGCAACAACCTTCACAATCTTCGTCATCACAACACTGGCAATATTCTTCTTGTTCGCTTTCTGGTTCATCATCCTGGCGATAAACGCGGAATGTGATAAAAAGCAGCAGTGCTAAACCCGCGAGATACCAGTAATGCGTGGTGCCTGACCAGGCGATGTTGTAGCAAACGGTACTGCCAATTAGCAGCAGCAGGTGGAGGACGGTGGGAGCACTGGCGACAGATTCTCTGCTACTCAGATTGCAGCCTGCGTTTATAGTCTGTACACAAAAAACTGTCAGTGTGACCCAGTAGGGAGCGGCCAGTAAATCGCCGGCCGCAAGCCATAAAATACCCGCCATGAGGCCAATGAGTAGCGCTTTTGGATAGGTCGACAGGGTAAAAAGCAGGATCTCTACTAAAAGCAGAGACATGATAAGTGGCGAGTACTGTTCAAATGGAGAACGTTCAACGGACTGAAACTCGTTGGCAAAACCTTCAGCCCACAGGTTAAAGCCGATTAACAGTCCAGCAATTATAATACTCATCCAAAGGGAATTTTTTTGCACAAAAGTCATAAAGTCAGTAGAGCTCGAGTAAAAAAGTCGTGGTTTACAAAAATCCATCTGTCTTAAGCAGCTTTTCGAGCGTGCTCATTTCGGTTTTCAGGTGTGTTGTATTGTTTTCCAGTAGCTGGGCGTGTTTCTGGCGAAAGGCGGAGTGTAGCGCCCCAAGAATTTCTACTTTGTCACGCTTAAGCTCGTATGCACTATCGTGTATTTTTAATCTCTGCGTGAGATCGTAGCCTTTCTCAATAATGTCCAGCGTGGGTGGGAGATAGCGTTGCAAAAACTTCGTGCCCGGCTCTACGTCAAGCGGGTCGGTAAGTATGCAGTCCTGAATTAATCGAGCATATTTGATGATGCCCTGAACGTCTTTATTAATGTGCTCGGGCAGGAACGTGAAGGATTCCAGGCGTACTATTTCATCCTCGAACGGGCGCTCGACGGCTGAAAATGTGCATTCGCCGTCTTCAACATACGCGTCATCATGTTGTTCCTGTGGATGCTGCTCCGCGTGCTCTGCATATGGCTCTTGCAGGCAATGCTCTGTCTCTTTTTGTGGCGTTTCTGAAGAAGACACATAAAGCGGAAGAGTGACAATGAATATCAGAATAAAGCCGCTCAGATACCAGTAATGCGAGGTGCCGGAATACGCTATCCAGTAGGCGGCTAAACCCACTATCCAGAAGAGTAACTGCAGGCCGAGGACGGTGGCGTTATCGTTATTCTCGTGCCTGTTATTACAAAGCATATCAAACGCATTCACCCAGAAAGCCATAGTAGCAACCCACCAGGGCATTGCCATGAGATCGCCAGCCGGAAACCACAAAAAGCCCGCTGCCAGTCCAATCGCCAGTGCCAGACGGTTGAAGAGCAGCATATACACGATGATTTCTGCTGCCAGAGCGTTCATCACATAAGGGGCATTTTGGCTGATGGAGGTGTGCGTAAGTGCCAAAAATTCGTGGGCAAAATCCTGCGTCCATGAGGTGAAGTACATCAACAGGATAAGGGAGACGATATTCAACCAGCTTGTGTTTTTATAAAAATTAATCATTGTGCCAGGGGATTTCCGGTCAATTAAATACTGTGTTTTATAAAAATCCATCTGTCTTAAGCAGCTTCTCAAGCGTACTCATTTCCGTTTTTAATTCCGTTTCATCGTTTTCTAAAAGTTGGGCATGTTTTTGCCTGAACGCCGAGCGTAAGGACGCAATCAGCTCCCGGCTTTGGGTATTGATATCCTGTGCACCGCCGTGTCGTGCCAGTTCGCCGGAGAGTTGCTGGCTTTTACTGAGAATCTCGTGTACCGCAGGCAGATAGCGCTGAAAGAATTTACGGCCTGACTCCACGTCGCGTGGGTCGTTCATCATGCAGCCCTGAATCAGGCGTGCGGATTTGATAATGTCTGCAATGTCTGCGCTCAGCGCTGGCGATAGCCGGTGCATGGCTTCCAGTTGCGTGATTTCTGCTTCAAAAGGGGCGTCTGAAAGCGCCACCGTGGAGGTGGGCCGAGGGGCCTGTTTGCCCCGGCGCAGGCGGTTGATACGCGAATAGACAAACACGCTGGCGGCGAGAATGAGCAGCCAGAGCACCAGGAAACCGCTGTGTGAGGCACCAGCGTAGAGGTAGCTGTAGGATGCTGTACCGAAGCCGAGCAGCACAAGGCCAATCAGCTGGCTCAGACGCAGACGCCGGTCAGTCAGTAACTGCGTCAGCACCGACACCAGAATGGCCATAGCGCCCGCCCACCAGGGCGTGGGCAGCATGTCCCCCACCAGAATCCACAAAAAGCCCGCCACCAGGCCAACGGCAAAAGCCGGACGGTCATACGCCCAGGTGCGGTTAAGCAGCACAATGCCGAAGATATTGGTTGCCAGTGCCGCGTAAAAATAGTCGCTGCGCACGTGATGGCCGATGGCCTCAAGCGTGGAGGCCTGGGCGAAATAGTTAGCGCTAAAGCTCCAGGCAATAAAAATCCACACGGCGAGCCACGCCAGTCGTTTCCAGAGTGTGTCGGTAAGCTTGTGCATTGCCGCGCTGGCAACCCGATCCCTGTTCTGTGCCATGTTAAGTCTCTTAAGGGCAAAGGTGGCGGAGCCGTACGCTCCGCCCGGGATTTATGACTGAGACGGACGCGCGCCACTGCTGGCGATGTTTGCCAGGCGAGTGCGCAGATCGTTTTCCATCGTCGAGAGTTCCTGCTCCACTTCCTGGCGGCGCGTGCGGGCGTCGCTGGCAATGGTGACGGTCTCTTCGATGGTGTTCAGCAGGCGGGCCTGGACATCGCGCAGGGTTTCGATATCCACCACGGAGCGTTCAACTTCACGCGCGGTTTCGATGGTGCCGGTTTGCAGCAATTCAGCGTTGCGGCGCAGCATCTCGTTGGTGGTATCGGCCACGTCTTTTTGCAGCTTCGTTGCCTGGCGCTGGTTGTGCAGCGACAGCGCCAGCACAATCTGGCTTTTCCAGATAGGAATGGTAGAAAGAATGCTGCTCTGAATTTTTTCGGCCAGCGACTGGCTGTTGCCCTGCATGAGACGAATCTGCGGCGCAGTCTGAATAGCGATGGTGCGCGAGAGCATCAGGTCGTGCAGGCGGCGCTCAAAGCGCTGGATGCCTTCCAGCAGGTCGCGCACTTTCTGAGCGTTCATCGGGTCGTCGGCGACCTGCGCCTGAGCGGCAGGCAGATCCACTTCCTGAAGCTGCGCTACTTTTTGCTTACCGGCAATAATGTGCAGGTTTATCTGCTGGAAAAATTCGCGGTTGCGGATAAAAAGCTGCTCCAGCGTGGAGATGTTGCGCAGCAGGTCAACCATTGCGGTATCGAGCTTTTCGGTGACGGTATCGACCTGTTGAGCCAGCGTCTGGTACTCGGCCAGGGTGCGCTCAATGCGGTTAAACAGCTTGCCCACCACCGGCAGCGAGGCCATAAAGCCCGGTTTTTCGCCAAATGTACTCAGGTCGACGGATTTCACTTTGCCAAGCAGGTCGGTGAGCTGTTCGCCAATAACCCCTGCGTCTTTGGCCCTTACCTGTTCCAGCAGCGAGTCGGAGAAACGTGAAATGCTGTTCATGGTTTTGGCGCCATAGGAAATCGACAGCACCGGGTCGGTGATATCAATTTGTGCGACCAGTTGCTGAACTTCTTCCTGCTCCTGCGGCGTTAAGTTTTGTAGCGCCGGCAAGGCTTCAGTGACTTGCGTAGAAAGCGGCTGTGCAGTGGTGACAGAGGTATTTTCCGTCATTAAAGGCATCCTCGATAAATGTTGTCCGTGTTAAACCGCGGCAACAAAGCACAAAACCGCGGAAAGGTCAGGGATGAATGGTACTTCAGGCAGCATGATGCGCCAACTGCGTTAAACAAAATCAGTCTTTGAGACGATTTAATCCGCCTGGCGGGCAAACTCGGATATTTCCAGTTATGGCGACCGTTATCAACAGTGTGTCACCGCGCTGGTGTTTTAGTTTGCGAGTAAATTGCGCGAGAAAAGGTGAAAATCGACATCTGCTTTGCGCCGCCACAGCCGTGCCTTGCGCGCGCCTGTTGCGACGCTTTCCCCGGTTTCTTCAAACATGCCCGATGCTTCAAAACGGCGAATCAGGCTTTTACGCTGTATGGGGTGACCGAGAATGATTTCCGTGGCGTCGTGCAACTGTGACTGCGTAAAGGTTTCTGGCAGGCAGAAGGCCGGGATGAGCGAATACATGGTTTTCTGACGTAGCCGGTGTAGCGCAGCCTGAATAATTGCATGGTGGTCAAAGGCCGTTTCAATGTGAGTCAGTTCACTGACGGGGAGCCATTGCGCGTCGCTCACGCTGTCAATATGGGGAGCGCAGTCAGCCCAGGCGATAAGCGCATACCAGGCAACGGTCAGGCTCCAGCCGCGTGGATCTCTTTGTGGACCGGAGAAGGTATCAAGCTGCTCAAGCCAGGAAGGCGATACGCCCGCTTTTTCGGTGAGCTTTCGTAGCGCGGTTTCCCGCGTGGAGGCGTCACGCGTCACGTCAATAAAGCCGCCGGGCAACCCCCAGCGGTCCCGCTGTGGCTGATTCGCGCGTTTTACCAGCAGCACGCACAGCGTTTGTTGGTGCAGCGTAAACAGCACGCTATCCACGGTGACCAGCGGCGCAGTAAAGCGCGCTGCGTCGTAATTTTTCAGGTACTCCACGTCATCACTACTCATAGCTTACTCGCGGCTGATTACGGGTGCCGTGAGTGTATCAGCCCGACAAAAAGCAACAAGCTTCATATTTTTTCCCTTAGGTATCAGTGTGATGGTTTTTATTTGTGTCTTTGGGACAAATATTGCTTGCACTAAATGTGTCTCAAAGACATTATTATCTCAACGTCAGGCAGGAGGGATACGATGAGTTACGAACTACAGCTTTTTCTGGATGATCAGGCGGTTGCGTTTGAGCAGGGGCAATTTCCCGACGGGGCCGTGTGGCTACGCATTACGCAACACATGCCCGACAGTGCCCGGGTTATGCGCATAAGGGCGCGGGCCATGCGTGATATGAACGATTTGATGCTGCTGGCACAGCTGGTCGATGCCGTAACGCACGTCTGTGACATCTCCTTCCGGCATCTTGAACTTCCCTGGCTCCCTTATGCCCGGCAGGACAGGCACCTGTGTGCCGGCGACAGTTTCGCGCTGCGGGTATTTGCTCAATACCTCAACGGCATCGGGTTCGACCGTGTCCTGGTGCTCGATCCCCACAGCGAGGCGGCAGCGGCGGCCGTCGATAACCTGGTAGCAGTACCCCAGCATCGCTGCGTGCTGCAACACCCGGTGTTACGTGAAGGGCTGCGGGCTGGACAGCTACTGGCGGTTGCGCCGGACGCGGGCGCGCTTAAGAAAATCCATGAGGTCGTTCAGGCGAGTGGCGCTGGCGAGTATGCCACCATGACCAAGCGGCGGGACGTGAAAACGGGCGCGTTAACCGGGTTTGCGCTGCTGTCTGGCGAGGTAGCGGGACGTGATGTGCTTATTGTCGATGACATCTGTGACGGTGGAGGCACCTTTATCGGGGCGGCAAACGTGCTGCGACAGGCAGGAGCGCGCAGTGTTGCTCTGTATGTGACTCACGGCCTGTTTTCTAAAGGTATTGCACCACTGCTGGAAGGCGGAATCGACGTTATTTACACCACGACCTCGCTGGCTTCGCCCGAGTGGCAGCATCCGCAGGTAAGGCTGATTGATATTGACGCTATTTATCGTCAAAGGAGTGAAAAATGAAAATGAATCCGGTGCTGGCTATTGACGGCTATAAAGTGTCCCATCGTGAGCAGTACCCTATGGGAACGACAAAAATCTATTCCAATCTGACGCCACGCAGCGATCACCATTTTTCATCGCCTGTGGCGGACGGCAGGCTGGTCTTCTTTGGCCTACAGGGCGTGCTGCGTTGGCTGCTGGTGGATAGGTTCAACGACGGTTTTTTTAACCGCCCGCAGGAGGAGGTGGTCGAGGAATATCAACGTCTGATGGATGGTTATCTGGGGGCTGGGGCGGTAAGTGCTGAACATATTCGTGCTTTACACAAACTCGGCTATCTGCCGTTGCACATTAAGGCGCTGGATGAAGGAAGTAAGGTGCCGATGCAGGTGCCGGTATTGACCATTACCAACACCCATGACGAGTTCTTCTGGCTGGTGAACTATCTGGAGACGGTGCTGTGCGCTGAGCTGTGGAAATCCTCCACGAATGCGACGATTGCGCATCACTACCGGCGTATCTGTGAACGCTGGGCGCAGCAAACCTGCGTGGACATGACGCACCTTGATTTCCAGTGCCATGATTTTTCTTTCCGCGGTATGTCCGGTCTGCACGACGCGGCGCAGGCTGGCTGCGGGCATCTGCTGAGTTTTAAAGGAACGGACAGCATTCCATCGCTGCTGTATGCCAGGGAATACTACATGCCGGACGGTGGCGACAGTGTACCTGGGGCCAGTATTCCGGCCACGGAGCACAGCGTAATGTGTATGGGCCAGCAGGACACGGAGCTTGAGACGTTCCGCCGTCTGATAACGCAAGTCCATCCTCAGGGGTTTGTGTCGATAGTGTCTGATACCTGGGACTACTGGCACGTGCTGACGCGTTACGCCCGGGAACTGAAGCCGCTGATCCTTGCAAGGCAGGGGCGCGTCGTTTTTCGCCCTGACAGCGGCGATCCGGTTGAGATTTTGTGCGGTACGAGTGCGCTGGATGACACCAGTGCGGACCGTACCCCGCAGGAGAAAGGGTCGGTCGAAGTGTTGTGGGAAATTTTTGGCGGTACGGTAAATGAAAAGGGATATAAGGTTCTCGATCCGCACGTGGGCCTTATCTACGGCGACTCCATCACCCTTGAGCGCGCGGATGAGATATTACGCCGGTTGGCGGCCAAAGGATTTGCCAGCTCAAACGTGGTGTTTGGCGTGGGCTCTTTTACCTACCAGTACAACACGCGGGATACTTTTGGGTTTGCCATGAAGGCGACCTGGGGCGTGGTGAACGGTGAGCCGCGCACCATCGCCAAGGCACCTAAAACGGATAATGGCCTCAAGCGATCGGCGCGCGGTCTGTTGCGGGTGATACGTAACGCGCACGGTGAACTCCAGCTGCTGGATGGGCAAACGGGCGAGCAGGAGCAGCAGGGCGAGCTGAAAACGCGGTTTCTGGATGGTAGGTTGCATAACGTTGAATCACTGGCGGCAGTCCGCCAGCGTCTGGCAGACCAGCGGTGAATGAAGGGCGCGTATGCGCCCTTTCGTGCATTTGTCGGGTAAGGTAGCTATGTTTATATTTATAAAAAGAATAAAAGATAATTTTTAATTCCTTTTTGTCTTTTGATGGTTCAGATAAAACTGAAGCCACTTAATGAACAAAAACGGAGTATCTCTATGGCAGGTACACTTTTTACGCTGCGTGCAGCAGCAGCGTTGACGCTTGCCCTGGCCGCGTCAGTGCAGGCCGTTGATGTCACGGTGGCGTATCAGACGTCTGCAGAACCCGCCAAACTGGCTCAGGCGGAAAACAGCTTCGCTAAAGCCTCAGGGGCGAGCGTTGAATGGCGTAAGTTCGACAGCGGCTCCGGCGTGCTGCGCGCGCTGGCATCGGGTGATGTGCAGATTGGCAATATAGGCTCCAGCCCGCTGGCAGTGGCCGCCAGCCAGAAACTGCCGATTGAGGTTTTCCTGATTGCCTCCCAGCTCGGTAGCTCCGAGGCGCTGGTGGTAAAAAAAGAGATTCGCTCGCCACAGGATCTTATCGGCAAACGTATCGCCGTGCCGTTTATCTCGACCACCCATTACAGCCTGCTCTCGGCGCTTAAGCACTGGAATATCAAACCCGATCAACTCACCATCGTGAACCTGCAACCTCCGGCAATTGCGGCCGCGTGGCAGCGTGGCGATATTGACGGCGCTTACGTCTGGGCGCCGGTGGTCAATACGCTTGCCAAAAAAGGGACTGTGCTGACCGACTCAGAGCAGGTGGGCGAGTGGGGCAAACCGACGCTCGACGTATGGGTGGTACGCAAAGATTTTGCCAAAGCGCATCCTGAAGTTGTGACGGCCTTTGCAGCAAGCTCGCTCCGGGCGCAGAAGGACTATCTTGATGCGCCTGATGCCTGGCTTGGTGATAAACAACACCTGGAGACGCTGGCACGCCTGAGTGGCGTACCGCAGGCGCAGGTGCCGGAGCTGGTAAAGGGCAATCGCTATCTGCCCGTGGCTGAGCAGATTACCCAGCTTGGCGCGCCGATAGAAAAAGCAATCCGTGATACCGCCGCGTTCCTGAAAGAACAGGGCAAAATCCCGCAGGTGGACAGCGATTACAGCACGTACGTTACCCGCGATTTTGTTAAACAGGTGAAGACTGCGCCGCAGTCGTAAGGAGACGTCATGCTTAACGTCAGCCATCTTAGCGCAGAGTATTGCGGGCGCCCGGTGCTGCGCGATGTCTCGCTGCGCATCGCCAGCGGCGAGCTGGTGGTGGTGCTCGGCCCGTCAGGCTGTGGCAAAACCACGCTGCTTAATGTGATTGCGGGGTTTCTCACGCCGTCGGCAGGAACGGTTACGCTCGACGGTGAGCCGGTTACTGGTCCTGGTGCTGAGCGCGGCGTGGTGTTTCAGAACGAAGGGCTGCTGCCGTGGCGTAACGTGCAGGACAACGTTGAGTTTGGTCTTGAGCTTGCGGGCGTTGGTAAAGCGCAGCGCGGCGCGATGGCGCGCAGCATGCTCGCACGCGTAGGGCTTGCGGGTTTTGAACGCCGCTTTATCTGGCAGCTTTCCGGTGGCATGCGCCAGCGTGTCGGTATTGCGCGGGCGCTGGCGGCTAATCCACGTTTACTGCTGCTTGATGAGCCGTTTGGTGCGCTTGATGCTTTTACGCGCGAGCAGATGCAGGAGTTGCTGCTGACCATCTGGCGCGATACCGGTAAGCAGGTACTGCTGATTACCCACGATATTGAAGAAGCGGTGTTTCTTGCAAGCGAGCTTCTGTTGCTTTCGCCCGGACCGGGCCAGGTGGTTGAGCGCATTACGCTGGATTTTGGCAGGCGTTACGCCGACGGCGAGTCATGCCGCAGCATCAAGTCAGATCCTGCGTTTATTGCCCGGCGCGAAGCGGTGCTCGGCAAGGTGTTTCTCCAGCGGGAGGTGCTGCTATGAGCCTGGAGTCGACGTTGCGTGAAGTGGCAAAGCCGGTCGCTGCCGCGCGTTTTCATGTGCCGCGTAACCTTTGGCTCAGTGCTGTGACGTTGCTGACACTGTTAATACTGTGGTGGGCGGTGACCGCAGCCGGGCTGATTAGCCCGCTGTTTCTGCCCGCACCGCAGCAGGTGTTGCATCAACTTATCACCATCGCCAGCCCGCAGGGCTTTATGGATGCCACCCTGTGGCAGCACCTGGCGGCGAGTCTTGGGCGTATTCTGGTTGCGCTGCTGGCGGCAGTGCTGATTGGCGTGCCGGTGGGCATCGCGATGGGACTTAACGAGACCGTGCGCGGCATTCTCGACCCGTTAATTGAGATTTACCGCCCGGTGCCGCCGCTGGCCTATCTGCCGCTGATGGTTATCTGGTTTGGTATTGGCGAAACCTCAAAAATTCTTTTGATTTATCTCGCGATTTTCGCGCCGGTCACGCTCTCAACCGTGGCGGGTGTTCGCAACCGCGATCCGGTACGGGTACGTGCAGCCCTGTCGCTCGGCGCCAGCCGCTGGCAGCTACTGCGCTTTGTCATTCTGCCGGGTGCGTTGCCGGAGATTTTAACCGGGCTGCGTATTGGGCTTGGGGTCGGCTGGTCAACGCTGGTGGCCTCTGAGCTGATTGCCGCCACCCGCGGGCTGGGATTTATGGTGCAGTCTGCCGGTGAGTTTCTGGCAACCGATGTGGTTATCGCCGGTATCAGCGTGATTGCCCTTATCGCATTTGGTCTTGAGCTGGGGCTGCGCGCCTTGCAGCGCCGTTTAACCCCGTGGCATGGAGTACAGCAATGAATGAACGTCTGAAAGTCACCCCGCTGGGGCCGTATATTGGTGCGCTGGTCGAAAACCTGACGCTGGCAAAACCCCTTAGCGACAGCCAGTTTGAACAGCTCTACCACGCGCTGCTCAAGCATCAGGTGCTGTTTATGCGTAACCAGCCGGTGACGCCAGTGCAGCAGCGCGACCTGGCGCGACGTTTTGGCGATTTACATATTCATCCGGTGTATCCCCATGCGGCCGATGCCGAAGAGATTATTGTGCTGGATACCCATGACAATAATCCGCCGGATAACGATAACTGGCACACCGATGTGACCTTTATTGAAAACCCGCCGTCGGGGGCGATTCTGGCAGCGAAGCTGCTGCCTGAAACCGGCGGTGATACGCTGTGGGCCAGCGGTTTTGCCGCGTACGATGCGCTTTCAGAACCGTTTCGGGAGCTTCTGAACGGCTTGCGCGCTGAGCATGATTTTAAAAAGTCGTTCCCTGAGCACAAGCATCGTGGCAGTGAGGATGAGTATGCGCGCTGGAGGCTGGCTGTGGAGAAAAACCCGCCCTTACTGCACCCGGTGGTGCGCAGCCATCCGGTGAGTGGGCGCAAGGCGCTGTATGTGAATGAGGGCTTTACCACGCGCATTGTTGACCTCGCGCCGAAGGAGAGTGATGCGTTACTCGGCTTTTTGTTTGCGCATATTACGAAGCCTGAGTTTCAGGTGCGCTGGCGCTGGCAGCAGGATGACGTGGCGATTTGGGATAACCGCGTGACGCAGCATTACGCGAATGCGGATTATTTGCCGCAACGGCGCATTATGCACCGCGCCACTATCTTGTGAGGTATGGCTGTGCGTAGCTGCGACGGCGTTGCTGCGGCGTTTCGGGATGCTCACATACTAATGTATGCTCCGCTCCCAAAACACCTGGCGCCTTGTCTCGCACACGCACAGTCATCCCTTGCGTTGGGTGGTATCAAAAGATGTCAGGCTTTTAATTAGTGGTGTAAAGCCATTACGTTATTCAGGAAGACGCGGCTTGAGTACCGCGTCGACATATCTGTTTAGCCCAGGTTCTCGAAGTCTTGAGTAAGCACTTCCAGCTCTTCCTGTGCACTTAGCCACTCCATTTCAGCGTCTTCCAGGGCTGACTTAGTCTGGCTTTGCGTTTGCAGGCACTGGGTTAGTTCGGCTTTGCGGCTGGCATCATACAGCCCGGCATCGGAAAGCTGTTCCTCAACGGTGGCAAGCGTGGCGCTGAGTTTTTCCATCTGTTGCTCAAGCGCCGTGATTTTCTTGCGCAGCGGCTGGGTCTGGGTGCGGAACTCCGCTTCACGGCGCTTCTGATCTTTACGTGCCTGGGCGCTGTTGCCGCTGTCCTGCTTTGGAGCCGCGTCCTGCTGGGTTTCCTGCTTTTGCTGGTCACTGAGCCACTGCTGGTAGTCTTCCAGATCGCCGTCAAACGGCTCCACCTGGCCGTCATGCACCAGATACAAATCATCGGTGGTTGAACGCAGCAGGTGCCTGTCGTGCGAGACCACAACCAGCGCGCCGTCAAAATCAATGAGCGCTTCGGTGAGTGCCTGGCGCATGTCGAGATCGAGGTGGTTGGTTGGTTCGTCGAGCAGCAGCAGGTTAGGGCGCTGCCAGACAATCAGGGCGAGTACCAGACGCGCTTTTTCGCCGCCGGAGAACTGGCCCGTTGGGTCGGTGACTTTGTCGCCACGAAAACCGAAGCCGCCGAGATAGTCGCGCAGCGTCTGTTCGGTTTCCTTCGGGGCCTGGCGCGTCAGGTGCTGGAGTGGAGACTCCCCGGCACGCAGGTATTCCAGCTGGTGCTGGGCGAAATAGCCAAGCTTAATGCCTTTAGAGAGCGCCACGTCACCGCGCAGAGGCGGCAGTTCGCCCGCCAGTAGCTTAATTAACGTAGATTTACCCGCACCGTTACGGCCAAGCAGACCAATGCGTGAACCCGGTACCAGATTAAGCTTGATAGCGTTAAGAATGACGCGCTCGCCATAGCCTGCGCTCACCTTTTCCATTTTTAACAGAGGATTAGGCAGGCTTTCTGGCGCGCGAAAACTGAAGTGAAACGGGTTATCCACGTGTGCCGGGGCGATAAGCTCCATGCGCTCCAGCATCTTAATGCGGCTCTGCGCCTGTTTGGCTTTGGTGGCTTTAGCGCGAAAACGATCAATGTAACTTTGCAGGTGCGCGACTTTTTGCTGCTGGCTTTCGTACAGTGACTGCTGCTGGGCCAGGCGTGTGGCACGCTGGCGCTCAAAGTCGCTGTAGTTACCGGTGTATTCAAACAGCGCCTCCTGCTCAATGTGCAGAATTTTACCCACTACCGGGTCGAGGAAATCGCGGTCGTGGGAAATCAGAATCAGCGTACCGGGATAGCTCTTAAGCCACTTTTCCAGCCAGATAACGGCATCAAGATCGAGATGGTTAGTTGGTTCATCGAGCAAAAGCAGGTCAGAACGACAGATAAGCGCTTGTGCAAGGTTAAGGCGCATGCGCCAGCCGCCAGAAAAGTCGCTCACCGGACGCTCCAGCTGCTCGTTACTGAAGCCCAGGCCGTGCAGCAGGCTGGCGGCGCGCGCGCGAATAGTCCAGGCGTTGATGGCATCCAGCTTGCCGTGCACGCTGGCAATCGCGTGGCCGTCATTACGCGCGTTTGCCTGGGCGAGTTCTGCTTCAAGCTGGCGATATTCACGATCGCCGTCGATAACATACTCAATGGCCGGGACCGCCAGGGCAGGCGTTTCCTGGTTCACCCAGGCGAGTTGCCAGCTGCCGGGAAAGCTCACGCTGCCCGCATCTGCGGTTATCTCACCTTTTAACAGCGACAGCAGCGTCGATTTGCCGCAGCCGTTTTTACCGACGAGGCCTACTTTCTGGCCAGGGTTGACGGTGGCGGTGGCGTTGTCCAGCAAGACGCGGGTGCCGCGGCGTAGTTGTAATGAAGAGAAAACAATCATAAGGCGCCGTATGTTCAGAGTATGTTAAATTATCTTTATCGCAGGGTAACGCAGAGTGAAGCCTGTTTTGCCCGGGCTGCATGGTAGCCCAAAACGAACATGAAGACGACCTGGAGGGTAATGATGTCGCAGCCTGAGCGCGTTTTGTTGCTGTATGCCCATCCGGAATCTCAGGACTCGGTGGCAAACCGGGTGTTACTTAAACCCGCCTGGCAACTCGCTAATGTCACCGTGCACGATCTCTATGCGCACTATCCCGATTTTTTTATTGATATTCACCACGAACAGGCGCTGCTGCGTGAGCATGATGTCATTGTTTTTCAGCATCCACTGTATACCTACAGTTGCCCGGCGCTGCTTAAAGAGTGGCTGGACAGGGTTCTAAGCCGTGGTTTCTCAAGCGGTGTGGGCGGCAACGCGCTGGAAGGCAAGTACTGGCGCAGCGTGATAACGACCGGTGAACCTGAGGGAGCCTACCGACGTGACGGTTTTAACCGTTACGCGTTAAGCGATATTTTGCGTCCGTTTGAACTGACGGCCGCCATGTGCCGTATGCACTGGATGACGCCAATGATTGTGTACTGGGCGCGTCGCCAGTCGCAAGCTGAGCTGGAAAGCAATGCCCGCGCCTATGGTGACTGGCTGGCCTCGCCGTTACCGCCGGGGGGCCGCTGATGGAAGGGATGGATTTGTTACTGGCGGGCGTGTTGTTTCTGTTTGCGGCGGTGGTGGCGGTGCCGATTGCGGCGCGACTTGGCATCGGTGCGGTATTGGGTTATCTGCTGGCCGGGATTGCGATTGGCCCGTGGGGACTGGGCTTTATCAGTGATGTGGAAGAGATTCTCCATTTCTCCGAGCTGGGCGTGGTGTTCCTGATGTTTATCATTGGGCTTGAGCTTAATCCCTCAAAGCTCTGGCAACTGCGCAGGCCTATTTTGGGTGTGGGTAGCGCACAGGTGCTGATTAGCGCTGCGCTGCTCGCAGGGCTACTGATCCTCACTCACTTTAGCTGGCAGGCGGCGGTAGTAGGCGGCATTGGGCTTGCGATGTCGTCTACGGCAATGGCGCTCCAGCTGATGCGTGATAAAGGGATGAACCGCAGCGAGTCCGGGCAGCTTGGTTTCTCGGTGTTACTGTTCCAGGACCTGGCCGTCATCCCGGCGCTTGCGCTGGTACCGCTGCTGGCAGGCAATGGCGATGAACATATCGACTGGGTGAAGGCGGGTTTTAAGGCTCTCGCGTTTTTCGGCATGTTAGTAGGCGGGCGCTACCTGTTGCGTCCGGTGTTTCGCTATATCGCCGGTTCTGGCGTGCGCGAGGTGTTTACGGCTGCGGCTTTGCTGCTGGTGCTCGGTTCGGCGCTGTTTATGGATGCGCTGGGTTTTTCAATGGCGCTTGGGACGTTCCTTGCCGGTGTGTTGCTGGCTGAAAGTGAATATCGCCACGAGCTGGAAATCGCTATTGAGCCGTTCAAAGGGTTGCTGCTGGGGCTGTTCTTTATTTCTGTCGGTATGGCGCTCAACCTTGGCGTGCTTTACACCCATCTTCTTTGGGTGGTGTGCAGCGTGCTGATTCTGGTCGCTCTTAAGGCGCTGGTACTGTACGGCCTCTCCCGTCTGCACGGCCTGCGCTCTGCCGAGCGGCTGCAGTTTGCGGGAGTACTGAGCCAGGGTGGTGAGTTTGCGTTTGTGCTGTTTTCAACGGCGTCTTCGCAAAAACTGTTTCAGGGCGACCAGATGGCACTGCTGTTGGTCACGGTTACGCTCTCTATGATGACCACGCCGCTACTGATGAAAGGCATCGACAAGATACTGATGCGGCGCATCAACGCCAGCGATGAAACCGACGAAGCGCCATTTGTGGAAGACGACAGACCACAGGTCATTGTGGTGGGCTTTGGCCGCTTCGGGCAGGTGATTGGGCGCTTGTTGATGGCAAACAAGATGCGTATCACGGTACTGGAGCGTGATATCAGCGCAGTGAACCTGATGCGTAAATATGGTTACAAAGTGTATTACGGGGATGCCGCTGAACTTGAGTTGCTGCGCGCAGCGGGTGCAGAAAACGCCCGGTCGATAGTGATTACCTGCAACGAGCCGGAAGATACGATGAAGATTGTGGCGCTGTGCCAGCAACATTTTCCGCACCTGGAAATTCTGGCGCGCGCGCGTGGGCGCGTTGAGGCTCACGAGCTGTTGCAGGCAGGCGTAAAGCATTTTTCACGTG
This sequence comes from uncultured Enterobacteriaceae bacterium, assembly GCA_966185765.1. Taxonomy (GTDB): domain Bacteria; phylum Pseudomonadota; class Gammaproteobacteria; order Enterobacterales; family Enterobacteriaceae; genus CBIFVZ01. The sequence goes on along the minus strand of CBIFVZ010000033.1, from coordinate 602 downwards.
AGACGTTTTCCAGCGCGCTGGAATTGGGGCGTAAGGTGCTGATGTCGCTCGGGATGCATCCGCATCAGGCACAGCGTGCGCAACTGCATTTCCGTCGCCTTGATATGCGCATGCTGCGTGAGCTGATGCCCATTCATAGTGACAACGCGCAGATTTCGCGCGTGCGGGAGGCACGGCGCGAGCTGGAGGATATTTTTGAGCGGGAGATGCAGCAGGAGCGGCGCCAGCTCGACGGCTGGGATGAGTTTGAATAAGAAGGTCATGAGCAATGTCAGTACGTAAACGGTTTATTGCCGGCGCGGTCTGCCCCCGCTGCCAGGCACAGGATTCGCTCGCGATGTGGCGAGAAAATGGCGTGGATGTGGTGGAGTGTGTGCACTGCGGTCACCAGATGCGAGAAGCCGACAAGCAGGCGCGCGAGAGCGTTCGCAGTAATGAGCAGGTTATCGGGATTTTTCACCCGGACTAGCGAGATGCAGCAGCTTTTTTTAAGCTAAGGGGTACAGCGGCGTCGAATTCCGCTACAATCGGCGCCAGTCTTTTTCCTTCGCTCAGGAGATATCATGAAAGTAGCAAAAGACCTGGTGGTCAGCCTGGCCTAT
>CBIFVZ010000032.1:0-38587 GCA_966185765.1 uncultured Enterobacteriaceae bacterium | reverse complement strand
GCATCCGTACCTGGGCGAATCGGGATCCACTCATCTTCACGCCCGGCGGCGGTATCGGTGTAGCGCGGATCGATAACGATCATGCGGGCGTTGGAGCGCTCGCGCGCCTGCTGTAACTGGTAGGTTATGCCGCCGCCGCTCATGCGTGTTTCGGCCGGGTTATTACCAAACAGCACCACCAGTTTTGAGTTCTCGATATCTGAAATGCTGTTACCGTCGCCGCTGCCGTAGGTGTAGGGCATGGCGCAGCTGATTTGCGCGGTGCTGTAGGTGCCGTAATGGTTAAGATAACCACCGACGCAGTTCATCAGGCGTGCGACCGGTGAATTGGCCGGTGGCCAGGAGCGGGCAACAGTACCGCCCAGTGCACCAGTGCCATAATTAAGATAAATGGCTTCGTTACCGTAGTCTTTGATAATGCGCTGTAGGTTGTTGCTGATTAAATCAAACGCCTCTTCCCAGCTGATGCGCTTAAATTTGCCTTCTCCACGCTTACCGGTTCTGAGCATTGGGTATTTCAGCCTGTCCGGGTTATAGACCCGTCGGCGCATAGAGCGCCCGCGCAGGCAGGCTCTGACCTGATGTTTATCGCCATAAATATCAGGACCAGTATTATCGGTTTCGACATATTTTATTTCGCCATCGACAATGTGCATCCGTAACGGGCAGCGGCTGCCGCAGTTCACGGTGCATGCACTCCAGACGACTTTTTCTTCAGGCACATGCGCAGGCGTAACTGCGTTGGCTTTTTGTATAAAAGGCAGGCCGAAGGCACTACTTGCGCTGGCAAGACCGCCAATTGCCGTAGCCTGCACAAGGCGGCGTCGGCTGACGCGAGACTGCAATATCTGTTTTGTGATTTTGTTATCCACACTGCTCATAAACGACTCCTGGATGTCGGGATATCCACTGAAACTTGTGTTCTTGTTGTTTTAAAAATGTTGTAAATCTGTCATGAAATAAAATAAAGGTATTCAGAGCGTATACGATCGTTCACAGGCCCATATCGGGTGTTGTTTAAAGTCAATTGTTGGTTTAAGAGGAGGGCGTTAATTTTTATCTGTGATTTATTTCACATTGCTTTATTCATTATTTAAAAAATAATGTCTGAACAGGTTGCTTCTGGTTATTTAAAGAAAAGAATAAGAGTTATTCTCATATCTGGAGTGGAGCAGGGTGTAATAACTCAAGCCACTCGCTTCGCTGTGAAGTGAAATAGATGTCGATGGACGTTTTATTACAGATAATACTTATAATTACCACATTGCCGTGCGCCACATTCACACCCTGAATCGCGACCGGGAATAGCCAGGCAAAGAAGACGTTAGCGTATCCATTCAATGTTCACCATGCGGCTATCGGCACGTCCGCGTTCGTCCACCGCACGAATGCGGTAGCGACCATTATTGACGGGGCGCCATTCCAGCGGCGTTTTGCTTACGCTGCTGCCGAGGTAGGTATCATCCACAAACCAGTAAATGACTTTGCTGCCTGCATCAGTTACGGCGTTAAAGGCGATTTTATCGCGCCCCCCCTGCGACTGGCGCAGCGTATAGGTTGTGTTACGAAGCGGCGAGGTGATACGGGGTGGATTACCGGTCACGCCAGCCACGCCATTTGCGCAGCGGTTAACCGGCGGTTGGCGTTTGGGTAGCCCGGCCAGAGCAAAGACGTTCGCCAGATCCGAAGGCCAGAACTCATAGATTTCGGTGCGCGTGCGGGTGCTGTCATAAGGTGGGCAAGCGACTTCGCCCGTGTGGATATCCACGACCACCGGGCGATAAACGGTATCAACAGTAATAGGGGATTTACCGGGTATAAACCAGGTTTTGCCTTTTTGTTGGCACCACTGCGTGGGCAGGTTGCCGCTGGTAAGGCATATTTCAACACGGCTGAGATCAGACGGGAAGGGACGTTTTGGCTCACTCAGATGCGGGTAGGTGGCGTTAATGCTGTCGATAATATTGAAAAACAGCGGGGCCGCCGCATCTGCGCCGACAAACGCGTTGTTGCCTCGACTATCGAAATTGCCCTGCCAGACCACCAGCGCGTAAGGACCAAATACGCCCGCGCTCCAGGCATCGCGAAATCCCCATGAGGTGCCGGTTTTCCAGTAAACGGGTAGGGCGGCGGGACGCTGTGCCAGCGTGTCGCCAGGTCGCCGGTGCTGGCGCAGCATATCGAGCGTGATGAAACTTGCCTCGTCGCTTAAAAGGCGCACCGGCGTTGCCTTCGGCGCACTTTCCAGCATGCGCAGCGGCTGTAGCTCGCCACGGTTAGCCAGCAGGGCGTACAGTTTAGCCAGCTCCTGAGCAGTTATCTCGCCACCGCCCAGCACCAGAGACAGACCATAATGGTTCTCGCTTGCCATACCTGCTACCCCGGAAAGACGCAGGAACTGATAGAACGAAGGCTGACGTAATTGCGACGCAACCCAGACGGCGGGAATATTGCGGCTGTAGTTCAGCGCATCCGTTGCCGTGAGTGGGCCAAGAAAGCGCCGGTCAAAGTTCTCCGGCGCGTAGCTACCAAAGCTTGAGGGGACATCTTTGAGGATAGTCATAGGGTGCAGCACACCCTGTTCCAGGCCGAGCGCGTAGATAAACGGTTTTAGTGTGGAACCGGGGGAGCGTTTAGCATTGGTGCCGTTCACCTGACCCTGAATATCGCGATTGTAATAATCCGCTGAGCCAACCAGCGCACGCACGCCCATGTCACGGGTATCCACCAGTACGACCGCTGAGTTGTGAATGCCGCGTTGACGGTTACGGGTGATAAACGCGCTCACCTGACGCTCGACCAGTCGTTGCAGTCCGGCATCAAGGGTGGTGTCGATACGGCTGCCCACATCCAGGAAACGGTTTTGCTGTTGCAACTGCTCAATAAAATGCGGGGCAATATAAGGCATTTGCTCCGGCTGGCGTAGCGCCAGCGGTAACTGGAGCAGCGCCCGGCTGGCATCATCCGTTGGGTAGACGTGCTGCCAGCGCCGGAACAGGCGCTCACGGGCAAGAGTAAGCGCCGGGCCGGGTACCGATGTTTTGGCGGTCATGCGGTTGCCGGGAGACTGGGGCAGCACGGCAAGGGTGAGTGCTTCTGGCAGCGTGAGCGACTGCGGGGGTTTATTGAAATAAATCAGGCTGGCTGCGCCAATGCTTTCAATGTTGCGCCCCCAGGGGGCATAATTGAGATAGGCCTCAAGGATATCGTGTTTGGAATAGCTCAACTCAAGCTGAATTGCGCGGACGATTTGCAGAAGCTTACCGCCTGGCGTGCGTGTGTTGAGATGCCAGCGCATGCGTGCAAGCTGCATGGTGATAGTCGAGCCACCCTGCATTCTGCCGCCTGAGATATAACTGCGCCAGAAACCGCGCAGCAGGCTTACCGGGTTGAAGCCGGGGTTGTAGTAAAACCAGCGGTCTTCGTGCAGGAGTACTGCCTGGGTCAGCAGTGGTGAAACGTGGTTTAGCGGTGTCCACAGGCGGTAGCGATCGTCGTTTGCCAGACTCAGGCGCAGCAGCGTGCCGTTACGGTCATACCAGGCCTGAGACAGCGGCATGCCCTGGCTTAACGGTGCATGCGGCCACAGGCGAAAGCTTGCCAGCATCAGCGCCAGTAACAGCAGTAGCGCAGCGATGTTTTGCAGCCAGCGGCGCAGACGAGGTGACAGGATAAACAACCGTTTCATAGCTACCTGGTAACGGACGCCGCCTGTTGCGAGGCGGCGCCATAACAACGTTAACGCTCAACTACCGTCAGCTTGCCTGAGCTTACCGACAGGGCCTGGACTTCACGGTCGTACATGGCTTCGCCATAGGCAGGCGGTATGGTGAAGTTACCGGTATTGGTCGCTTTGATCTGGTAGACGAAGGTTTGTACGTCGGTCGTTGCGCTACCGTAAATGATGACCCGGTCTTCACGGATATCGCTGTAATCCGGGCTCCAGGTAGAGCCAGAAGCCGCCAGTGGAGAGAGCCAGCCGCCGTTATCTTCCTGGGCGTCAGCGTCATCTTCTTCACTTTCTGGTGCTGGCGGCGCTTGCTGCACAACTTCAAAGCCGCCCGGCAGCAGATCAACAATAGCCAGATTGTTCAGCCCTTCTTTGCTGTTGGCGCGGATTTTCAGGTGCACGTTGACCTTCTGCCCAATCGCTACCTGAGTGAGCGGATTGCCCTGCTCATCGGTGTAATCACGGGTAATTTCCAGTCCACGTGACAGCGCTTTGTCAGGCGCTGCCACATCGTAACCTGCCTGTGTGACCACATACCAGGCCGGGGCGTTGCCATGATTTTCAAAACGTAGAGTCTGGGCATCTTCGCTGAACGCTCCCTGGGCAAACATGCCCTGCATAGAAGAAATCAGCTTCGGCGCTACGTTGCTGTGCTTGCTGTTTTGCAGAATGCTCAGCGTATCGTCTTCGCCCTGAGCGTGGGCTATTTGTGCAGAATAGCTTTCCAGCGCCAGGATGCTCATGGCTGAGGAGAATGTGGTATTGCGCTGGGCCTTCAGCGCGAGCGTCATGTTTTCCAGCACCTGTGGCGGGATATCTGCCGTTTTCTCCGGGAAGTGGCGCGTAATGAGATACAGGCGTGTGGCGTCCTGCACCAGCGGATCGTAATAGTTCTGCGTCCACCAGGCTTGGCTCCACGCCTGACCGAGCTGCTTCCAGCCCGGTGCCATCAGCGCCTGCGCCTGTTTGTCCATTTTCAGCAGTCGATAAGAGGCAGCCAGATACAGCGCACTCAGGTCCGTCTGCCAGTCTTGCGCTGAAAGGTTTTGCAGCCTGCTCTGTGTGGCTGCCAGCGCACCCGTAGTGATTTCTCCCTGGCGCGTCAACAGATAGATGGCCCAGCTGCTAAGACGCAGATGGTACAGATCGTCATAAGGCGTAGCTGCCAGTTCACGCAACGCGTTGTTGGCGTCCTCAAGCATTCCGGGAGGTAGCGCAAAGCCCGCGTCTTTGGCCTCAAGCAGCAGTTGCACGACCCACGGTGTAATAAACGGTTCGGCCTGCGGCGTGGAGCGCCACATACCGAATGCACCGTCGTCGTTCTGGCGTGAACGCAGCACGCCCAGCAGTGATTGCAGCTGCTGATTGGCCTGCGCCGGGTTCAGGTTGCTGCGCAGTTCCGGGTGGCGGCTTTGCAGCAGCATGGGTACAGCACGGCTGGCGATTTGCTCTGAGCAGTAATAAGGATAGTCGCTCAGGTACTGCGCCAGACCGTCACTGAGCACCAGCGGTGAGTGAGAAACCGCTGCTTTACGCTGGGCAAAATCGTTAAACATATTGCGCAGACCGTCGATGCTCTGGCTGCTGCCGGTCATGCGGCCCATCACCGACTGAGTACGGTATGGCGATGCCGGGCGCACAGATGTGCTCAATGTGCGGCGGCTGGATTTGTCGCCATAACGGGCGTCAAACACCAGTGGCGCGTCGCCAGGCAGCGCTTTCGCACGCAGGCGGAAGGTCACAACGCCTTCACGTTTTGCCGCCAGTTGCAGACTGCGAACAGCGTCGCCCACCACCTCAAGCTGCGGGGGTGGGGTCACGGTAAGGCTAATGTCCGCGGTTTTACCGTTCAGATCTTCAAGGTTGTTACTCACGCCTACGCTTACGTCAAATTCGTCACCAGGGGCGACCATTGCCGGAACCTCTGGCGTCATGATGAAGTTATCGCGCACGGTAGTGGCAGTTTGTGCTTTGCCAATTTTGTCCGGCGTGGCAGAAATGGCCATCACGCGGATTTTACCGTTGAAGTAGTCCGGCACCGGATAAGTGAACGTGTGCTCGCCGTTGACCTCAGTAATGCCAGACCAGTAAGCCACGGGCTTATCTCGCTTGCGCTTAAACGGGTTCAGATGCAGATCCAGCCCTTCACCTGCGTCGCCGCCTGGTGCTGCTGTCAGCGCCATCAGTTTGCTGAATTCTGGCAGGATCAAATCGAGGATCTGCGCGCTCTCAACCGCCAGCTCGCGCTTGCGGAAGAACCAGTCGAGCGGATCGTTGAGGCGATAGCGCGCCACCTGCAAAATGCCCTCGTCTACGGCAAACAGCGCCACTTTCTGCGGCCCGTCAGTATTAACGGTCATTGTCAGGGTTTGACCTGGCTTAATCACCTCTGGCACCGAAATGCTAAGCGGGTTTCGGTGAGCAACCGGGTCAATCTTAAACGGCATCACGCCATAGCTCAGCGGGCTCATAAAGATTTCATCGGAGTTGATGTCACGTACAAACTGTACGTTGATGTAGCCGTTGCCTTCCATTGCCGCAGGCACACGGATGCGCTGTACGGAGCTGGTGGTGTCGGTGTGGAACCACTGCCAGGCGTAAACGTTGTCTTTCTCAATGGTGATAAGGCCGCTGCCGGTGTAAGGCGCGCTGATGGAAACTTCAATTTCCTCGCCTGGCAGATAGCTTTGCTTGTCCAGCTTCAGTTTCAGTTCAGCGTTGCGATCCAGTGAGCGGGCGACGTTGGCGTCTCCGGCTACGCTGTAGGCGATACGGTTGAGCGTTTTGCCTTGCGCATTTTGCACTATCAGCACGTAGTCACCCGGCTTGTCGGTTGCAAGCGGCAGGTTAACGCCTTGCTCGGACAGGCTGAGTGGGGCTTCAGAAACGGGAATTTCTTTAAGCTTTGACTCATATTTGTATACGCCAGAGTCCTGCTTTGTCAGGACTGAAATGTACTTCTGCTCGCTCAGTACAAGCTTGAGATCGGAAAGCGCGATTTGCTTAAGCGCGGGATCGATAGCTATCAGATGCAGGTTACGTAGCGCGTTAAGCTTCACGTAGCTGAGGTCACCATCGGCTTTCGCACCAATAAGATAGTCATACGGTGAAACCAGCGCGCGAGCGGTAGCCGCAACGGAGCGCCCGCTACCAGCAACAAAGGCTTCTGAGATGAGCTGTAACTGGTAGGTGGCATCGTCCCAGTCTTTAAGGTTGAGCGCAATCTGCGCTTCGCCTTTTTCATCCGTGGTGTTGTCTTCCAGCGTATTTTCAAAGCCATCGTTATTGGGGCGTGCTTCGTAGAACGCGTAATCCTGAAATTGTGGAAAGCTCGGCCAGGTCGGGCGCAGTGTCAGTTTTGATGCTACGCGTCGCTGCTGCGCTGGTGTGCCGAACAGATTTTGTACGTTAATACTGGCCTGGAGTTCTGAAGGTTTAACCCAGCCCTGGACGCGCTCTGGAGTGAGTGAGAGTTTTACTTTCAGCTGGTCTGGCTCAAACTCCTTGACGTTAACCGTGGTGTAGCCCAGCAGCGTGCTGCTCTCCTTGTTTTTGCCCGGCAGATACAAATACACGGTCCACTCACCGGTTGGTGAGTTCTCCTGTGTGGTGTAGCTCAGTTCATTAAAGCCGCTGGCATCAAGCGTGAGCGGCACAGTGGACATGAGTCTGTCACGTGGGTCGTGAATTTCGGCGCTTACCGGCACACCAGCAAGCGCGACACCCCAGTCGGCGGCGCGGGTCAACAGACCAATGTTGAAGGTGTCTCCCGGGCGATAGACACCACGGTCAGAGAACAGATAGCTGCTTAACGTACGGCGGTCGGTTGGCGTTTCATCACCACCGGTATCAAAGCGGGAGAAATCCAGACCACGATCGTTGTAGCTGCTGAGCGGCAGGAATGACACATCCCCCTCTTTTTCCACCAGGAACATCACCGGCGTGCGTTCATGGGTGTAAACATCCAGCGGTGGGAAACGCACGTGACCAGACATATCAGTGTTCTGGCTTAAAAGGCGCGTACCGTTGCGGGCAATAACCGATACCTGCGCGTTGCTGACGGGTTCGCCACTGTGGATAGACTGCACGAACACGTCGCGGGTCTTGTTTTGCGCACGTTTGGCAATGATACCGAGGTCAGTCACCACCACAAAGCGCGAATCGCTGACGTTGACGGCGCGGTCATCGACCTCATCTTCTTCGTCATCTGACTCGGCTTCTTGCGCTTGTTGTTTTGCCTTTGGATCCCACTCAGAGAGCGTCAGCAGGAAGATGCCGCGGTGCGAAGCCGGGTTAGTTGACAGATACTGTGACAGGTCGATGCCCTGGTAGCTGACTTCGCCGGGCTTTTCGTTATTGACTGCCGTCTGGAACTGAAAGTGCTCGGTAAAATATTCATCATTGAGACGGTCAAAACGCACAGAGGAGAACGTATCGCTTTTAAAAGAGACAATATGCTGGAGCTGGCTTGGGATAACGCGCTTGATATCCATGCGTAACCCCGGCACGTTGCGGGCGGCAACGCTGATTTTTTTGTCGCCGCTTACTGACAGTAACGAACCTTCAGAGGTAAAGCGCAGCGTTTTTGGATAATCAGGGACTTGCACAATGCGCCAGACTTTCTCCGGCATTTTATAGCCGCCGGAGGAAGTCATGCGCGGCGAGATCTCCAGCAGTACGAAACGATGTACCGGGGCGTCAAAACGGAAGCTGAATTGCTGTTGGTACGCTTCTTCGCTGTCGTTCAGTGTTAAATCAAGCGCTGTTGACTGCGCTATTACCGTGTTATCCACGCTTTTAACGCTGCGCCAGGGGTAAAAATAGCTGGCGTCTTTAGGCCCTTGCGGCTCATTAGGATTATGCTGCGGTAGTAGCCAGGCTTTGACCGCGCGACCAACGTCTTTATCTTTTACGGCATCATTGAAGGCCACCACCAGCACGCGCTGGCTTTTCAGGCTGGCGTTGTCCACTACCTGCGCATCAGTGCCTCTGACTCGCAGGCTGAAGAGCGTGGGTACAGATACCCGACTATTTTTAGCCTCAGAGGTAGCGTTTGACGGTACGCTTGCTTTTACGCCACGCCCAATAGTCAGATGCACGGTACCACCGTTATCCAGCGCCTGAAGCGGTTCGGAATGTACCCAGGCGTTGAGCTTTTTCTCGTCGTAAACCACGGAGTAGTTAAGCGGGCGTTCGGTTTTTGATTTGCCTTCACTCAGACTCAAAGCCAGCTGTTTTTCAAAGCTGACGACATCTACCGGGGCGTTGAAGGTGACGTTAAAAATGGCGCTGCGTTTCTGGTTGTCCTGCGGGTCACGATAGTACTCAGACTTACCGGTCCTGTAGTCAAAGGCTGGGGTTGTTACCTCATAGCGGGTTTCACTGAGTTTTACCTGCGGGGCCAGCAATACCTCTGGATCGAGCGTTATCTGGTATTGCGTCCCCATTGGCAGCGGCTTTTTCGGGGTGAAGACGAGGGTGGTATCGCTGTCCCAACGCCACCTACCTTCAACGGCTGGGCTGAGGGTTATGCCTTTTTCAGGCGTTTTGCCGACCAGGGTGATGGGCGCGACGGAGTCCTGAAACGTCAGCGTTATGGGCTGGGGCGTGATGCGGGCTGCCGCGTAGTCAACCGGCTCTGGTGCTGTGACCTGAACGTAGGTTTCCTGAATGACCAGGGGAGCAGGTTCAATCGGCTGCGGTCGATTTTGCCACCAGTGCCAGCCGTAAACTGCACCCGCGCTCGCACACAGCAGCACGATGATACCGGCCAGCACGCCCTTAGCGTGGTGCTGCACTGCGTTTTCCAGTCGCGTAAGACCGCTTGTAAGCGGCGCCCACCAGCGTGGAGCCTGCCAGCGCAGCTCGCCAAGAAGCGGGCTAAGTACGCGTGCGAGCAGGCTAAAGATAAAAGCCAGCAGACGGAAAATGCTTTTGATCAGCAAAAACGGCAGGCGAAGGATGAACTTTAGTACGTCCATAATTGCAGCACCTCAAATCCTTTTAATACGCGAAGGCGTTTGTTCATAGCGTCGGTTGCTCATCCCGGACAGCGTGATGTTTCTGACAATGAAACACATTGTCTGAGCGTAACGTATCTTACCAGGTGTATGACATAAAGTAATCGGTATAACTAAAACTTTGCGAGATGTGTTCCAGTGAAATGAAGTCTGTCTGGTGCGACAGTCATGCTGGTAGCCATTTCAGCGCCGGACAGTCGGTTTACAGCGATGGGCTGGTGGGGGGACGGGAGGAGAGACAGAGATCATCTTCGGTGTTATCTGCAGGCAAATTTATCAGCTACTCCCTCGCTTTCGCGACTTTTTTATTAACTAACAACCTGGTGTAATACATCGTTATTTAAGAACTCAGGATATTGACGTAATAAACAGGCTTATTGTAAGGAGTATGGTAAGTTTTTTTAATTATTCACGTTAAATTGATTGTTAATATAGAAAGTAAAAGAATGCGGGTTATTGTAAGTCAATGTGACATTGTTATTTTTTTATATGCTGGTTGATTTTACGTTTTCCTTTAAGTATGGCGTCCGGGAGAGTATTAGGTTGTATTCTTATTTATTACTTTGGGGGTAATTTGGGGTTGCTATTTTTAAATGAAGAAAGTAATAATGTGTTTCCGGTGAATATAAATTAATTTCCTGGATTGTTCATAAAAATATCCATAGGCTTGTTAGCTGTTATATTTAAGCGATCATTTTACTGGTCGCTTTTTTTTTACATTTTTTCGGATTGGCTAAACGCTGTAGATTCTGTATACATATACCTTGCGATAAATAAGGGAAAAATAATATATGATTAATAATCAATGGGTTGACATGTTAAGGCGCATTACCTCGCCAGAAGCGCTGGAAAAAATGGTCGACAGAAAAGCCAGAGAACTCGAAGGCACTGACCTGCATGACTTTATGAGAGCGGCTGAATACCGTCACGCTGAAATGATGCAATAATTTTTCCTTCTCTACAGGTGTTAGCTGCTGGCTTTCTGGCTGGCAGTTGTCAATTTCGCTCTGCACTACTTCCCCCTGTTTCATCACTATTACGCCTGATGGCTATCGTCTGTCCCTTGTTGCAGGCAGTTTGCGCAGCACTTCGCATTGTGTGATAAACGTGCTAATGAGTCCTGTTGCAGGCGCGAGAATGTGTGCACTATGCGGTAGGTTGCCACTGAATATCGGTAAGGAGTCAACATGAAGGTCGTTAACGCGCGTTTGCGCCGCAGGGCGGGGCTATACAGTATCACTTTGCACAATGAACGCATCCAGAGTATTACTGCGCAGCCACAACGTTGCGTTGCTCAGGAAGGAAACCTGGATGCCGCTGGTGGGCTGGTTATTCCGCCGCTGGTGGAGCCGCATATCCATCTTGATGCTGTGTTAACGGCGGGTGAACCTGAGTGGAATATGAGCGGCACGCTGTTTGAAGGTATTGAGCGTTGGGGGCAGCGTAAGGCGACTATCACTCATGAAGACACCAGGCGACGTGCGTTAACCGCAATCGGCTGGTTACGCGACCACGGCATTCAGCATGTGCGCACCCATGTTGATGTCACTGACCCGAGCCTTGCTGCGCTCCAGGCCATGCTGGAGGTGAGGGAGGAAGCGCGCAATCTGGTTGATTTGCAGATTGTGGCTTTTCCACAGGAAGGGATTGAATCCTTTCCTGACGGACGGGCGCTGATGGCGCGTGCGGTGGAAATGGGGGCCGACGTGGTAGGCGGTATTCCCCACTTTGAGAACACCCGTGAGCAGGGCGTCAGTTCAATAAAGTTTCTGATGGCGCTTGCACAGCGTAGCGGCTGTCTGGTGGACGTACACTGCGATGAAACCGATGACCCTCAGTCACGCTTTCTTGAAGTGCTGGCAGAGGAAGCGCGGGTACGTGACATGGGCGCGCAGGTAACGGCCAGCCACACGGTGGCAATGGGCTCTTATGACAATGCTTACTGCTCAAAGTTGTTTCGCCTGCTCAAACGCTCCGGCATTAACTTTGTCTCCTGTCCTACAGAGAGCATTCACCTACAGGGACGTTTTGATACCTGGCCGAAGCGGCGTGGTGTGACGCGCGTGGCCGAACTCGATCGCGCCGGGATGAACGTTTGTTTTGGGCAGGACTCCATTAAGGACCCGTGGTATCCGCTTGGTAACGGCAATATTTTGCGTGTACTGGAAGCCGGACTGCATATCTGCCACATGATGGGCTATGAAGATTTACAGCGTAGCCTGGACTTTGTGACCGACAATAGCGCCAGGGCGCTGAGTCTGGGTGACAATTACGGTCTTGAACCCGGTCGCCCGGCAAACCTGGTGATTATGGATGCAGAAGATGACTATGAAGTGGTGCGCCGCCAGGCAAAGGCGCGGGTATCTGTACGCCGTGGCCGGGTTATCATGCAGCGCCACCCGGAGCGCCTCGAATACCCGCAGTAGCGAGACGCAACGCTGGCGCGAAGTATTACGAGGCGTGCTCTGATCCCTTTGCGGCATCCGTGGTGTTGCGGTGGGCTTTTACGCGTTTTAGCAGAGCCGAGAGGCAGAGCAGAGCGAGGCTACCCGCTGCCAGCCCCAACAGATGAAAGGATAATTGTCCGCCTGCATTGCTATACACCCAGCGCGCCAGTTCCACCGAGGTGGCGGAGATACTGAGTATCAGAATATTAAGCGAGGCAGAGACCGTACCTTTGGGCAGGCTGTTAGAGAATAATGTAAAGCGAAACAGCGTCGGGAAGATAAGACCAATACCGAAGGCAAAAAGCGTCATGCCCGCGATTGACCAGACCCAGGCGTGCGCACCTGCAAGGTCGCCCGCCGCTGCGATAGCAAGCCCCAGTAACAGGAACGGTGCGCAGGCCATAATAAAGCGCGGCGAGGTGGGATCCTTGATAAAGCGCGCGACAGTCATATTCGCAACGATGACGGCACCGAATACCGGGACCTGTGTCCAGGCAAAGACAGAAGCGCTAAGCCCGGCATCTTCTATCAGAATTAAAGGCGACAGCGCGACCCACGTCATGAGTGGGATATAGCTGCACGCCAGCGTTAGCGCGCCAATAAGGAAAATACGGTTGCAAAAAACGTGCTTAAAATCCTGCGCAACGGCGCGGGCCGTGAAAGGCGCATCGCGCCTGGCGATAGTTTCTGGCATGTTGAGCAACAGCCCGAGCCAGGCAACAAATCCCATAATACCAATCAGCCCAAACAGCGCTTTCCAGTCCAGAAAATGCATTAACGCCGCGCCGAGCAGCGGGCCAATGATGGGGGCAACTAATACCACCGAGGTGACTATTGCCATCAGGCGAATCGATTTCTTTTCCTCAAAGGCCTCCTGCACGCATACATAACCGACGGTTGCAATAAAACATACGCTGGTGCCCTGTACAAAGCGCGCGGCAAGAAATTGCTCCATTGTCGTGGCGAACAGTGTGGCAAGGCAGGCAAGGGTAAAAATCAGCGCACCCGTCAGCAGTACCGGGCGGCGGCCAATGCGGTCAGAGAGCGGGCCGAGCAGCCACTGTAGCGCCATTCCGCCTGCCATAAACAGGCTCACCGAAGCAGGTGCCAGGCTTACGTCAGCGTTGAACTCCCGCACCACGTTCAGAATGCCCGGTTGAATCATGTCGGTCGTGAGATAGGCAGAAAAGTCGAACAATATCAGCGCCATCGGGAAGAACAGGGCAGCGGCGCGGCCTGCCAGCGCATCAGATGTCCGTTGCATTTTTTATTCTCCTGAAGGTCGGGGTCAGGCGGCTAGTGCGGACGGTTGCAGCCCACGGGCTGGCAACAACGTTCATCAAGAGAGCATAAAGCGTTTACCGGGGCGCTGCCAGGCAAGCAGGGGCGTTTAGTGATGGTACTACCGGTTATGTGTGTTCAGTCTGTAAGAAGCGGCCGTGGTGCAGGCCGCCCGTCTTACCAAAAAACACGTGCGGCCAGGGCTGCACGAGACAGATAGTCGGCCATTTCGGTCTCTGGCACCATACCGCCGCCGGTAGCCCATACCAGATGAGTGGCGTTTTGCCACTGGCGGTGGGTGAAATGTGCCTGCCACTGGGCATTCGCCGTCGTTATCCAGGGGCCAGCCATGCCCGCCAGCGCGGAAGGCTCCAGCGCTATCTCCTCACTGCGATAAAGGGTATCCAGCAGCGCAAACAAGTGCTCATCACTTAGCGTGTAATAGCCAGCAATCATGCGCGCCATCGCACGGCCAACAAAGCCGGAAGGCCTGCCTACCGCCAGACCATCGGCAGCGGTGCGATTATCAATGCCAATGTCCTGTACCGCTATACCATCATGCAGACCGCTATAAACGCCAAGCAGCATACAGGGTGAATGGGTTGGTTCGGCAAAAAAGCAGTGTACATGGTCACCAAAGGCGAGTTTCAGGCCAAATGCCACTCCACCGGGGCCGCCACCGACACCGCAAGGTAAATGTACAAACAGCGGATGTTGTTCATCTATGGTGATGTTCTGCGCTACAAACTGGCGCTTAAGACGTTCTGCCGCCGTGGCGTAGCCGAGAAACAGCGTGCGCGAGTTTTCGTCATCAATAAAAAAGCAGCGCGGGTCTGCCTGTGCTGCCAGCCGCCCTTTTTCCACCGCCACGCCGTAATCCTGCGCGTATTCCACAACCTTCACGCCGTGTTCACGCAGCTTGCGTTTCTTCCATTCACGGGCATCGGCAGACATGTGCACCGTAACCTCAAAACCAAGCTGTGCACTCATGATGCCAATAGACAGTCCCAGGTTGCCGGTAGAGCCAACGGCAATACGGTAACCGGCAAAAAACGCCCGCAGCGCCGGACTGTCGAACCGCGCATAGTCATCGCTTTCGCTAATCAACCCAGCCTGGAGTGCCAGCTTTTCAGCATGCGTCAGTACCTCGTAAATCCCCCCGCGCGCCTTGATGGAGCCGGAGACCGGCAGGTGACTGTCTTTTTTAAGCCATAGCTTGCCCGGGAG
Source organism: uncultured Enterobacteriaceae bacterium (assembly GCA_966185765.1). GTDB lineage: Bacteria > Pseudomonadota > Gammaproteobacteria > Enterobacterales > Enterobacteriaceae > CBIFVZ01. Next base: position 23,882 of record CBIFVZ010000032.1, on the reverse strand, counting down.
CGCCTGGCCCGTCAGGCGGTTCATTTCCTCATGCATGGCGTCAATCGCTACCAGCTCAGATTCGATAATGCCGCCAGCGGTACGCGTTGCGGGGAAAACGCGGCTCAGATAGGGTGCAAAGCGCTGTAGTCGTGCTTCGGCGTCGGCAACGTTGTGCTTATCAAGTCCAACATACGGGAGCGCCTGAGCCAGCGTGCTGGCGGCGGGGTTAAACCAGCTTACCTCACGTAAAGCTATCAGATCCTGAATAAGTGGGTTGTTGAGGTCTGGCAGAGTAGGTTTCACCGGCGGCTCCTGAGGGTGATAAATAACGATAACACCATGTTAACCAAAGGTTGAGTACGGTGATAGCGCTGTTTGTCGGCAGGCTGGAGAGCCGTTGGCAAAGCAGGTTGTCCGCAAGGAGAGGGGGGGCTGACTGGAGACAATGGCACTGTAATACGCAGTTGCCTGTGCGGCAGTGCGTACAGACCCGGAGGTGCAAATATTCAGCGGGCAATCTTTTTAACGGCCTGTACGGCAGGAACACATGACAGCGTTAATCTGCCAGCACCTTAACTGTCGGTACGTCAGCAACTCCCTCAGCGTTAGCCTGAAAGTCAGCCTCCAGCTGGCGCTAAAGACAAAACGCGGCTCCGGGGAGCCGCGTGAGAGATTAGCCCTCTGTTTTAACGATTTTGATATTGACCATACCGATACCGAGTTTACGCGGGGCGTGGCCGAGAATATTGCCTTCATTAGAAAGCTGTGGTTCGGGTGGTTCGATAGTCAGCAGTTTACTGTGAGACGGATTATCGAAGTGCAGCGTTGTCGTCGTCACATCCTTGCCAAGCGTGAGCGTTTGTTCGCTATTGCCAATGCGCACCTTCACCGGTTTATCCACGTTCGGACCAAAGGCTTTTGCCGTAATAACAACGTCTACTTTAGCCGGTAGGGGATCGCGGTATTCAATTTTCACCTGTGGTGCCAGATTGGCATTTGACCAGCGGCCCCAGCTTTCCGGGCGGGAAATGCCGCTGAACTGGCGTACTTCTTCTGGGGCGCCCGCCACATTAAAGACAAAGCTGTCTGCTTTATAGCGAATGTCGTTATCCACTGTTTTCAGCATGGCGACGTTGCGCTTATAGCGTTCGGTATCAATCACGCTACTCTTAAATGCCACTTTCCCCTGCCATTGTGGGCGATCAACACGCGTTATCTGCTGCTCGCCACCCGTCTGGCCCTGGGCTACGCACAGGTCGGTAGACAGTGCCAGTTCCGGTTGCCACAGGCGTGCCATTTTGTAACAGCTGTCAATCCACACAAAATTGTCGCGCGGAGCAAAATCGGCGAGCTGGAAGCGCAGCGGTGCCGAGTACTCGCTCTCCGGCAGCGGCTCCACGCGCGTGTCTGACACCCTCAGCAGCAACGGCAGGCGGAACTGCGAGCCGGAGAAGCTGATGGTCTTTTTCTCGCTATCAATGGTGAACGCATCAATGCTTTTCGGGAATTTCCACAGGCGGACGATTTCTGGCTTCCAGCCCATGATTTTTTCTTTCAGGTTCAGGAAAACCTGCGACAGTGATTCGCCGGAAAGCGAGCTGCGTCCGAGGCCGATGTAGTTGTCACCGCCGAGGATATCGAGCACGGTGGCGCCGTTATCCATAGAGTTACGTTTCACCGCAACCACTTTTTGCTCAGGCTTATCGCCACGCAGCACGAAGAACAGGTTGCTGCGATCCTGCTCGTTAAGGTATTTCCAGGCCGTGTTGTTCATGGCCAGATGATCTGACGAGACCACAATGACTGTGTTTTTAAACCACGGTGAGGCTTTAATTTTTTCGATAAGCGCAGCGATGTTCTGCTGGCTACAGGTCACCGCGCTAAAGGACTGGTTCACTTTGCCGTCAAATTCATAACGTTTACGCGCACAGCCGCGGGAGATAAAGCCGTCCGGGTGGTGCGTGTCGACCGTAAGCGTAAAGAGTGAGAAACGTTTGCCGGATTTGGAAAGCTCCTCGTATTTCTGCCACACCTCGTTGAGCACTGTGTCGTCGTAAAAACCCCAGTCGTTACGATAGTCCGGGTCGTCCACCAGCGCTTTTAACTCCTCAGAGCCATACAGATGGTCAAAACCGTGGGATTTCAGGAACACGTCTTTACCCGCAAAGCGCAGGTTAGCGCCCTGAATGAAGTAGTTGTCGTAACCTGAGTTTTTCAGGATATCGCCCAGGCAGATGTTCTGCGGGAAGAAGCTCGACATGGACGAGGCTGAGTTGCCTTCAAATGGCGCAAATAGCGGGATCCCGCACTGTGAGGCCACCATCCCGGCAATGGTATAGTCGGTACCGGGTAGCTGTGCGGTGTGGCTGAAGTCGAGACTCTGGTCTTTCAACGCGCCAAGCTCCGGCGTGAGGTCAGGGAAAGCGCTGTTGTTAAAATAGGTGCGCTCGAGACTCTCGCCATAGATGTAAACCAGATTGAGCTTTGGCTTTTTAATCTGTTTGCCCGGTTCTTTGTAATACATGGCAAAATCCGGGTCGCCATCGCGAGTCTGGGATTTCACCAGTTCGGTTATCTGGTGAAACGCGGGGCTGGCATCTACAGAGGCCAGCGCCAGCAGCAGTGCCAGCAGGCTATAGCCAAAATGATGCGGGCGATGCCAGCGACGGCGCAGCAGCCAGGCCAGCAGCGTAAATACCGCCGTCACCCCGGCAATGATGCCCACGCCAGGCAGAATATATTTGCTTACGCCTGCACCAGTCAGACTGTTGGTCAGCGTGTAGAGCACCGCATCATTAATGCCATCGCCCGTAAAATAGTTGCTGGCGTATTGCGTAATATTAATGACGACGAACAGCCCCAGCACCAGCAGGATGGCGGAGAACCACCACCGGTTACGGCCGGCTTTAAAGGTATATATCGCCACTGAGGCGATAAACAGGGCGATGGAAAGTAGCTCTGGCAACAGACTATCCTCTTAAGAGACTCAACCCCCGTTGAGGGGGCGTTCAGGCGTGCATTAATCTAGCGATGTTGTCACATAGCTGCAATTCTACCGTCAAAGAAGTGTGCTTGTTATTCAGAATTGGTTTATAAAACCACCGTTTTTACAAACCGTCATGCCAGTGGTGACGCCCAGCGCAGCCGTAAAAAGCCAGAAAATAAGAATGTTCGGTCTGTTGTTGCTCGTTATCTTTATTCTTGCAGATTTTAGCTGCGAAGAATCTGTGAGAATGATCATAAGTTTAAGAAAAACCGCAGGATGAACAGACGTGAGATACAGGATATATCGTGATAGTGTCGCAGGCGTACTTTGCCTTAATAACGTCCGGCTTGTTAGGGATATAGCGCTATGATTTTCTCTGTTGTCGGTATTTTATGCCTGTTGGTATTCGCATTATTTTGTTTTATAAGGCATAACCGGCAGGTAAGCAAACGCAGCCTCATATCAAAAAAGGGTGGGCGTGCGCGTAAGAAATAAGTCACGTTGAGTGGGAAAAATAAAAACGGCGGTAAAATTACCGCCGTTTTTTTGGTATTGCCCCATCAGGAAATAAAGTTTACGCCCTGTTTCAATACCAGGTCGCAGGCCTTCGTTTTCACTTTTTCTGCCAGCTGAGAGTTGCCGAGATTGTTCAAATCTAACTGCTGGCCGTTGCCGGTTTTCAGCAGGCCCGCCAGGCCCTGCTGGTAATCCTGCTGCTGCGTTTGTTGCTGTGTGCTCTCCAGCCCTAACTTACCGAGCAGTTTATCTTTGATATTGTCCACGTTGGTAGCCGCAACCAGCTTTTGTTTGGCGCAGTATTGCATGACGCCAGTGGCGTTGCTCATGGTACTGGAGCTAAGTGCCTTGTCACCGCCGTTCATCAGACCGGTCAGGGATGACAGGGACAGGCCGCTACCGCTCTGTGCCGCCGTGGTCGTACCGCTGTTCTGGCCCAACTGGCTTGCTGCGCTGGAAAGCTGATCCTGCCAGCTTGCTGCCGAGGCACCAGCCGATACCAGCACCACAGCCAGCGCTGCAGAACGCATCATCCTTTTCGTCATTTTCACAATCGATACTCCAGTCTCTGTTGTCTTCACTTGCAAAGTATAGCGCTATGGGCATACAGAAAAACCCGATAATACGTATGGGCGCTGCTGGACGGAGTAATAAACCAGGTTAACGAAGAAGCCAGGCAGGCGGCGGCATGAAAACTCGCCAACCGCCATGTTACTAGTATTCTTTACCGGTGACGCGGCTGCGATAGCTGTCCCAGTTGAAATTTACCCACAGGCTGTTGCCAAGGCGCATTCTGTCCATGACGCGCTCCCCCAGCAGCGTGTTCATCTCTTTGATATTGAGGTTAGACAGCATGCCGGTCGGGCGGCGTGATGATGAGCGACGGTCTACAATCTGATTGATGATGACCTTCTCGTAACGAGATTCGGTCTGCATCCCGATTTCATCAATTACCAGCAGATCGACGTTACTGAGATCGTTAATTAAACGTTCTTCGGTGGTGTCGTCACGGGAGAACGTGCTTTTCATGGCTGACATAATATCGGCAACCGTAATAATCAGTACCGATTTTCCCTGTAACAGCAGTTCATTACAGATAGCCGCCGCAAGATGGTTTTTGCCGGTACCGGGGTTGCCGGAGAAGATAAAGCTGGCAATGTTGCCTTCAAACTCTGCTGCATACTGGCGGGCGCGCGACAGCGCCGTCATCTGGCCTTCGTTTTCGACACGGTAATTGTCAAACGAACAGTTCATGTGCAGTTCGCGAATACCGGAGCGGTTAAAGGTGCGCTGCATTTTCATGGCCAGGTTTTCACGGGCAATGGCAGCCGAACGCTGGCGGCCCTGTTCCTGTTGCCAGGCAATCAGCTCTTCACCGCTGGTAAAGGCAGGCTTGACGCCCGCGGGCATTAACTTTTGTAGACGGGCTATTAGCCCGGCAACGTTTTTCATGTTTACCCCCGGAATCCGTCAGGAATACAGTTATCAGGCTGCGACAGTGTGTTGACATCCCGTCGTGGCAGGCCACCGTTAGCTGCTCGCCCCATTTGCACGCTGCGCGCCAGTTTTTGCTGCCACTGCACGTGGTGGAACACTTTACCTTCTGCCTGCCAGTAAGCGATGAAGGCAGCCAGTTCTTCAGGTGTCACAGGCTCACGTAAAATGATGCCCCACAGTGCCGCCATGCGCTGAAAATCATCGTCTGCCCGCCAGTCCGGGTACATGGCAAATTTACCCAACGGTGGCGTGTGGACTGGGGCAGGCGCATCCTCATACAGGGCAGCCTCAAGAGTAACGTCGGTTGGGGGACGAGTAAGTTTTGCCTCCAGTGTGAGTAACTCGGCAAGGCGTGCGGGCGTCAGGGCGTAAAACGCAGGCGTGTTATTGCTAAAAACGGCGACAGCACCCTGCTCGCTGGCGGCCAGCGCCGCCGCAGGATCGCGGCAAAAGGCGTCGATACCGGTGACATCAGGCGTCAGGATTTTTGCGGGCATAGCACCCTCTCAGAAAGCAGTTGAAGTAAGGCAAAAACATCTTTTTATAGTAACACAACGTTAAGTCGCGGTAAGGACCGTTGCCTGCATGGGCGCCACATTCACGGGCAAATAAAACGCAGTACTACCTGTACCGCCATTTCCCGGTAATGGGCAAGCTGGGCGGCGCTGTCAGTGCCTTCTTCAAAGAGCAGAGAGAACGTGTAACTGTTGGCTACGTGGTGAAAACTAAAGCTACTGATGAGGCGATGCACATCACGTGCGCTCACGGCCTTATTAAAAAGCTGTTTTTGCTGACCCCGCGTGAGCACGTCTTCAAGTAGAGTGAGTGCACTACGATTAATCTCTCTGAGCACAGTGGAATTTTGCGCATAACGGCCACGCTGCATGTTTTCCATGCAGATAATGCGCACAAAATCCGGGTGAGTGGCGTGATATTCGAAGCTTGATTCAACCAATTGCACCATAGCTTCAACGGGCGGCAAGGCAGCCAGATTGAGGCGTTGTTCAGCGGCACGAATCTGGAGATAGACGTATTCCAGCACCTGAACATAAAGTGTTTCTTTATTACGAAAGTGGTAGACCACCATACGTTTGGTCGTGCCGGCTCTGTCGGCAATCTGCTCCATACGCGCGCCGCTCAGGCCGTATTCCGCAAAAAGTGAAATGGCGCTGAAGAAAATTTTCTCCTTGAGGCTGGCGTCGTCAAAATGGCCGGGCAGGTCAATATCGTGGTGTTCCACGCGAGCTCCTTTATGCGGTTATACACGCAGCATTCACTGGTTCGCCCGTACTGGCACGATAGTCTCACGGCTGCGGCGTGGGTCAACGTGTTTAACGGATTGCAGCGATGACTTGCTCGCGGATTGTAGCAATCATTTTGTGCCGACGGGAAACCGATACGCAGGTGTTTTCTCAACATTATCCATCAGAACATAAATGTTGTCGTATACCTGGCTGGTTTTTATGAGCATGTTGGTAGTAAGCGTTACGTAATGCACCCATTACCGGGATAATGAATTTATCAGCATGTGTTATATATTGTTATTTATGTTCTCTGGGGTGAGATTTTCAGAATGCGCTTATGCCACAAGTGTTTTATTTTTTTTACAGGATGAAGCGATGTATTTTCAGTTGTGAAAATTCTTATAAGCAAGATTGCCACGGTGTTCGATATCATAAAATCCCTGATGGCTAAAATTAGCATAAGGTACTGCCTGGTAGTTATTATTCAGGATTGAATCTCGCATTAAGGGTGGGTTTATTGGTGAACCTTTTTACACGACGAGAAATTTGTTGTTAGAGATGAAATCCTGAATTAATTTCGGCGCTTTGATTTAGTGAGGCTGGTTGTATTCCCTGGACATATAATGGTGATTAATTCCTAAAAGTTTAAACGAGATTGACAGCCTGTACGCTAAGTATTACTTTACAAACGCTTGCTTTATTCAACATAGATAAGATTTTTTCACCTGTGGTGTAAAAATGCCAGGTAATGAGCGTGCTCTGCGCGTCATCGGAATATCACATCACACTTGATATTCACCCGTAAAATAAAGAAAAAACAATAAAATTATAAAAATCACAATGTGAGTTTAAAGGACTGCGGTTTTCAGCAATTTTACGCAACTGTAGCATCATCGCAGTTGAAATGGACATCGTAAGCCAGGGAAAGCAGGGTGAGGTTTTGTCTTTATCACCGCGTTTGCAAGCCAGGTCAGCATGCGCACTTACAGGTGATGAATATAAAGCACGGCCTGATGCACTGGATGCTTAGTAACAGGAGATTGATATGACTCAGGGACGTCACCAGAAAGCCGTCATTTTTAGCCGCTACCCCGCTATGGCTGCGGGTCTTGAGCAGTGCATAAAAGATGATAACCCACATTGTATGATTTTACCTGTCTGCGGCTATGAGTCGTTGACGCCACTATTGTTGCTACAAGCCTCACTGGCAGTTATTGACCTGACAGGTGATGTCAGAGAGGTTGAGCAGGATCTGCAACAGCTCCCACCTTTGTACCGCGCAGCGCCGCATATTCACTGGGTTTTTCTGGTGCCTGCGTTTGCCCGTTTTACCGCTTTGCAGCAGCTATTATGGCCCAACAGTATTTTACTGCCCAATAGCGCGGCGCTTGAGCAAATTCAGCATTGTGCGAAGACCAAAGAGGGGGGGCTTAGCTACCTTGAAGGAGAAGCGAATACCCCGGCCACTGGCGCGAATGAAGGTTCGCTAATTCTTACGCTCTCAGAACGCCAGGTATTAAGGCTGATGGCGAAGGGCTGGAGTATTAATCAAATTTCTGGCTTGCTAAAAAAGAGTAATAAAACAGTAAGCGCCCAGAAAAATAGCGCGATGCGCCGCCTGGCCTTGCGCAGCAATGCAGAAATGTATGCCTGGATAAACAGTCCGCGCGGAATGAGAGAATTGAATCTGCAATCTACTGCTTCTGTTTTATCAGAAGAGATTGCCTGATTATTCTTATCGATTATTTCCTGTTGAAACTATTTTCCCGTCGTCGGGCGGGAAAATAACAGAGTTTGCCAAAGCATTACTATAGAAATATCAAGCGTTTCATTATTACACTCTGAAACGACTTCGCTACTCTTTCTTTCTATCCTCTCTGGTATAAACAATTTATTAACATTTTCGCCGCGTATTTATTACCGCACGCTGTGAAACATGGTTAATTCTCCGGACCGGCGAGCTTCGCGCCAGGGACTGTCCTCCTCTCCTTGTTTGCCCGCTTGCACGTCGTGTTAGCACCACATTTGGTGCCTGAAAGACAGGACTTAACCCTATGATCACGCCTTTAACCTGGACGCCAACGCAGCGTCATGTGGCGTTTGCCAGCTTTGCTGCCTGGATGCTTGACGCCTTTGATTTTTTTATCCTCGTTTTTGTACTGAGCGATCTGGCAACGTACTTCCACTCGTCAATGGCCAACGTTTCGCTGGCAATTATGCTCACGCTGGCGGTGCGCCCCATTGGCGCGCTGATTTTTGGTCGGCTTGCTGAGAAATATGGCCGACGGCCCATTCTGATGCTTAATGTCGGCTGCTTTGCCGTTTTTGAAATACTCTCCGCATGGTCACCCACGTTTGCGGCATTTCTGGCGTTCCGCCTGCTGTATGGTGTGGCGATGGGTGGCATCTGGGGCGTGGCGTCGTCACTGGCGATGGAGACCATACCGGATCGCTCGCGTGGACTGATGTCTGGTATTTTTCAGGCAGGCTATCCCTGTGGCTATCTGCTGGCTTCCGTGGTGTTTGGCCTGTTTTACACCGTGGTGGGCTGGCGCGGGATGTTCCTGATTGGTGCGCTGCCAGTATTACTGCTGCCCTATATCTGGCTCAAGGTGCCAGAATCCCCGGTCTGGCTTGCGGCCCGTGCCAACCAGCAAAGCGTGGCGTTGCTTCCAACAATCCGCAGGCACTGGAAGTTATGTCTTTATCTGGTGTTTGTCATGGCGTGTTTTAACTTCTTTAGTCACGGTACGCAGGATCTGTACCCGACCTTTTTGAAAGTGCAGCACGGCTTTACGCCGCAAACGGTTAGCACGATTGCGATTTTCTACAACATTGCCGCTATGCTCGGCGGGGTTTTCTTTGGTGTCATTTCTGAAAATATCGGGCGCAAAAAAGCGATGATGATAGCGGCTTTTCTGGCGTTACCCGTGTTGCCACTGTGGGCGTTTTCAACCGGATCCGTCACCATTGGTGTGGGGGCATTTTTGATGCAGTTTATGGTGCAGGGTGCCTGGGGCGTGGTGCCGACGTGGCTTAATGAGCTGGTGCCTGCCAATGCCCGTGCGGTCTTGCCGGGTTTTGTCTACCAGCTGGGTAACCTGATTGCTTCGGTAAATGCCACTTTGCAGGCAACCATTGCCGAGCACAACGGCGGAAACTATGGCATGGCGATGGCAATAGTGGCGGGAACGGTTGCTGTGCTGATTTGCGTTTTTGTTGCGTTTGGGCGTGAGACGCGCGGCATGGTGATGAACGCCCGTAATGATGCACCGCAGGGCGGTGCATCACGGCACTCCGCTCACTGACACACGTCAATCCAGGTGGCGTTGGTCAACTCGGCCATACGCAAGGGAGAAATACGCACGGCGCTATGGATGGCGCCTGCGGCAGGCAGGACTTCTTCATAGTCTTTAAGCGAAATATCGCAGTAAATCGCCAGCGGATTTTCCAGCCCAAAAGGGCAGACACCACCTACCGGGTGACCGGTACACATGACGACTTCATCGCAGCTCAGCATGCGCGCTTTGGCACCAAAGGCATTTTTTAGTTTTTTGTTATCAAGGCGGGCATCGCCCTTTGCTACTACCAGCACCACTTTATCTTTTACCTTCAGCGACAGTGTCTTGGCGATTTGCCCTGGCTCCACGCGATGGGCCGCGGCGGCGAGTGCCACGGTAGCGGTACTTTCATTGAGTTCGATAATCTCGATGTCGGGGGCATTGTCGGCAAAAAACTGCCGTACGGATTGCAGGCTCATGAGTCTCTCCACATAAATGCGGCAGATAATCTGTCATAAGGCAGGGTAATCTGTAAACGGGAAGAGGGAGAATCCGGGGTAATTTCATCATGCGCCAGTCTGAACGTGGGCAGAGCAGGCAAGTGTGAACACTATTTTAGCGTACAGTCACCGCACTGCTGGACGCCAGGCAGGCGGTTGCGCTGACAACAGGTCCGGCGCACCAGCAGGCCATTGCGGGGGACAACGGTACGATACAGCGGGTTGTCACGCCCATCGCTGAGTTGGGCGTCAAAAAAGCAGGCATGGCGCAGCGCGTGATATTGTGCTTCGCCGAGTTGTTCGCGCATCTCACCCAAAAACCAGTTCACAAGATAACCGGTGTTACTCCAGATAAGTTTGCCGTTAATGTCGCCAGAGGCCTCCAGCGCATCAATAATGGGCGCGATACAGGCTGTCCAGAGCTTCTCCAGACGCAGAGGCCGTGGGAGCAGTGTGGTGCTGAGATCTTCACGCACATCCAGATAAAAACGTGCTGCACGGCCGGTTTCGTGGAAGGTGACGCGAATACGTTCAGGGGAAACGTCGACGGCTCTGTCATTAGCCAGCAAGGCCAGCATTAAAGGGGGAACCAGTAGGCCAAGATACCACTGTGCCCAGAGGGACTTTAGTGGTTTGCGCTGCCGGGAGTCTTCACTCGCCTGATAAATATGGTCGCCGTAGGTTGCGATAAGTGTGTTGAGCGTGTGTGGCGTTGACCAGCCCGCCAGATTCAGACTGTCTGGACCGGCAGCGCTAAGTGCAAAGGTGTCGAGGAAATAAGCGCGTTGTTCGCTAAAGCAGGCATGCAGTTCATCAGCCAGAGACAATCCGGCATGCTCCGCACGCCAGATGGCGGGAGAGGCGAGAGGTGAACCGTAATATGCCATGCCTTAATCGCTAATCTAAATGATAATGATTGCCAATCCTAATCATAGGCCGTGCCAATGGCAAGTGTCTTTATGTGCGATCGCAGGACATGCTTGCAAGTGAGAAAAATTATCATATGATATTGGTTGTCATTATCTATTGCAGAGATAGCCAGTATGTTACATAAACGTCTGGAAAGCGGTTGGGGCGTGTTGTTATCCGGTGCTGTCGTCGCTGGGCTGGCGCTGGGAGGGCTTAGGTTTGGTGAATGGCGCCTGTTGATGGTGCTGGCGATGGTTGCCACCACCGGTATGCTTTTTCACCACCGTCTGCGTCACTTCATGCTGCTACCGTCATGTATCGCGTTTGCCAGTGGTATGGCGCTGCTTGCATTAAATCTGGGTGTGCTGGTTGAAAGGTAAAAAAGCCGGGAACCGGTTTTATGATTGTTACTGAACAGAGAGGGTATCTGGCACAACTGTCGGGAGAGAAGAAAGTGGTGCGAGGGGGGGGACTTGAACCCCCACGTCCGTAAGGACACTAACACCTGAAGCTAGCGCGTCTACCAATTCCGCCACCTTCGCATGCCGACAATACTACAGAAGTATTGCAACCACGGAGGCGCATTCTAGATGTTTTACGGGGCAGGTCAATACTTAATTGCGTGCCGTTTTCCCAATTGCTGTAAAAAACGGCACCCTGAACGGCAGCGCTTTTTTACGATAACGTGAAGAGTGCCTGTTTGCTGCGGTGGCTGCCTTTGTGTGAAAACGAACGAAGGCGCCACATTATGCGTAATCGCGCTTAGCGACGTGGTCTGCGGCTGTGAACGGAGCGGTAAACCTTGAAACGTCCGGTCTGGGCAATCACCTCATGATTACCAAAAAACTCATCCAGCACGGTGGCATAGGGCAGGAAGGCGTTGGCGACAATACGTAGCTCACCGCCGATATTGAGATGGCGTATGGCACCGCGAATCAGCGTTTGCGCGGCATCAAGGCTTGTCTGGCGCCCTTCATGGAACGGCGGGTTGGACAAAATCATGTCAAAACGCCCGCTGATAGCAGAGTAAACGTTGCTCGCAAGCACCTCGCCCTCAAAGCCGTTGGCCGCAAGCGTTGCGCGGCTGGCTTCAACCGCCGGTGCAGAGACGTCGCACAGTGTCAGGCGTACCTTTGGTGAGTGGCTGATAAGCGTTGCCGCCAGCACACCCGCGCCGCAGCCCACATCCAGCACTTTACCTTTGGTATGCGGGGTGAGCGTTGACAGCAGTAACTGGCTACCGGCGTCCAGGCCATCACGGCTAAATACGCCTGGCAGCGTTTTAATCGTTAACCCTTCACTCTGGTACTCGCTCCACCAGCCATCGGCGTCAAACGTCGGGCGGTTTTCCAGCTTGCCGTAGTAAAGGCCGCAACGGCGTGCGCTGTCGATTTTGTTGAGCGGGGCAATATCTTCAAGAAGTTGCTCGGCGCTGCGCACGCCGCTGCGGTTTTCACCTACTACAAACAGGTCGCTGCCCTGCGGCAGTAAGGAGAGCAGGTTCATCAGCTGAAACTGGGCTTCAGGCTTGTTTTTAGGCCAGTAGTAAATCAGCGTGTCGCAATCACCTACGCTGTCGGCATTGGCCACTAACCCATATTGTGCGTTCTCGCCCATCTGCGCGCACAGCGTCTGCCAGTGGTGATATTGCTGGGTGTGGACGCGGCTGCCCGCGGTTTCCAGGCGTGCTGGCAGGTCGTCCTGCAAATCGCCGGCAAACAGCACGCGGCGGTTTTCGAAATCATCACTGTGGCGCAGTAGCACTTCACTCGCTGGGGTCCACGCGGACATAACATACTCCTCATCATAATCAGGCGGCGATTATATACGCTCGCCCGACAAGTTGCAGGTGTCCTGTCGTGTGTTGCGTAACCTGGCGGGCGGGCGATGGATTTGCTATATTTGCGCCCCTCAGGTGACTTAAACAGGTTTCGCTCATGACTACCCGACGTGACTGGCAGCTTCAGCAGCTGGGAATCACCCGGTGGACGCTGCGCCGCCCCGCGGTGTTGCAGGGCGAAATCGCGCTGACTCTTCCCGATACCGTGCGCCTGGTGGTGGTAGCTGATGCGCTCCCCTCACCCGCTGATGCACTGATGTCTGATATTTTACGCGCCCTTGCGCTTTCGTCCGACGCCGTTATGTGGCTTACGCCTGAGCGCGCAGCCATGCTACCAGAAGGCGTACGCTGCAATAGCTGGCTTCTGGGCGTGCAAACGCCGCTTGCGCTTAACGGCGCGCGGCTTATCACGCCAGACCTTGATGAGCTTAAACACAGCCCTGGCGCGCGTAGCGCGCTCTGGCATCAGATATGTGAACATGAACAGGATTTCCTCTCTTAATGCCGACGGCCTCGCGCAGGCTTTTGCCATTGAGCAGCGTAGCCACGCGTTCCCCTGGAGCGAAAAGACGTTTGCCAGCAACCAGGGCGAGCGCTATTTCAATCTGCGCCTGGATGTCGACGGCGAGATGGCGGCGTTTGCTATCACCCAGGTGGTGCTGGATGAAGCGACGCTGTTTAATATTGCGGTCAGTCCTGCTTTTCAGCGGCGCGGGCTTGGTCGCGAGCTGCTGGAGCATTTAATCCAGGAGCTTGAAAAAAAACAGATCCTCACGCTGTGGCTTGAGGTGCGCGCCTCTAACGTCGCCGCCATCGCACTCTATGAAAGCCTCGGCTTTAATGAGGCGACGATACGCCGTAACTACTACCCCACCGCTAACGGACGTGAGGACGCCATTATTATGGCCCTGCCGCTCGGCTAATAACGATAAGGTGATGTGAATGAAGTGGGACTGGATACTCTTTGATGCTGACGAAACGCTGTTTACCTTTGACGCCTTCGGCGGACTACAGCGCATGTTTCTTGATTACAGCGTGACGTTTACCGATAAGGATTTCCAGGACTACCAGGCCGTAAATAAGCCGCTATGGGTGGATTACCAGAACGGAGCCATCACCGCACTTCAGCTTCAGGTACAGCGTTTTGAAAGCTGGGCCACGCGCCTGAACGTACCGGCAAGCGATCTTAACACCGCTTTTTTGAACGCGATGGCCGAGATTTGCACGCCGCTGCCGGGGGCGCCGGCGCTGCTTGAGGCGCTTAAAGGCAAGGTGAGGCTTGGCATCATCACCAACGGTTTTACCGCGCTTCAGCAAATTCGCCTTGAGCGCACCGGCCTGCGCGATTTCTTCGACCTGCTGGTGATTTCCGAGCAGGTGGGGGTGGCAAAGCCGGATAAGAAAATTTTTGACTACGCGCTTACACAAATGGGCAACCCGGCGCGTGAGCGGGTGTTGATGGTGGGTGACACGGCTGAATCCGACATTCTGGGCGGCATTAACGCAGGGTTAAGCACCGCCTGGCTTAACGCCCACGGCCGCGAGTTGCCGGCAGGCATCACGCCGGATAAGCAGGTTTCTTCTCTGAGTGAGCTACAGCAGTGGCTGTTTGACGCTTAAGCCGAAAGGCGCAGACGAATTCTTTTGGGTATCTGCGCCGCAATGGGTAAAATCCCCGCACTTTATTGAATAACGCGCCGCGCGGCCCTCGCCGCGCCTGACGAGAAGAGTGAAATATGACGTTGTCTCCCTATTTGCAGGAGGTGGCAAGACGCCGCACTTTTGCCATCATCTCCCACCCGGACGCCGGTAAAACCACCATCACTGAAAAAGTGCTGCTGTTCGGACAGGCCATTCAGACCGCGGGCACGGTCAAAGGGCGTGGCTCCAGCCAGCATGCGAAATCCGACTGGATGGAAATGGAAAAGCAGCGTGGTATCTCAATTACCACCTCAGTGATGCAGTTCCCGTATCACGACTGTCTGGTCAACCTGCTGGACACCCCCGGACATGAAGACTTCTCGGAAGATACCTACCGTACCCTGACGGCAGTGGACTGCTGCCTGATGGTGATTGATGCGGCAAAAGGCGTTGAAGACCGTACTCGTAAGCTGATGGAAGTCACGCGCCTGCGCGACACGCCGATTCTCACGTTTATGAACAAGCTCGACCGTGATATCCGCGACCCGATGGAGCTTTTAGACGAAGTCGAAAACGAGCTGAAAATTGCCTGTGCGCCGATCACCTGGCCGATTGGCTGTGGCAAGCTGTTTAAGGGCGTCTACCACCTCTATAAAGACGAAACCTACCTTTACCAGACGGGGCAGGGCCATACCATTCAGGACGTGCGTATCGTTAAGGGGCTGGATAACCCGGATCTGGACGCCGCTGTGGGTGAGGACCTGGCACAGCAGCTGCGCGATGAGCTGGAGCTGGTAAAAGGGGCGTCCACCGAGTTTGACGAAGAGCTGTTCCTGAGTGGTGAAATCACGCCGGTGTTCTTTGGAACGGCGCTGGGTAACTTTGGCGTTGACCATATGCTCGACGGGCTGGTCTCCTGGGCGCCTGCGCCAATGCCGCGTCAAACCGATGTGCGCGAAGTGGAAGCAAAGGAAGATAAGTTCTCCGGCTTTGTCTTCAAAATTCAGGCTAACATGGACCCAAAACACCGCGACCGCGTGGCGTTCTTGCGCGTGGTGTCCGGTAAGTATGAAAAGGGCATGAAGCTGCGCCAGGTACGCACGGGCAAAGACGTGGTGATTTCTGACGCGCTGACTTTTATGGCAGGCGACCGCGCTCACGTTGAAGAAGCGTATCCGGGCGATATTATCGGCCTGCACAACCACGGCACTATCCAGATTGGTGATACCTTCACCCAGGGGGAAATGATGAAGTTCACCGGTATTCCGAACTTCGCCCCGGAACTGTTCCGCCGAATTCGTCTCAAAGACCCGCTCAAACAAAAGCAGTTGCTTAAAGGGCTGGTGCAACTGTCCGAAGAGGGGGCGGTGCAGGTGTTCCGTCCGATTGCCAACAACGACCTGATTGTGGGCGCGGTCGGTGTGCTGCAGTTTGACGTGGTGGTGGCGCGCCTTAAGAGTGAGTACAACGTTGAGGCGATTTATGAATCCGTCAACGTGGCAACTGCACGCTGGGTTGAGTCCACAGACGTGAAGAAATTTGAAGAGTTTAAACGTAAAAACGAAGTTCAGCTGGCGCTCGATGGCGGTGATAACCTGACCTATATCGCTCCTACTATGGTGAACCTGAATCTGACCCAGGAGCGCTATCCTGACGTCGTATTCCGTAAAACGCGCGAGCATTAATTTTGCCCCCACGGCGCATGCGTTCGCGTGCGCCGCTAAAATAGTGTTTTATATTAACCTGTTGCAGATGTTTCTGAAATTCCCCTCCTGAGCGCGGCTTTATGGTCTTTTCTACGTTATTCCCATGCGTTTTTGCGATCACGAACTATATTTATCTCATTCACCGCGTTACGTAATGGATAAAAAAGTTCTCCTGACAACGTTTTCAGGTGATATGTCCAGCTACGAGATCTTACGCGTGGTTAATTACGGTTTCTTACGTCACCGACGTAAAAAAGAGGATGAGCCGGGCAGTTAAGCCCAGCTGTTTGTCTGGCCGTCGGCATTGGCGGTACTGGCTCAATATTCGGGCAAAACAACAGGAATACATCGATGAATACACGTAAGTTTTCGAAAACGCTGCTGACTATGGTTCTGGGTTCTGTGTTGGCAAGCGGTGCTGCGTTTGCGCAGAGTGAAACGACACAGAGCGCTGGCGAGTCCGCAGGTCAGAAAATCGATAGCTCTATGAACAAAGTCGGTAACTTCATGGACGACAGCGCAATAACGGCTAAGGTTAAAGCTGCGCTGCTCGATGATAAAGGCGTGAAAAGCACCGATATTTCGGTCAAGACTGAAAACAAAGTCGTGACGTTAAGCGGGTTTGTCGCAAGCCAGGCTGAGGCGGAAAAAGCTGTCGCGACGGCGAAAGCGGTTGAAGGCGTCAGCTCTGTTAGCGACAAACTGCACGTGAAAGATGGTGCAACACAGTCGGTGAGCGGCTATGCCGGTGATACGGCAACGACCAGTGAAATTAAGGCAAAGCTTCTGGCAGACGATATGGTGCCTTCACGTAATGTGAAAGTGACCACCACCGATGGAGTGGTACAGCTGTCCGGTACCGTGGAATCGCAGGCACAGTCCGACAGGGCTGAAAGTGTTGCCAAAGCGGTAGACGGTGTGAAAAGCGTGAAAAACGATCTGCAAATTAAAAAGTAACGTCTGCAATGTGCCGCCTGGGGATGGCCAGGCGCGTGCAGGCAACACGGAAACATAACGATGTCATGGCAAGGCGTGTTACGCCAGTGAGCAACAGTGGGTTCGCTTTTAAACATAAATAAAGGAGAGTCTTATGTTTCGATGGGGCATTATTTTTCTGGTTATCGCGATAATCGCTGCAGCGCTGGGTTTTGGTGGTCTTGCGGGTACGGCGGCAAGCGCTGCTAAAATTGTGTTTGTGGTTGGTGTTATCTTGTTTCTGGTTAGCTTGTTTATGGGCCGCAGACGTCCCTGACGCCAGTCGTCAAGTTGGAGTTAAAAGGCCAGCCTTTCGTGCTGGCCTTTGCGGTTTTTGAACATGTATTATTATACGCATCGTCTGCTTAGGGCTGGCGACATCATTACAGGAAGGCAGGGGTGGGACAGCGAATTCCCGTTACGCTCGGCAATATTGCGCCGCTGGCGCTTACGCCCTTTGAACCTGGCAAAATGGCGCTGGTGTGCGAAGGGGGTGGGCAGCGCGGCATTTTTACCGCCGGCGTGTTGGATGAATTCATGATTAATGAATTCGATCCGTTTGATGATTACTTTGGTACTTCCGCCGGTGCCCAGAATCTTTCGGCCTTCGTTTGCCACCAGCCTGGTTACGCCCGGCGCGTTATTGCCAATTACACCACACGCCGTGAGTTCTTCAACCCGGTGCGTTTCGTGCGCGGTGGCCATCTGATTGACCTCGACTGGCTGCTGGACGCAACGGCAAAAACCATGCCGCTGGCAATGGATACCGCCGAACGCCGCTTTGATGCGGGGAAAGCATTTTATATGTGCGCCTGTCGCAGTGACGACTACTGCGCGAATTACTTCTCACCGCTGCGCGATACCTGGCTTGATATTATTCGCGCCTCCAGCGCTATTCCCGGCTTTTATCGCAGCGGTGCGATGCTTGATGGCATTAGCTATCAGGATGGTGGCATCAGCGATGCGGTGCCGGTACGCGAGGCGGCCAGGCGTGGCGCACAGACGCTGGTGGTTATCCGCACCGTGCCGTCGCAAATGTTTTATACGCCGCAGTGGTTCCGGCATATGGAGCGCTGGTTGAGCGAAAGCAGCCTCAAGCCACTGGTGAACCTGGTGCATCACCACGAAGAAAGCTACACCGCGATTCAACATTTTATTGAACATCCGCCCGGCGATCTGCGGATTATCGAGATTTTCCCGCCTGCGCCGCTGAAAAGCGCTGCGCTTGGCAGTCGTGAGGCAGCGTTACGTGCAGACTACCGTACCGGGCGGCGTTGCGGGCGCTATTTCCTGGCGACCATCGGCAAACTGTTGGCAGGCAGGTCACCGTTGCATCGTTTCACAGAACCAGTGAGGGTGCCTGCGGCGTCGCGCATTGTGGCGCCCCGCGCGCCGGGGGCAACGCCAATTATTCTTCCTTCTGTAAGCGAACCGGCGAGTGTGCAGGTGCATGCGGGGGCGGTGCAGGCATCCCATGTGCCCGCAGCAATAGCGGCTACCATGCCGGTTGCCAACGATAGTCCCGCACTGCATGAAGCCAACGACGGCGAGTTTAACAATGAGGACAGTGCGTGAGCCTGCGTTTTATTGATACCCATTGTCACTTTGATTTCCCGCCTTTTACTGACAATGAAGCCATAAGCCTTGATTTAGCCGCGCAGGCAGGCGTTGAACAGATTCTGGTGCCAGCGGTTTCAGCCAGTCGTTTTAACCATGTGCTGGCGCTGGCAGCACGTTTTGCGCCCGTGTATGCCGCGTTAGGTCTGCATCCCATTGTGATTGAAGAGCACGATGAGGCTGCGCTGGCCTTACTTGAGCAGCGTCTGGCGCAGCGGCCGACCAAACTGGTTGCGATAGGAGAAATCGGGCTGGATTTGTACCGCGAAAACCCACAATTTACACGCCAGCAGGCGCTGCTGGACGACCAGCTAAGGCTGGCGAAGCGCTATGACCTGCCGGTTATTCTGCATTCGCGCCGTACCCACGATAAGCTGGCGCTGCACTTAAAGCGTGCAGCACTGCCGCGCACTGGCGTGGTTCACGGTTTTGCCGGTAGCCTGCAACAGGCGCAGCGCTTTGTTGCGCTTGGGTATTACATCGGCGTAGGGGGTACGATTACCTATGAGCGTGCCAGTAAAACCCGCGACGTGATGGCACGCCTGCCGCTGTCGTCGCTGTTGCTGGAAACGGATGCGCCCGATATGCCGCTCAACGGCTACCAGGGGCAACCCAATCGACCCGAGCGCGTGGCGCAGGTTTTTAATGCGCTGTATGAACTGCGAGAAGAAGCGCCGGAAACGATTGCTCATACGATAATCGACAATACCCGCCGACTTTTTGCACTATCAGGGTAAAAAAGTGTGATCTTCGTCACTCTAAGAAACAATAACCTGTAACAATCATCTCTGTTCCGTGATCAAGGTAGCCATCATGGCCCTTCCTGCCGTTATAATCCCTGCGCCTCTCGAGGCTTCTTCTTTTCTTTTTTGACGACTACACGCAGGGACTTCGTATGCAAATCCTTATGGGGCTTGTCGGCATGGCTGTACTGGTGCTGCTTGCCGTTCTTCTCTCCAGTAACCGTAAAGCCATTAATTTGCGCACCGTTATTGGCGCATGGTGCATTCAGGTAGGTATCGGCGCGCTGGTGCTGTATGTCCCCGTGGGGCGTAAAGTATTGCTGGCTATGACCGACGGCGTGGCAAGTGTCATTGCCTATGGTAATGAGGGCATCAGCTTCCTGTTTGGCGGCCTGGTGTCTGACAAGATGTTTGAGGTTTTCGGCGGCGGTGGCTTTATTTTTGCCCTGCGCGTGCTGCCGGTCATTGTGTTTTTCTCCTCGCTGATTGCTGTGCTGTATTACATCGGCATCATGCAGCTGGTTATCCGCATTCTCGGCGGTGCGCTGCGTAAAGTGCTGGGTACTTCACGCACCGAGTCGCTCTCTGCGACCGCGAATATCTTTGTGGGTCAGACTGAAGCGCCGCTGGTGGTGCGTCCATATATCGCCACGATGACGCGCTCTGAACTGTTCGCTGTGATGTGTGGTGGTCTGGCATCCGTTGCCGGTTCGGTACTGGCGGGTTACGCGCAGATGGGCGTACCGCTGGATTACCTGATTGCGGCGTCATTTATGGCGGCACCAGGCGGTCTTTTGTTTGCGAAAATCATTATGCCGGAAACAGAGAAACCTCATGACGCCGTGCAGCCTGAAGCTGTGGCAAATGACCCGGACAAACCGTCTAACGTGCTGGACGCTGCTGCCTCTGGCGCGGCTTCTGGTATGCAGCTGGCGCTGAACGTGGGGGCGATGCTGCTGGCGTTTGTGGCGCTGATTGCGCTGCTCAACGGCATGCTTTCCGGTATTGGCGGCTGGTTTGACTACCCGCAGCTCTCCCTGCAGCTGATTCTGGGCTGGGTATTCTCTCCGCTGGCCTGGCTGATTGGTGTTCCGTGGAATGAAGCGATGGTGGCTGGCTCCTTTATCGGCCAGAAGGTCATCATCAACGAATTCGTCGCCTATCTGAACTTTGCTCCTTATCTGGTAGACGATGCTACCGTGAGTGCCAACGGCCTGCAGGTGCTTTCCACGCACACCAAAGCGATTATCTCCTTTGCGCTGTGTGGTTTTGCAAACCTGTCTTCCATCGCCATTCTGATTGGTGGGTTGGGCAGTATGGCACCGAGCCGCCGTCACGATGTGGCGCAGCTGGGTTTAAAAGCGGTTGCTGCCGGTACGCTGTCTAACCTGATGAGCGCGACCATTGCCGGGATTTTCCTGTCGCTGTAACAGCGAGTTTGTTATAAAAATAACATTTTACCACGGCGGTCAGGCTGTTAGTCTGACCGCCGTTTTTATTGCCGCTACTCAAGCGTTGTTTTGCCTGTTTAATCCCCTATACTGTCGGTCTTGCACCACGTAGTCTTACACTTCTGTGAACGGCACCACGAAAACGCCTTTGTGTGAAATGTTATTATTTTAACATTTACGGTGGGGCGAACGTCGATGCCCCGGCTCAACCTGATTTTCTGGAGAACACCATGACCGATTTAACTGCCAGCAGCCTGCGTGCACTGAAACTGATGGATTTGACCACGCTGAACGACGATGACACCGACGAGAAAGTGATTGCCCTGTGTCAGCAGGCAAAAACACCGGCAGGCAACACCGCAGCCGTGTGTATTTATCCGCGCTTTATCCCGATTGCGCGTAAAACACTCAATGCCCAGGGCACGCCGGATATCCGCATCGCGACAGTCACCAACTTCCCGCACGGCAATGATGATATTGATATCGCGGTTGCCGAGACGCGCGCTGCGGTAGCTTATGGCGCTGATGAAGTTGACGTGGTGTTCCCGTACCGTGCACTTATCGCAGGCAATGAGCAGGTGGGCTTTGAGCTGGTAAAGGCCTGTAAAGCGGTGTGTGCAGACGCGAACGTGCTGCTCAAAGTGATTATCGAAACCGGCGAGCTTAAAGAAGAGCGTCTGATTCGCAAGGCCTCTGAAATCGCCATTAACGCAGGCGCGGACTTTATCAAAACCTCTACCGGTAAAGTACCGGTCAACGCCACGCCGGAAAGCGCGCGCATCATGCTGGAAGTGATTCGTGACATGGGCGTTGAAAAAACCGTTGGCTTTAAACCTGCCGGTGGCGTGCGCAGCGCCGAAGATGCTGCCACCTATCTGGCAACGGCAGATGAGATTTTTGGTGCCGACTGGGCCGATGCCCGCCACTACCGCTTTGGTGCCTCAAGCCTGCTCGCAAGCCTGCTTAAGGCACTGGGCCACGGCGATGGTAAAAGCAGCAGCGGCTATTAATTTCTGACGTTTCCGGGAGGTCACGTGTTTCTGGCTCAAGAAATCATTCGTAAAAAGCGCGACGGGCAGTCGCTCAGCGATGAGGAAATCCGTTTTTTTATTAACGGCATTCGCGATAACAGCGTCTCTGAAGGGCAAATTGCCGCGCTGGCGATGACGATTTTCTTTCACGATATGTCCGTTGCCGAGCGCGTGTCACTCACGCTTGCGATGCGTGATTCCGGTGCGGTACTGGACTGGCGTGGTGCTGGACTGAACGGCCCCGTTGTGGATAAGCACTCTACCGGCGGCGTGGGCGATGTGACATCGCTGATGCTCGGGCCGATGGTGGCGGCCTGCGGCGGCTACGTGCCGATGATCTCCGGGCGTGGCCTGGGCCACACCGGCGGTACGCTCGACAAGCTCGAAGCGATACCGGGCTTTGACATCTTCCCCGACGAGGCGCGTTTTCGCGACATCATAAAGAACGTGGGTGTGGCGATTATAGGCCAGACCAGCTCGCTGGCCCCGGCAGACAAACGTTTCTACGCCACGCGCGATATTACCGCGACGGTGGATTCTATCCCGCTGATTACCGCCTCCATCCTTGCCAAAAAACTGGCTGAGGGGCTGGATGCGTTAGTTATGGATGTGAAGGTGGGCAGCGGGGCGTTTATGCCGACCTTTGAGCGCTCGGTAGAACTTGCCGAAGCGATTGCGAGTGTGGCAAACGGCGCGGGCGTGCGTACCACGGCATTGCTGACTGACATGAACCAGGTACTGGCTTCGAGCGCCGGTAACGCGGTGGAAGTGCGTGAAGCGGTGCGTTTCCTGACGGGCGATGAGCGTAACCCGCGCCTGCTGGAAGTGACAATGGCGCTGTGTGTGGAAATGCTGGTCTCAGGCAAGCTTGCCGCCGATGAGGCTGAGGCGCGTGTGAAGCTTCAGAGCGTGCTCGACAACGGTCGGGCCGCAGAGGTGTTTGGCCGCATGGTGGCCGCGCAAAAGGGGCCAACGGACTTTGTGGAACATTACGACCGCTATCTGCCTGCGGCGGCGCTGTGCAAACCGGTGTATGCCGAACGCAACGGCGTAGTGAGCATGATGGATACGCGCGCGCTGGGTATGGCAGTAGTCGGTCTTGGTGGCGGACGCCGCCAGGCAACAGATGCCATTGATTACAGCGTGGGGTTAACGCAGATGATTACCCTGGGCGAGCGCGCAGACGGGCAGCGTCCGTTGGCCATGATTCACGCGCGTGATGAAGCACAATGGCAGCAGGCAGCCCAGGCCGTGAGAGCCGCCGTTGAACTGAGCGATGTGGCCCCACTGGCGACCCCGGTGGTTTACAAAAGAATTACCGGTTAATTCGCGCGACAGGCTGACTTTCGACAGGCGCGTTGCGATATACTGATCCGATCGCTTTCTTTTAACGCCTCAGAGCGAGATTGCGTAGCAACGCAGGAGAAATTATGAAACGTGTATTTATTATGGTGCTGGATTCCTTCGGCATTGGCGCGAGCGCGGACGCCGCGCGCTTTGGCGATGAAGGCTCTGATACGCTCGGCCATATCGCACAGGCCTGTGCCAACGGTGAGGCCAATCACGCCCGCCAGGGGCCGCTTAATCTGCCTAACCTGACGCGACTGGGGCTGGCGAAAGCCGCTGAAGGCTCTACGGGAAAAATTCCGGCGGGCATGGACGGTAAGGCAGATATCGTTGGGGCTTATGGCTGGGCGCAGGAGCTGTCGTCCGGTAAAGACACGCCGTCCGGGCACTGGGAAATTGCCGGTGTGCCGGTACTGTTTGACTGGGGCTATTTCACCAACGAAGAAAACAGCTTTCCGCAGGCGCTGCTCGATAAGCTCGTTGAGCGCGGTAATCTGCCGGGCTATCTCGGCAACTGCCACTCCTCCGGCACGGTTATCCTCGACAAGCTCGGCGAAGCGCACATGAAAACCGGCAAGCCGATTTTCTACACCTCCGCCGACTCGGTATTCCAGAT
>CBIFVZ010000031.1:0-38649 GCA_966185765.1 uncultured Enterobacteriaceae bacterium | reverse complement strand
GCCCATGAATCCGTCTTTTCAACGTATAAACATTGTCGTCAAGCTGTATTTTTCCATCCATTATCGCCGTTAGTGTTTCATTTGGTCTGAACTCCAGCTTAATGACCGTGAGCATGGTGTATTTTCGGTCCTCTGAGATATGTATAAAATTTGCCGTACAACCAATGTTAAGCTTATGTGATCCGGTATGGTACAGATAGCTAAAAATGGCCAGACCGACAATGGTTAGTAAGATTGACAAGAGGCAGCTTTTTTTCATTATCGATACCTGAGTTCTTTTAAGAGAATATTACGGCAGCTTTCAATGTTACCCTGGCTGTTGCGGTGGCAACGGCTGGCGAATACAGTACCAGGTTGATTGAACAGAGCATTGTTATTGATATAAAGATACAGTGCATGCTGTTCATCGCAACTGATATCATATTTCTTTTCTATTAAACCCAATATTTCGGATGGGATGACTGATTTTTTTTGTAGCGTATCTTCCAGATACCAGGCGTGACACTTTCCAGTGACCGCTTGTTCAGTAACAGGTGTGTTGGAAATAAACATATTGGGTAAGAGATGATCAACAGCTTTTTTAAAAAGGAAAAAAGTGGCAGTAAAAAAAAGAATAATGATAACAAATCGAGCAGGTGACCAGGCCATTATGTTCTGGTGTGTTTGGGGAGGAGGCATCAGAGGAGGGGCCACGCGATTAACGTTTATCTCTTCTTTGATGTGTTCTATTTTTATATGGCTTTTAATGGTAAAACCAATACGAGGAATTGTCGTAATGACTTCATCATGAATGCCATGACTGTAAATAACCTTTCTTAACTGCGATATATGGTTATTCAGACTATTGCCCGAGGGTTCAAGATAAAAAGACTCCCAGACTTTATGATAAATCTCCTCTCTTACTACCACTTCACCCTGCTTTTCAATTAACAGGTTCAGCAACCGATTTGATATAGGGGGTAATGTTAGTTTCTGCTCAATATTATCCTTACCCCAGACGCATCCGTCTTCCGCCCGGTAGATCAGGCGGCCCTCCAGATTATAGGTCATTTAATAGACTCCAGGAAAATATAAAATAAAAGAAATAAAGTTTTCGGGTGATATATTAAATTGTCATTAAGAAATTTCCAGGTTAATAATTTGGCTTACTTATAGCTTTTTTATAATGGTTAAACTTTGATTTGGATCATGAGCCAGCAGGCATACTAATGATGCCTCGAAAGTTATTTTATTATGAGGTTAATAATCAATGGTGTTGCATTTTTATTTTTTCTTTTAATTAAAAATAATCCTGAAATAATCAACGTGTTACTGTATGATTATGAAAGGTAGTCGTTTTTTCAAGCTCAACATGAGCACCATCCTTAAATGTCTTCCAGTCTCCACCCCATATGCTGTACAGGTGCGGATTTTTTTACGTTCTCAGCGAGTAATTCAAATCGCAGCCAGTCGTTCCAGGGAATTTTTCCGTTAACCAGGAAGCGATGTCAACAGCATGCCCTGTGGGGTGATGGCTAATTTGTGTTTTAATAAAACCCTCCCGTACCCTTTCCTTCTGACGTTCCGGTAAGCGTAATTCTTCTATTACGCAGAAGTCATGATGTGAAATTTCAAGACAACGGCGAACGATGCAGGCCAGAGCAGGATGTATATCCGCCAAAATTTTTTACCAGGTGTACTGAATTTTTTGTTCATTTATCTTTAGTCTTATTATTAATGTGTCACGATGTTGTCATCGAAATGACACATCCGTTCGATATTGGAAAATATATTGTTGTTAAGAGCGTTACGTTTGATGTTGTTCACGTAGATGAAAAGCGGAATCGTACAGTGATAAGGCAGTTCAGTAAGTTTTGCGTTATCCGGCTTCGATGGCAACAGTGCCATGTTGCCTTTAACACATGCCTGTTGAAGATAGAATGTGTTATCTACAGGCATCAGTGTGCCGACGTAACCCTCTGCATGCATTTGTGTAATCGTCTCCTGTACGCTGCTAATTTCCTGTAGGCTGGTTTCAATAAGGCAGGGGAGATGTTTCCAGTTATCCTTGATGTCACTGGCGCATATTAGTGACAAGTTGCCAGAGGTTCTGAACTCACTAAAGTGAGTGGGCGCCAGGACTGGCGTTAGTGAAATATACATATTGTCATCATGACTAATGCTTTCGGTATTATTTAGCGACACAATTTCGCAGACATTTTCCAGAGCGGAGTTGAGAAAGTCTGTCACCGCAGTCAGGTTAATGCTGTCTGAGGCAATTCTGAAGGTCTTATCTTCCCGACAGTTGTGGATGCTATTAAGGGCCGCATAGTGTGGGTAGACCTGACGATAAAGCCGTTCGCCGCGTTTTGTTGGTGTCATGATGTTATTTTTTAATGTAAATAACTTCCCGCCCTCCCACTCTACAGTGAGTTTTAACATGCGCGTAACTGGCGGTACTGTCAGATATAATTTTTCTGCGGCAGCGTTGATATTCCTTTCCTGGTAGACGGTAACAAAAACGCGAATCGCTTTAGAAATAAACATGTTTTCCTCCGTAGGCATCGGGACAGTTATCATTGGCATTTTTAAAAAACCACAGATGTTCTGTTGGCGTTTATTTTTCTAACCCCCGGCGGCGTGACCAGCAAATAATAAATATATTTATTCATTTAAAGAAATATTGTTTCATAATATTTGTTTTTGTTAGATTTATAATCCACTAGGTTAGCTAAATAACCTGTGACAGCCATCACACAAGAAATTGCATAGGTTATCTTTGCGGGTCATCTGATAAGTTTGTGATGGTGAGTAGTCCTGATAATCAGCTCTGGCCGAGTCGCGCTGAAAACATATTTTGGCGGTAGGGAAATATGGCGACGGCAATTTGCGCTGCTCGAAGAAGGCAGATTTTATTATGGTATGAAGATGTCCTGTGACCCGCTTCTCTGCTCTGATATGGCCCGGCTGACTTGCTCCAACTGCTAATGTCTGACTGGATGGGACCTGCACCACCACCACCACCTCTTGAACGTCTGGCTAAGCTGGCATCTTGATGTATAAGTTGTCACCTTGTGATATCAATTTATTTACTTTACAGTAAAGTAAATAAATTGATCGCAGAGGGTTCACTATGACGGTTTACCAACATATTGTGAGGTGGGGTTGGATTGCTGCTATTGGATTTAGTGTGCTGGGTTGCGACAACGCGCCGCAGGCTCCTTCTGCGTCACTGCCGGAAGTGGAAACACTGCTGTTGGTGGCGCAACCCATCACGTTAACCCGCGATCTGCAAGGGCGTACTGTTGCACCAGAAATTGCGCAAATAAGGCCACAGGTTAACGGCATTGTAGAAAAAAAACTCTTTACCGAAGGTGCTATCGTTAAAGCAGGTCAGCCTTTATTTCAGCTGCAAAAAGAGGTGTACCAGAGTGCGCTGGACCAGGCACAGGCAGACTTAAAGCAGGCACAGGCAGCACGCCTTGCCGCCCGGTTGCAATATCAACGTGCGCAACAGCTGATTGGGAAAAATTACATCAGTAAGCAGGATTACGACAACCTGCGAGCGGCCCTGCAACAGGCTGATTCCACCGTTGCTGCTAATGAGGCAGCCGTAGAGGCCGCGCAAATTAATCTGCGTTACACCACTATCACTTCGCCTATAGATGGTCAGATTGGTCGTTCAGGTATCACGGTTGGAGCGTTGTTAACGGCTAACCAGGAAACGGCGCTGGTGACCGTGCGCCGTCTGGATCCGATGTATGTTGACATGACGCAGTCAGGTGATGATTTTCTTGAACTGCGTCGCGCCGTGGACGACGGCAGTATGACGCCGGTTAACATTATCACTCACCTGCTTTTGCAGGACGGAACGCAGTATGAATACGTCGGCAAGCTTCAGTTTGCTGATGTTGCAGTGGATGAAAGTACCGGCGCCGTGAGCCTGCGCGCTGCCTATCCCAACCCCGAACGTTACCTGCTTCCTGGGATGTTTGTACGCACACGTGTTGAAATAGGCCGACGAGAGAAGGGGATTTTAATTCCACAGCAGGCTGTTCAGCGCACAGCCACGGGCGAGCCTGTGGTCATGGTGGTTGATGACAATAACAAGGTGCGCACGGTTGCGTTAGTGCTTAACCGCAGTGTGGGCAATACCTGGCTTGTTGATAAAGGTCTGTCAGGTGGGGAGCGGCTAATTGTTAGCGGCCCGAGCAGCTTACGAGAGGGCAGTGAAGTGCGTGTTTCCTCCCTCTCCAGCCAGGGGGGAAGCTAACGATGTTTGCCAATTTCTTTATTAACCGCCCGGTACTGACCATTGTTTTAGCTATATGCATTATGGCTGGTGGTGGCCTGTCATTACTGACATTGCCGGTTGAACAATACCCGGATATTGCGCCACCTGGCGTGGTGGTCACTGCCAACTATAACGGCGCATCAGCAGAAATTGTCCAGGACAGCGTGACGCAGGTTATTGAGCAACAGATTAAAGGCATTGACGGTCTGTTGTACTTCTCATCTACCAGTAGTTCAGCAGGCCAGATGCGTATCAGCCTGAGTTTTACTCAGGAAACGGATCCCGATATTGCACAGGTACAGGTACAAAATGCGGTCAACCAGGCGCTGTCGCGCCTGCCGCAAGAAGTCCAGCAGCAGGGCATTACGGTCACCAAATCACAGGGCGACAGCCTGATGGTGGTGGCGCTTTATGACAAAACCCGGCGCATGACCAACGTGGATATTAACGATTATTTGGTCAGTACGCTCCAGGACCCGCTAAGCCGTGTTGATGGCGTTGGTGAAACAACGGTTTTCGGTTCGCAGTATGCGATGCGCATCTGGCTTGATCCGGTGAAGCTCGCAAGCTACAGCCTGATGCCGTCTGATGTGCAGACGGCTGTTGAAGCGCAGAACACCCAGGTTACCAGCGGTGAGTTAGGCATGCTACCGACCGTTAACGGACAGGCGCTTAATGCCACCGTCACGACCCAGTCGCGCCTGCAAACAGTAGCGCAATTTGAAAACATCATATTACGTACTAACACCGACGGCTCGGCGGTGTATTTACGTGACGTTGCACGCGTATCTGTTGGTGCGGAAAACTATCTCAATCAGACCACACTCAACGGTTATCCTGCGGCGGGGATCTCCATTCAGCTTGCCTCTGGGGCAAATGCGATGGCGACAGCAGAAAACGTGCGTGCTGAAGTACAGCGGTTGTCTGCGCAATTTCCTGATGGACTGGTTGCCGCCTACCCGCGCGACAGCACGCCTTTTGTCATTGTCTCTATTGAAGGCGTGGTGAGTACGCTGCTTGAGGCGATTGTTCTGGTTGTTATCGTCATGTACCTGTTTTTGCAAAACTGGTCGGCGACGCTGATCCCGGCCATTACCGTGCCGGTAGTGCTGCTTGGCACCTTTGGTGTGCTGTCGCTGGCGGGCTTTAGCATCAATACGCTGACGCTCTTTGCGATGGTGCTGGCCATAGGCTTGCTGGTGGATGACGCCATTGTTGTCGTGGAAAACATTGAGCGTTTGATGCAGGAGGAGGGGCTGGACGCCCGTAGTGCAACGCTACGCGCGATGGGGGAAATCAGTGGCGCATTGGTGGGCATTGCACTGGTTCTGGCTGCGGTTTTTATCCCGATGGCGTTCTGGGGCAGCTCTGTTGGCATTATTTATCGCCAGTTCACGGTCACCATTGTTGCCGCAATGGGGCTTTCAGTGCTGGTGGCAATGACGCTGACCCCCACGCTGTGCGCCCTGTT
Organism: uncultured Enterobacteriaceae bacterium; assembly: GCA_966185765.1. Taxonomy (GTDB): domain Bacteria; phylum Pseudomonadota; class Gammaproteobacteria; order Enterobacterales; family Enterobacteriaceae; genus CBIFVZ01. Next base: position 32,905 of record CBIFVZ010000031.1, on the reverse strand, counting down.
TTTACGTCCGGCAAGCGCTAACCCGCCTCGTTTTTTTCGTTTGTTTAACCGTGCAGTAGAGATTACCCAGCATCGCTATATTCAGAGCCTGCAAATACTGACTTTAAGGCCAGTGCGTTTTCTGGTGATTGCCGGTGTGCTGGTGGCGTTAATGGTCTGGCAATATCAGCGTATGCCTGGCGGTTTTCTGCCAACGGAGGACCAGGGCTCGGTGATGCTGGAGTTTACGGCACCTGCGGGTACGCCAATGGCCGAAACGCAAAAGGCGGCAGATGAGATAGCGAACTATTTCATGACGCAGGAAAAGGACAATCTCAACGTTATTTTTATGGTGGTCGGGCGTAACAATTCCGGTAACGGTCAGAACGTTGGCATGGCGTTTGCCGAGCTGAAGCCCTGGGATGAGCGCGAAGAGACCGCACAGCAGATAATCGAACGGGCAAATAATCACTTCAAATCGTTTGGCAAAGTCCGGGTCAGTGTTCTGTCCCCCCCTGCGGTACGAGGATTAGGGCAGTCGAGTGGATTTGAGTTGTGGTTACAGGACCAGTCTGCCAGTGGCTATGCAGCGCTGCGCTCAGCACGCCAGCAGGTATTAAATGAAGCAGCACAACATCCTTTACTCAGTGCCGTGCGTATCAGCGGGCTTGATGACAAAGCCCAGTTGCATGTCAGCATTGATAAACAGAAAGCGTCCGCACAGGGTATCGCGATGGTCGATGTTAACAGCACGCTGTCTGCTGCCTGGGGTGGTGTCTATATTAATGACTTTATTGACCGTGGGCGCGTGAAGCGTGTTTACATGCAGGGCGATGCGCCGTGGCGTGCGCTACCAGAAGACATTGAGCAGTGGTCTGTGCGCACCGCAAGCGGAGAGATGTCCTCATTTGCCAGCTTTGCCTCGCTGGAGTGGATGAACGGGCCACAGATGTTGCAACGCTTTAATGGACTGCCCGCAACTCAGTTTCAGGGGGCCGCAGTGGAAGGTGAAAGTTCGGGTGCTGCAATGGAACAAATGCAGCAGATAATCGACCAGGTGCAAGGGTTCGGGCTTGAATGGAGTGGATTGTCGTGGCAGGAGCAGCAGTCTTCTGGTCAAACATTATGGATTTATCTTGCCTCTGCGGTGTTTATTTTCCTTTGCCTTGCGGCACTGTACGAGAGTTGGTCCGTACCTATCGCGGTCATGTGTATTATTCCGCCTGGTATTCTGGGGGCCGTGTTAGCAAGCAGGATGGCAGGCTACGACAACGATATCTATTTTCAGGTGGGCATGCTGACCACGATGGGATTGACGGCAAAAAACGCTATCCTGATTGTGGAATTTGCCCTGCTACAAATCAAAAATGGCGAATCGTTATTAACGGCTACGCTTGAAGGGGCGCGCCTGCGATTACGTCCTGTCGTTATGACCTCGCTGGCGTTTATGGCTGGCGTTGTGCCGCTGGTGCTGTCTTCCGGTGCGGGTGCGGTAAGTCGTAAAGAGATAGGGACAACCGTGATAGGTGGCATGATTTCTGGCACACTGCTGACTCTCATTTACGTACCGTTATTCTTTATTTTGCTCCAGAAAGCGTTAACGCTGTTCAGCAGCGGTGGCAGGAATCGGCGAGCGTTACCACAAAAGGAGAATTTCAGGCATGACTAAAGGGCAGCCAGGTCGTCCTATGAAAGCACGTCCGCGGATTTTACACGCGGCGAGTGAGTTATTTCTCACTCACGGGCTGGATGTTTCACTCGATAGCATAGCCGTAGAAGCGGGTACGACGCGCCAGACGCTGTACAACCATTTTCCCAATAAAGATGCGCTGGTGCTGGAGACATTCCACTTTCTCAACGACGAAATGCAGCCGTCAGTCAAAGCGATTCTGGCTGAAGGGCTGGAGGCACTACCGTTGATGCTCAGGCGATGTGCCGATGTGGTACAGCGGTACTTTTATCTGCCAAGAAATATCCATTTTCAGCGCTTGCTGATACAGCTTCTGGTGCAGAAGCCGGAGTTATATGCCGAGCTACAGCAACGGCCGGTGCAGCGTGTGCGCAGGGCGTTGGCCGATACGCTGGCTGAGGCGAAAGCGCGTGGGTTATTGCATATGGACGATCCCTGGATGCAGGCAGCGGCCTTTCTGGGAGCGGTGATGGGTTATCTGTTGCCGGGAGCGTTAATTTCCGAGCAGGCGGTTGATGAGGCGGAGCTAAAACGGCTGGCTGAAGCCTCAACAGTAAGCTTCCTGCGTGCCTGGGGCTACAGTAGCCAGGGCTAAACCTGGCGTTGTTACAGGCGGGATTCACCCGCCTGTTTTTCACGCCATCCGGCGGTCTTCACAGGCCTGGCACCTTATTGTGATCAGATTAGCGCTTCTGATTTGAGCGAGCGCACATTACTTTTGCCTGGAATCCACTAATTGCGACATTCAACACAATTCTAATTGTAACCGATTGCAGGTTTTTGAAACCGGTTTCAGATTAGGGGCTGAGCAACAATTTATTCAGTCACGCTGTAATCGAGGTTGTTATGGGTAAGGTGAGAGACTATTCAAAACTGGGGCAGGACATTCTGCGTGAGGTTGGTGGACAGGACAACCTGGTCAACTACTCCCGTTGTGCCACGCGCCTGCGCCTGGTGCTTAAAGAAATGCCGGAAAACGCGGTTGAAAATGTGAAGCGCCTGACCGGCGTAATTACCGTTGTACTTAGCGGCGGGCAATTCCAGGTCGTAATCGGCACGCATGTGTCGGATGTTTACGATGCGTTAGCCGCACACGTTGATGCCGGGAAAATGGCGGTGGGTCAGCCGAAAAAACGTGTGCTGGATGAGGTTATCGCCACCATGTCAGCGGTGTTTGCGCCCATTATCTATATCCTGGCGGCGGCAGGTATCCTGCAAGGTCTGCTGATTCTGGCAAAGTTGTTCTGGCCTGCATTTGCGGGCATGGGCACATTTACCGTACTAAATTTTATTTCCTGGACACCGTTTGCTTTTCTGCCGGTATTTATCGGTCTTACGGCGGCTCGCCATTTTAAATGCAATGAGTTTATTGCGCTGCTGTGTTGCTGCGCATTGATAAACCCGGACTGGGCGGCGATTGCCGCACAGATTGCCAGCGGTGAAACCATCACTTTCCTGCAACTGCCGCTGGCAAAAACGGTATATACCTCGTCGGTGCTGCCGCCGCTGTTCCTGGTGTGGCTGCTGTCTTATGTTGACCGCTGGGTTAGCCGCAAGCTACCGGAAGTGGTATCACCATTGTTCACGCCGCTGATTTGTGTGGTAGTGATGGTGCCGTTTACGTTGATTCTGATTGGTCCGCTGACTTCCGGCCTGGCTACCACTATCGCTACGGCTTACAACTGGTTGTCTGAAACCGCACCGGCACTGGCTGCCGCCATCATTGGCGGTATCTGGCAGGTGATTGTCATCTTTGGTGTGCACTGGGGCGTGACGCCTGTTGTGGTTGCCAACTTTGATATGTACGGGCGGGATTCTTTCCAGGCCTTCCAGACGATGGCAGTGCTCGGCCAGATGGCCGCCGCGTTTGCCGTTGCTCTGCGCACGCGCCAGAAAAGTTTCCGCACCGTGGCGCTGTCAGCCGGTGTGACCGGGATTTTTGGCATCACTGAACCGGCCATCTATGGCGTAACGCTGCGCCTGAAAACCCCGTTTATTTGTGGCTGTATCGGCGGCGCTGTGGGCGCAGTTGTCACCAGTTTCTTTGGCAGCTACTACTACGCTTATGCCGGGTTGCCGGGCATTCTCACCATCGTTAATGCCATTAGTCCGCAAAACCCGATGTCCTTTATGGGGGAGGTGACCGGCGCAGGGGTGACTATCGCGTTGACTTTTGTTCTGGTCTGGCTGGTAGGCTTTAAAGAGCCTCAGGAACAGGCGACTTCGAGCACGCGCTCCGACTCTGCGCCGACGGGCGTTGCGACAGACTCGGTAGCAAGTCACTAAACCGCGTCCCACCTACAGGCAGAACCGTTACTGCCTGTAGGCGGCATCTGTTACATTATTGCTCAAGAAACGGGAGGCTGGTGGTTTTCTGCGCTGCCCAACAGGAGAATGAACATGGTGACTATGCAGGATGTCGCGAATTGCGCTGGCGTATCAAAGGCGACTGTTTCTCGCGTACTGAACGGTAAAGATTTGGTTCGTGCGGATCTGAAGGCCAGGGTAGAGAGAGCCATTGAACAGACAGGCTACCGGCCGAATTTGCTGGCGCAACAAATGGCAATGCAGAAAACCAGCTTTATTGGCTTTGCGATGAGTAGTGAGCTTTACGATGGCCCTTATTTCGCCTCGATGATGTCCGGTGCTGCAACGTTCATTAACCAACACAACCATCAACTTATCTTTGCTGACAGCAAGTTCAGTGCGCGCCAGGAGCGGGAGGCTATCGATTTTCTAATCCGCATGCGCTGCGCGGGCGTGGTGGTGTACCCGGAATATCTGTCGGATCAGGCGCTGGATGAGATGGTGGAAAGTTCTCCGGTGCCGCTGTACATCCTCAATCGTCAGCTTGCGCGCAATCCACAAAACAGCGTCTGGGTCGATCATGCCCGTGCGGCAGAGGAGATGACCGATTATCTCATCGAGCAGGGCCACCGTGAGATTGCGTTTATCAGCGGTAAATCCGCCTCGCGCAGTGGTGCCTGTCGTCTGGCCGCCTGGCGCGACGGTATGCAGCGCCACGGCGTTGAGCCGGATAATGCTCTGCTGCGCCACGGCGACTGGTCGATGGAAAGCGGCTATCGCGCCACGCGCAAGTTGCTTGAGCAAGCGGTAGTATTTAGCGCCATTCTGGCAGCGAATGATGATATGGCGCTGGGAGCCATCAAGGCGCTGACTGAGGCTGGAATCCGCGTACCGGAGCGCGTATCCGTGGCCGGGTTTGATAATTCACGCATTGGCAATTACGTCAGCCCGGCGCTGACGACGATGGAAATCCCGGTGGTACAAATGGTTCAGGTGGCTATCGGCCATATTCTCGGCGACACACTGAGTGAAAAAAGCCCACTGCAAACCCGGTTGGTTGTCCGCGAATCGGTCGCGCCGCTGCGCTGAAGGGGCTTTTTCTGACGTGCTGTTGTTTTGCCGTTTGACCTGAAAACATTCTGATACTGCGTAACGGGCGATTGGCGGTTTTGCGCGGCTATGAAAAACGCAGTGAGAACAGGCGGGCGTGAAAGCCAGGCGGTATCGACTGCGCCAGGGGAGTCATGGTCTGATAACGGCATGGTGCCAGTCGGTATCTGATCGCTGAGGTTACCTTACGGCTTATCAGCCTGTTGGTGCTGCGCTACACTACCTGCTGTTAATATAGCGTAATGTTGACAGCTTACTGTCATAAGGCTTTCAGAATGGAAAACATGCATTGCCCAATGTGTCATTCGCTCCTGGAACGTGTTGAGACGGGTGGCCACTGTGCTACCTGTAATAAAAATTATCCGTTTGAAGCACGTTGCCCGGACTGCCATCAGCCGCTGGAGGTGCTAAAAGCCTGTGGCGCGGTGGATTATTTTTGCCGAAACGGACACGGACTGGTATCGAAAAAACGTGTGGAGTTCGTGCCTGTCGCGAACTAAGCGTTATTTGTTGTTTTAAGTAACCGTCAGGCTCCAGCGCAGAACTATCCTGGCCGAAGCCGTGCTCACTAAGCTCTCTCCCCCGTGCCCAATGGTCATGCCAGACTGATTTTTATGGTCTGGCCTGAAAGGCCCTTCAGGCGCTCTCAGGCGTTAAGGTTTAAAGGTTTTCATGGTTTGCCCTGACGGTTGTAAAGTCTGGGGAATAATAAACCAGGTTCCTGGGTGTTTTACGGTGACGCTCCTGCCTGGTGTTGTGCTGTTTTGCTCCACGGCGAAAGTGTACTGGCCAGCCTTCAGGCGCACAGCAAGAATACCGTCTGGTCCGGCGGTACGTTCATAAGGTTTGTCGTTAATCAGTAACTGGCTTCCCTGACTGAGCTGGAAGTAAAACAGGGCAATTTCCTGCTCATTTTTGCTAAGGGTCTCGTTTGTTACTGTCGATGGTGGCATGTTGCTGGTTGAGGCGGCCTGTGGCTCGCTCATCATGCCTCTGATTAGCATACCGGCTAATACCAGCCCTGCTATGGCACAAATAGCGACGGCGGCCGGTCGGCGGTAAACAAAGTGTTTTAATACTGATGAAAATGTGCGCTTTTCTGTAATGTTGAGCGGCACGTCTGGAACCGAAGGCGGTTGTGGCGCTTTTACCTGCAGTTCCTCTTCTTGTATCGGTAGCGCCAACAATTCGGCAAACGCCTCTACACTGAGAGGGCGAGCTTGCGGTTCGAGCGCCAGTGCACGGTCTATGGCTGCTAACAGCGAGGGGGAGTAGCCTGGGGGGCTCAGTTTGCTTAGGGGTTCATAGTGGTCTTCCAGGCGTCGCATCACGCTAGCTGGGGGAGCGGTACCGGTTATCAGGGTATACAACACCGCGCCCAGCGAGTAGATATCAGTCCAGGGACCCTGCTCGTTTTCATTCTCGTCAGTGTACAATTCAATCGGCGTGTAGCCAGGGCGCAGCATGGCTTCGGTTTCATCGGCTGCATTGTTGTGGATGCGGCGTGCGCAACCAAAGTCCAATAGCACCGGCTGCTCGTTTTCCTTAATCTGAATATTGTCCAGAGAGATATCGCAGTGCAGATAGCCGCTGTCGTGAAGCGTTTTAATCGCATCCAGCAGCGTAGGCAACATTTGACGAATCCAGTTTTCATCAATCTGCTCTGGAGAGCGGTTCTTCAGTTGCGATAGTGTCATACCGCCATAAAATACGGTAGCCATATAGGCGGTGTCGTTTTCAATCCAAAAGCGTAGCACCTGCAACAGGCCGGGATGAGTAAACTGAGCCAGCAGACGCGCTTCTTGAATAAAGTGGTTCAACTCGGTTGTAAAAGCCTTGCTGCAACGTTGGTTGCGTAATACCAGTTCGTTATTATCGCCCCGCACTGCCAGCGATGCGGGTACAAATTCTTTGATAGCGACGAGGCGCTCCAGTTGGTGGTCCCAGGCGCGATACACAATACTAAAATCACCTCCCCCCAGGACATCTTTGATTTCAAACTCATTGAAACGATATCCTGGTGGTAGGGCATTGGGGACATCCTGATTTGGCGTCCGATGGGTCATGTTAAACACTCTCTGGTGATAGGGTTAAGCGCCTGGCACTGAAAGCTATTGCGCTTAAACGCGATATGCAGTTGGGTTTTTTCATCGTGCTTTTGCGAGGCTGCCAGTCGCGGTGCGCTAGCACGTCGTTATCCTGTGCTGACTATTCAACACAGTTATCTTTCTGAAAGCGCAGAGTTTGTAGGGTACTCAGCGGGTATTCGCCGCCTTCGCCTTTTAATACCTTTTGCCCACATCCAGTATTCTGACTCTCGCTGGTTGGCAGGGGCTGCCATTGGGTAGCACGAGCCAGCAGTAGGTCGTCAGCTTGTGTTTCCGTTACGGGATAGCGTAATGGTATCTGGCCTGTCAGTTCCTGGCCGTTATGCAACTGAATGTGGCTGTGACGCCAGATAAGGTCGAAGGTGTCAGAAGGCATCTGGAAGGTGACCTGTGCAATGGCGCTAAAAGGCAACCACAAATAGCGGTCATTAATAAACACTTCACAAACCGGGCCAAAGCGAGCATCGCCGTCCATCAGCCAGTTAAACGATTGTTCTATGTTATCTTTTTTAGTCAGGGTGCCGGGCGGTGCACAGGCTTGTTTCAACGCCAGCGCTCTGAGTGCACCAGCCTGAGAGGCTGGCAGTGATAAGGCATCGGTCAACAGCGTAAGCCACGGCCAGTGGCTTTCTGATATTGACGGGCGCCCCTGTCCTGAAAGCACCGCCTCACGACGTTGTTCAGCAGTAATAGTTTGCTCAAGTAGCGTAACCGTTGGCTCAGTCTGCGGTGCCAGCGCTTGCCAGCTTTTAAGCTGTGTGAGCGCTCGTGACCAGTTACCACACAGGCATAATAGTTGTACCAGAGCAGCACGCAGCCTGGCGTTAGCCGGGCTGGCTTTGATATCATTTTCCAGCAGAACCTGTGCCTGTGCCAGCGAAGTTTCACTCAGCAACTGACTCAGCATTTTCATCTCAACGTCCTTATTCCAGGGTTTTCCAGGCATTGGCCGCAGGATCACGCAGCTGTGGCTGAAGTGTATCAATCAGCAGCAGGCGCTGATGAACCCCCGTGGGAAGCCATGTAGACCAGTAGTCGCGCGCACGTTTAATCTGTTCATTCATCAGGCTGGTGTTTTGTGCTTTTTGTTTAGGTAGTTCTACGGCAATAGTCCCCTGTGCTTGCCAGCCGTTGAGAGCCGGGATATAGGGCAGGATCATCCAGCTTTGTGGACTCTGGTTGCTGGCAAGGACCAGACGCTCGTTATTAGCGGTAACAATGGACAGGCTTTCAAGGTCATCATTGTCAGCCATTCCCAGAAGAGTGAAGCCACGAATAAAAGTAGCCGGTAGTGTCTCCTGCTCACCGCTGTCACTTTGTAGCACGATGCTGCGACGCCCGTGCAACCAGCGGCTGGTTTCACAATTGTCTTTGCCCCCATCTGGAATGAACCAGCCGGAGATCATATTGCTGTCCTGCCAGAATACACGCAGGATACAGCCATCCTGCAGGCGAAACTCCTGCCAGGGGCGATCGTTGGCAAGAGGGGAGGTGTCCAGCGACAGCGGCGCGGTTATCACCTGCGCCTGCGAGTCCGCTGGTGGGGTGACCGAGCCTGGGATGTCAGGCGATTGCTGGGTCAGTGCCGTGCGCCAACGGTTAGTCGCGTTGGCGTTCCCGGCAGCCAGGCTTACGCCTTCGGCATCGGTAAGGTGCCATGAGAGGGAAGTGAGTTTACTGCACTGCCTGCTAAGGAGTGTCCCCAGACTTGGCATAAAGGAATCAAGCACGCTCGGGTCTTTGTTTGCTTTGGTCACAATACGCAGTGTGACCTCATTTGCACACCAACTTTTAACGGAATCATCTTTAATATTATCAATCCAGACATCCAGCTTTTGCGAAGGTGATTGCACAATACGGTAATTTTCCGCAACGGCTTCGATACTGGTTGCCGCCATGAGCAGCGCGAAGCCTGAGAGCCAGCATTTCATAACAATCCTTGGTTAATCACGTGAAGATAAAAATTGCAGGGCATCCTGTGGGGAATGCAGCAATGTGATGTCCTGGGCGAGTCTGTCCAGACCGCAAAATGGCATGAGTTATCCTGCCGGTTCTGGTTGTCGCGGTGAGTCATGGATTCATTAATGTCCGCCATTCCGACAGCGTTGTGACAAAATTTAGCGTGTGTGGCATATATTCTTCATTAACTTACCTGTTAATAGCAGCGGGGTATGTTTTGTTATTGGCTTTTTTAGGTGTTTATTAAGCACCTCCCACTCTAATTTTTCTAATAAGGTAGGGGAATACGCTATTTCTTTATGTTGCTGCTTTCATATGCACCATGAGTACCCCAGTGACGCACGACCGAACAGATCCAATGCGACACATGCTCATTATGACGGAAAATTCAGAATAATCTGGCGTAATCAGTCAGGTTTACTCTTCAGGTTTCCAGATTGCGGTTTGCAAAGGCTAAAAACATATTGATATAAACACCGTCTCTCGTCTGAGTAATGACACACAAGCCTGAGATACGGTGGATAATTACTTATAGGTTTCTGATGCTCAGATTATCTTTTTGTCACGGTGAAACATCATCCAGACAGCAGTAAAATGTCTGTAACAGGAACTTTTTCACCACTGATACGAATGTGTCCAGAATCCCGTGTCAGTATGTTTTTGCCCGCCAGATATTGTTTAACGTTAGTCGATAATCCAGGTGTTATCGTCGGTTTTTTTACAGGCTTTACTGGTGGCTGAAAGTGTTACGCAATTTTTTTTCGCTGTCTTGTTGCTGCTTTTGCGGACACGACGTGTATCTTTACGTATCGTGGCGGCATAAAGAGAACTTTTGACGACGGCGCGCATGGGGACGTAGCCAATTAATTCCTGTTGGTCTTTGTCTGCGAGTGCTATCCAGAAATGCTCCACCTGACCCAGTGCAACATAGGTTTCGCCGTTATCCAGCTTACGGACAACGTTACCACCGAAATCAGGCGTGCTCATCAGTAACGCGGGATAGAGCGCGCGGTAATCTTCATTGATTGGGGTGAAAGTTTGTGGCGGAGTAATGGCATGACGATGTATGAGTGTCACGCCATCTACCTGACTTGTGACGAGGGTATCGTCAGTGATGGGTTTACTTTTCTGACAACCCGTCAGGAAAATAATAAATGCAATAGTTAAAAGGATTTGAATATTCTTCATGGTGCTTTCCCTTTCAAATAACCTTCCTGAAGTTTGATTTGTTTTGCGATATTTTTCGCTGTTCTAAAAAGGTATGGAGAATAAAAATGTCGCGTATCTTTTTTTAGAGATGGCTACCGCACAAGCTTCACAGGCAAGCCCCATGTTTAAGGTTTATAGTATCTACATGCGGTAAACGCAAAGCAGAGTTGTTCGGGCAATATATCAACGAAGCGGACGCTGCTTTTAATATAAAAATAAAAAACGTGATCTGTCTACGCTTTTATTGCAATGACAAAAAAGTATTACCTGGTGGAAAACGGGGTTTATTCTGGTTTGTACAGAAGTTTATGGCAAACCAGTAAGGAATTTTATGACCTGTTACTACCGTGTGTGACGGTTTAATGAGCGGTTGTGTGATTTTTAATCATTAGATGACTGGTGCAGTAAGCACAGAAAAAGAATAGTAGCTGCTATTGCAAAGACATATTTACCTCTGTTAGCTGGGCAATGTTCAATAACGTGTTGGCGTTACTCCCTGAACGATTATTTTATCGTTTTTTTACGGGTGGCTATCAATAAAAAGTTCAGAACTGTGATTATAAAGTCGTGATAGTAATTTTTATTATTCGCGATATTTTTCTCAGAGATACGTTGACTGAAACTTCTTTTGTGATATTTGTCACGAAATTACACGTCATGGACGTTGATGAACGAAAAGGTGAACAACAGCTGCAGTCTCGTTTACAGTGTCTTGTGGGATGCGCAGGTAAGTTGAGTGGCGATAGGGCAACATCAGGTTTTACGGCGAGACTTCCTGGCGGCCTTAACGGCGGTTACTTCACTTTCTATCCAGCCATCGGCAAGGCGCGTGGTAAGACTGTCGCCCGCTTTGACTTGTTTGGTTTGCCTGAGGACATGGCCGTCCGGGGCCGAGGTTACGCTATAACCACGAGCCAGCGTTGCCAGCGGGCTGACGGCTTCCAGATGGGTGATGGCATTGCCAAAACGCTCGCGTGTGCTGGCAAGGCGCTGGGAGACCAGTTGTGACAGTCGGTACTCCAGGTGCTGCAGGCGCGTGCTGGTGCGATGAATACGCGCCGAAGGCTGCTGCTGGTGGAGCCTGCGGGTTTGTTTTTGCAGGCGTTCGCGCTGCTTACGTAATTCACCTTCCAGCGCAATACTGAGGCGCTGACGCAGTTGAAACAGCGCGTTTTGCTGGCGCGCAAGGCGCAGTTGCGGGTGCTGCTGTTGCAGACGGTGGTGCAGGCGAATAAAACGCTGTCCGAGGCCGGAGAGATAATAATCCATCGCCATTTCGAGGCGCTGCTGCAGGCCCTGAAGCTGGCGTAATAGCTCAAGCTGGTTGCGGCTGACGATTTCTGCAGCGGCAGATGGCGTCGGCGCGCGCAGGTCGGCAACAAAGTCGGCAATGGTGACATCCGTTTCGTGTCCAACTGCACTGACCACCGGAATACGGCTGGCAAAAATAGCACGTGCTACGCGTTCGTCGTTAAAACTCCATAAATCTTCCAGTGAACCGCCGCCTCGTCCGACAATCAGTACATCACACTCGTTACGCAGGTTCGCAAGTTCAATGGCGCGCACTATCTGTGCTGGTGCTTCCACACCCTGGACCGCCGTTGGGTAAATCACCACCGGGAGCGATGGGTCACGGCGTTGCAGTACGTGCAGAATATCGTGCAGGGCTGCGCCGGATTTAGAGGTTATTACGCCAACCTGGCGTGCCGGGGAGGGGAGAGATTTTTTATGAGCCGGTTCAAACAGGCCTTCGGCGTGAAGCCGGCTTTTTAGCTGCTCAAACTGCTGCTGGAGTAGGCCTTCGCCCGCAGGCTGCATGCTCTCTACAATAATCTGGTAATCACCGCGCGGCTCATACAGGGTGACGCTGGCGCGCACCAGCACCTGTTGGCCATGTTCCGGGCGAAACATCACGCGCCGGTTGCTGTTGCGAAACATCGCACAGCGTACCTGAGCGGTATCGTCTTTTAAGGTAAAGTACCAGTGACCGGAGGCCGGGCGAGTGAAGTTGGAGATCTCACCACTTATCCACACCATGCCCATTTCGCCTTCCAGCAGCTGACGCACCGACTGATTCAGGCGGCTGACGGTAAAAACGGTGGCAGGTAAAGAAGCAGACATGTGAACTGGATCAAATTCCAAATCAGCGGGTTATCTGGTTGATACTACCTGGGCGTCAGTCAAAGGCAAGTTTTTTGATAAAAAAATGTGGATGCAATCGGTTTCCCCCTGTATAATGCCGCGGCAATATTTTATCCATTCCACCACCCTCAGGTTGAGATATTGCCATGCTACGTATCGCTAAAGAAGCACTGACGTTTGATGACGTTCTGCTCGTTCCCGCACACTCTACTGTTCTGCCTAATACCGCCGATCTCAGCACACAGCTGACCAAAACTATTCGTCTGAACATCCCGATGCTGTCCGCTGCGATGGATACTGTGACAGAAGCGCGTCTGGCTATTGCGCTTGCACAGGAAGGCGGGCTTGGCTTTATTCACAAAAACATGTCGATTGAGCGCCAGGCTGAAGAAGTGCGTCGCGTGAAAAAACATGAAAGCGGCGTGGTGACTGACCCGCAGACCGTGCTGCCGAGCACGACGCTGCAGGAAGTGCGCGAACTGACCGAGCGTAACGGCTTTGCCGGTTATCCGGTGGTTAATGCGCAAAACGAACTGGTGGGCATTATCACCGGTCGTGACGTGCGCTTTGTCACCGACCTCAGCCAGCCGGTAAGCGCTTATATGACGCCGAAAGAGCGCCTGGTGACGGTGCGTGAAGATGAAACCCGCGACGTGGTGCTGACGCGTATGCACGAAAAACGTGTGGAGAAAGCGCTGGTTGTCGATGAAGGTTTCCACCTGCGCGGCATGATCACTGTAAAAGATTTCCAGAAAGCAGAACGTAAACCAAACGCCTGTAAAGACGAGCATGGTCGTCTGCGTGTGGGGGCTGCAGTTGGCGCGGGCGCGGGCAACGAAGAGCGTGTTGACGCGCTGGTTGCCGCAGGTGTCGATGTTCTGCTAATTGACTCTTCCCACGGCCATTCTGAAGGCGTATTACAGCGCATTCGTGAAACGCGCGCGAAATATCCTGATCTGCAAATCATTGGCGGTAACGTGGCGACTGGCGCAGGCGCGCGTGCGCTGGCCGACGCTGGCGTGAGCGCAGTGAAAGTGGGGATTGGTCCTGGTTCTATTTGTACGACCCGCATCGTGACCGGCGTGGGCGTACCGCAAATTACTGCGGTATCTGACGCGGTAGAAGCGCTGGAAGGCACCGGTATTCCGGTTATCGCTGACGGCGGCATCCGCTTCTCTGGTGATATCGCTAAAGCTATCGCCGCAGGTGCCAGCGCCGTGATGGTGGGGTCAATGCTGGCAGGCACCGAAGAATCGCCAGGTGAAATCGAACTGTATCAGGGCCGCTCTTTTAAATCCTACCGCGGCATGGGTTCACTGGGTGCGATGTCTAAAGGCTCTTCTGACCGTTACTTCCAGAGCGATAATGCTGCCGATAAGTTAGTGCCGGAAGGCATTGAGGGCCGTGTTGCCTATAAAGGCTACCTGAAAGAAATCGTACATCAGCAAATGGGGGGCCTGCGCTCCTGTATGGGCCTGACGGGCTGTGGCACCATTGATGAACTGCGTACTAAAGCGGAGTTCGTGCGTATCAGCGGCGCGGGCATTCAGGAAAGCCACGTGCACGATGTCACTATTACTAAAGAATCCCCGAACTATCGCATGGGTTCCTGATTCTACTGCCGGGCGCCTTGTGCGCCCGGCAACTTATTCTTAACTGCTCTTTGCCTCGGAATTAGCGTCAATGACGGAAAATATTCATAAGCATCGCATCCTTATCCTCGACTTCGGTTCTCAGTACACCCAGCTGGTTGCACGTCGCGTGCGTGAACTGGGCGTCTACTGTGAGCTGTGGGCGTGGGACGTAACAGAAGCCCAGATCCGCGAGTTTAATCCCAGTGGCATCATTCTTTCTGGCGGCCCTGAGAGTACTACTGAAGATAACAGTCCGCGTGCCCCGCAGTATGTATTTGACGCAGGCGTGCCGGTGCTCGGCGTGTGCTACGGCATGCAGACCATGGCTATGCAGCTTGGTGGCCATGTAGAAGGGTCTAACGAGCGTGAATTTGGCTATGCCCAGGTGGAAGTCAAAACCGACAGCGCGCTGGTGCGTGGCATTGAAGATGCCCTGAGCGATGCCGGTAATCCGCTGCTGGACGTATGGATGAGCCACGGCGATAAAGTCACGGCGATCCCATCAGACTTTGTGACCGTTGCCAGCACCGAAACGTGCCCGTTCGCCATTATGGCTAACGAAGAGAAGCGTTTTTACGGCGTACAGTTCCACCCGGAAGTGACGCACACCCGTCAGGGTCTGCGTATGCTGGAACGCTTTGTGCGCGACATCTGCCAGTGTGAAGCACTGTGGACCCCGGCGAAGATTATCGACGATGCCGTTGAGCGCATCCGCGAGCAGGTCGGTCAGGATAAAGTGATTCTTGGCCTGTCCGGTGGTGTGGACTCCTCTGTTACTGCCATGCTGCTGCACCGCGCCATTGGCGAGCGTTTGACGTGCGTGTTTGTCGACAACGGTCTGCTGCGTCTGAACGAGGCCGAGCAGGTAATGGAGATGTTTGGCGATCACTTCGGTCTCAACATCGTTCACGTTCCGGCTGAAGAACGTTTCCTGAGTGCGCTTGCTGGTATCGACGATCCGGAAGCCAAGCGTAAAACTATTGGTCGCGTGTTCGTTGAGGTGTTTGACGAAGAAGCGCTGAAACTTGAAGACGTGAAGTGGCTGGCGCAGGGCACTATTTACCCGGATGTGATTGAATCTGCCGCATCGGCAACCGGTAAGGCGCACGTCATTAAATCGCATCACAACGTGGGCGGTCTGCCCAAAGAGATGAAGATGGGCCTGGTGGAGCCGCTCAAAGAGCTGTTCAAAGACGAAGTGCGCAAAATTGGCCTGGAACTTGGCCTACCGTACGACATGCTGTTCCGCCACCCGTTCCCGGGGCCGGGGCTGGGCGTGCGTGTGCTGGGTGAAGTGAAAAAAGAGTACTGCGACCTGCTGCGCCGCGCTGACGCTATCTTTATTGAAGAACTGCGCAAAGCAGACCTTTACGATAAAGTCAGCCAGGCGTTTACCGTGTTCCTGCCGGTGCGCTCCGTAGGCGTGATGGGTGACGGTCGTAAATACGACTGGGTTGTTTCCCTGCGTGCGGTAGAAACCATCGACTTTATGACCGCGCACTGGGCACATCTGCCGTATGACTTCTTGGGCCGTGTGTCTAACCGCATTATCAATGAAGTAAACGGTATTTCCCGCGTGGTTTATGATATTTCCGGGAAGCCGCCAGCGACGATTGAGTGGGAATGATTTCGCGTACCAGCTTTAAAAATCACTGATTATAAAAAACCCATGCCTTGCATGGGTTTTTTGTATTGAACAGCCTGCCTGGGTATGATTGCTGACGTAACAGCATCATACGTTTATAGATTTTCTTGCGACGCCAGATATTCACCAATATTTAATTCTGATGAGCGAATTTTGTCAGATTGTTTACGGTAATTGTCTTTCCAGTCATCAGGAAGGTTTCTCAACGTGGCAATTTTGCAGGCTACGCTGTAGGGTGTTCGTCCCAATTTTTCAGCGAGCCAGTATAAATGATGATCAATCTCTTCATCAGGAACAGGCTCAAGAACCTCATTGAGTCGTTCAATATCCTCTTCTTTCCAGCGTGTTCCGGCGTTCGGGAAGCGCGGATCGATGACCTTTTCTTTCTTTTCAGCCAACGCCTTACGCTTTTTTTGTCCTGCAGGAGCGAGCATGCTGACCCGTGCTTTCATAGCTCCAATGGCAGCTACCGCTCTGACCATATCTTCACGTTCATTACGGTTGAGTAAATCATTTTCACAAATCAGATTATTAAGATTTTCAATTAACTCATTCAGATGGGTTTCTGTCAGATTCATTATAATGGCCTTGTTATATCATCACGGTACTATGAGATAACATAATGAATTTTATGAATGATTTTTATTAACTGACGCATTCTTTTGAAAGATAGAGGGAAATTCAGAGTTTTTACAATGGTATTTTGTGGAATAAATGTTGAATGACAGCAACCTGATTGGCAGGTGCATATATCCCTGACAAAAAGTTTACCACTGATGATAGTGATAAGTAATAGAGGAACTACCGCGCTACGCCACCCTGCTCGACGCTAAGGCTTGACTGTTGGGAACTCACTTTTTCCTGGTGGTGATACCAGGCACCGATGGAGGAGTAGACAAAACGTCCGAAGAAGAAGAGGAAGCTGATAAGCAGTACGATTCGGGTCATGCGACCGTTGAACTGGTTTCGATTTCGTACCTCTGGAGGCTGTGACACGCTGCATTCCTTTTAACAGGCCCGACGCGGCGGGCGATGTCAAAATTTAGCCATACTCATGCCATAAGGTCAATTCATCCCTGCGTAAAATTTCGTCAACCACGCTTAATCCTTTCATTGTGATGAATTATTTCTGTTGGCCTGGCCGTAAGCTAAATATAATGAGTGGGAAAGGCGCCCGCCATCCACGGTGCTTCTTTTGATCTGGGTCACCTTTAACTTTTTGTGGCTTACTAAAATCAGCCATCCAGTAGGGCGGGGAGGTCTTATTCTCCGTCGCTAGCAACAGCCAGGTTGGACGCCTGTCTGAAAATTACCGCCTGGGAGTCGGGTATCATCTTGGGGCATCTCATGCAGTGGTCTGACTGGTATCGAAAATATAAAAATCGCTGGTGGTGTCTGCCGTTAATCCTGCCTGTCGTTCTCTATCCCCTGGTCACGCTGAGCAACGTTTATACGGAGCTTGATGGTGTAAGGGTCGTGCTGTTTTATCTGCCACCCTCGCTGATGATGGCGCTGACGCTGATATTTGGCTGGGCGGCGTTACCCGGTATTGTTCTGGCGCTGGTGATGCGCTATCTGCCTTTGCGTGGCGAAGTAGATGCCATTGCGGCCGTTATTCATTACCTCCTGACCTGTGTTATTTGCTGGGGCGGTTATCGCCTGTTTGTCCCCCGGCGCAACGCGATTAGCTTTGGTTACGCGCATCTCAGCGCTGCGCGTCTGTTCTGGCTGGTTTTGTGCCAGGCAACGCTGTTTTTTATTATTTACCAGGGTGCGATTATTTTTGGTTTGTACGATGCCAAAATCAGCATGCTGGGTAATGACCCTTTTCAAATCAGCACCCTTATTAACTACCAGAGCCTGCTGGTGAGCGGCCTGGTGGGACTGCCTTTTTTCTATTTTATTATTCGAGCGCTACGCCATCCGCCGTTTGCGCGCCACTTCTTTTCTCGCATGCGTACCCAGTTTCATCCCCGCGCAGGCCAGTTCGAAGTTTTTCTGTGGGCGCTGATTCTACTGGGCCTTATCTATCTACTGCTGGTGCCGCTCAACGACAGCAGCACGGTGTTTAATACGAACTATACCTTCACGCTGTTGTTGCCAGTAATGATTTGGGGCGCCATGCGCTTTGGCTTTCTGTTCATCACCACGGTATGGACGCTGGTGCTGATGGTGCTAAGTCACTATTACTACCGTTATTTAGCGCCTGGCAGCTATTTAGAGATTCAGATGGCGATCACCTCATCCTGCTATGTGGTGTTTTCCTTCACGATATACCTGATGGCAGAGATAACCACTCACCAGCGCGCCATTTACGATAAGGTGCGCTACGTTGCGTTTATCGATCCGATTGTGCAAATGCCGAACCTGCGTGCGTTAACGCGCGATCTGAATCTTTCTTCTGGCTCGACGCTGTGCTTGTTGAACTTCCCTGAGATGGATTTGCTGGCGCGTAATTATGGTGTTCTGATGCGCATCAGCTACAAGCAACAGCTGGCAAACTGGCTTCAGCAGTCACTGCTTGAAGATGAAAAAATATATCACCTGTCAAACAAAGAACTGGTGCTGCGTTTGAGTGGAGAGTCGAGCAAAGCGCGACTCGAGGAGCTTTATCATAAAACCCGTGGCTTCCGCTTTATGTGGGACGGCATGTCAATGCAGCTTCAGGTAGGACTGGGGTATTGTTACGTGCGTTCACCGATAGTGCATCAGCACCTGTTGCTGGGGGAGCTGGGGACAATGGCGGATTTTTCGCTGAGCACTAACCGCCCGGAAAGCCTGCAAATGCGCGGCGCGCGCCACGTTCAAAACGCCGTGAAGCAGAAAGTTAATATGATGAACCGGTTGCAAAAAGCGCTGGATGACGGGGGGTTCCAGCTCATGGTTCAGCGCGTTGAAGGTATCCGCGGCGACCATTTTTATGAAATCCTGCTCAGGATGAAGAGCGAAGACGGAACGCTTGTGACACCGGACAGTTTCCTGCCCATTGCGCATGAGTTTGGTTTGTCTTCGCGTATCGACAGCTGGGTGCTGGAAACCACGCTGCAGTTTATTGCTCATCATCGTGAAGCACTGCCGGGCGTGCGTTTTTCAATTAACCTGACGGCGGCGTCAATCAGTCGTGCGCATTTTGCCATTGAAGTCGGTCAGTTGCTCAAGCGCTACGATGTGCAGGCCTGGCAGCTGGTGTTTGAGATAACTGAAAGCAGTTCACAGACCAATATGGCGCTCGCCAGACAGACAATATTCCAGCTTCAGCAGCTCGGTTGTCGCATCGCAATTGACGATTTTGGGACGGGCTACTCCAGCTACGCTTATCTCAGGGAAATGAGTGTAGATATTCTTAAACTCGACGGCAGCTTTATTCGCAATATCGCCTCAAGCAGTATTGATTACCAGTTGGTGGAGTCTATCTGCCAGCTGGCGAGAATGAAGAATATGCAGCTGGTGGCGGAGTTCGTGGAGACACAGGATGTACTGGATGCGGTCAAAGTGCTTGGCATTGACTATATTCAGGGCCATCTGATAGACCGACCCAGGCCACTGGAAGATTTAGTTTAACTAACCGGTGAGGGTAAAAGCGGGCGCAGATAGCGCCCGCTGGCATCAGGCAACGGCCTCGTGGTCGTTTTCTTCTTCTTCAATGTTGAGTTTCCAGCCGCTAACTGCCTCCCAGTATTTCTGCTCACGTTCAAGATCCAGCAGCACCAGCGCGTTCTGGCTGAACCAGTCGTGTGGGAAGCGTAGCGTCCAGTGGTTCTCTTCGGCTTCCAGTACCAGCGTTGGCGGTGTGGTGGTCGCCTGGCGTTGGTTATTCAGCAACACGCCTAGACGCAGTAACTTAATAAGCGGAATAAACTCTTTTTTGCGAAACAGCGTAAAGCGCGGGATCTCATCAAGTTTGATGCCTTTGCGGTGAAAGCGCACCAGCGTGGCCATCATCAGCTGCTGTTCCTGAGTAAAGCCTGGCAGGTCGCTGTGCTGGAGGATATAGGCTGAGTGACGATGCAGGGCGCTGTGGTTAATGCTCAGGCCAACTTCATGTAGCATGGCGGCCCATTTGAGCAACGCCATCATCTGTACATTAACGCATTTGGGGTGGCGCGCTTGCCATTGCTCATACATATTGAGCGTGGTTTCCAGTACACGCTGCGCCTGCTCGGCGTCAATATCGTAGCGGGTGGCAAGACTTTTAGCGGTGCGGATACGCACATCCTGGTGGCGAAAGCGTCCTTCCATTTCATACAGTACGCCTTCGCGCAGCGCGCCATCAGACAGACGTAGCTCTTTGATGCCCAGCGAATCAAACACGCCACACAGAATAGCCAGACCGGGCACAAAAACCGCTTTGCGCTCTTCAGAAAGCCCTGGCAGACTCAGGGCGGCGAAGGTTTTGTATGTCAGCACGGCCTCACACAGCTTATCCAGTCGCTCAGGGGTGATCATGCCGTCTTTCTCGCCCATCTCAATGAGGATTTCATGTGCAGCTTTAATCGTGCCGGAGGCACCCAGCGCCACATTCCAGCCCTGAATACGAAACTGCCAGGCCAGATTTTCCAGCTTTTGTACAGCAGCCAGCCGCGCACGACGGAAGTTTTCAAGGCTGATGGTGCCATTGGGGAAGAAATTCTGGCCAAAGCTCACACAGCCCATGCGGCGGCTCTCTACCAGCCGCGGCTCAAAATTTTCACCTATCACCAGCTCCGTTGACCCCCCGCCGATATCAATCACCAGCTTGCTGCCGCGCTCCGGTTGGGTGTGTTCAACGCCCATAAAAATCAGGCGTGCTTCTTCGTTACCGGAGATAATTTCTATCGGGTAAGGAATAACCTGCTCAGCACGCCGCAAAAACTCCTGTGCGTTAATCGCCTCTCGCAGTGAGTGGGTGCCTACAATGCACACGCTGGCAGCATTAAAGCCTTGCAGTCTTTCAGCAAACAGCGCGAGGCAGGCGAGACCGCGTTCCATTGCTTCTTCGCTCAGGCGGTTATCCGCATCCAGGCCATCAGCCAGATGTACGCGTTGCTTCAGACGGCCAATGATTTGCATCGCGCCGTCTACCACGCGGGCAATGACCATGTGAAAGCTGTTTGAGCCGAGGTCAACCGCAGCAAATTCCTGCGGTCGCGGAGTGTGTTGGTTAATCGGCATGATTATTCAGGCTGTTCCAGAGATTTAATGTAATCGTAAATCGCCAGCTGTGAACGCACCTTACGGCGGTTACCACGCGGGACGTAACGGTTGCTGAGTTCTTTATCGACAATGCGTGCTTTTACCGTGTCGCTGAACAAAATGGCAATAATATCCAGTACCCGCTGTTTCAGGCGCGGATCCAGTAGCGCAACGGCCACTTCTATGCGGTAGTCGATGTTGCGTGTCATCCAGTCGGCCGATGACAGAAACACTTTCTTATCACCGCCGTTTTCAAAAATATAAACCCGGTCGTGCTCCAGATAGCGGTCAACAATGCTGATAACGTTAATGTTATCGCTGATGCCTTCAAGCTGCGGAATGAGTGAACACATACCACGAATCAGCAGATTGACCGGCACACCGAAGCTTGAGGCGGTATACAGGCGGTCAACCAGTCCTTTATCGACAAGGTTATTTAGCTTAAGCGTAATGCCGCAGGGCAGCCCTTGCTGGGCATTGGCAATTTCCTTATCCACCAGTTCATAGAGCAGGCGGCGTGAGTTCTGTGGCGACACCATCAGGTAGTCAAAGGTGACCGGGCGATAGGGGTTTTCGATAAAGTTAAATACCCGGCGCACTTCGTTGGTAATGCGCGCATCGGCGGTCAGCAGCGAGTAGTCGGTATAAAGCCGCGCGGTTTTTTCATTGAAGTTGCCGGTACCAATATGGGCATAGCGCACCACGTCATCACCTTCTTTACGCGAGATGAGAAACAGCTTGGCGTGAATTTTAAGCCCGGGCGCGGAGAAGATAACATGCACGCCTGCTTCGGTCAGACGTCTGGCCCAGTGAATATTCGCTTCTTCGTCAAAACGCGCCTGCAGCTCGACGACCACGGTAACTTTTTTACCGTTATGCGCAGCGTGGATCATTGACTCAATAATGCGTGAATCTTTTGCCACGCGGTAAATATTGATTTTGATAGCGAGCACGCTGGGGTCGAAGGAGGCCTGGCGCAGCAGCTCTAGCACGTGTTCAAACGTGTGGTACGGATAATAAAGCAGCACGTCGCGCTCGCGGATGGCGTCGAAGCCGTTGCGAAAATTATCAAACCAGATGTGGCGCAGTCGCGGTAGCGGTTTATTGACCAGGTTGGCTTTGCCCACGTTAGGGAAGCTGATGAAGTCCTTAAAGTTATGGTAGCGCCCACCGGGCACAATGGAGTCCAGACGCGAAATCGAGAGCTTCTGGCACAGCATGTCTACCATCGCATCCGGCATATCGCGCTGATAGACAAAGCGCACGGGCTCGGCGGTAAGACGCTGCTTGAGGCTTGAGGACATCAGCTCCATCAGGCTGGCCTCCATTTCATGCACCAGATCGTATTCGGCGTCACGCGTCATCTTCATGGAATAGGCGTTCAGCGAATCATAATCGAAAAAGCCCTTAAAGATGTCGTCCAGGCAGTAACGCAGGATGTTATCAAGCAGGATCATCGGCTTGCGACGCCGGGGTGCTTCCGGCGGCAGATTGACGAAGCGCGGCACTTTGTCTGAGGGGATCTCAAGTAACGCATAATGAATGTCGCTGCCGCGAACGATCTCGACGGCCAGGTAGGTGTAGTCATCTTTCAGAAACTGCACCAGATCGGTTTCGCGCACAACCAGGATAGGCGTAATGTGCGGGCGCAGATACTGCTTAAAGTAATGGCGTAACCAGGCCTGCTGGTTGGTGGAAAGCTGACGCTCGTTAATCAAAAAGATCTGGTTACGCGCCATCTCCAACAGCAGATCGTTATAAAGAGCATCGAATTCCTGGTCGGCTTTCAGTACGCGCGACTGGATTTTGTTGAGTAAGTGGCGGGAGTGCGAATTGGAGCCTTGTTCTTCGCTGATAATAATGCGCCGCTTCAGCTCAGCAAAACGCACTTTGTAGAACTCATCGAGGTTATTGGAGTAAATGCCCAGAAAACGCATGCGCTCAATCAGCGGATTAATCTTATCGGCCGCTTCCTGGAGCACGCGCTCGTTAAATGATAACCAGCTTAGTTCTTTTTCGATATACAGCTTTTCCTGACCCATTGCGACTCACACTCCGATTTGTTGTTCTCGGGACGTGGCTATTCCGTCTCGGCGCTATTATGGCGAGCAAAGGCGGGGGATGTCCAACGATGACTAAAAAGCGCCCTGTCACGAAGGGAAGGGCGAGGGAAGATTAGTCGGCAGCGTAGCCCTGGGCGGGCAGCGCTTTACCGTCAAGCCAGGCCTGGCCTGCGCGCATTTCAAGACGACCATCAACAAACCAGCTCACGACCAGCGGATAAATCGCGTGTTCCTGATGCTGGACGCGGGCGGTGACAATCTCTTCATCATCACCTTCAAACACCGGCACGCGAGCCTGCAAAATGACCGGTCCCCCGTCAAGCTCGTCGGTAACAAAGTGCACGGAAGTACCGTGTTCTTCATCGCCATTTTCCAGTACCTGACGATGGGTGTACAGGCCCGGGTATTTCGGCAGCAGGGAAGGGTGAATGTTGATAAGCCGCCCGGCATAGTGCGACACAAACGCCGGGCTTAAGATACGCATATAGCCCGCGAGCACCACCAAATCTGGCGTACAGGCATCAATCTGGCGCATAAGCTCGCGGTCAAAGGCCTCGCGCCCGTCAAACTCGGCGGGCGACAGCGCGTGGGCAGGGATATTCGCCGCTCTGGCGCGCTCAAGGCCGTATGCATGGGTCTTGTTGCTGAAAACCGCACTAATGGTGCCATTGATACGCTGCTGTTGGCAGGCATCAATAATCGCCTGCAGATTGCTTCCGTTGCCGGAGATAAGCACCACGATGTGTTTCATTACTCGATGACCACGCGTTGTTCACTGTCGGATGCTTTGATCATACCGATTTTCCACGCCTTTTCACCCAGATTATTTAACAGTTCCACAGCCTTATCGGCTTCACTGGCTGGCAGCGCAATCACCATACCGACGCCACAGTTAAAGGTACGGTACATCTCATGACGGCTGATGTTACCTGCCTGCGACAGCCAGTTGAAGACTGCCGGCCACTGCCAGGAAGACTCGTCGATAATGGCCTGGGTGTTGTCCGGCAGTACGCGCGGGATGTTTTCCCAGAAACCACCACCGGTCAGGTGCGCAATAGCGTGCACATCCAGCGCGTCAATCAGCGCCAGCACGGATTTAACGTAAATGCGCGTCGGGGCCAGCAGGTGGTCGGCGAGCGGTTTGCCGTCAAGGTCGGTCGTGAGCGGGTCACAGCCGCTGACTTCAATCACTTTACGCACCAGTGAATAACCGTTGGAGTGCGGGCCACTGGAGGCGAGGGCCACCAGGACATCGCCGTCGGCCACGTTGCTACCGTCAATAATCTCTGATTTTTCAACTACGCCAACGCAGAAACCCGCCACATCGTAGTCTTCACCGTGATACATGCCCGGCATCTCGGCCGTCTCGCCACCGACCAGCGCACAGCCGGATTGCAGGCAACCTTCGGCAATGCCGCTAATCACACTGGCGGCGGTATCCACATCCAGCTTGCCGGTTGCGTAGTAATCAAGGAAAAACAGCGGTTCCGCACCCTGGACGACCAGGTCGTTGACGCACATGGCAACAAGGTCAATACCGATAGTATCGTGACGCTTAAGGTCCATTGCCAGACGCAGCTTAGTACCCACGCCGTCAGTGCCGGAAACCAGCACCGGTTCGCGGTATTTCTGCGGCAGGGCGCACAGCGCGCCGAAGCCGCCCAGTCCGCCCATCACTTCCGGGCGGCGGGTTTTCTTCACCACGCCTTTAATTCGGTCAACCAGAGCGTTGCCTGCATCGATATCAACACCGGCGTCTTTGTAGCTGAGAGAGGTTTTTTCGGTCACTGCTGAGTCCCCACGCGGTTGGGTAGATAGAAAACGCGGAGATTCTAACAGCCCAGGCAAACGTTTGCGAGGCTCTTGTGTGACGGCAAAAGAAATCATTACTCTATACTCATTCGGGCTACCTTGATCCCTTACGTATGGCGCAGCGGGAAAAAAGCGGTATAATCCCGCGATTTTTTTTGTGGTTGCCGCATTCGAGGAGAACAGCGCATGAAAATAGTGGAAGTGAAACACCCGCTCGTGAAACACAAACTGGGCCTGATGCGTGAGAATGACATCAGCACCAAGCGCTTTCGTGAACTGGCTTCTGAAGTAGGCAGCCTGCTGACCTATGAAGCGACCGCAGATCTGGAAACCGAAAAGGTCACCATCGAAGGCTGGAACGGCCCGGTGCAAATCGATCAGATTAAAGGCAAGAAAATTACCGTAGTGCCTATCCTGCGCGCGGGTCTTGGCATGATGGAAGGCGTACTGGAGCACGTGCCGAGCGCGCGAATCAGCGTGGTCGGTATCTACCGTAACGAAGAAACGCTGGAGCCGGTGCCGTATTTCCAGAAGCTGGTGTCTAACATCGACGAGCGTATGGCACTGGTGGTTGACCCGATGCTGGCAACCGGCGGGTCCA
The DNA here is from genome assembly GCA_966185765.1 of uncultured Enterobacteriaceae bacterium. Taxonomy (GTDB): domain Bacteria; phylum Pseudomonadota; class Gammaproteobacteria; order Enterobacterales; family Enterobacteriaceae; genus CBIFVZ01. Next base: position 7,474 of record CBIFVZ010000031.1, on the reverse strand, counting down.
TGATTGCCACTATCGATCTGCTCAAGCAGGCGGGTTGCAGCAGTATTAAAGTACTGGTGCTGGTGGCGGCACCTGAAGGTATCGCGGCGCTGGAAAAAGCGCACCCGGACGTGGAGCTGTATACGGCGTCCATCGACCAGGGCCTCAACGAGCAGGGATACATTATTCCTGGCCTCGGCGATGCCGGTGACAAAATATTTGGGACAAAATAATAAAAGCAGCCGACTTCGAAAGTCGGCTTTTTTTTGGTTTTTCTTACTACAACAGAGGACGATTTTATGACGCGCCGCGCTATCGGGGTGAGTGAACGACCGCCGTTATTGCAGACCATTCCCCTTAGTTTGCAACATCTGTTTGCGATGTTCGGGGCCACTGTACTGGTTCCGATCCTGTTTCATATCAACCCGGCCACCGTTTTGCTGTTTAACGGTGTCGGCACGTTGCTGTATCTCTTCATCTGTAAAGGCAAAATTCCGGCCTATCTCGGCTCAAGTTTTGCGTTTATCTCACCGGTGCTGCTGCTGTTGCCGCTGGGCTACGAGCTGGCGCTGGGGGGCTTTATCGTCTGTGGCGCGCTGTTTTGTCTGGTGGCGCTGATTGTGAAAAAGGCCGGGACCGGCTGGCTGGATGTGATGTTCCCACCGGCCGCAATGGGGGCGATTGTCGCGGTTATTGGTCTGGAGCTGGCGGGTGTTGCTGCCAACATGGCTGGCCTGCTGCCTGCCGACGGCCAGTCTGCCGATGGCACCACTATTACCATTTCGCTGGTGACGCTGGCGGTCACGGTGTTTGGCTCGGTGCTGTTTCGCGGTTTTCTTGCCATCATCCCGATTCTGATTGGCGTTCTGGCAGGTTATGCGCTCTCCTTTATTATGGGCGTGGTAGACGTCACGCCGATTCGCGATGCTGCCTGGTTCGCGCTGCCAACGTTCTATACGCCGCGCTTTGAGTGGTTTGCTGTCTTCACCATTCTGCCAGCCGCGCTGGTGGTGATTGCAGAACATGTGGGCCACCTGGTGGTGACGGCTAACATTGTGAAAAAAGATCTGGTGCGTGACCCAGGCCTGCACCGTTCAATGTTCGCCAACGGTCTGTCTACCATGTTCTCTGGCTTCTTCGGCTCCACGCCGAACACGACATATGGTGAAAACATTGGCGTGATGGCCATTACCCGCGTGTACAGCACCTGGGTGATTGGTGGCGCGGCGATTATCGCGATTCTGCTTTCCTGTGTTGGCAAGCTTGCCGCCGCTATTCAGATTATCCCGGTGCCGGTGATGGGGGGGGTGTCTTTGCTGCTTTACGGTGTGATTGGGGCTTCCGGTATTCGCGTGTTGATTGAGTCCAAAGTGGATTACAGCAAGGCGCAAAACCTGATTCTGACCTCGGTGATTTTGATTATCGGCGTCAGCGGCGCGAAGGTGCACATTGGCGCGGCCGAGCTTAAAGGTATGGCGCTTGCGACCATTGTTGGTGTAGCGCTGAGCCTTATTTTCAAGCTCATCAGTGTACTGCGCCCGGAGGAGACCGTGCTCGATCCGGATGATAGCGACAAAGCACGATCGTAATGCCTTTACGGGCGGTATGCGCCGCCCGGTTCTCACACCAGCCTGAGTTGTGATAAACTCATCGCGTTTTTCTGTAAGCTCAGGCTGAGGTCTCCTCTGAATACACCGGCACAGCTCTCCCTGCCACTTTATCTTCCCGATGATGAAACGTTCGCAAGTTTCTGGCCGGGTGGTAATCCCTCGTTACTTGCCGCACTGCACAACGTATTGCATCAGGAACACAGCGGTTATCTCTATTTCTGGTCGCGGGAAGGCGGCGGGCGCAGTCATTTGCTCCATGCAGCGTGCGCTGAACTGTCGCAGCGCGGTGAAGCGGTGGGCTATGTGCCGCTTGATAAGCGCACCTGGTTTGTACCGGAGGTGCTGGAAGGGATGGAGCAACTCTCGCTGGTGTGCATTGATAATATTGAGTGCGTGGCCGGTGACGAGCTATGGGAAATGGCCATCTTTAACCTTTATAACCGGATTCTGGAATCCGGTCAGACGCGGCTTTTAATCACTGGCGACAGGCCGCCGCGTCAGCTTAACCTGCAACTGCCTGACCTGGCATCACGTCTTGACTGGGGGCAGATTTACCGTCTGCAGCCGTTGTCTGATGACGATAAATTGCAGGCGTTGCAGCTACGCGCCAGGCTGCGTGGTTTTGAACTGCCAGAGGACGTGGGCCGTTTTCTGCTCAAACGCCTTGACCGTGAAATGCGCACGCTGTTTACCACGCTCGATCAGCTCGATCGCGCTTCCATTACCGCCCAGCGCAAGTTAACCATTCCTTTCGTCAAAGATATTCTTTCACTTTAACGCCCGCAGTGCGGGCGTCAGTCTTACTGCACTATTTCCAGCACCTGCTCCGGCGGGCGACCAATGCGTGCCTGGCCGTTAGCAACCACAATTGGTCGTTCCATCAGCTTCGGGTTTTCAACCATTGCCTGAATCAGCGCCTGCTCAGAGAGCGTGCTATCGGCAAGATTAAGTTGCTGGTAGAGGTCCTCTTTGGTGCGCATGAGTTCGCGTGCGCTGCTCATCCCTAACATCTGTAGCAGTGAGGTCAAGGTTGCCGCGTCCGGCGGCGTGTCCAGGTACAGCACCACGTTTGGCTCAATGCCGTTGGACTTAAGCAGGCTTAGCGTATCGCGGCTTTTGGAGCAGCGCGGGTTATGGTAAATCGTGACCGGTGTGGACATCGTTTCTCCTTTATCCTTTCTGGTATTGCGCATAGCGCTGTTGCAGGCGGCGCAGCTGATCAATACGGGCGTCATAGCGCTGTTGTTGCAGGCTGCCGGTTTTGACCTGAGAGCTTGCGCTACTGAGAGTGGTGATAGCCTGATCGAGTTGCCCTTGCAAAGCCAGTAGCTCAGCGCGCGCGGCCAGTTCCTGATCGCGATTATTGAGTGCGGCCTGCGCCTGCGCCAGTAGATCCCAGCCGTTGGTATCATCAGGATGGGTGAAGGTATAACGATTGAGGATAGTCACCGCCGGGCCGGGTTGTTTGCTTTGCAGGTAGGCGTTGGCGAGGTTGATTTGCAGCACCGGATTATTACGTAAATCTTTTGCACTATTCAGGCGGGCAATAGCCTCGCTGGCCTTGTTTTCACCAAGACTGATATCGGTCGCAAGGTCAAGATACCACGGATTATCGGGCTGGGCGCTCAGCAACGGTTGAAGTAGCTGGCGAGCCTGGGCATGGTTATTGTTTTGCATGGCCAGCAGGGCGCGACCATACTGTGCGGCCTGCTGCTGGCGCACATTGCCTTTGGCAAGCTCATCAAGTAAATCATTGGTTAGCTGGTTTTTACCGGAGTTGTACATGCCGAGTACGCGCACTTTAGCCATGTAAAAATCTTCAGACGACTGCACTACTATGGGGCGCATCTGGTTGGCGCGGTTACGGGCATCAGAAAGTCGACTTTCCGGTAAGGGGTGGGTAAGCAGGATTTCGGGTGGGCGGCTGGAGTAGCGCGCCTGATCCAGCAGTTTATCAAGAAATGCGGGCATCGCCTGCGGATCGAAACCCGAGCGTTGCAGTACCTGGATGCCGATGCGATCCGCTTCCTGCTCGTTCTGCTGGGTGAAACTTATCATGCCCTGACGCGTGCCTGCCAGCGTGCCGGTGAGAGCGGCCATACCTGCCTGCGGACTTGCCATCGCCAGTAAAATCGAGCCGAGCGCACCCACCCAGGTCAGCGGCGCGCTGCGCTTCTGGTCTTCCATTGCGCGCGCCAGGTGGCGCTGGGTGACGTGAGAGATTTCGTGCGCTACCACCGAGGCCAGCTGGCTTTCATTGTCGGCGTAACGGAACAGTGCTGAATGCAGCACGACGTGGCCGCCAAAAAAGGCGAAGGCGTTGATTTCGTCGTTGTTGATTAAATGGAAGAAAAAGGGCGTACGCACCGAATCCGCATGGTTGACCAGGCGCATGCCGAGCTGATTGATGTACTGATTCAGTAGCGGGTCGTTGATAAGCGGAGCGCTGGCGCGCAGTTGGCGAATATAAAAATCGCCCATCTGATTTTCCTGCCCAATCGAGAGCGTACTGGCGGCGGTGGTGCCAATATCCGGCAGGCTGTCGAATGCATCCGCCAGCACTGGCGTGCTCTGCCCGGCAATCAGCGTAGTGATGAGGGTCGCAACCAGCGTTTTTCGCAACTGCCTGAACATAGCCTCGTTTCCTTTGTTTTGTCATCTTTCCGGGATACGCCAAAGACGGCAGGGTTCAACTCGTCGGCAACCGGAGTGTAGCCGGGGTGGCGGTGTGAATAAAGCCCCCGGTGTGGCTTTCTGACAACAGAGTTTGTCCATAGTGCCAGTAAAAAACCGGGCGCGAGGCCCGGCATGATGATAACAGCGTACAACAGCTGCCGGGAGACGCTAGCGAAACACGGAGATGGCTTCGGCAAGTCGCTGCGCCTGATTGTTCATCTGGCCTGAGGCGACAGCGTTTTCCTGCACACGCTCGGCGTTCTGGTGAGTAATGGTGTCCAGCTCTTGCACCGCCTGGCTCACCTGTGCCAGTGCGTGCGCCTGCTCGGCGGTGGCGTTGCTGATGTCGGCAATTAATTGCGTAACATGCTGAATGCGCTGGACGATTTCGTCCATTTTACAGCATGCGCCTTTCACTTCTTCGCTGCCGGTTTTTACCTGCGTGCCGCTGGTTTCTATAAGATGTTTTATGTCGCAAGCTGCACTGGCGCTGCGCTGAGCCAGATGACGTACTTCGCCAGCAACCACTGCGAAGCCTCTTCCCTGTTCGCCAGCACGTGCCGCTTCCACGGCGGCGTTCAGCGCCAGGATATTGGTTTGAGACGCAATACCGTCAATGATGGTGGTGATATTGGTTATCTGTCTGGCGCTTTCAGTGATGGCGGCCATGATTTCAGCCATATTCATCATGACCTGGCCGCCTCCGGCGGCGGCTTTGCTGGTTTCTCGCGACAGAGTGTCCACCTCGCTGGCCTTGTCGGTATTACTTTGCACGGTTTTCATCATTTCGTGCATGGCCGCCGCTGTTTGCTCGACGTTGCTGGCAGCCCGGTTGGTACGCTGGCTGAGTTCGTCGTTGGTCGCACGCAACGTGTCGGAGGTTTTTAGCACGTTCAGCGCCTGGGCACTGACATCATCAACCAGCCAGCGGAACATCAGGCCAAGCTGGCTGACGGCTCTGTGCGTCATGCCGATTTCATCCACGCGGTCCATGTGTTCAATACGCGAGTAATCGCCAGTGACGACCGCCAGTGCCTGTTTGCGCAGTCGCTCCACCGGGCGGGTTATCTGGGCCTCAAGGAAAAGGCTAATAAGGAAAATAAACAGTGTCATTAAGGCGGTGAACAGCGCGTTGGTGCTGGTGTCTGTGCCGAGTACGTAACCCGCCAGCGCACAAAGAGGTACAAGCATGAAGAGTGCGCCGCGCAAGCGCCAGCGCAGAGGCAGCGTTTTGAGTAGCGTCAGCCCTCGCATAAAACCCGTGCGAACCACCACGCCTTTATAGAAATCGCGTCCTTTCTTATCCCCTTCACGAAATGCTTTATACAGTTGTTCAGCTGCCTTGATTTCCTCCGGTGCAGGGCGTGCGCGTACCGACATATAGCCTTTGATTTTTCCCTGGCGGATAACCGGGACGGCGTTCGCGCGTACCCAGTAGTGATCGCCATTTTTACGCCGGTTTTTAACAAGCCCGGTCCAGGGCTCACCCTGCCTGAGAGTAAACCACATGTCACGAAACGCCTCTTTGGGCATGTCGGGGTGACGCACAATGTTATGTGGCTGACCTGTCAGTTCTTCCTGCGTGAAGCCGCTGATATTAATGAAAGTATCGTTGGCATAGGTGATGTGGCTTTCCTGATCGGTGGTAGACATCAGTGTGGCATTTTCATCAAACACAAATTCGTGATGCGTTACCGGACGTTCCTTTTTCATCGGCTTGCTCCTGCACAAAAGTGATAACAAAATTATCGGCAGGATCGGTGAAAACTTTAGTTATTTCATGGTGTTAAATTTGTGATGGGTGTCTTGTTTTCTTACCGGACAGACAGGGGTTTGGTGGTGAAGATCACAAAGAGAATGGGAACAGGGCAATAAAAACGAAGTGCTTGTTGCAACATTTCGCTACAATTCGCGCCGTACATATCCTCCCAAAAAGGCTGGAAAGAAAAACTATGCTTGAGATGTTGTTACAGTGGTATCGTCGTCGCTTCAGCGACCCGGAGGCCATCGCGCTACTGGTAATTCTGGTGGCAGGGTTCTGCATTTTGTTTTTCTTCTCCGGTTTGCTGGCACCGTTGCTGGTGGCACTGGTGCTGGCCTATTTGCTGGAGTGGCCTACTGCTCGCCTTGAGCGGATTGGCTGTTCGCGCACCTGGGCGACCAGTATTGTGCTGGTGTTGTTTGTCGGCATTTTGTTATTGCTGGCGTTTGTGGTTGCCCCGGTGGCCTGGCAGCAGGGTATCTACCTCATTCGCGATATGCCGAGCATGTTTAACCGCCTGACAGAGTTTGCCGCCACGCTGCCGCGCCGCTATCCGGCGCTGGTGGATGCAGGCATTCTGGACGCAATGGCTGAAAACGCGCGGGCACGCATGACGACGATGGGTGAATCAGTAGTGAAATACTCCGTTGCCTCGCTGGTCGGGCTGTTTACGCTTGCCATTTACCTGATTCTGGTGCCACTCATGGTCTTTTTCCTGGTGAAGGACAAAGAGCAGATGCTCAACGCCGTGCGCCGCGTGCTGCCGCGCAACCGTGGCCTGGCAGGTCAGGTCTGGACCGAGATGAACCAACAAATCACCAACTATATACGCGGTAAAGTGCTGGAGATGGTGATTGTAGGCGTAGCAACCTACATCGGATTTTTGATTTCCGGGCTTAACTATTCACTGCTGTTGGCGGTACTGGTAGGGCTGTCGGTACTGATTCCTTATATCGGTGCCTTTGTGGTTACGCTCCCGGTCATTGGCGTGGCGCTGTTTCAGTTTGGCATGGGGGCGGAGTTCTGGACCTGCTTTATCATTTATCTGGTGATTCAGGCGCTGGACGGTAACTTGCTGGTGCCGGTACTGTTCTCCGAGGCGGTGAATCTGCATCCGCTGGTTATTATTCTCTCAGTGGTTATCTTTGGCGGTCTGTGGGGCTTCTGGGGTGTTTTCTTCGCTATCCCGCTGGCAACGCTGGTCAAAGCCGTGGTGCGAGCCTGGCCGGACAGCCCGCCCCAGCCGCAGAGCCATTGATGTGAGTATTGCACCTGCGTGAAGAATGCGCGGCACAACGACATAATCGCAAATAAAAAGCCGACATCATGTCGGCTCAGATTGCTGACAAAGAAGGAAAAAACGTGGTTTTTCCTTCTTTGTGGTTAGCAGACGAAAATCAATGAATTGATTTTCCTTATTTTTTATTGGGTGTCATTCATCCTGTCT
>CBIFVZ010000030.1:0-39700 GCA_966185765.1 uncultured Enterobacteriaceae bacterium | reverse complement strand
ATCTTCCTGGTAGATGTCGCAAAGCTCGGAAGTATCGTATTTCATAGGCTTAACATTCAGTTGCTGCTGGAGCTGTCAGTATATCGCTTAAAGTTCACTCCAGGCAAAGTCATCAAGGGTGAATTGATACACATCAGCTAAATATGTTGGCCTGAAAGCAGGATGCCTAATGAAAACAGGATGTTAACCAGTAGCGCACCTTTAACCGTGCGTTCCAGCATTGGGCGCATTGCCGCCGGTGCTTTCTCTTTGAGCACGAAACGCGCCTGTTTTACCAACAGCGGTGCGCTGAGAATAAACAGCCAGCCCCACACACTGTTAAGCCAGATGAGGTTAAACAGCGCCAGGCACACCAGCGAGCCTATCAGTAAAACCGCGTGATACTGGCGCGCCGTTTCCGGACCCAGGCGCACGGCAAGGGTGTTTTTGCCGTTTTCTCTGTCGCTGTCAATGTCGCGCAGGTTGTTGATGTTCAACACCGCTGTTGCCAGCAGGCCGCAGGCGGTAGCCGGTAAAAAGACCGACAGTGTTAGCGTGTGCGTTTGCAGATACCAGCTGCCCACGACACTCAGCCAGCCGAAGAAAATCAGCACCGAAATATCGCCGAGGCCCATGTAACCATAAGGACGTGTACCCACGGTGTAGGTGATGGCCGCCACAATAGACAGCAGGCCAAGCAGTAAAAAGCCCAGAAAATCTGCAAAGTCTTTGCTGGCAACCAGCACCAGCGCCAACCCTGACAGACAGATAAGCGCCACCACGATAGCCAGGGCGACCTTCATTTGTGCCTGGGTAATGGCGCCTTTTTGCATACCGCGCAGCGGCCCAAGCCTGTCGGGTTTGTCGCTGCCTTTGACGGCGTCCCCGTAGTCGTTCGCCAGGTTGGAGAGAATTTGCAGCAGCCCGGCGGTTAACAGCGCCAGCAGGGCGATGGCCGGGTTAAAAAACCCTTGCCACCAGGCAAGTGCGTTGCCGACAACAATCGAGGCGAAGGCCAGAGGCAGCGTGCGTGGGCGCAGGCTTTCCAGCCACGCGCGGGTGGGACTTATCGGTTGCGATTGAGTCATGGTTCTCGTCAGCAATAAAAATGGGGGCACAGGCCCCCATCAACTATGATGAAAATGCGTTGCGCGCGATTATAGAATAAAACGGCTCAGATCTTCATCTGCCACCAGCTCATCAAGATGCTTGCTGACATATTCTGCGTTAATGGTAACGGTTTGTCCGCTCAGTTCACTGGCGTCATAGGAAATATCTTCCACCAGACGCTCCAGCACCGTGTGCAGACGACGCGCACCGATGTTCTCAGTACTTTCGTTAACCTGCCAGGCCGCCTGCGCGATTTTGTCGATACCGTCGTCGGTAAACTCAATATTTACCCCTTCGGTGCCCATCAGCGCTTTATACTGCACGGTGATGGAGGCACTGGGTTCTGTCAGGATACGCTTAAAGTCATCGGTGGTCAGCGCCTGTAACTCAACGCGAATCGGCAGACGACCCTGCAGCTCCGGAATCAGATCCGACGGGCTGGCAACCTGGAAAGCGCCAGAGGCGATAAACAAAATATGGTCAGTTTTCACCATGCCGTGCTTGGTGGAGACAGTGCAGCCTTCCACCAGGGGCAGCAGATCGCGCTGTACGCCTTCACGAGAAACATCCGGGCCGGAGGTGTCGCCACGCTTACAGATTTTGTCGATTTCGTCGATAAACACGATACCGTGTTGCTCAACGGCGTCGATTGCCTGCTGCTTCAGTTCTTCCGGGTTCACAAGCTTAGCGGCTTCTTCCTCAATCAGCAGCTTCATCGCGTCTTTGATTTTGAGCTTGCGCGGTTTTTGCTTCTGACCGCCCAGGTTCTGGAACATAGACTGCAACTGGCTGGTCATCTCTTCCATGCCAGGAGGTGCCATGATTTCAACGCCCATAGGTGCTGCCGCGAGATCGATTTCAATTTCTTTATCATCAAGCTGACCTTCACGCAGTTTTTTACGGAAACCCTGGCGTGCGGCAGAAGGCTCCTGCGGCTGTTCGGCCTGGCCCCAGTTGTTTTTCGCCGGTGGGATCAGTACATCGAGAATGCGCTCTTCCGCCATTTCTTCGGCGCGATAGCGGTTTTTCTCAATGGACTGCATGCGCACCATCTTGATAGCAGCATCAGTCAGATCGCGGATTATCGAGTCAACTTCTTTACCAACATAGCCCACTTCGGTGAACTTAGTCGCTTCGACTTTGATAAACGGCGCGTTAGCCAGTTTGGCCAGGCGGCGGGCAATTTCAGTTTTACCCACTCCGGTCGGGCCAATCATCAGAATGTTTTTTGGCGTGACTTCATGGCGCAGCTCTTCATCAAGCTGCATACGGCGCCAGCGGTTACGCAGCGCAATAGCCACAGAGCGCTTAGCCGCGTCCTGGCCGATAATGTGTTTGTCCAGTTCGCTGACAATTTCGCGTGGAGTCATTTCAGACATGGGCAGTCCTTACGCTTTAGACGGGAGTTCTTCGATGGTCTGGAAGTGGTTGGTATAGATGCAGATATCGCCCGCAATCCCCAACGACTTCTCCACAATTTCACGGGCGCTCAGTTCCGTGTTTTCCAGCAGCGCACGGGCTGCTGACTGCGCGTAGGGGCCACCAGAACCGATAGCAATCAGATCGTTTTCCGGCTGCACTACATCACCGTTGCCGGTGATGATAAGCGAGGCGTTTTCGTCAGCCACCGCCAGCAGTGCTTCGAGGCGGCGCAGCATGCGGTCAGTACGCCAGTCTTTGGCAAGCTCAACGGCCGCTTTAACGAGGTGGCCCTGATGCATTTCCAGTTTACGCTCAAAGAGTTCGAACAGCGTGAAGGCATCCGCCGTACCGCCAGCAAAGCCGGCAATCACTTTATCGTTGTAAAGGCGACGCACTTTTTTCACGTTACCTTTCATCACGGTATTGCCTAATGTTGCCTGGCCATCGCCACCGATGACGACATGACCGTTACGACGCACACTGACTATTGTTGTCACGAGCAGACCCCTTGTTGAAAGCTGTACAGAATGCCCCGTGCATGACACGGGGCTGAATAGAAGTATAGATTGGGGGCAAATTCAGGGGTTTCAACCCCCGGCAGCAACGCGGATACAGCTGGTATGTCCTGCGGATTTGAGACGGCTGAGTGTACTGTCTGCACTCTCTTTACCGTTAAGCGGACCAATGACCACCCGGTTCCAGCCATTATTGGTGGTGATGTGGGAGTCAAAACCTTCAAACGCCAGCTGTGCACGCACTTTTTCAGCAGGCTCGGCACCTTTGAATGACCCACATTGCACCATATAGCGACGCTCGTCTTTCTTTGCCGCTTCCTGTTTGGGAGACGGGCTTTCTGTCGCTGCGGTGACTGGCGCTGGCTGTGGTTTTGGCTTCGGCTGTGCGACGGTTTCTTCACGCGGCGGCTGTGGGGCTGCCTGTGCGGCTCTTTGCGTCGCTCGCTGTAGCTCCTGCTGCTGGCGTTGTAATTCCTGCTGCTGACGCTTCTGGGCCTGTTGTTGGCGCTGCTGCTGTTCAAGCTGGCGTTGCTGAGTCAGTTGCTGGCGCTGTTGTTCCTGCTGCGTCTGGCGCTCCTGAATCAGGCGTTGCTGCTGTAGCGTTTGCTGACGCTGGGCAGGTGTTTGCTCATTCCAGGGCACTTCGTTCAGCTGGGTTGGCTGCTGGCGCATGTCTGCCTGCATTTGCTCAAGCAACTGGCGTTGTTCGTTAGTCAACTGCCCCTGATTAGTAATTTCTCCACCAGCGGAAGGTTCGGTGGGGCGCATCACACCAGGCTGGCGGGTTTCCAGCTCTTTAATATAGCGCCAGCGCTCTTCTGGCTTGGGTGGTAAACCGTTGCCTGTGACTTTCTGCCCCGGCAGTGTTTCAACTTCTTCTTTTTTATGATGTGTGATGAACCACAGACCACCTACAAACGCCACCAGCACGGCAGCCGCAATGGCAACCATCGCCGGAGAAACGCTGGAAGTACTGCTTTTTTTCTTGCGGGGTGCGCTTTTGCGCCGCGCAGGTGACGTTTGCCCGCGGCGGACATAATCTTTTTGAGCCACTGTCGTTTCGCTGTAGTCGTCTTAGTCCAGTCCGCCATGTTACTTAAGGGACAGGGCTTTGACCAGATTAGCATAACGTTAAGCGCTTATTTTCCGGGGGCAGGGGCGCGCGTGGAGTCACGAATCATCAGCTCGCAGTCCAGCAGGCGCGAACCGCTGTTAACGGCGTGCCCCTGAAGCTGGTCCAGTAACAGCAGCATCGCCTGACGGCCAATCTCAAAACGCGGCTGTGCCACGGTGGAGAGCGGCGGATCGCAGAACTGAGACATAGCGATGTTGTCAAAGCCCATCAGCGAAATATCCTGCGGTACCCGCAGGTTACGCCGTTTAATCAACGACAGCGCACCAAGCGCCATGACATCGTTGTGACAGAAGACGGCATCCGGTGGCTCAGGCTGCGCCAGCAACTGTTCCATCGCTTTTGCACCTGCGTCAAAGCTGAAATCACCGCGCGCGATAAGCCCGGGGTTAATCGTGAGGTTGTGGCGTCGCATGGCCTGAATGTAACCCTGAAGACGGAAGTGGCACAGTGGCATCTCCTCCGGCCCGGCGATACAGGCAATGCGACGGTGTCCCAGCCCATACAGATAACTTACGGCGTTAAAGGCGGCGGTGAGGTTATCGATATGTACTGTTGGAAGCTCCAGTTCTGGTGCGAACTCGTTTGCCATGACCATAGGCGGTAGGTTGCGCTGCTCCTCTTTGCCTGCGTCAAAAGGCAGACGCGAGCCTAACAGCAGCATGCCGTCAATTTGTTTGGTCACAATTAAATCAATGAAGGTTTTTTCCTGCTGGTTCTGGTGTGCGCAATCGCCAATCAGTACCAGATAGCCATTGGCGGCGGCAGTAACTTCAATACCACGAATAATTTCGCTGAAAAAGGGGTCGCAGACATCGGGTACAATCACGAGCAGCGTACGCGAATCGCCACGCTTGACGCTGCGCCCGAGCGTATGGGGAAGGTAACCGACTTCGACGGCGGCTTGTTCTACGCGGTTGCGGGTTGCCTGCGACACTTTATCGGGATTCATCAGAGCGCGGGATACGGTTGCGGTAGATACCTGGGCCTTACGGGCGACGTCTTTCATGGTTGCGCCTGCAACCTGCTTCCTGGTCTTCAACGTCTCTTACCTCATGAGCATTGTGCAGGGGATGATTTGTCGGGCCACGCGGTCTGCCGCCGCTCATGTAGCCAGAATTATTAGATGATTTTCACATTCTTATCAGATTTTGAGGGGCGTCAGTTACAGAAATTTCACTAAAACTGTGACTTGTGTTTAATTTATCGATCCACCTCGCAGAAATTAAGGGCTTTTGGCACAAGGAATTCCTTTTCTTTCAGTAAGTAACGAATATTTATCTGCTCAGCTTTCAATCGGGTCGACGTCCAGCATCCACTTCACCTTGCGTGCATCAGGCAAGGTATTGATTAACTTAAGGCTGTTTTGCAACAAGCGCTGAAGCCGCGGGCGGGAAGGATGCTGTAACAACAGCTGCCAGCGAAAGCGGCCACCGCGTTTGGGCTGGAGCGCTGGCACCGGCCCGATGAGCCACAGTTGTTCATCGGCCAGCGGGCTTGCCTGCAACAGGTTACGCAGTTGGTGGAGAAACCGCGCCGCCTGCTGGTTGTCGCTGTCTTCGGCACGTATCAGCACGTGGCTGCTCCAGGGCGGTAGCATCACGCTCTGGCGCTCGGCCAGCGCCTGTTCGGCAAAGGCGTCATAGCCTTTATAAAGTAGCGTTTGCAGTAACGGATGATCCGGATGATGAGTTTGTAGCACCACCTCGCCCTGTTTTCCTGCACGACCTGCGCGGCCAGAAACCTGAGTATAAAGCTGCGCAAAACGTTCTGCGGCGCGAAAATCAGCCGAGAACAGTGCGCCGTCAACATCAAGGAGTGCCACCAGCGTGACGTCCGGGAAGTGGTGACCTTTCGCCAGCATCTGGGTGCCAATCAGGATACGTGCGCCACCGCGGTGCACCTCGTCGAGCCGCCGTTCCAGCTCACCCTTGCGGCTGGTAGTATCACGGTCAATACGCGAGAGGGGCACATCCGGAAACAGCGGTGCGAGCGCGTGCTCAAGCTGCTCGGTACCAAGCCCTACCGGCACCAGGTGGGTGGACCCACACTGTGGGCATTGCGGCGGCACCCGGCGCTGGCTGTCACAGTAGTGGCAGCGAAGACTGTGCTGACTCTGGTGCAGCGTATAGTAGTGATCGCAGCGCGGGCATTCGGCAATCCAGCCGCAGTCGTGACACAGCAGAGCGGGCGCGAAGCCGCGGCGGTTGAGAAACAAAATAACCTGGTTGTCTGCCTGTAAATGCTGACGCATGCGGCTAATCAGCGCCGGGGCCAGTCCGGCGGTGAGTTGCTGGGCTTTTAAATCGAGTACATGTTGGTTGGCCGGGCGCGCGTTACCGGCGCGGCGAGTCAGTTTAAGCTCGCGATATTTACCCATACGCACATTATGCAGCGTTTCCAGCGCTGGCGTAGCGGAGCCGAGAATAATCGGGATACCCTCAGCGTGGGCGCGCCACACCGCCAGGTCACGGGCATGATAGCGCCAGCCTTCCTGCTGCTTATAAGAGCTGTCATGTTCTTCATCAATGACGATCACGCCCAAATTTTTAAACGGCGTGAACAGCGCCGAACGCGTGCCAATCACAATGGCGGCTTCGCCGCTGCGCGCTTTAAGCCACGCACTGAGGCGCTCGCTGTCGTTAAGGGCGGAATGCAGTACTTCCACGGGCGCGCTAAAGCGCTCACGAAAACGGGCGATGGTCTGTGGCGTCAGGCCGATTTCCGGCACCAGCACCAGTGCCTGCTTACCTGCGGCCAGCACGTTTTCCAGCACGCTGAGATAGACCTCGGTTTTACCGGAGCCAGTGATACCCGCCAGAAGCCAGGGCGCAAATTGCCCGGCTTCACTATGAATAGCGCCTACCGCCATTGCCTGTTCGGTATTCAGGCGCAGCCGTTCGCCATGTACGGCAAAGTCCTGGCGCCAGTCGACATGCGCCGGCAACTGGCTGTGGATATCGCATAACCCCTTCTGGCGCAACGCCTGTAGCGCGGTTTCGCTCAGTTCCATCTCACTGACCTGATGGCGCCAGACATCGCGCTGGCGCAACAGTGCCAGCGCCTGTTGCTGCTTAGGTGCGCGCTTAAGGCTGTTAAGATCGCATGCCCGGCCTTCTTCACTGGCGCGCCAGTACCACAGCGGTGCCGCGTGTGCCGGTTTACCCTGGCGCAGCAATACCGGCAGTGCGTGAAAAAGCACATCGCCAATGGGATGATGATAGTACTCCGCCGCCCACAGCAGCATGGGCCACAGGGCGCCGCAGTAGAGTGACTCGTCCTCCAGCACCTCCTGCACGCATTTAAGCTCATCGCGCGGCAGTTCGCTGTTCTCGCTTACCGCCAGCGTTATGCCCACCATTTCGCGTCGCCCAAACGGCACTCGCACGCGTGCGCCCGCCGTCAACCGCATACCGTCAGGGATGAGGTAGTCAAAGGTGCGCGGGAGCGGCACAGGCAGGGCAATGTGAGCGACAGTCATGCGAGCATCCAGGCTATTAAGGTGAGATAAAGGCGGTTGCCTTCTTTCTGTAGCGTACAGTGTACACTGTGGGCGCGCTTTGCGAAGCGTTTGCATTGGGTCCCGGAGTTCTGTATGATCCGCCGCCTTTGATGCGTGATTTTCATGCAGTCAAAGAACTCACTTAATTATTCTCGCGTGGTGTCTGGCGTTAGGGCTGGAAGAGCGACGCGGCCTTCAGACTGAGGTTTCCCATGAAAAAAGATATTCACCCGAATTACGCAGAAATTACTGCAACCTGTTCTTGCGGTAATGTTATCAAGATTGGCTCCACTGCGGGTCACGATCTGAACCTGGACGTGTGCGGTAAATGCCACCCGTTCTACACCGGCAAGCAGCGTGAAGTGGCTACCGGCGGCCGTGTTGATCGCTTCAACAAGCGCTTCAGCCTGCCGGGCAGCAGCAAGTAAGTCTTCGCTGCCAAAAAAGGCGCCTTCGGGCGCCTTTTTTGTTTTCAGTATTCCCACGTATCCGGGTCAATGCCCAGTTCACGCATAATTTCCTTCGCCGCTTGCGGAATTTCATCGCTGCGCTCTTTACGCAGATCCTCGTCGTTTGGCAGAGGCTGGCCGGTAAAGGCATGCAGGAAGGCCTCGCACAGCAGTTCGCTGTTGGTGGCGTGGCGCAGGTTGTTAACCTGACGGCGAGTACGCTCGTCAGTGAGGATTTTTAAGACCTTCAGAGGAATGGAAACCGTAATCTTTTTGACTTGTTCACTCTTCTTGCCGTGCTCAGCGTAGGGGCTGATATATTCGCCGCTCCATTCAGCCATGGGATACCTTTAATCCTCTCAATCATTAACAATGTGTCCGTGCCGTGGCACGTGACGATAATCTGTTCCGCAATATATCGCGATTTAGCGCAAAATGCTGTGCCGGGGCGCTAAAGCGTATAATTTTAGCGGCTATTTTGCATTTGCTCAATCTATACGCAAAGAAGTTTAGATGTCCAGATGTATTGACGTCCAATATCGCAGTGTTTACTCTGTGACCTGACTTTTCATCTACGCCAGGACCGATTCTATGACGCGCAAACAAGCCACCATCGCAGTACGTAGCGGTTTGAATGACGACGAGCAGTACGGCTGCGTTGTCCCGCCTATCCATCTTTCCAGCACCTATAACTTCATCGATTTTAATGAACCGCGCGCGCATGACTACTCGCGCCGCGGCAATCCGACTCGCGATGTAGTGCAGCGTGCGCTGGCTGAGCTGGAAGGCGGTGCAGGCGCGGTGTTAACCAACACTGGCATGTCGGCCATTCACCTGGTGACCACGGTTTTCCTGAAGCCTGGCGATCTGCTGGTGGCGCCTCACGATTGTTATGGTGGAAGCTACCGCCTGTTCGACAGTCTGGCAAAGCGCGGGTGCTACCGCGTGTTGTTTGTTGACCAGGGTGATGACGCAGCACTGGCCGCGGCACTGGCTGAGAAGCCTAAGCTGGTACTGATAGAAAGTCCGAGTAATCCATTGTTACGCGTGGTGGATATTGAGAAAATCTGCCAACAGGCGCGAGAAGTCGGCGCAGTGAGCGTGGTGGATAACACTTTCCTCAGCCCGGCGTTGCAAAACCCGCTGGCGCTGGGTGCGGACCTGGTGCTGCATTCCTGCACCAAATATCTGAATGGTCACTCAGACGTGGTGGCTGGTGTGGTGATTGCTAAAGATCCGGACGTGGTGACTGAGCTTGCCTGGTGGGCCAACAACATTGGCGTGACCGGGGCTGCGTTTGACAGCTACTTACTGTTGCGTGGCCTGCGCACTCTGGCACCGCGTATGGAAGCCGCGCAGCGTAACGCGCTGGCACTGGTAAATTACCTGAAGTCGCAGAAGCTGGTTAAGCGCCTGTATCATCCGTCGCTGCCGGAACATTCAGGCCACGAGATTGCCGCGCGCCAGCAAAAAGGCTTTGGTGCCATGCTCAGTTTTGAACTCGATGGTGATGAGCAAACGATTCGCCGCTTTCTGAGTGGGTTAACGCTGTTCACGCTGGCTGAGTCGCTGGGCGGTGTGGAAAGCCTGATTTCCCACACGGCGACCATGACTCACGCAGGCATGGCGCCTGAAGCGCGCGCCGCCGCGGGCATTTCTGAGACGCTGTTTCGCATCTCAACCGGTATTGAAGACAGTGAAGATTTAATTGCCGATCTGGATAATGCGTTCCGGATCGCCGCCGAGGGGTAAGCATGAGTGTTTCAGCGCAGGCAGGGGCGAAGGCTCGTCAGCTGCATAAATTTGGTGGCAGTAGTCTTGCCGATGTGAAGTGTTACCTGCGCGTTGCGGGCATTATGGCCGGGTACTCCCGCCCTGGCGATATGATGGTGGTCTCGGCCGCAGGCAGCACCACCAACCAGCTGATTAGCTGGTTGAAGCTGAGCCAGAGCGACAGAATTGCCGCCTACCAGGTGCAGCAAACGTTGCGCCGTTACCAGAGTGAGTTAATCGGTGGTTTACTGGGGCAGGCGCAGACTGATGCGCTGGTGGCTGCCTTTATCCACGATCTGGAGCGCCTGGCGGTACTGCTGGACGGTGAAATCACCGATGCGGTATACGCCGAGGTGGTCGGTCATGGTGAGATCTGGTCTGCTCGCCTGATGGCCGAGGTGCTCAAAGAGCAGGATATTGAGGCGGTATGGCTCGACGCTCGTACTTTCCTGCGTGCTGAACGCGCGGCCCAGCCGCAGGTTAACGAAGGCCTTTCCTACCCGCTGTTGCAACAGCAACTGGCCCAGCATCCGAATAAAAGGCTGGTGGTGACCGGCTTTATCGCCTGCAACAACGCGGGCGAAACGGTGCTACTCGGGCGCAACGGTTCTGACTATTCTGCAACCCAAATCGGTGCGCTGGCAGGCGTTGAGCGCGTGACGATATGGAGCGACGTGGCCGGGGTTTACAGCGCCGACCCACGTAAAGTCAAAGACGCCTGCCTGTTGCCGCTGCTGCGTCTGGATGAAGCGAGCGAGCTGGCGCGTCTGGCGGCCCCGGTACTGCATGCGCGTACACTCCAGCCGGTGTCCGGCAGCGACATCGATTTGCAGTTGCGCTGTAGCTATAACCCGGAGCAAGGCTCTACGCGTATTGAGCGCGTGCTGGCATCCGGCACTGGCGCACGCATTGTCACCAGCCATGACGATGTTTGCCTGATTGAATACAAAATTGCGCCGCAAAAAGATTTTAATCTGGCGCGCCAGGAAATAGACCAGCTACTCAAGCGCGCCCAGCTGCGACCGCTGGCGACGGGCGTTCACCCTGACCGCAATATGCTGCAACTGTGCTATACCCAGGAAGTGGTTGGCAGTGCGCTGAGCCTGCTGGAGGAGGCGGCATTACCAGGCGAGTTGCGCCTGCGCGATGGTCTGGCGCTGGTCGCTATGGTGGGCGCAGGCGTGTGCCGTAACCCGCTGCACAGCCACCGCTTCTGGCAGCAGCTAAAAGATCAGCCGGTCGAGTTTATCTGGCAGTCTGAAGACGGCATCAGCCTGGTGGCCGTGCTGCGTGTTGGGCCGACTGAAAGCCTGATTCAGGGACTGCACCAGTCGTTGTTCCGCGCTGAAAAGCGTATTGGCCTGATGCTGTTTGGCAAAGGCAATATTGGTTCACGCTGGCTGGAACTGTTCGCACGCGAGCAGAAAACCCTGTCCGCCCGCACCGGATTTGAATTTGTGCTCGCAGGCGTGGTTGACAGCGAGCGCTGTCTGCTGAGTTACGATGGCCTTGATGCCAGCCGGGCGCTGGCATTTTTCAATGATGAAGCGGTGGAGCAGGACGAAGAGTCGTTATTTCTGTGGATGCGCGCGCATCCGTGGGACGACCTGGTGGTGCTGGATGTGACCGCCAGTGCGCAGCTGGCCGACCAGTATCTTGATTTTGCCAGCCACGGCTTCCACGTCATTAGCGCTAACAAGCTGGCGGGCGCGGGCGATGGCGCGAAGTATCGCCAGATTCGCGATGCGTTTGCCAAAACCAATCGCCACTGGCTCTATAACGCCACCGTGGGTGCTGGTTTGCCAGTAAACCACACCGTGCGCGATTTGCGCGATAGCGGCGATACCATCCTTGCCATTAGCGGGATTTTCTCCGGTACGCTGTCCTGGCTGTTTTTACAGTTTGACGGTACGGTGCCGTTTACCGAGCTGGTGGACCAGGCCTGGCAACAGGGGCTGACTGAGCCGGACCCGCGTGTGGATCTATCGGGTAAAGACGTGATGCGTAAGCTGGTGATTCTGGCGCGTGAAGCCGGGTATGACATCGAACCGGACCAGGTGCGCGTGGAGTCGCTGGTGCCTGCGGGCTGTGAAGACGGTTCGGTGGATCACTTCTTTGAAAACGGTGATGAGCTGAATGAGCAAATGGTGCAGCGCCTGGAAGCGGCACAGGAAATGGGACTGGTTCTGCGCTACGTCGCGCGTTTTGACGCGAATGGTAAAGCGCGCGTTGGCGTAGAGGCAGTACGGCCCGATCATCCGCTGGCGGCGTTGCTGCCGTGCGATAACGTGTTTGCTATTGAGAGCCGCTGGTATCGCGATAATCCGCTGGTTATTCGCGGGCCAGGTGCCGGGCGTGATGTTACCGCAGGCGCAATTCAGTCCGATATCAATCGCCTGGCGCAGCTGCTTTAGATTGCTGACAAAGAAGGAAAAACGTGGTTTTTCCTTCTTTGTGTTTAGCAGGCGAAATCAATAAATTGATTTTCCTTACTTTTTACTGATGCCTTCCTTCCTGTTACGACAGGATGAGGGAAGGCATCAGTCTCAAGCCCTCTGCTGTAAAAGAAGAGGGCTTTTTCTTTAGTTGAAAAAAATTCATCTTCGCTGAATATTCCTCACACGCGGTGGTGAATTTTCAGTTGACGCCATGCAGCTTTTCCTTCATTTTTACATCTGGACGTCTAAACGTATAGAAGTCAAAAAACACAACAGATAACAATAAAGCGATTGATGAGGTAAACGGTATGAGTTTTTTCCACGCCAACCAGCGGGAAGCCCTGAATCAAAGCCTGGCTGAGTTACAGGGACAAATTAACGTCTCCTTTGAATTTTTCCCGCCGCGCACCAGCGAAATGGAAGAGACGCTGTGGAGCTCTATCGACAGGCTGAGCAGCCTGAAACCTAAATTCGTTTCCGTCACCTATGGTGCGAACTCCGGTGAGCGTGACCGTACACACAGCATCATCAAAGGTATCAAGGACCGTACCGGCCTTGAGGCCGCACCGCATTTAACCTGTATTGATGCAACGCGTGATGAGTTACGTGCTATTGCCCGCGATTACTGGGAAAACGGTATTCGCCATATCGTGGCGCTGCGTGGTGATTTACCGCCGGGGAGCGGTAAGCCGGATATGTATGCCGCTGACCTGGTAGCACTTCTTAAAGAGGTCGCGGATTTTGATATCTCGGTTGCGGCTTACCCTGAAGTTCATCCAGAGGCGAAAAGCGCCCAGGCTGACCTGATTAACCTCAAGCGTAAAATCGACGCGGGGGCTAACCGTGCTATTACTCAGTTTTTCTTTGATGTGGAAAGCTACCTGCGCTTTCGCGACCGCTGTGTGGCGACCGGCATCGACGTTGAAATCGTGCCAGGTATCCTGCCAGTAAGTAATTACAAACAGCTGACCAAATTCGCTACCATGACCAATGTGCGTGTACCGAAGTGGATGGACAGTATGTTTGAAGGGCTGGATAACGACCCGGAAACCCGCAAAATGGTGGGCGCCAATATCGCGATGGATATGGTTAAAATTTTGAGCCGCGAAGGCGTGAAGGACTTTCATTTTTACACGCTTAACCGCGCCGAAATGAGTTATGCCATTTGCCATACGCTGGGCGTACGTCCCGCTGCGGCGTAATTGACCTCCTGTTGTGAAAAAATCCCGCTGCTTGTTTTTGTCAGGCAGCGGGATTTTGTTTTATAACGCCATGAAAAACGTTTCTTCCTGAGTCGGCTTAATGCCTGAGGCCATGTAATTTACGCCTTTCCACGCAATACCTTGCGCCACAAAACGCACAAAATGATGATTAATCTTATTTTTAAGTTACCGATAAGTGCTGAGGAGAGATAAAAAATCGGGACAAGGGCTATATGTTTAAAACTACTCAGGCACGCTTCATTGCCGCGATACTGGGGTTCTTTTTATTCCTGACGGTTATCACTGTCGGGATAATTATGAAATTTATCGCACCGCAGCTTAAAAACAATGAACATCGGTTGGTGCTTTATGAAATCAGCGCTCAGGCGGCGGCAATCACTGAGCAGATGACGCGCGTTCAGTCCCAACAGCGAAGCATAACTGAAACTGTCGCGTTACTGGACAGCCCGCAAATCGACCAACAGCTTGCTGCACTGGTTAACCAGTACGGTGACAGCAATGTCTTTGGCGGCGGCATATGGCCGTTGCCGGGTGTACGTGAAGCAGGACGAGATAAATTCAGCACCTTTTTTGCCCGTGACAACAGCAATGTGCTGCGGCTGAACACGGTGTGGAATCAGCCTGAGTCACTTAATTACTGGGAACAGCCCTGGCACCGCGATGCGCAAAACGGCGCAAAAGGGGAATGCGCGTGGGCAAAAGCCTATATTGACGCCGCCAGTACGCAACCGCGCACCAACTGCGCCATGCCGATTTACCGCAACGGCACCCTCTGGGGAGTTGCCACTATTGATGTCACGCTGGGTTTTTTTAACCATCTGGCACGCACCATGAGTGAGGCTATTAACGGCAATGTACTTATTGTTGAGGCTGACGGTAAAGTGGTGGGCAACAGCCAACCTGCGCTGGATACGTCCGGTATGCCGAATATTAGCGAGCTGTCGCTGCCGGGGGTGGAGACGTTACAACAAATGCTTGCTCAGGCGGGCAGTTCTTCACAGGAAAGGGAATATCAAGGCCCGAATGGCGCGCATACGCTGTTTGTTTACCCGGTGCCTGCAAGCCCCTGGTATGTCGTCAGTGACATTGACAG
Organism: uncultured Enterobacteriaceae bacterium; assembly: GCA_966185765.1. Lineage (GTDB taxonomy): Bacteria > Pseudomonadota > Gammaproteobacteria > Enterobacterales > Enterobacteriaceae > CBIFVZ01. The sequence goes on along the minus strand of CBIFVZ010000030.1, from coordinate 25,064 downwards.
CACACTGCTTAGTCAACAGACCAGCAGCATTTTGACGCGTCTTGGAATGGTTCAAATTCCACTGGTGCTGATTTTGATGGTTATCCTGGTCGCAATGATCCGTACCATCATGAATAATCTGCGTTTGCTCAATAATAACCTGAGCGCGCTTTCTGCCGGCGGTGCGGATTTGACCCAGCGTCTGCCTGAGAGTAAAAGCCCGGAGTTCAATGCGGTCGCCCAAAGTTTCAACGGCTTTATCCGTTATCTACAGGGTTTGCTACAGCAGGTAAGCAACAGCGCACAGGCGATTGCCAGCGCATCGCATCAGATAACGCAGGGCAATATCGATCTCTCATCACGTACCGAAGAGCAGTCGGCATCACTGGTGCAGACTGCGGCTTCTATGGAGGAAATTACCGGCACTGTGGCGCAGAATGCGGACAATGCGGCCCATGCTGACGAACTGACGGCGCAGGCCTCGGCGGTAGCCCAGCGCGGTGAAGCTTTATTAAGCCAGACGGTAGAAAAGATGGGCGACATTGAATCCTCATCGCGTCGCGTGTCTGACATCGTGAATGTGATTGACGGTATTGCCTTTCAGACTAATATTCTTGCACTGAATGCGGCCGTTGAAGCGGCCAGGGCGGGTGAGCAGGGCCGCGGGTTTGCCGTGGTCGCCTCTGAGGTCAGGAGCCTGGCGCAACGCTCTTCGGGTTCAGCGAAAGAAATTCGCGCGCTGATTGAAGAGTCGGTCAGTAGTGTGCAGGAGGGGAGTCGTCTGGTTCACGACACGGGGGCGACGATGGATGAACTCATGCGTTCGGTGTCAAACGTCTCAGCGCTGATAGGCGAGGTGAAAACGGCAAGCCGTGAGCAGAGTGCGGGTATTGAGCAGGTGAATACGGCTGTCAGTCAGCTTGAGGGTACAACGCAGCAGAATGCATCGCTGGTTGAGCAGGTTTCTGTGGCGGCGAGATCAATGGAAAAACAGGCTAATCAGCTTGCCGACGTGGTGAACCGCTTCAAACTCTGAATGCCTTAAGCCTAAGCCGGGTACAGGAAAAGTACCCGGCTTTTTTCATGGGTTCTCGGCACGCCATGTGATTATGTAGATATAGCGTGTACGAATAGCGGCAAGCTTATCGGTTTGGGTGTGAATTAAAAAAGCACACCAGAAAGCGATGTCTGCCCGTTACCACCCAAACCTTGTCCCTCTATCCATACTGCTGTTCTCCTGACCCTGCGTTTGTTGTGTGGGCGTGTTGCGGCGTAAATCGCCGTTAGCGTCCAGGGAATAGAGGTTTTGCACATCCACATTAATGGGTTGTCTGTTGGCCGTGTCGCCGTCTTCATCATAGCCAGATGCGCAGCCCGTCATTATTACTGCCAGCAAGGCTAATAAGCTAAGTCGCATAACTCACCTCCATGCCAGAGAGAATCTCAGGCCTGTTTTGAGCGTAGCACTTTTGCTGCACGGCGCAGGATTGCAGGCGAAAGCTACAGTTGTTGAGATAAAAAAGGGAGGCATGCTGCCTAATGCCGATCGTTTAAGGATCGGTTGATGTAAAAGGGTTCCATGTCCATCATGGAGCCCTTTTAAAATGGAACTTTCTCAGGCCCTCGGCATTATCAATCTTACCGCTCCGCACGAGGTCCAGAGCCTCGCTGACCTCCTGTCGCCAGACCTCATTCAGCAGGCCTTTTCCCTCACTGATACGGTGACCCTGCGCAAACGCAAACTTCCCCTTGAATCTATGGTCTGGCTGGTTATTGGCATGGCGATATTCAACAACAAACCCCTCTCACATATCGTTAACCTGATGGATATCGTTGACCGGACCGGCAGGCCATTTACTGCCCCCAGTTCCGTCATCGCCCGCCGCAAAACCCTGGGGGAAGATGCCATCCGGGTACTGTTTGAGCTCACGCAGAAACACTGGCATGAAGAAGCCCGGCATCCACTCTGGAATGGCCTGACGCTGAATGCCGTTGATGGCGTGGTCTGGCGCACGCCCGATACACCAGAAAATGCCGCCGCATTCGCCAGAGCAGAAAACCAGTATGGTGAAAAAGGCTTCCCGCAGGTTCGCATGGTGTGTCTGATGGAACTGAGCAGCCATCTGCTGCGTACCAGCGTAATGGACCGGTATGACGTTAATGAAATGCGCCTGGCCGCGAGACTGGTGGAGCAGGTACCGGATAACAGCGTGACACTGTTCGACAGAGGGTTCTGGTCAGCAGGGCTGTTGCATGACTGGCACAGGGCCGGAGAAAACCGCCACTGGCTGCTGCCGCTGAAAAAAGGCATGCAGTATGAGGTGGTACGCCGGCTGGGTAAGCAGGATGTGCTGATAACCCTGAAGACGTCCCCGCAGGCCAGAAAGCAGTGGGAGGGGTTGCCGGACGAGCTCACCGTGCGGTTAATCAGCCGTAAGGTTAACGGTGTGGAGCGTCAGGTTGTGACGTCAATGACGGATGCAATGCGTTATCCGGCAGGGGATATAGCAGAGCTGTACAAACACCGATGGGAAATAGAGCTGGGGTATCGTGAAGCGAAGCAATACCTGTGCGGGAACCGCTGGACACTGAGAAGTAAGCTACCGGAGATGGTCAGGCAGGAGCTGTGGGGAATACTGCTGACGTATAACCTGGTGCGGTATCAGATGGTAAAAATGGCGTTCAGCCTGAAGGGTGATTATCTGCCGTATCAGTTGAGCTTCAGCGGTTCGCTGGCAGAGATACTGCGGTTATTAATCGGGCTGCCGTGGTCATCACCGGGAGCGATACCGGGGCATCTGAAACACTTTTACAGCAATGCGGCAATGCTGAAACTCCCGCCGAGACGGGAACGGGAGTATGAGAGGGAAGTCAGGCAGAAAAGACCAAAATATCCCTTTAAAAACAATGCTGGTCACCTTAAGTGACCAGCATTAGGCATGCTGCCTCCCTTAATAGCGTGGTTATTGCATCACTGGGACATTTTTTGTGCCGTCCGGTAAGGTATCAAAATCACGCAGCCCATCTTTCTGATAAGGGTTGCCAATCCAGCGTGGCGTTTGCACGAACTGCTGGTTTGCCAGCGATCGCGTGGGATCGTAACCGTCGTAGCTCAGGCGCGCCAGATCGGACCAGGTATAGATAAAGTTCATCAGGCTGAACTTGCGGTTGATATCAGAGCGTAAATTACGTGGATTCGCAGCCTGCCATTTGTCTGAAGTCCAGACAAAAAAAGGAATGGTGTACATGGCACGCGTAGGGCTGGACTCATTGCGGCCCTGGAGAGTGTGCGGCGCGGTGTCATATACCTCTTCGCCGTGATCGGAAAAATAGACCATAAAACCGTTCGGGTCCGTGGCCTTGTAGTCAGCAATAAGCTGTGACAACACATTGTCGTTATACAGATTGGCGTTGTCATAATCGTTATAGGTTATTTGCTGCTCTGGATTCAGATTAGCAGGAACATTGTCGGTTTTGCCGGTGAAACGGTCCCATTGCGCCAGTTCGGGATAACGATACTGATATTTAATATGTGTCCCCAGCAAATGCACGACGATAAATTTTCTCGGTGCCGGATCCTTGAGTACGTCTTTAAACGGCGTCAGCACATTTGTATCGTATTCGTGTGCACTCTGGGTACGCTGTTGGTTCATATAATATTGCTTGTCCGTTTGACGTGAGAATACCGTCAACATAGTGTTACGAGCGGTCATTGTCTGTTGGTTCGTTATCCAGAAGGTTTTATAACCCGCCTGTTTCATCATATTCATCAACGAAGGCGTCGTGAGATAGCGATCCGGGTTTTCCTCGTTGGCGAAGGTCAGTGCCTGTTGCAGAATTTCAATGGTGTACGGGCGCGAGGTGACGACGTCGTTAAAGACCGTGAAGTTCGGGTCGCTATTGCGCAGCGCGTCGAGTTTTGGTGTGGTTTCTCGCGCATAGCCGTACAGACTCATGCGATTACGTTGTGTGGATTCACCAATGACCAGCACCAGCGTACGCGGTGCGTTGCCAGAGCTGTCTTTGAGGTTGGCCAGCGGCGGCAGTGCGCTGTTTTTAGAAAGCAGGCTTTCCAGGCTGTTAAGTTGGTTGCGATATTGCACATAGCTGCTGACAAGCTGCCACGGTGCGGCAGGCTCCATACGTGAATTTAAGGAATTCACCGCTGAGGCCATGCTGATTTTATTGAATACCACATCGCTCAATAATGGCTGAATAATCAACCCATATAAAATAGCGGTGGCTACGCCGTAGCGACAGGGGGTAGGGATATAAACCGGGCGCAAGCGCGTCCACAGAAATAGCGTAACAGCGGTATAAAGCAACAGGATGATTAATAATTTCAGACTGAAGTACTGACTGGCAAATTCGCGTGCTTCATTTGCATTGGTCTCAAACATAACAAATAAGACGCTTTGTGAAAATTCCTGGCCATAGATAACAAAATAGGCCAGTGCCGCCGCAGAGCTGAGCCATAAAATCACGCCAATCACCGCGGCAATAAGCCGGGTTTTGTGCGGGAATAAAAAGACCGGAATGAGCCACAGAGAGCTGTACAGCAGCGAGTCGCGCAGGCCAGTCGTGCCGCTGTAGCCTGTCACCATAATGTACGCCTGCAATGCGGTCGAAAAGAACCAGAAGTAAAGCAGGAGCCAGAGTAGTGCCATCACGCTAAAAGTACCCTGGTTACGTATTAATAAAGACATATTGCAGCGCCTGTTAGAATAAATACTGGCGCTAAATTAAAAAGTAAAGCTTAAATTAGCCTTAGTGTTGCAACCGGGTAAAAACGCTGGCTGAAGAAGAGAGACAATAAGTAAACGGCATCACACCAGGCCAGTAAACCGGTATTAACCGTCTGGTCTGGCGGATGATTTTCGCTATAAATGGAAAAATCCCGGCGCGATGGCCGAGCCTGTACAAAAATTTGTGTAATTGCCTGATTTTGATATGTCCAACTCAACATCAAAAGCAGGTTGCTTTATGAACGAAAAACAGTTGCAGGCTCTGGCTAACGAGCTGGCCAAAAATTTCAAAACCCCTGAAGATCTCAGCCAGTTCGAGCGTCTGCTGAAGAAAAACAGCGTTGAGGCAACGCTCAACGCTGAAATGTCCCACCACCTGGGCTACGATAAACATCAGCTCAAATCTGGCTCCAATACCCGCAACGGTTACTCGACAAAGACCAGTTAACACTGGCCATAGCCCTCTGGAAGTACTTACTCCGCGCGACCGTGACGGTTTTTTCGAACCACTACTGGTGAAGAAAAACCAGACCCGGATCACCGGGATGGATAACCTAATCCTATCTCTGTACGCCATAGGTATGACCACCCGCGAGATAGCGGCTGCGTTTAAAGAACTGTATGACTCTGACGTTTCACCCGCGATGGTATCGAAGGTCACGGATGCTGTTATGGAACAGGTTGTCGAATGGCAAAATCGTCCACTGGATGCGGCCTATCACATTGTTTACCTTGGCTGTATCTTGCTGAAGGTACGGCAGGACAGTCGCGTCATCAATAAACCCGTGTTCCCGGCCTTGGATGTCAATATCGAAGGCCAGAAAGAACTGCCGGGTATGTAGCTGGCCGAAAACGAGGGGGTGAAGTTCTGGCTCAATGTGCTGACAGAACTAAAAAATCGCGGGCTGAACGATATTCTCATCGCCTGTGTTGATGGCCTAAAAGGCTTCCCGGACGCCATCAACGCGGTGTATCCGGGAGCCCGCATCCAGCTGTACATCGTACATATGATACGCAACAGCCTTCACTTCGTCTCATGGAAGGATAACAAAACCGTCACCCGCGACGTGAAAGCCATCTATCAGGTTCCTATGGAAGAAGCAGGTCTGCAGGCACTGGAAGCGTTCGCCAGTGTTTGTAACAGCCGCTAACCACAGGTAAGCCGGAGCTGGCAGTCAAACTGGGCGAATCTGTCGATGTTCTCCGCCTACCCGACGTACATCCGCAAGGGTTCTACATGGCCAATGCCATCGAGTCGTGGAACAGCGTAATCCGGCATGCCATCAAATAACGCAAGGCGTTTCCGACGGATGACTCAGTGAAAAAGGTAGTGTGGCTGGCAATCCAGGCGGCATCGCGAAAATGGACGATGCCGCTGAGGGACTGGCGTATGGCAATGAGCCGCTTTTATTATCGAGTTCGGTGACCGCCTGGACAGTCACCTCTGAGAAAAGGCATTTACACAGAATGGTGTCCAGGCTCACCCCGTTTCCCGACAGGATGCAGTGTGTCCTTACAGTGGGCTCATCATACCCAATTTCGCGCAGACACCAGCGCCAGCTACCCACCCTGCAGCTGCGCCTTTGGCACCGCCAGTAACAACGCCAATTAGCGCACCGCCAGCCGCACCTAAAATTCCGCCAGCAATCGCACCACCCATCAAACCACCCGAAACCATATTTAATTCTTCTACGGTTAGTTCACGAACCACAGTTTTTTCTTTATTAGCTTTCATGATTATGCCCTTATTAAATTATTTTAAAATACCCAATCCCAAACTGTTCCTACGACAACGGTACCTACAGCCCCTCCTATAACACCGCCAAAAGTACCTCCCAGCAGACCACCACCAGCTACTGCAACATCTCTCCAAAATTCACCACCAGACACCATTAACAGTTCTTCTTCGGTTAATTCACGTATGTTTCCTGGACAGGTTACGTTTTCCATTTTTATGTCCCTTATGGTTGAGTTGAAACAATAATTTGGTGTATCCCGAATGGGAAATAATGACGGGATAAATTGAGCATAATAAATCTCGGGCTATTAAATGTGAACGGGGATCACATATTTTACTTACGGGGCTAACCGTAAAATATATCTATGTGTGGGTTATCTTTTCACGAAGTTATTATTTCATACATTTGATTTTTGAAGCCAATTTATTGAATGCTAGACGTGTAAAAATTATAAGCTATAAGATTTTATATTTTCTTAAACGCTCCTGTTTTTATAAGAGACTTTAAATCTATTTTCAGCTTTAAACATTATGTTGAGCTAAAATAAATAGCTTAACCTATATGTTAATAGGTAATAATCAATAAACCGTATTGTGATTACTTATGTATCTGGGCAGTGGTTTGAGAATGATTGAGTTTATTTTTGCTAACATGGCTCCAGAAAATAACGATTTGTACGTATAAAATTCATTGAATGCCACCAAATGATATATGAGAGGTAAATATGTAAATAATCGATTATACTATGAATGGTTGCTAATCCAGCGGATAGAGGGTGCAAACTGTGGGTTGACCAGCGCTCGCGTTGGATCGTAGCCGTCGTAGCTCAGGCCTGCCAGATCGGATCAGGTTCATCAGACTGAACTTACGGTTCACATCGGCGCGTAAATCGCTCGAATTGGCAGCCTGCCATTGGTTGGATATACATAGCGCTCGTAGGAAGTTGGACTCATTGCGTCCCTGGAGAGTGTGCGGCGCGGTGTCATAAACCTCTTCCCCGTGATCGGAAAAATAGAGCATAAACCGTTCGGATCTGTTGCTTTATAATCCTCGATAAGCTGTGACAGCACATTGTCGTTATACAGATTGGCGTTGTCATAATCGTTATACGTTGCCTGCTGCTCCTGGTTCAGATTAGTAGGAAGATTGTCGGTTTATCGGTGAAACGGTCCCATTTCGCCAGTTCGGGGTAGCGATACTGATATTTAATATGTGTCTCCGTACAAATACACGATGATAAATTTTTTCGGCGCAGGATCGTTGAGTACTGCTTTGAATGGTGCCAGCACATTTATATCGTATTCGCGTGCGCTGGGGGCGCTATTGGTTCATATAATATTGCTTGTCACGTCTGACGTGAGAACACCGTCAACATGGTGTTACGAGCGGTCATTGTTTGTTGGTTCGTTATCCAGTACGTTTTGCAACCCGCCTGTTTCATCATATTCATTAATGATGGCTTAGTCAGATAGAGGTCGGGATTTTTCTCGTTGCTGAAATTGAGTGCCTGTTGCAGGATTTCTATTGTGTACGGACGTAAGGTAACGACGTCGTTAAATACCATGAATTTCGGGTCACTGTCGCGCTGGGCATCAAGTTTTGGCGTGGTTTCACGTAGATAGCCATACGTCAGACGTAATGGAATAATCCATAGGTTATTTTATGACGCCAGGTAAATGAAAAAATATGTGACTGATAATATAAAATCCCCGCCTGAAGACGGGGATGTTGCAGGTTGTGGTTTGTTAGCCGGTATTGCGCATGCCAGCAGCGACGCCTGCAATGGTGACCATCAGCGCTTGTTCAACGCGTGGGTCTGGCTCGTCGCCTTTCTCTTCTGCCTGGCGTGAGCGGTGCAGCAATTCGGCCTGCAACACGTTAAGCGGGTCGGTGTAGATGTTACGCAACATGATGGACTCGGCAATCCACGGCAGGTCGGCCATCAGGTGCGCATCGTTAGCGGTGGTCAGCACCAGCTGAATGTCTGCCGCCAGTTGTTTACGCAACTCTTTACCCAGTCCCCACAGTTCAGGCACGACCAGACGTTGGTCGTAGTACTCTGCAAGCCACAGGTCGGCTTTAGCGAACACCATCTCCAGCATGCCCAGGCGCGTGGAGAAGAACGGCCAGTCGCGACACATGGCTTCCAGCTCGCCCTGCTTGCCGTCGTCCACCACCTTTTGTAGCGCAGCACCTGCACCCAGCCAGGCAGGAAGCATCAGGCGGTTCTGGGTCCAGGCGAAAATCCACGGAATGGCGCGCAGGGATTCAACGCCGCCGGTCGGGCGACGTTTGGCCGGGCGTGAGCCGAGCGGCAGTTTGCCCAGCTCCACTTCCGGTGTGGCGGAGCGGAAATACGGGACAAAGTCTTTATTCTCGCGCACGTAGCTGCGGTACATGTTGCACGACAGGACCGATAACTCGTCCATAATATTGCGCCATTCCTGTTTTGGTTCAGGAGGCGGCAGCAGGTTAGCCTCAAGGATGGCGCCCGTGTAGAGCGACAGGCTGCTGATGGTGATTTCTGGCAGTCCGTATTTAAAGCGGATCATCTCGCCCTGCTCGGTTACGCGCAGTCCACCTTTGAGGCTGCCTGGCGGCTGAGACAGCAGTGCGGCATGCGCCGGCGCACCGCCGCGGCCAATGGAACCACCGCGCCCGTGGAACAGCGTCAGCTCAATGCCCGCTTTTTCGCAGGTTTTGATAAGCGCGTCCTGTGCCTGGTACTGTGCCCAGGACGCCGCCATCACCCCTGCGTCTTTAGCAGAGTCAGAGTAGCCAATCATCACCATTTGCTTGCCCTGAATAAAGCCGCGATACCAGTCAATATTCAAAAGCTGGGTCATAACATCGTTGGCGTTATTCAGGTCGTCCAGCGTTTCAAACAGCGGTGCCACCGGCAGCGCAAAGCCAATACCCGCTTCTTTGAGCAGCAGGTGGACGGCCAGCACGTCAGACGGTGTTTTTGCCATAGAAATGACGTAAGCGGCGATGGAGCCTTGCGGCGTCTCAGCAATGACCCGGCAGGTGTCCAGCACTTCACGGGTGTCGTCGCTTGGCTCCCAGCTGCGCGGCAGCAACGGGCGTTTGGAATTCAACTCACGAATCAGGAAGGCCTGCTTGTCAGCCTCAGACCAGCTTTCATAATCGCCAATGCCGAGATAGCGGGTCAGTTCACCCAGCGCTTCGGTATGGCGGGTGCTTTCCTGACGAATATCGATACGTACCAGTGGCACGCCGAAGCATTTCACGCGGCGTAATGTGTCGAGCAGGTCGCCGTTGGCGATAATGCCCATTCCACAGGCAACCAACGATTTATAGCAGGCGTAGAGTGGATCCCACAGCTGGGCGTTATGTGTTAGCAGGCCTTGCGGTTTTGGCAGTTTCTGGCCCTTGAGGCGCGCTTCCAGCCAGGCCTGGGTGGCCATGAGCTGCGAGCGTAGCCCTTTCATAATGTAGCGGTACGGCTCCAGCTCGCCTTCGGCACCGGCCAGTGCGCGCAGTTCATCTGTGCACTCCACCATCGACAGCTCAGACACCAGTACCTGGATGTCTTTGAGGAACAGGTCGGTCGCTTTCCAGCGGCTAAGCAGCAAGGCTTCACGTGTGATATTGGCCGTAACATTCGGGTTGCCGTCACGGTCACCGCCCATCCAGGAGGTGAAGCGTACCGGCACAAAATCCACCGGCAGCTGGTAGTTAAAATGCGCTTCCAGTTGTTCGTTCAGTTCGCGTAAATAGCTCGGCACGCCTTCCCAGAGGCTGTTTTCCACCACCGCGAAACCCCATTTTGCTTCTTCAATGGGCGAAGGGCGATGTTTGCGGATTTCGTCGGTGTGCCAGGACTGGGCAATCAGCTGGCGCAGGCGGCGCATAATCTGATGACGTTCGTAGTCAGCGAGGTCCTTGTTATCAAGCTGCTTAAGGCAGTTGTTCACTTCCACCATTTTGTGGATAAGCGTACGGCGCGTAATTTCGGTAGGGTGTGCTGTCAGCACCAGCTCCAGAGACAGCGACTCAATGGCGCGACGGATGGCATCATCACTCAGATCCGGCTGCGATTTTAATTTCCTCAGGGTTTTGGCAATCACTTCCGGGTTGCTGGCGGCTTCACCTTTAGCGGAGATGCTGTGATATTGCTCGGCAGTATTGGCAAGATTCAGGAACTGGCTAAACGCGCGTGCAACGGGCAAAAGCTCGTCGTTAGACAGATTTTGCAGCGTCGTGAGCAACTCCTGGCGGCTGGCATCATCACCAGAGCGTGACGCTTTAGACAACTTACGAATCGTCTCGACACGATCGAGGATGTGTTCTCCCAGTGCTTCCCGGATAGTATCCCCCAGGAGTTTACCGAGCTGACTTACGTTGCTTCGCAAAGCAGAATATTGTTCGTTCATATGTCCCCAAATATTTTTGCCAGGCTTGCCTTATGGCACAGCATCTCTCTTTATAAAGCCACGTCGCAAAGCATTCGTCAAATGCGGCGAAATCGGTTCAGCAAACGTGTAACTGCGGGAAATTTGAGAAATTAAAGTCAGAACGCGGCAGATTAGTTTTACTTATAGGCTTGTGAATGATGTGGATTTTCGCCCTCTCTTGCGAAAAGGGCGAAAAAGGCATCAGTGCCAGCAGAAATGGTGCACAACCTGACTGATAAGCTCCCGGGTGGGTTTGATAAAACGAGTTTCAAGATACTCGTCCGGCTGATGGGCCTGGTTGATGGAGCCGGGACCCAGTACCAGCGTCGGGCAGACATTCTGGATAAACGGCGCTTCGGTACAGTAGTTGACAACCTCGGTTTGGGTGCCGAGCAGTTTTTCAACCACCTGTACCAGCTCATGATCCGCCGGGCATTCGTAGCCAGGAATGGGGGGATGCAGTTCGGAGACCGTAAGGCGACCAGGCCAGCGCTCGCTCACCGGGGCTAACGCGTCGTTGAGCAGGCCATCAAGATCGCTCAATGTCATACCCGGCAGTGGGCGAATGTCCATGTGCATTTCGCAGCAGGCGCAGATGCGGTTAGGCGCGTCGCCGCCGTGAATATAGCCGAGGTTAAGCGTGGGATACGGTACGGTAAAGGCTTCAAAGTGATAACGCGTTTTCAGGCTGTCGCGCAATTCCATAATGTGGCCAATCGCGGCGTGCATCAGTTCAATGGCGTTTACGCCGCGTGCCGGGTCGCTGGAGTGCCCTGACTGACCCAGCACACGTACCGCTGTGGAAATATGGCCTTTATGTGCGCGTACTGGCTGTAGCGAGGTGGGTTCGCCAATAATGGCGCAGTCCGGGCGAATGGTGGTGTTTTCGGCAAAGTAGCGCGCGCCCGTCATGGTGGTTTCTTCATCGGCGGTCGCCAGAATGTACAGCGGCTTTTTAAGCTTTGTTACATCAACGTCGCGCAGGGCATCAAGCACAAAGGCGAAGAAGCCTTTCATATCGGCCGTGCCTAGCCCGTAGAGCTTGTTGTCGTGTTCAGTCAACGTGAACGGGTCGCGAGTCCAGCGGCCATCGTCAAACGGCACGGTATCGGTATGCCCCGCCAGCAGCAGGCCGCCAGCGCCAGTGCCGGTACTCGCCAGCATGTTGAACTTCTCACGTGTGCCTGGCACGGGTTGCACTTCAACATGGAAACCCAGGTCCTTAAACCAACCCGCCAGAAGAGTAATCAGTGTGGCATTGCTCTGATCCAGCGCGGCTTCGGTGGCACTTATCGACGGGGTGGCGATAAGCTCACGGTAAATTTCTATAAAGGGCGGTATTTTTGTCTTCACTGTTGACAGGCCTCAGGTCGCAATGGTAAATAATCATGCAGTTATAATGAATAAAAATACATTATCACTCGACACAAAGAAAGCCTCAGAACCTGAACACAGATACTGAGTTTTTCACCAATCTCACGGGCGGGCGCAAGCGCCGCTGCCCGGGTACTTATGACGTTAAGAAGGTTTAGCCCCGATGTTGAAAACGCTGATCGTTGGCGCCAGCGGTTATACCGGCGCAGAGCTTGCGAGCTATATCCATCGCCATCCACATATGAACATAACCGCTTTGACGGTTTCAGCGCAAAGTGCAGATGCAGGAAAATTAATCTCCGATCTGCATCCGCAGCTGAAAGGGCGCATTGATCTGCCGCTACAGCCGATGGATGACGTCAGTGAATTCGCGGCAAACGCCGATGTGGTGTTTCTGGCAACCGCTCATGAAGTCAGCCACGACTTAGCCCCGCTTTTTTTACAGGCTGGTTGCGTGGTGTTTGACCTTTCAGGCGCGTATCGCGTGAACGACGCCACTTTCTACCAGACGTATTACGGCTTTACCCATCAGCACCCGGATTTGCTTGAGCAGGCGGTTTACGGCCTGGCTGAATGGCAGAGCGCAAAGCTCAAAGAAGCGAATCTGATTGCGGTGCCTGGCTGCTACCCCACCGCGGCGCAGCTGTCCCTCAAGCCGCTTATCGATAATGACCTTCTGGAACTGACGCAATGGCCGGTCATTAACGCGACCAGCGGCGTGAGCGGCGCAGGGCGTAAAGCCGCGCTTTCCAACAGCTTCTGTGAAGTCAGCCTTCAGCCCTACGGCATTTTTACCCATCGTCACCAGCCAGAAATCTCAGCCCATCTCGGGGCGGATGTGATTTTTACGCCGCATCTGGGCAATTTCCCGCGTGGCATTCTGGAAACGATCACCTGTCGCCTGAAAGCGGGTGTGACTCGTGAGCAGGTTGCGGCGGCCTTTAATGCCGCCTATGCCGATAAACCGCTGGTGCGCCTGTACGACAACGGTGTACCGGCGCTGAAAAATGTGGTGGGCTTGCCGTATTGCGATATTGGCTTTGCCGTTCAGGGCGAACATCTGATAGTCGTCGCCACGGAGGACAACCTCCTCAAAGGTGCCGCAGCGCAGGCGGTTCAGTGCGCTAACCTGCGGTTTGGCTTTGCTGAAACCGAATCCCTTATTTAACCGACAGTCAGGTACGAGGATGAATCCGTTAATTATTAAGTTAGGCGGCGTATTACTGGACAGCGAAGAGGCGCTGGAGCGTCTGTTTGGCGCGCTGGTGGCTTACCGACAGACGCATCAGCGCCCGTTGGTGATTGTGCACGGTGGCGGCTGTCTGGTTGATGAGCTGATGAAAAAGCTCGCGTTGCCGGTACAAAAGAAAAATGGCTTGCGGGTAACACCTGCAGATCAAATCGACATCATTACCGGTGCGCTGGCGGGAACGGCCAATAAAACGCTGCTGGCATGGGCGAAGCGTCACAAGATTGACGCTGTGGGCCTGTGCCTGGGTGATGGTGATGCCGTCAAGGTGAGCCAGCTAGATGAAGCTCTGGGTCACGTTGGCAAGGCTGAGCCGGGTTCACCGAAGCTGATTAGCGGGTTGCTCGATGCAGGCTTTTTGCCAGTGGTCAGCTCTATCGGCATCACTGATGGCGGCGAGCTGATGAACGTGAATGCGGATCAGGCAGCTACCGCGCTGGCGGCAACGCTTGGCGCGGACCTGATTTTGCTCTCCGACGTGAGCGGCATCCTGGATGGCAAAGGCCAGCGCATTGCTGAAATGACGGCCACGCGTGCCGATGAGCTGATTGCGCAGGGCATTATTACCGACGGCATGATTGTGAAAGTGAACGCGGCGCTTGACGCTGCGCGCACGCTGGGCCGCCCGGTCGATATCGCTTCCTGGCGCCATGCTGAGCAGCTTCCCTCTTTGTTTAACGGCGTGCCGATTGGTACCCGGATTATTGCGTAATTCAAAGCTTTCAAAGGAAAAAAGAATGAAAAATCACGGCATCAAAAAAGTGGTACTGGCTTACTCCGGCGGCCTGGACACCTCAGCTATCATTCCGTGGCTGAAAGAAAACTATGAAGGGTGTGAAGTGGTCGCCTGCGTGGTGGACATTGGCCAGGATCGTGACGACCTCAAAGGCGTTGAGCAGAAAGCGCTGCGCTCTGGCGCAGTCGAGTGCTACGTCGTAGACGCGCGTGAAGAATTCATCAGCGATTACGTATATCCGGTGTTGCAGTCTGGTGCGCTGTATGAAGGCAGCTATCTGCTGGGTACCTCAATGGCGCGTCCGCTGATTGCCAAAGCGCTGGTTGACGTGGCGAAGAAAGTGGGCGCAGACGCGCTGTGCCACGGTGCTACCGGTAAAGGTAACGACCAGGTGCGTTTTGAGTCCGCCTGGGCTGCCCTGGCGCCAGAGCTTAAAGTGATTGCGCCGTGGCGTGAGTGGAACCTGCGTTCCCGTGAAGCGCTGCTCGATTACCTGAAAGCGCGCGATATCCCGACCACGGCATCGCTTGAGAAGATTTACAGCCGTGACGAGAACGCCTGGCACATCTCAACAGAAGGTGGCGTGCTGGAAAGCCCGTGGAACGCGGCTAACAAAGATTGCTGGGTCTGGACGGTAGATCCGAAAGAAGCACCGGACCAGGCTGAACAGGTCACGGTAAAAGTGGAACACGGTAAAGTGGTGGCGGTAAACGGCGAAGCGCTGAGCCCGTTCCAGTGCCTGGAAAAACTCAACCAGATTGGCGCTAAACACGGCGTAGGCCGCGTGGATATCGTGGAAAATCGCCTGGTGGGCATTAAGTCCCGTGGCTGCTATGAAACCCCGGGGGGCACCATCATGATGGCTGCGCTGCGCGGTGTTGAGCAGCTGGTACTGGATCGCGACAGCTTCAAATGGCGTGAGCAGGTTGGCCTGGAAATGTCTTATGTGGTTTACGATGGCCGTTGGTTTGCCCCGCTGCGCCAGTCTTTGCAGGCTGCCGCTGAATCACTCGCCCAGGAAGTTAACGGTGAAGTGGTGCTGGAACTATATAAAGGCAGCGTGACCGCGATTCAGAAGAAATCGCCAAATAGCCTGTACAACGAAGAGTTCGCTACCTTCGGTGAAGATGAAGTGTACGACCACAGCCACGCTGGCGGCTTTATCCGCCTGTTCTCTTTGTCATCACGCATCCGTGCGCTGAACGAGAAAAAGCGTTAATCGGGCTTATTGACGAGTGGTACCAAAGGCCCGGGCATCTGTCCGGGCCTGCTATTAACGGCCTTCGGGCAACAGATTCAGATGAAATGGAGCATGACTATGGCACTTTGGGGTGGGCGTTTTACTCAGGCAGCGGACCAGCGGTTCAAGCAGTTTAATGACTCTCTGCGGTTTGACTATCGCCTGGCTGAGCAGGATATCGTCGGCTCTGTTGCCTGGTCCAAAGCGCTGGTGACCGTAGGCGTGCTGAGTACTGATGAGCAGCAGCAGCTGGAAGGTGCGTTGAACGCGCTTCTGGCGCAAGTGCAGGCCAATCCGCAACAGATTCTTGAAAGCGATGCAGAAGATATCCACAGCTGGGTGGAAGGCAAGCTCATCGAGAAAGTTGGCCAACTGGGTAAGAAACTGCATACCGGGCGCAGCCGTAACGACCAGGTGGCGACCGACCTTAAATTGTGGTGTAAGGAGCAGGCATCGGTACTGCTCAGTGCTATTCGGGAGCTGCAGCAGGTGCTGGTGGAGACCGCGCAGGCAAATCAGGACGCGGTAATGCCTGGTTACACACACCTGCAACGCGCACAACCGGTGACCTTTGCTCACTGGTGCATGGCGTACGTTGAGATGCTGGCGCGTGATGAAAGCCGCCTGCAGGATACCGTGAAGCGTCTGGACGTCAGCCCACTGGGTAGCGGCGCGCTGGCCGGCACGGCTTATGATATTGACCGCGAGCAACTGGCAGGCTGGCTTGGCTTTGCTTCGGCGACCCGTAACAGTCTTGACAGCGTGTCTGACCGTGATCACGTACTGGAGCTGCTCTCAAATGCCTCTATAGGTATGGTGCACCTGTCGCGCTTTGCCGAAGACCTGATTTTCTTTAATTCTGGCGAAGCGGGCTTTGTGGAGCTCTCTGACCGCGTGACCTCCGGCTCATCGCTGATGCCGCAGAAGAAAAACCCGGATGCGCTGGAGCTTATTCGTGGTAAATGTGGCCGCGTGCAGGGCGCACTCACGGGCATGATGATGACGCTTAAAGGCCTGCCGCTGGCGTACAATAAAGATATGCAGGAAGACAAAGAGGGTCTGTTTGACGCGCTCGACACCTGGCTTGACTGTCTGCACATGGCAGCGCTGGCGCTGGACGGTATTCAGATTCGTCGCCCTCGTTGTCAGGAAGCGGCGCAGCAGGGTTATGCGAACGCAACGGAGCTTGCGGATTATCTGGTGGCAAAAGGCATTGCGTTTCGTGAAGCGCACCATATCGTGGGCGAGGCGGTCGTTGAAGCCATTCGCCAGAGTAAACCGCTGGAGGGGCTGGCACTGGCCGACCTGCAGAAATTCAGTAGCGTAATTGCTGATGATGTCTATCCGGTATTGTCGCTACAGTCCTGCCTGGAGAAGCGTAGTGCGAAGGGCGGGGTTTCCGGGCAGCAGGTTGCACAGGCCATTGCGGATGCGCAAAATCGTCCTGGCTGATAAACGGTTTAACTTATGAGATAGATAATGCTGGTCGCGTAAGGCCAGCATTTTTTTTGCGGGTGCGCTTGCCTGACAGGTGATCGTTCAAAATGGCAAAAAAAAGCGGACATACGTCATGTCCGCAAAAAGTTCACGTTGGCTTATTTTGGCGTTTTCTGTCAGAACATGTGCTCTGGCAAATCGCGCCGGGTCGTTAGTCAGTTCAGAGAGTTACTCTGCAGAGAGCTTCACCCGGGGCAACCGTGATGAAGGCCTCTGTTAGGACCTATTATGTATTGCGGGACTTGATAGGGATAATCGTTGGTTGCTATGCTATCTATCGCCATGAACTATCGTGGCGGCGGAGGATGAGTAATGAATATTCGTGACCTTGAATACCTGGTGGCGCTTGCCGAGCATCGCCATTTTCGTCGTGCGGCGGACTCCTGTCATGTCAGCCAGCCAACCCTGAGCGGGCAAATCCGCAAGCTGGAAGATGAGCTGGGCGTGATGTTGCTTGAGCGTACCAGCCGTAAGGTGCTTTTTACTCAGGCCGGGCTGCTGCTCGTTGACCAGGCGCGCACTGTGTTGCGTGAAGTGAAAGTGCTTAAAGAGATGGCCAGCCAGCAGGGCGAAACCATGTCCGGGCCGCTGCATATTGGCCTTATCCCTACTGTGGGCCCGTATCTGCTGCCGCAAATTATCCCGATGCTGCACCAGTCTTTCCCCAAGCTCGAAATGTATCTGCACGAAGCGCAGACCCATCAGCTGCTGGCACAGCTTGACAGCGGCAAGCTCGACTGCGCGATTCTGGCGCTGGTAAAAGAGAGCGAGTCTTTCATTGAAGTGCCGTTATTTGATGAACCGATGCTGCTGGCCATTTATGAAAATCATCCGTGGGTAAACCGCGATCGCGTGCCCATGTCGGATCTCGCTGGTGAAAAGTTGCTGATGCTGGAAGACGGCCACTGCCTGCGCGATCAGGCAATGGGATTTTGCTTTGAAGCCGGGGCGGATGAAGACACCCATTTCCGTGCGACCAGTCTTGAGACGCTGCGTAACATGGTTGCAGCAGGCAGCGGTATCACGTTGCTGCCGGCACTGGCTGTACCGCCAGAGCGCCAGCGCGACGGCGTAGTCTACCTGCCGTGCTATAAGCCTGAGCCGCGTCGTACTATTGGGCTGGTGTACCGTCCTGGCTCACCGCTGCGTAGCCGTTATGAGCAGCTGGCAGAGGCCATCCGTACACAAATGGATGGCCATTTCGAGCGCACGTTAAAACAGGCGGTTTAAGCCGTTTAGTGCCGCTACCCGATAGGCTTCTGCCATTGTCGGGTAGTTAAAGGTGGTGTTAACGAAGTACTCAATGGTGTTGCCACCGCCTTTCTGCTCCATTATCGCCTGGCCAATGTGAATAATTTCGGCCGCACGCTCGCCAAAGCAATGAATCCCCAGAATCTCTTTGGTTTCGCGATGAAACAGGATCTTCAGCGTGCCGACATTCATTCCGACAATCTGCGCACGGGCGAGGTGTTTGAACTGAGCACGGCCCACTTCGTATGGCACCTTCATGGCTGTTAGTTGCTGTTCCGTTTTACCCACTGAACTGATTTCCGGAATGGTGTAGATGCCCGTCGGAATGTCTTCCACCAGATGGGCGGTCGCTTCGCCTTTGATCATGGCCTGTGCGGCAATGCGACCCTGATCGTACGCCGCAGACGCCAGGCTCGGGTAGCCAATAACATCGCCCACTGCCCAGATGTGCGGCAGGGCAGTCTGGTACATACTGTTGACTTTAAGCTGGCCACGGCTGTCGACGTCCAGACCGATATTTTCCAGCGCCAGCGAGTCGGTGTTACCCGTGCGGCCGTTGGCATAAAGCAGGCAGTCGGCTTTTACCTTTTTGCCTGATTTCATATGCACAATCACGCCGTCGCGAGTGCCTTCAATCTTCTCGTACTCTTCGTTGTGGCGAATGACCACGCCGCTGTTCCAGAAGTGGTAAGACAGCGAATCAGACATCTCCTGGTCCAGAAATGCCAGCAGGCGATCGCGGGTGTTAATGAGGTCAACTTTGACGCTCATTCCGCGGAATATAGACGCATATTCACAGCCAATCACGCCAGCGCCATAAATGATGACGTGCTTGGGTTCGTGATGCAGGCTGAGAATGGAGTCGCTGTCATAAATACGTGGATGGGTAAAGTCCACATCTACCGGATGGTAAGGTCGCGAGCCGCAGGCGATTACAAATTTCTCAGCGCTCAGCGTCTCCAGGGTGCCGTCGTGGCTCTCAAGCTCAATGGTGTGCTCGTCAACAAAGCGAGCGTTTCCCTGCAGGATTTCACAGCGGTTACGCTCATAAAATCCCTGACGCATATTAGTTTGCTGGCTGATGACGCTGTCGGTGTGGCGCAGAATATCAGCGAAGGAAGATCGCAGGAGACGGGTGTGGTCGCTGTATAACGGATTTTGATTGAATTCGATAATGCGGCTGACGGCGTGGCGCAGCGCTTTTGACGGGATGGTGCCCCAGTGGGTACAACCACCGCCCACGTTATGGTAGCGCTCAATAACGGCTACCCTGGCTCCCTGTTTCACAAGTCCCATCGCAGCGCCTTCGCCGCCGGGACCTGAGCCTATTACTATTGCATCATAATCGTAAGAATGAGACATGGTAGGGATTACCTGTTTCTTATACATAAAATCAACAGAATGGTAACATCAACGCGCTACGGTCCCAATTCTAATTGTGCGTTTTTCACCTTACCGCGACCGCGCTCCCGTAAACAATCATTCACAATCCTTAATGACCCAGGGCGTTTTATTCTCTGATATAGTTCCCTGCAAACAGAGGAAGGATTCAGGCATCGTGATGGGTGTTAGAGCACAACAGAAAGAGCGCACGCGGCGTTCACTCGTCGAGGCCGGATTTAGTCAGCTAAGTGCTGAACGCAGTTTCGCCAGCCTGAGTTTACGCGAGGTTGCGCGTGAGGCGGGGATCGCCCCAACATCGTTTTACCGGCATTTTCGCGATGTCGATGAACTTGGGCTGACGATGGTGGATGAAAGCGGCCTGATGCTGCGCCAGCTAATGCGCCAGGCGCGCCAGCGTATTGCCAAAGGCGGTAGCGTTATTCGCACCTCTGTGTCGACATTTATGGAGTTTATTGGCAATAACCCGAATGCTTTCCGTTTGTTGCTGCGTGAACGTTCCGGGACATCTGCCGCATTCCGTGCTGCTGTTGCGCGCGAAATTCAGCACTTTATTGCCGAACTGACCGATTATCTCGAGCGGGAAAACCACATGCCGCGCAGCTTCACTGAGGCACAGGCCGAGGCGATGGTGACGATTGTATTTAACGCCGGCGCCGAGGCGCTGGATGTTAGCCTTGAGCAGCGTCAACAGCTTGAAGAGCGGTTGGTGTTACAACTTCGTATGATTTCAAAAGGTGCCTACTACTGGTATCGCCGCGAGCAGGAAAAGATGGCCGCGGGACATCACTCCGTTCACACAAAGGAAGAGTCATGAAAGAAACCGTACTGGAAAAGGGAACGCTCTTGTTGGCATTTATCGCAGGCTTGTCCGTTAACGGCACCTGCGCTGCGCTTTTTAGCTCGATAGTGCCGTTTTCTGTTTTCCCGATTATTTCACTGGCGTTGGCTGCCTGGTGCCTGCATCAACGTTATCAGAACAGCATGATGCCTGAAGGCCTGCCGGGTATTGCCGCCGCCTGCTTCGTGCTGGGAATACTGATTTACAGTGCCGTGGTGCGCGCCGAATACCCGGAAATTGGCTCTAACTTCCTGCCCGCGGTGTTGTCGGTCGTCATGGTGTTCTGGATCGGTCACAAAATTCGCGCGCGTAAAGCTGCAGAATAACAAAGGCGCTGCTGCGCCTTTTAACGACAAAGCCACCTTTGAACGGTGGCTTTTTTATTTGCGCACCAGCAGTACACCGCATTCCATGTGGTGGGTATATGGGAACTGATCGAACAGCGCCAGTCTTTCCACACGATGGGTTTGCGAGAGCGTTTCCAGGTTCTTGCACAGGGTTTCAGGGTTGCACGAGATATAGAGAATGCGCTCGTAACCTTGCACCATTTTTTCCGTTTCGCTGTCCAGACCGCTGCGGGGCGGATCAACGAAAATGGTGTTGCACTCATAACTCTTCAGGTCGATGCCTTTGAGGCGGTTAAATTCGCGTACGCCTTTCATCGCCTGGGTAAACTCTTCTGCCGACATACGGATAATCTGCACATTATCAATGTGGTTGGCCGCAATGTTGTACTGTGCAGCCGCTACCGACGGTTTGGCGATTTCGGTTGCCAGAACGCGCCTGAAATTGCGCGCCAGCGCCAGCGAGAAGTTACCGTTGCCGCAGTACAGCTCCAGTAAATCGCCTTCTGAGCCTTGCGTGACGTCAAGCGCCCATTCCAGCATCTGAATGTTTATTGCCGCATTCGGCTGGGTGAAGCTGTTTTCCACCTGGCGATAAATCATCTCTCGTCCACCAACCGGCAGACGTTCGTCAATATAGTCCTGATCCAGTTCGATCTTGGTTTTAGTGGCACGGCCAATGAGATGCACATTGAAGCCTTTCGCCCGAAGCCGATCGCGCAGCGCGCTGGCCTGCGCTACCCAGTCGTCGCCCAGCGCACGGTGGTAGAGCAGCGTCACGATGGCCTGGTTGCTTTGCGTTGTCAGATAATCAATCTGAAACAGCTTGTGGCGCAGGACCGGGTTATCGCGCACGGCCGTGAGCATCTCGCTCATCAGCTCGTTAATCAGCGCGCTGGCCGCCGGGAAGCTGTCCACACGGATGCGCTGGCGCGTCTGGCTATCAAAGATGATGTGGTACAGGTCGTCGCCGTCGTGCCACAGACGAAATTCGGCCCGCATACGGTAATGCGTAGGCGCAGAGCGAAACACTTCCGGGACCAGTGGGGAAAAGGGGGCCATCAGGCTTTGCAGACGGACGACCTTTTCAGCCAGCTGTGCGTCGTACCGTTCGGTCGGTAGATGTTCGGGCGTCATTGTTCGCTCCAGGTGATGAAAATACGCGGGGGATTGTAGGGAATAGCGCTGTGATGTCCAGCCCGGAATGCCGTTTCTGCCATCAGTGGAAGTCTGGACATCTATATATTGCTGCCTGTAGCATGCGCACACCGGTCTCTGTATGAGTGAAAAGGGAACCCAGTGTAACTCTGGGGCTGACGCGCAGCGGTAAGGAATTTATGACGGGATGAACAGACACTGCTGAGTACTGTGGGAAGTCATCATCCTCTAATCGTCTCCAAGCCCGAAGACCTGCCGGAATAACGTCGCAATAGGTTTCATCATCGCGTGCTATGGATGAGATCTGCGGCATCCTTTGTAGACTGTGGATGCTTTAACAATGATTACAAAAATATCGCTGCTGACGGGGCTTTCCGTCGCGGCATTTTCTGTATGGGCGCAGGATAGCGCCGATTCAATGGTAGTAACAGCAAATCGATTTGAGCAACCGGCGAATACCGTACTTGCGCCGGTGAGCGTTGTAACGCGTCAGGATATCGACCGTTGGCAGTCAACGTCCGTGACTGATGTGATGCGCCGTTTGCCTGGCGTGGATATTGCGCAGAGTGGTGGCATGGGCCAGCAGTCGTCATTATTTGTGCGTGGGACAAATTCCAGTCATGTGCTGATTCTGGTTGATGGTATTCGCCTTAATCAGGCGGGCGTTAGCGGGTCATCGGATTTAAGCCAGTTCCCGCTTTCTCTGGTGCAACGTATTGAATATATCCGTGGACCACGTTCGGCGATTTATGGCTCTGATGCTGTTGGCGGCGTGGTTAACATTATCACTACGCGCGATAAAGACGGCACGACGCTCAATGCCGGTGTTGGGTCGCATGGCTATCAAAATTACGGTGCCAGTACGCAGCAAACTCTGGGTGACAGTACGCGCGTGACGCTGGCAGGGGATTATACGTATACCCGGGGCGTTGATGTGGTGGCCGATGGCAACACCGGGGGGCTACGTCAGCCGGACCGCGATGGCTTTATGAGCAAGACGCTGTACGGCGCGCTGGAGCAGCGTTTTTCCGAGCAGTGGAGCGGCTTTGTACGCGGTTATGGTTATGACAATCGGACAAACTATGATGGCAGCTCATGGACGCCAGGCGTGCTGGTGGATACACGCCAGCTTTACAGCCAGACCTGGGATGCCGGTTTGCGCTTCAGTAACGATATTTTCCACTCACAACTGCTGTCCAGCTACAGCCACAGCAAGGATTACAACTTCGATCCGCACCTGGGGCGTTACGACGCCACGGCCAGGCTGGATGAAGTCAAACAGTACAACCTGCAATGGGCGAACTCAGTTGATATCGGCCACGGCAATATCGGTGCAGGCATCGACTGGCAGAAGCAGAGCAACGAACCGAACACCAACTATGTGAGCAACGGCTACGACCTGCGTAACACGGGTGTCTATCTTACCGGGTTGCAAAAGCTGGGTGACGTTATCCTGGAAGGTGCTGCTCGCAGCGATGACAACTCGCAGTTTGGTCAGCACGCAACCTGGCAGGGTAGCGCGGCGTGGGAGTTTATTGAGGGATATCGTTTTATCGCTTCTTACGGGACAGCGTATAAGGCCCCTAATCTCGGCCAGCTTTATGGTAATTATGGCGAGCCGAATCTCAATCCGGAGGAAAGCAAGCAGTGGGAAGGCGCGTTTGAGGGCTTAACGGCAGGTGTGAACTGGCGCGTGTCGGGCTACCGTAATAATGTCGATAATCTTATCGATTATGACAGCGCCCGTATGCGTTATTACAACGTCGGTAAAGCCAATATTAAAGGCGTGGAGGCAACGGCCTCTTTCGATACCGGCCCGCTGACCCACAATATGGGTTACGACTATGTTGATGCCCGCAATGGTGTAACTGACCAGCCGCTGTTACGTCGTGCCAAACAGCAGGTGAAATATCAGCTTGACTGGCAGGTATACGACCTCGACTGGAGTCTGACTTATCACTATCTCGGTAGCCGCTATGACTCGGATTTCAACACCTATCAGACAGTTAAAATGGGGGGCGTGAGCTTATGGGATGTTTCGCTGTCATATCCAGTCACTTCCCATCTCACCGTTCGTGGTAAAATAGCCAACATGTTCGACAAAGATTACGAGACAGCTTATGGCTACCAAACTGCAGGACGGGAATACACCTTGTCTGGCAGCTACACCTTCTGATGCAAAGCCCACCGTGCTGGTATTTGACTCTGGCGTCGGTGGGCTTTCTGTGTATGACGAAGTCCGCCAGCTTCTGCCCAATCTCCACTATATCTATGCGTTTGATAATGTCGCTTTCCCTTATGGCGAGAAGAGCGAGGAGTTTATCGTTGAACGCGTGGTGGATATTGTCGGCGCTGTGCACCGTCAGTGTCCAATGGCGATGGCTATTATTGCCTGTAACACAGCCAGTACCGTCTCGCTGCCAGCCTTGCGTGAGAAGTTTGATTTCCCGGTCGTTGGCGTTGTGCCTGCTATTAAACCTGCGGCACGTTTGACGGCAAACGGCGTTGTAGGCCTGCTTGCAACGCGCGCTACAGTGCGTCGCCCTTATACGCACGAGCTTATCTCTCGTTTTGCGACCGAGTGCCGCATTGAAATGCTGGGTTCTGCTGAACTTGTGGAGCTGGCAGAAGCAAAGTTGCACGGTGCTGAGGTGCCGCTGGACGAATTACGTAAAATTTTGCGCCCCTGGTTACGTATGTCTGAGCCGCCGGAT
Source organism: uncultured Enterobacteriaceae bacterium (assembly GCA_966185765.1). Taxonomy (GTDB): domain Bacteria; phylum Pseudomonadota; class Gammaproteobacteria; order Enterobacterales; family Enterobacteriaceae; genus CBIFVZ01. The sequence goes on along the minus strand of CBIFVZ010000030.1, from coordinate 378 downwards.
ACCGTGGTGCTTGGGTGTACTCACTTTCCTTTGCTTGCCGACGAGCTCATGCAGGTACTACCTGAGGGAACGCGCCTGGTAGACTCGGGCGCAGCGATTGCGCGCAGAACGGCATGGCTGCTTGAGAACGAAGCGCCACAACGATTATCCGTTGAGGAAAACAGTGCGTTTTGTATGGCACTGACGCGTGAAACGGCGCAACTGCTGCCGGTTTTGCAACGTTATGGCTTTAACTCACTGGCAAAACTGGATGTTTAACCACCGTTTGAGCAAAAAAAAGACGGTCAGTTAAGATTTCTGAAATCAGCGCTTGCCAGCGTCTGAATACTCCCTATAATGCGCCTCCACTGACACGGCACAACGGCTTACAAACCGGCC
>CBIFVZ010000029.1:0-40558 GCA_966185765.1 uncultured Enterobacteriaceae bacterium | reverse complement strand
ATCCAGCGCGCAGCGCGCCAGGCACTCATCCATCGGCAGCACAAAGCCAAAGCGGGCAATGCCGCGTTTATCGCCAAGCGCGGTTTTCAACGCTTCGCCCAGGGCGAGACCAGTGTCTTCAACGGTGTGGTGATCGTCGATATAAAGGTCTCCTTTCACCTCAATATTCATCCGAAAGCCGCCGTGCGTGGCAATCTGGTCCAGCATGTGGTCAAAAAAGCCGACGCCCGTGTTAATTTTGCTGCCACCTTCGCGGTCCAGCCACACCTGCACGTCAATCTGCGTTTCTTTGGTATTGCGGGATACGTGGGCGTAACGGTCACGCCTGGTTAACTGCTCGCCAATAGTGTTCCAGTCCAGCCCGTCGCTGCCGTAGCGCAGGCCTTTGATGCTCATGTTATCGGCAAGCTCAATATCGGTAGCTCTGTCACCAATCACATAGCTGTGAGCGTTATCCATTACGCCATCTTCGAGATAGCGTAGCACCAGTGCGGTTTTCGGTTTACGGCAATCGCAATTGTCGGCAGGAAGATGTGGGCAAATCAGCACCTCGTCAAACTTAACGCCCTGTGAGCTGAAGATTTGCATCATCAGGTTGTGCGGGCCGTCAAAATCGGCCTGGGGCAGACTGGCAGTACCAAGACCGTCCTGGTTAGTTATCATCACCAGCCGGTAGCCCGCCTGTTGGAGCTTCAGCAGCACCGGGATGGCGTCAGGCTCAAAGGCCAGTTTGTCAAAGCGGTCCACCTGGTAATCTTCTGGTGGCTCGGCAATCAGGGTTCCGTCGCGGTCAATAAAGAGATACTTCTGGCTCATTGGCCCTCCTGGTCACGCAGCGCGTCCAGTACGCGCTGGCACTCTGCCCGGATGCCAACGGTGATACGCAGGCAGCCGCTGAGGCTTGGTTGTTTATTCTGGTCTCTGAGGATAATGCCCTGATCCCACAGTGATTTAAACAGGCGGCTGGAATCATTCAGGCGCGCCAGCACGTAATTGGTTTCAGAGGCAAAAACCTGCTCCACAGCAGGAATAGCTTCAAGCCCATCAATAAGCAGGCGGCGATTGTCCACAATTTCAGCCACGCGTGCTCGCATCGCGCTAATGCCTTCTGTGGTGAGCGCCTGAGCGGCAATATCCGCAACTGGTGTTGACAGCGGGTAAGGCGCAATCACCTTGAGCAGCAGGTTGATAACCTCTTCGTTTGCCAGCGTAAAGCCGCAGCGCAGCCCGGCGAGGGCAAAGGCTTTCGAGAGCGTGCGCAGGATTGCCAGATGCGGGTAATCACTGAGCCAGCCGGTAAGCGTTGCCTGCGGACAGAACTCAATATAGGCTTCATCAGCGACCACGATGGCTTTACCACGCGTCATTTCCAGCAGCGCACGCAGATCGTCCGGGTTGATAAGTTGGCCGGTTGGATTATTGGGGCTACAGACGAATATCACCTTCACGCCGTTGAGCTGTTGTTCTATCGCCGGTAAATCAAGCTGCCAGTCGCTCAGAGCCTGTACGGTGCGGCATTCTACGCCAATGGTTTCAGCACTGACGCTATACATGCCGTAAGTGGGGGGACAGTAAAGTACCGCATCCTGTCCCGGTTCGCAGAAGGCGCGGATCAACAGTTCAATACCTTCATCTGCGCCACGACTTACCAGCACCTGGCTGGGTTTAACGCCCGCGTAAGCCGCATAGCGTTCAATGACTGTAGCAGGCTGGCATTGCGGATAGCGATTCAGTGTTTGCTGGGTCAGCGCAAATTCCACCGCCGTTGGATACTCGTTAGCATTCAGCCATACATCGCCTTTGCCACCGAGGCGGCGTGCGGACAGATACGGCGTGAGTTCACGCACATTTGCGCGCGCCAGTGCTTCAATCGTCATTTCTGCTCCTTAAGCGCAGCCACGCGCAGGGTTACTGCATTTTTGTGGGCCGTCAGCTGCTCGGCTGCGGCGAGGATTTCTATGGTTGAGGCCAGTGAGGCGAACCCCTGTGGACTGAGTTCCTGCACCGTCATGCGTTTCTGGAAGTCGGCTAACCCCAGACTTGAGCAGGTCGCGGTATAGCCATAGGTTGGCAGCACGTGGTTCGTGCCAGAGGCATAATCGCCTGCTGATTCCGGCGACCAGTCGCCGAGAAATACCGAACCTGCGCTGGTAATACTGTCGACCAGGGCGCGCGCGTTACGGGTCTGGATAATCAGATGTTCAGGACCGTACTGGTTGGAGATAGCCACACATTGTGCAAGGTCACGAGCCACAATCAGGCGGCTTGCCGCCAGCGCCTGGCGTGCTGTTTCGGCACGTGGCAGCGCAGCCAGTTGGCGTTCGACAGCCTCGGCGACACGTTCGGCTATTGCGGCATCAGGTGTGAGTAAAATCACCTGAGAATCCGGGCCGTGTTCGGCCTGAGACAGCAGGTCAGAGGCAACAAAATCCGGATTAGCGCCGCTGTCGGCAATGACCAGCACTTCTGAGGGACCAGCAGGCATGTCGATAGCCGCACCGTCCAGACGCTGGCTGATTTGACGTTTGGCTTCAGTGACAAACGCGTTGCCAGGGCCAAAAATTTTGTCCACTTTGGGTATGCTATCGGTGCCAAACGCCAGTGCGGCAATAGCCTGTGCGCCGCCCACCTGAAAGACTTCTTCAACACCGCACAGTTGGGCTGCATAAAGAATCTCGTCAGCAATGGGCGGTGGCGAACAAAGAACGACACGACGGCAGCCCGCAATGCGCGCAGGGGTTGCCAGCATCAGCACGGTAGAAAACAGCGGTGCAGAGCCGCCTGGAATATACAGGCCAACGGCGTCAATAGGGCGCGTCACCTGCTGGCAGCGCACACCAGGCATGGTTTCAACATCAACGCCCGGAAGCTGCTGCGCCTTATGAAACGTGTCGATATTGGCGACCGCGACCGCCATCGCTTGCTTAACATCGTCACCCAGGCGTGCCGCGGCGGCCGAAATTTCCTCGGCGCTGACTTTAAGGTTCAACACCTCGGTCTTATCAAACTTTGCGCTGTAATCACGCAGTGCCGCATCGCCGCGTTTTTTTACATTATCAAGGATCTCGCTGACGGTACGGCTGATGCTGTCGGAGGAAGAGATAGCCGGGCGCGTCAGCAGTTCGCGCTGCTGCGCGGCGTCGCAGCGGTTCCAGTCAATGACGGTATTGAAACTCATGGTGATTACTCCATCATCTTTTCAATAGGCAATACCAGGATGGAGCTTGCGCCGAGCGCTTTGAGTTTTTCCATCGTTTCCCAGAACAGGGTTTCGCTGCTCACCATGTGCATTGCCACGCGCTGCTGGTCGCCCGCCAGCGGCAGAATAGTGGGGCGCTCAGCGCCTGGCAGCAGAGCGACAACTTCCTCCAGCCGGTCACTCGGGGCGTGCAGCATGATGTATTTGGATTCGCGAGCCTGAATCACGCCCTGAATACGGGTCAGGAGCTTGTCGATAAGTTTCTGCTTCATTTCTGGCATTTCACCGTCGCGCTGAATCAGGCACGCTTTGGAGCGATAAATCACCTCAACTTCGCGCAGGCCGTTGGCTTCGAGCGTGGCACCTGTTGAAACGAGGTCGCAGATAGCATCAGCCAGCCCGGCGCGCGGGGCGACTTCGACGGAGCCATTGAGCAGACAGGATTTAAACTGAACGCCTTTCTGGTCGAGATAGCGTTTAAGCAGGTGCGGATAAGAGGTCGCAATACGTTTATTGTTCAGGCAGGACGGGCCATCCCAGGGTTCATCTACGTTAGTGGCAATTGACAGGCGACAGCCGCCGAAATCAAGGCGACGCAAGGTGTAATAACGTGGGTCATCGCCCTGGGCGCGGCGGTTAAGTAATTCTTCTTCAAGCACATTCTCGCCAATAATCCCAAGATCAACGACGCCATCCATTACCAGCCCGGGAATATCGTCATCGCGTACACGCAGGATATCGATGGGCATATTCTCCGCCAGGGCAATCAGGCGCTGGGTGTGCAGGTTGATTTTTATGCCACAGCGGGCCAGTAATTCACGTGAATCGTCACTAAGACGTCCTGATTTCTGCATAGCTATGCGTAAACGGCTGTTGTCTGACATCTGCTTTCTCTCCTGAATCCTGAGTTATCCTGCGTAACGCGGGTAATAAAAAAGCCCCCGGAAGACGATCTTCCGGGGGCTTTTTATGAAGCGTTTGCTCACCACTGGAAGATCCTGAACGTCTTCCAGCACACATCGCCTGAAAGACTAGTCAGGGTGATGGTGATGATGGTGGAATTTATTCGCAATACGCTTCATAACGGTCTCGTTGAATGGTTATTCATTGCCTGTCCAATAACCTAAACCAGGATAGGTTACTAACGCAAGGGCTTTTTTACTGCTTTTGCCGGCCCGGAGGCATGAGAGCGGATTGTAGGTTGTTTCACTCTGGCGTAGCCTTAATACAGCATCAGGACATTCTAAGGCTTCTCGCCGGGAGATCAGGGCATGAAAAAAGTCGCAATTGTGGGGTTGGGATGGCTGGGGATGCCGCTTGGTATGGCGCTGATGGCACGTGGCTGGCAGGTTACCGGCAGCAAAACGACACAAGATGGTGTGGATGCGGCGCGTATGTGCGGTATCGAAAGCTACCCGCTGGCGCTAACGCCGCAGCTGGAGTGTGACAGCGACGACCTTGAGGCACTGCTTAATGTCGATGCACTGGTCATCACGTTACCCGCGCGCCGCAGTGGCGAGGGCGAGAATTTTTACCTCGAAGCGGTACAGCAGATTGTTGACAGTGCGCTGGCGCATTCTATTGCGCGCATTATCTTCACCAGTTCCACTTCCGTTTACGGCAGTGCCAGCGGTGTAATGAAAGAAAACTCGCCACTTAACCCAGAAACAGACAGCGGGCGTACGCTGCGGGAGCTGGAGCGCTGGTTGCATGATTTACCCGGTACGTCGGTTGATATTCTGCGCCTGGCGGGGCTGGTGGGGCCGGGTCGTCATCCCGGACGTTTCTTTGCAGGTAAACGTGCGTCAAACGGCAGTCACGGCGTCAATCTGGTCCATCTGGAAGATGTGGTTAGCGCAATTATATTGCTGTTGCAGGCACCACCACGCGCAGGGCACATTTATAATCTGTGCGCGCCAGAACACCCTTCACGCGCCACGTTTTATACGCAGATGGCTCATGAGCTTGGGCTGGAGCCACCGGTTTTTTATGATGAGGCGAACGACGATAAAGGCAAGTTGGTAGATGGCAGTCTTATCTGCAAAGAGTTGGGGTTTGAATACCAGTATCCACAACTGTTAACCATGCCGATGAAGTAATGATAGCGGCGACATTAAGCCGCCATTGTAAACCTGTTTTTTATACGTGCGTTGACGGCACGTTTTCATTGGGACAATGGGCATTAAAATGAGGTAGTGAAAATGTTACATAAACCCAGTGCTGGCGCGGTCTGACAGCGTATTAAAATTTCGCAAAAAAAGAATTGTAAGAGTGGGGCTGGAAGGGCTTGTCATCCTGATTAGGGTGGGGCAAAATACGCGGCCTGCAAACAAGGTAAACCGACGCTTTCATGGGCGTCGGTTCTTTTTTGCAGAAAACAAACCCAATTAAACAAGAGGCCGGGCTTAGTACCGGATAGATACACATTTAAGAATCGACAGACGTGTCGCCGAGGAAAATAAGATGGGGCAATTTTTTGCTTTTGCGTTTGGGAGTTACCACCATGTCGCATAACGTCACCGCTACTTCTTCCCGCGCGGGGCTGCGTAAAACGCTTACGCTGGTTCCGGTTGTCATGATGGGTCTTGCCTATATGCAGCCCATGACCCTTTTCGATACGTTTGGCATTGTGTCCGGCCTGACCAGTGGTCACGTCGCCACGGCGTATGCCTTCGCACTCGTGGCCATTCTCTTCACCGCCCTGAGTTACGGTAAGCTGGTACGCCGCTTCCCGTCAGCCGGTTCGGCCTATACCTATGCCCAGAAGTCCATTAACCCAACCGTAGGTTTTATGGTGGGTTGGTCATCGCTGCTTGACTACCTGTTCATGCCGATGATTAACATTCTGCTGGCAAAAATCTACTTCGAGGCGCTGATACCGTCTGTGCCGTCGTGGATTTTCGTGGTGGCACTGGTGGCCTTTATGACCATTTCCAACCTGCGCAGCATTAAAACCGTGGCTAACTTCAACACGGTTATCGTGGTACTGCAGATGGCGATCGTGGCAGTGATTGTAGGCCTTATCATCTGGGGCGTGTCCCACGGTGAAGGGGCAGGTACGCTTGTCAGTTCGCGTCCATTCTGGGGGGAAAACGCTCAGGTGGTGCCGATGATTACCGGCGCGACTATTCTGTGCTTCTCATTCCTGGGATTTGACGGCATCAGCTCGCTGTCTGAAGAGACCAAAGATGCGGGCCGTGTTATCCCTAAAGCCATCTTCCTGACGGCGCTGATTGGTGGGCTGGTGTTTATCGCGGCGTCTTATTTCCTGCAGCTGTACTTCCCGGATATCTCTCGCTTTAAGGATCCGGACGCGTCTCAGCCGGAAATCATGCTTTATGTGGCAGGCAAAACATTCCAGTTTGGCGTACTGATTTTCTCGACCATTACCGTACTGGCATCCGGTATGGCTGCACATGCAGGCGTTTCCCGTCTGATGTACGTGATGGGGCGTGATGGTGTCTTCCCGACCCGTTTCTTTGGCTATATCCACCCGGTATGGCGTACTCCGGCGTTTAACGTGGTGTTGGTCGGGGCGATTGCGCTGCTGGCGATTAATTTTGACCTGGTTACGGCAACAGCGTTGATTAACTTTGGTGCGCTGGTCGCGTTCACCTTTGTGAACCTGTCGGTAATTTCCCAGTTCTGGATCCGTGAAAAGCGCAATAAAACCATTAAAGATCACATCAACTATCTGATCCTGCCGGTATGTGGTGCACTGACCGTGGGGGCGTTGTGGGTGAATCTGGAAGCCAGCTCAATGAAGCTGGGGCTGATTTGGGCTGCCATTGGCCTTATCTATCTGGCCTGCGTAACCCGCAGCTTCCGTAACCCGGTTCCGCAGTACGAAGATATTCCGCATTAATTTGAAACATTGAAAAAGGCGCCTGTGTGGCGCCTTTTTTTGTTAGCGCTATCCGGGGCTTAGTCTGCAATGTAAGCAACGTTTTGCTGTCTGGCTGGCGATGAAGGTAAGCGGGGCGGCTTCGCCGTTACTTCTATGGCCGTTTCGGCGTACTTTTTTAGTCCAGTGTTTTTACTTTAATCTGAAAAAATCGGCGTTGTGTCGGGATGCGTCCAGGGTTTGCTGTTGTTGCTCAGGCCACAGTAGCTCAGGTTAGAGCGACGGTATGGCTTTTTACTGCAAAGGCTTACCCTCAACTTAAGAATTCGCGTTTGAAGGTTGAAAGAAAAGGCGCATCTCACTCATACTTCCTTCAGGTTTTGTAAAAGGACAAGGTCATGGCCGAAGAAACGATTTTCAGTAAAATTATCCGCCGCGAAATTCCTGCGGATATAGTTTATCAGGACGAACTGGTCACTGCTTTTCGCGATATTGCCCCACAGGCACCCAGCCATATCCTCATTATCCCCAACGTGCTCATTCCAACCGTGAATGACGTAAAGCCAGAACATGAGCAGGCGCTAGGACGCATGATGACGGTCGCCGCCAAAATAGCCGAGCAGGAAGGGGTGGCTGAGGATGGTTATCGCCTGATTGTGAACTGCAATCGTCATGGCGGACAGGAGGTCTATCATATCCACATGCATCTGCTTGGAGGACGTGCATTGGGGCCAATGCTGTCCCATAAAGGTCTGTAATGATGCGCCTGCGGATGTTGTTGGGTGTTTGTGCCGTACTGGCGCTGGCGGCCTGCAGTAGTAAGCCGGTGATTCCGGTCAATGACCAGCAGACGCTGGTGATGGAGGCTACGGTGCTGGCTGCCGGGATAACGGCAGACAAGCCAGCGTTCTCGTCGCGTGATATCCAGCCGATTGCCACTTCACGTGTCTACAACGAGAGTGGCAGTGCGGTAAAAATTAACTACCGTTTTTACTGGTATGATAACAAAGGGCTGGAGATGCACCCGCTGGAGCGTTCGCGCGACATCGTCGTGCCGCCGCATTCTGGCGTAACCATTGCATCCAGCGGTAATTTTATGGGCGCACAACAGGTGCGTTTGTCGATATGGCTCTGAGGGGTGAATGTTGATTAAGGAAATCCATCGTTACATGCTGCTGGTAACGGCAGCGTTGTTGTTAGCGGGTTGTGGACTCACCGGAGGTGGAAACAAAACAGCACCGGTTGAAAAAGCGCAACCTACGCCGCAGCAGCCGACCCCGCCCGTGACGGTGCCGCAGGTGCCGGAAATACCCACTCAACCGGGGCCGGTCACACAGCCGCAGCCCCAGCAACCTCAACCGCCACGTGAGCGCGTGTGGAACTGGGACGGTGCAGTGCAGCCGATGATGGGGAAAATGTTACAGGCAGATGGCGTGAGTGCCGGTAGTGTGCTGCTGGTAGATAGCGTGAATAACCGCACTAACGGTAGTCTGCCATCGGCAAAAGCGACTGCAGCACTGCGTAATGCACTGGCGAACAATGGGACATTTACGCTTGTGGGCGAGTCTCAGCTGGCCACGGCGAAGCAGCAGCTGGGCCTGTCAGCCCAGGATAGTCTTGGGAGCCGTAGTAAAGCGATTGGTATTGCCCGCAATGTGGGAGCGCAATACGTGCTTTACACCAGCGCCAATGGCAATGTGAACTCACCGACGCTGCAAATGCAGCTGATGCTGGTGCAGACTGGTGAAATTATCTGGTCAGGTAAAGGTAGCGTTGAACGCATTCAGTAATCTGTCGTGTGAGGCATTAATCTCACGATATTTCCCGGCGGCTGAGGCCGCCGGGACTGTTTCTGTTGTTGGCGGGTTAAGCGGTGGCCTTGTTCGGATAGAGGCAGGTACGCAAATCTTTGCCGCGCGTCGTTGTTTGTCTGCAACGGTGCCAGGCGTGTCACTGGCGCGCCAGCACCGGGTGCTAAAACGCCTTGCTCCGCAGATCGGTCCACAGCCGTATTTACTGACAGGGGGCTGGCTGGTAACCGAATGGCTCGAGGGGGAATCCTGTGGTGACACTGTGCCCGTTGAGGCGCTGGCTGAGTTGCTGCATCGCCTTCACGGCCAGCCATGCTTTGGCTGGCGCATTCCGTTGTTAACATTACTGGCCTTCTACTGGCAGGCAGCGGCACCCGAGCGCCGCTCGTTACTCTGGTTACGTACACTCAGGCGGCTGTGCCATGTGGGCGAGCCAACTCCGCTTAAGCTCTCGCCACTGCATATGGATGTACATGGCTATAACCTTATCAGAACGCAGGGCGGGCTGCGGCTTATTGACTGGGAGTATGCGGGCGACAGCGATATTGCGCTTGAGCTGGCAGCTTGTGGTTATGGAGAACCACTGATTGAGGCGTATGCTGCGCAGTCCGGCCTCAATCCAGAGAGGCTGGCACGCCAGGTACTGCGCTGGCAACCGTGGGTACATACGCTTGCGGCGTCCTGGTATGAACGACGCTGGCAGCAAACCCGGCAAAAACACTTTATTCAACTGGCAGACGACGCATGGCGGCGGCTGCAATGTAGGGAGCATGAGAGATGAGCATCGGTCCGGTGATGTTGGACGTGGCGGGTTTTGAGCTGGATAGTGAAGAACGGGAAATTTTACAGCATCCCCTGGTAGGTGGGCTTATTCTTTTTACCCGCAATTATCATGACCCTGAGCAGCTTCGCGAACTGGTGCGCCAGATTCGCGAGGCGTCGCACCAGCGTCTGGTGGTGGCAGTCGATCAGGAAGGCGGGCGCGTGCAGCGTTTTCGCGATGGTTTTACACGCCTGCCGGCGGCACAGTCTTTTGCCGCTTTATTGGGTATGGAAGAGGGGATGAAGCTTGCCCAGGAAGCGGGCTGGTTAATGGCGAGTGAAATGATAGCAATGGATATTGATATCAGCTTTGCGCCAGTGCTGGACGTGGGCCATATCAGCGCCGCGATTGGCGAGCGCTCTTATCATGAAGACCCGCTAAAAGCGTTACAGCTGGCTGAGCGTGTTATTGATGGCATGCATAGCGCAGGCATGAAAAGTACCGGCAAACATTTCCCCGGACACGGCGCGGTGACAGCAGATTCGCATAAAGAAACGCCGCGTTATGAACGCCCGCAGGCGGAGATTCGCGCCAGGGATATGGCAGTATTCCGCACCTTGATTGAGCGTAATAAACTCGATGCCGTGATGCCGGCACATGTTATTTATAGTGACGTGGATGACCGTCCTGCCAGTGGTTCGCCACACTGGCTAAAAACCGTGTTGCGCGGAGAGCTTGGTTTTAATGGCGTGATTTTCTCTGATGACCTGTCAATGGAAGGGGCTGCGGTGATGGGCAGCTATGCAGAACGTGGACAGGCATCACTGGATGCAGGTTGCGATATGATCCTTGTCTGTAATAATCGTAAGGGCGCGGTAGACGTGCTGGATAACCTGTCACCGATCAACGCGCAGCGTGTTACTGATTTGTATCATCAAAGTTCGTTCACCCGGCAGGCATTGCGGGAGTCTGCACGCTGGAAGCAGGTAAGTCAGCAGCTTGAGACGCTTAATGAGCGCTGGCAGGCACATAAGGCGCAGTGGCAGGTCGGGTAAAATTCTGTGCGGTGAGGGTGCAATGATTATCTATTTACATGGTTTTGATTCAAACAGCCCCGGCAATCATGAGAAAGTGCTGCAATTGCAGTTTATTGATCCGGATGTCAGGTTGATTAGTTACAGCACGCGCCATCCGAAGCACGATATGCAGCATCTGCTAAAAGAAGTCGACAAAATGTTGCAGCTAAACGTTGACGACAGGCCACTGATTTGTGGTGTTGGGCTTGGTGGTTACTGGGCGGAGCGCATCGGCTTTTTGTGCGACATCCGTCAGGCGATTTTCAATCCTAACCTGTTCCCGTATGAGAATATGGAAGGCAAGATTGACCGGCCGGAAGAGTACCAGGATATTGCCACAAAGTGTGTGGATAACTTTCGTGAGAAGAATCGCGACCGCTGCCTGACAATATTGTCGCGTCATGATGAAGCGCTGGATAGCGCACGTTCAGCGGCGGTTTTACATCCTTATTATGAAATTGTCTGGGACGAGCAGCAAACTCACAAGTTTCGTGATATCTCACCGCACCTTCAACGTATCAAAGCGTTCAAAACGCTCGGCTGAGCGACCTACCTCCAGAGAGTTAAAAGGCCAGCACTTGCTGGCCTTTTTGTCTATCTTTTAAGCGGTAAAAGTTGATGCATATCAAATTTGGTATGACCAATGCGCCGTTCATGCTATTCTGCCATGAGGTTGAACGTTTCAGTATCAGTAACCTGTTGTTAATTAAGGGCTATATAAATAACTTTTAATTAACAATTGGTAAGCAAATTTTGGGGGATTTACGTTGACGACGGCAATGAAAAAAATCGTAATTGTGGGTGGCGGGGCCGGTGGTCTGGAACTGGCAACGCAGTTGGGCAGAAAGCTCGGGCGCGGTAAAAAAGCGAAAGTAACACTCGTAGACCGTAACCACAGTCACCTGTGGAAACCTCTGCTGCATGAGGTTGCAACCGGCTCGCTCGATGAGGGCGTGGATGCAATCAGCTACCTGGCGCATGCGCGCAATCATCATTTCCAGTTCCAGCTCGGCTCGGTGATAGATATCGACAGAGAAGGTAAAACCATTACGCTTGCGGCACTGAACGACGAGAAGGGCGAGCTACTGGTACCGGAGCGCAAGCTGGCATATGACACCCTGGTGATGGCGCTGGGGAGCACGTCTAACGACTTCAACACACCGGGTGTGAAGGACCATTGTATTTTCCTGGACAACCCGCATCAGGCGCGCCGTTTTCATCAGGAGATGCTCAATCTGTTCCTGAAATATTCGTCAAATCTGGGTGCCAACGGCAAAGTGAATATTGCCATTGTGGGCGGCGGGGCGACCGGCGTTGAGCTTTCCGCTGAACTGCATAATGCCGTGAAGCAACTGCACAGCTATGGGTATAAAGGGCTTACCAGTGAGGCATTAAACGTGACGCTGGTGGAAGCGGGTGAGCGCATTCTGCCTGCACTGCCACCGCGCATTTCATCAGCTGCACAAAGTGAGCTAACCAAACTGGGTGTGCGTGTGCTGACCAATACAATGGTCACCAGCGCACAAGCCGATGGCCTGAATACGAAAGGCGGTGAGTTTATCCAGGCTGACTTAATGGTCTGGGCGGCAGGCATTAAAGCGCCTGACTTTATGAAAGATATCGGCGGGCTGGAAACCAACCGTATCAATCAGTTAGTGACTGAGCCGACGCTACAGACCACACGTGATGCCGATATTTACGCCATTGGGGACTGTGCGTCCTGCGCGCGCCCGGAAGGCGGTTTTGTACCGCCGCGTGCGCAGGCAGCGCACCAGATGGCGTCCTGTGCGCTACATAACATTCTGGCACAGATGAAGGGCAAATCGCTCAAATCATACGTTTATAAAGATCATGGCTCACTGGTGTCGCTGTCGAAGTTCTCGACCGTCGGTAGCCTGATGGGGAACCTGATGCGTGGCTCCATGATGGTGGAGGGGCGCATGGCGCGCCTGGTCTATATCTCGCTGTACCGCATGCACCAGATTGCTCTGCACGGTTATTTCAAAACAGGCCTGATGATGCTGGTGGGTAGCATCAACCGCGTGATTCGCCCACGTCTGAAGCTACACTGATCTTTGCCGACTGCTCTCTTTTCATGTGAGGAGAGAGCAGTATAATCTGCTGATATTATCGCCCTTCTTCCAGGAATTCTCCTGATCCTCGCCGCCTACCACATCATCCCGCATTTTTCATCCGTATTCTTATTGGTTACGTCTTCGCTGATGTTGCAAGATTGTTGAGTTAACACAGCATTGAAGGAGGTCCTGTGAATAAATCAATGTTAGCGGGTATCGGTATAGGCGTGGCTGCGGCCCTTGGCGTTGCCGCCGTGGCCAGCATGAATGTATTCGAGCGCGGACCGCAGTACGCACAGGTTATTTCTGCCACGCCAATCAAAGAGACGGTAAAAACGCCGCGAAAAGAGTGCCGCAATGTTGCCGTAACGCATCGTCGACCCGTACAGGATGAAAATCGTCTGATCGGTTCAGCGCTCGGCGCGGTGGCCGGGGGCGTTATTGGCCACCAGTTTGGCGGCGGTCGCGGTAAAGATGTCGCGACTATTGCTGGTGCGCTCGGTGGTGGCTATGCGGGTAACCAGATTCAAGGCTCTATGCAGGATAACGATACCTACACCACAACGCAGCAGCGCTGTAAGACCCTCTACGATAAATCAGAAAAGCTGCTGGGTTATGACGTCACTTACAAAATTGGTGACAGAGAGGGGAAAATCCGTATGGATAAAGACCCTGGTACACAAATCCCGCTGGATAATAACGGGCAGCTGGTATTAAACCAAAAAGCCTGATGAGGTGAAAACCGCCTCGTCCCTGGCGGTTTTCAGGCACCTTCTTAGTCAGCACCCAGCTGGCGAATCAGCAATAGCGCCGTGATTGACACGGAGACCACTGCAAACAGTAGGGTGCCGCCCATTATCAGCCACAGGCTGAACAGCAGTGTTATCCACACTAACACTTGCAGTAAGGGTAACAGCAGGATCATTTTTCGTTTCCTGTTAACAGGATGACTCGGGACTGGCGCGTACTGCGGCACCGGGTAATAAGCATAGCAAATAGGAAATCTTTCTTATATTTTTTTGGCGGATATATTTTACGGATATTGCGTTGCGGTCAGTATGTTGGCGGCAAGGAAAAGGCTGAATGCCTGAAAACCCCTCAATTTTTAATCAGTTCTGGCAGAAGGTCTAACGTTGTTTTTGTGATACGCATCAGCGCGTCATAATCAGCACCTTCGCGTGCACTTACCGACATGCCTTGTAAAATACAGTTCAGGTAATCTGAAAGGGCGTGAATATCGCAACTGGAGGGGAGTTCTCCGCTTTCACGTTTGAGCGTAAAAAAACGCACCAGAGTTTGTGTTTGCTGGCCGTGGCGCAGTTTGATAGCGCTGGCAATGTCTTCTGAAGAAGCGGCCAGCGCGCAGGAGGTATTGATAATAAAGCAGCCAGAAGGTGTCTCCTCGCTGGTATAACACGCGGCAACGGCACTAAAGAAGTCATACAGTGCGTCTTCCAGGCGCTTTTGCGGACAAAATAGTTGGGATTCATGGCGAGCAGCAAACTGTGTGATATACCGATCCAGCACGGCCCGGAACAACCCCTCCTTGTTGGTAAACTCCGCATACAGTGTCGGGGCTTTTGCACCAGTTGCTTCAACCAGATGCGCCATTGACGTTGCCTCATAGCCATGCTGCCAGAAGAGTGCCATCGCTTTATCCAGCGCAGCTTCTCTGTCAAATACCTTAGGTCTGCCGCGGCTTTTCTTGCTGCAGTCTGTCATCGCCGTTGTCATTGATTGCTACTCTTAAGGTCATATTTCCCTATTATAAAAAGTTAACCTGACCCTCGCCAGCAGATAACAACTCATACTGTATATTGCTTACAATTGATTTACACAATATTTAACAATCGTTAATAAAGTGCCTTGACGTGTGAGCTGGATCACGCCTATGATTAAGTTATCGATTGTTAATTTAATCTGTTAGCAGCATCTGCTCCCGCTAAGGAAACAACAATGAAAAGTATAAATCTGCTCCTGACTGCCGCAATGTTAAGCTCACTCTCTTTTGCAAGCCTTGCCGCTGTTGAGGTACAAAGTACGCCACATGGTCAACAGAAAGTGGGGACCATCTCTGCAACGGCAGGCCCCAACCTCCAGTCTCTGGAAGAACAACTGGCTGAGAAGGCGGATGAGATGGGGGCTAAATCGTATCGAATTACCTCAGTTAACGGGCCGAACACCCTGCACGGCACTGCTGTAATCTACAAATAAGCGTGAACCCTTAATGCGCTAACCCTCTATCTATGCCACAAAAAAGGCTCTGTTACCGACAGAGCCTTTTTCTTTATACCCAATGAGGCGTTAAATGGTGTTGTTTTGTGGCGCAGGGATGTTTGCGTGTCCTACTGTGACCGGCATTCCGGCGCGCAGACTCATCGCTTTCTCGATAACCGCGCTATTATTGCCATTTTGCGACAGTATGCTGCGTACGCCAGCGCTCTGTACAATAGGTTGAGTCTGTGGATTGTCATCAATTGATTTCGACAGCGGCTGGTGTACTTCAACCAGCAAGCGACCATCCGGTTCCTGAGAGGCCTTCATTGCCGTATCAATGATGTTAACTTTAGTACCCACAGGCACGTTACTAAACATCCACTTAATGTCGTTATCGCGCAGGCGAATGCAGCCAGAGCTAACGCGCATACCAATGCCAAAGTCGGCATTGGTGCCATGTAGCAAGTAAACGCCGCCGTAGGCAGCCAGGCGGATAGCGTGATGACCCATAGGGTTATCCGGACCAGCAGGGACAACCGCAGGTAGAATCACGCCCTGCGCCTTGTAACGTGCACGAATATTCGCCGTCGGGGTCCAGGTTGGATTAGCACGTTTCTCGGAAACGGTGGTTTTCATCAGTGGTGTGACGGTGTCGCCGCCGAGTTGACCAATACCAATGGGATAAATGACGACGGTTTTCTCACCCGGCGGGTAGTAATAAAGCCGCAGTTCCGAAAGATTAATCACAATACCCTCACGCGGCTCGTCCGGCAGTAGTGCCTGTAACGGAATCGTCAGCACGCTGCCTGCTCGTGGCACATAGGGGTCCACGCCCGGGTTCGCCTGCAACAGCGCCAGGAAACCGACGTTGTATTTTTTGGCAATAGCCTCAAGCGATCCGCCGTCGTTTTCAACGGTATGAAATTTGTTTTCGCCGACCAGACGACTACCTGGTGGCGGTAGGGGGTACGTGTTAGCTATAGCGGGCAGGGCGCTGAAGGCGAACACAGTCAGCATGCTCAGGCCAGTTAGCCAGCGGGAAAAACGTAGAAAAGTTGTCATTGTGTTAAAGCCTCGATCGACTTCGTGAACACGCGATTATGCGTGTCTGCTTGTCGGGAAATCCTGGTCTACTGCAAGGATTTGTAAAGGCTGGCGATTAACGGCAGATTTGCGCCCTCTACAGGTGAGAGGGCGCAAAGGATTTATGCTGCGGTGTTTTCGGACAGTTGTTGCATAAAGTTGCGCACCCAGTCCATACGTACCTTGCGCTCATCAAGCTCATGGGTAAAACGCAGCCGGGTTGGGCCATCAAGCCGGTAGTGTTGAGGCTGTTTTTGCAACAAGCCAATCAACCAGAGCGGATCGACGTGGTTTTGCTCATTAAATTCAATCACGCCACCTTTCTCATTGGCCTCAAGCTTGCGAATGCCGAGCTTCTGCGCCTGCTGGCGAAGTGCTGCAATATCCAGCAGCGTACGCGCGGGGTCCGGTAGTTTGCCGAAGCGGTCAATCAGTTCCACTTTAATTTCATCAAGTGCATCGGCATCCTTCGCACTGGCGATGCGTTTGTAGAAGGACAAACGTGTATTCACATCGGGAATAAAATCGTCCGGCAGCAGCGACGGCATTCGCAGTTCCACTTCGGTTTGCTGGCTGGTCAAATCCTCAAGCGACGGCTCGCGACCGGCTTTAAGCGCATCAACGGCGTTTTCCAGCAGTTCCATGTAGAGTGAAAAGCCAATGGTCTCCATCTGTCCGCTCTGGTCTTCACCTAACAGCTCACCGGCGCCACGGATCTCCAGGTCATGGGTTGCCAGCGCGAAGCCCGCGCCGAGATCTTCAAGCGATGCAATGGCCTCCAGCCGTTTTTGCGCATCGGTCGTCATGGCTTTAGGATGCGGCGTCAGCAGCCAGGCATACGCCTGATGGTGCGAACGCCCAACGCGGCCGCGCAACTGGTGCAGCTGGGCAAGGCCGAAGTGGTCAGCGCGTTCGATGATGATGGTGTTGGCCGTCGGGATATCAATCCCGGTTTCGATGATGGTGGTACAGACCAGCACGTTAAAGCGCTGATGATGGAAATCGTTCATCACCCGTTCCAGCTCGCGTTCGCGCATCTGACCATGACCGACGGCGACGCGTGCTTCCGGTACCAGTTCTTCCAGGCGCTGAGCGGCTTTCTGAATGTTTTCTACGTCGTTGTACAGATAGTAGACCTGACCACCACGCAGCACTTCACGCAAAATCGCCTCGCGCACGACTAAGCTGTCGTATTCGCGTACAAAAGTCTTCACCGCCAGGCGGCGTGCTGGCGGTGTGGCAATAATCGATAAGTCGCGCATTCCGCTCATAGCCATGTTGAGCGTACGCGGAATCGGCGTGGCGGTCAGGGTCAGAATATCCACATCGGCGCGCATGGCCTTAATGCGTTCTTTATGACGCACGCCAAAGCGGTGCTCCTCATCGACAATCAGCAGCCCCAGATCGCGCCATTTCAGGTCGCTCATTAACAGCTTGTGGGTGCCAATCAGGATATCGACCTTGCCCTCAGCAGCCTGTTCCAGCACCTGTGTCTGTTCTTTGGCACTGCGAAAGCGTGACAGCATCTCGATGCGTACAGGCCAGTTAGCGAAGCGGTCGCGGAAATTATCAAAGTGTTGCTGGGCGAGAAGGGTGGTTGGCACCAGCACGGCAACCTGTTTGTGGTTTTCCACCGCCAGAAACGCGGCGCGCATCGCGACTTCCGTTTTACCAAAGCCTACGTCGCCGCATACCAGGCGGTCCATTGCCAGCGGCTGGCACATGTCGCTCAGTACCGCATTGATGGCCTGTGCCTGATCTGGCGTCGTTTCAAACGGGAAGCTGTCGCAGAAAAGCTGATACTGTTCTTTGTCGTGCTTAAAGGCGAAACCGGCTTTTGCCGCGCGCTGGGCATAGATGTCGAGCAGTTCAGCGGCAACATCGCGCACTTTTTCCGCGGCCTTCTGGCGCGCGCGCGACCAGGCATCGCCACCAAGTTTGTGCAGCGGCGCGTTTTCTTCGGCGCCGCCTGCGTAGCGACTGATAAGGTGGAGCGAGGTCACCGGTACGTACAGTTTGGCATCGCCCGCATAGGTGAGCATCAAATACTCACCTTTGATGCCACCCGCTTCCAGCGTGGTCATGCCTGCATAGCGGCCCACACCGTGCTCCAGGTGCACTACGGGCTGGCCCGGGTGCAGTTCTGCCAGGTTTCGAATCAGCGTGTCCGGGTTAATGGTACGGCGGCTTTCCTGACGGCGGCGACCCACGCGCTCGCCGAGCATGTCACTTTCACAAATCAATGCCCGGTTGCGCTGGGTGTCAATAAAACCGTGTTCGCTGGAGCCGATAGTCAGCCAGTAACCGCCGGGTGTCGCATCCTCAAGTCGCTGCAGGCGCTTAGGGGCAATTTTGAGGCGTGCCAGCAGTTCGCCCAGCGCCTCACGACGGCCTTCGCTTTCAACAGAGAAGATAACCGCGCCGGTAAAATGCTCAAGAAAACGACGCAGGTTATCAAGCGGCGCTTTTTGCTGGGGCTGCACGGACAGGTCCGGGAGTGGCTGGTAACCGAGGTTAGTATTCGCCGCTTTTTCAGGGAGTGATTCTTTTTTAAGTTGTATACGGGGCCAGCTTTTTAGCGAGCCGAAGAGTTCATCTGGCGCCATCCACAGCGTGATGGGTGCCAGCAGCGGGCGCATGGGATCCACACCGCGGTTTTCGTAACGGGCATTCACATCCAGCCAGAAGCGCTCGGCACTCGCCGTCAGGTCGCCGGTATTCACGACCAGCGTATTTTTGGGGAAGTAACTGAACAGCGGCTGCAAGGGTTCGCTGAAAAACAACGGTTGCCAGTATTCAATCCCGGTTGGCAGCGTGCCTTTACTCACCTGCTGATAGATGTGCTCCGGGTCTCGGCGCACCTCGAATTTGTCGCGCCACTGGCTGCGGAACAGCTCAATCGCCGTTTTGTCGGTCGGGAATTCGTGCGCCGGCAACAGGTTGATGGCGTCCACTTCTTCCAGCGTACGCTGGCTGTCTACGTCAAACAGGCGCAGGCTGTCTAGCTCGTCATCAAAAAAGTCAAGGCGATAGGGCGACTCGCTGCCCATCGGCCACAGGTCCAGCAACGCGCCGCGGGTGGCATATTCACCGTGTTCCATCACCTGGTCAACGTGACGGTAGCCTGCGTTTTCAAGCTGGTCGCGCAGGTTGTCGCGCGATAACCGCTGGCCTTTTTTCATGACCAGGGCGTGGGCATGCAGATAACTGTGCGGACATACGCGCTGCATCAGCGTATTCACCGGCATAATCAGCACACCGCGCTGCATCTCCGGGAGCTGATAAAGTGTGGACAGGCGTGAGGACACGATATCCTGATGTGGAGAGAAGCTGTCATAAGGCAGTGTTTCCCAGTCGGCAAGGTTCATTACCAGCGCATCGGTAAATTGCCGGACTTCATCGTGCAGACGCAGGGCGTTTTGCATGTCAGGAGCAATCAAAATGACCGGTCCCTGGTGGCGTTCGGCAATTTCTGCCACTTCGCTGGCGCACGCCGCGCCGGTCAGTTCGCCAAACTGGCGCTGGTCGCCCGCACTGTGCGGCAGGCTGTATCGGTTTTGTTCAGACATAGAAAAAACTGCTGTCTCTCTGCTGTGCCCGCGCAGCCGCGTGGGTAAATTCTGTAGGATAGCCAGAGCGTTATTATCGCTTATCAACCGTGCCTGGCAAGCGGGTTTGCCTCGTGAGTATAAAACACCTTCAGATGAGTAGCCCCTGTTATGCAGGGGCTGTGGGTTTAGCGTTCGGCAATCAGGTTACGCGGTGGAGTGAAGAGCAGGTCACCGGTCAGCCCGCGCGACAGCCTGCGCATCAAAAGCCCAAACAGCGTACACAACCCAAGGCTGATGAGCGGATAACTCAGCAGTAGCAGCATCTGCGCGCCTGGTGCCAGGCGTTGCTGATTGAACAGACCGATGGCAAGCAGGCTCATGGCTTCAATCAGAATGCGGTGTGTGGTGTAGATAGCGATTGTGTTACTGCCGATGGTATTGAACAGAGAATGGGGGCGGCTTCCCCAGCGCTGTTCCAGCGAGAAGAAGAGTTTCATGATGAACAGAATCGACAGCATGGAAAGGGGCAAATTGATGTTACCCAGGTAAAGCACACCAGCCAGCGCCAGCGCAGCCAGTAACAGCAGCGGGCGCTGGGTGAGACGCCAGCCTTTCATTAACGTCACCAGTTGTGCGCCAAACCAGGCGCCCATTGCGTAATACGGCATATTACGTATTACGCTGTTCATGCCCCAGAACGGGGTTGGCAGGAAGTTTATCGCAACACTCACCACTATCAGCAGCGGGAAAACCACAGCCCGATAGCGGTGTAAAAGTTTGCAGCCAATAAAATAGAGTACCAGCGCGTAGAGATACCACAGGCTGGTACTGGCGGTGATCATACTAAAAGCGAACTGGCCAGGTGTGCTGGCATAAGCGGCATTAGCGCGTGGATCATGCTCCACACCAGCAGGCAGCCACTGGTTGATATGACTTATCAGTATCCACTGCAGCACGCCCCACAGCACCAGTACCCAGACAATGTTCCACACCCGCTTATTCACACAGCCGCGCCAGCCAACCTGGTTGATGTAACGTGTGACCAGATAGCCGGAAATAAAGAAAAATACTGGCATACGAAACGGTGCCAGGTAGGCATTGCCATAAATCCACAGTTTGGCAAGATAGACGGCATTGCCCTGAAGCTGCCCGAGAACAGGGGGATAAAAGGTGATGACGGAGTGATAGATAACCACCAGACAGATGCACATTCCTTTAATCTGGTTAATCCACAGTTGCTGAGTTTTCATAAATAACCGGCGTGCTGGGTTGGTAATAAAGGATTAATTCTGAGAAAGCAGCGCCAGGTTGCGTACTCCAAAAGTCTGTTTTTGTAACGCATTGACGTATTTAAGAAAATCCTCACATTGAACCTGATACAGGTTGATAACCTCATGACTGGAGCCTAATATTATGAATTTTAATGGTTTTGTTGGTTTTTGACTGGCGTAAAACCGTTATCTTTCATTTACCTGTTGCGGTATCGCTTATATACTCCTCGATCATTCTCTAAAACCGCGGTTACACGGACCTCCATGTATCAACCTGTCGCGTTATTTATTGGCCTGCGCTACATGCGCGGGCGTGCAGCGGACCGCTTCAGCCGCTTTGTCTCCTGGTTGTCTACCATCGGCATTACGCTTGGCGTGATGGCGCTGGTGACCGTGCTGTCGGTGATGAACGGCTTTGAGCGCGAGTTGCAAAACAACATTCTGGGGCTGATGCCGCAGGCGCTGATTACCTCTGAAAAAGGTTCCCTTAATCCAACTGACCTGCCTGCGGATAAGCTCAACTTGCAAGGTGTGAACCGTGTGACTGCGCTGACTACCGGCGATGTGGTGTTGCAAAGCCCGCGCAGCGTGGCGGTGGGCGTTATGCTGGGCATTACGCCGCAGGATAAAGACCCGCTCACGCCGTACCTGGTCAACGTCAACCAGAGCGCGCTTGAGGCCGGACAGTACAATGTGATTCTTGGCGAGCAACTCGCCGGGCAACTGGGCGTCAAACGCGGCGAAAGTATCCGCATCATGGTGCCCTCTGCCAGCCAGTTCACGCCAATGGGGCGCCTGCCCAGCCAGCGTCTGTTCAAGGTGGTGGGAACCTTTGCCGCCAACAGCGAAGTGGACAGCTATCAGTTACTGGTGAACCAGCAGGATGCCTCGCGCCTGATGCGCTACCCGGCAGGCAACATCACCGGCTGGCGTCTGTTTTTAAATCAGCCGCTGGCGGTGGACACCCTCAGCAAGCAGGCGTTGCCAGAAGGAATGCAGTGGCAGGACTGGCGCGATCGTAAAGGCGAGCTGTTCCAGGCCGTACGCATGGAAAAGAACATGATGGGTCTGTTGCTGAGCCTGATAGTGGCCGTTGCCGCGTTTAATATCATCACCTCGCTTGGTCTGATGGTGATGGAAAAACAAGGAGAAGTGGCCATTTTACAAACCCAGGGCTTAACGCGCCGCCAGATTATGGCGGTCTTTATCGTCCAGGGTGCCAGCGCCGGGATAATTGGTGCACTGCTTGGTGCGCTGCTTGGAACCTTGCTGGCAAGCCAGCTTAATAACCTGATGCCGGTTATTGGCGCAGTGCTTGACGGCGCTGCGCTACCGGTCGCGATTGAACCTTTGCAGGTGATTGTGATTGCGCTTGTCGCAATGGCAGTTGCGCTGCTATCCACGCTTTACCCGTCATGGCGCGCTGCCGCCACTCAACCCGCTGAGGCTTTACGTTATGAGTAATTCGGTCCTGCTGCAGTGTGACAAACTGTGCAAACGCTATCAGGAAGGCAAAGTGCAGACCGACGTGCTGCACGACGTCAGCTTTAGCATTGGCATGGGTGAAATGATGGCGATTGTTGGCAGCTCAGGCTCCGGTAAAAGTACGCTGTTGCACCTGTTGGGTGGACTGGATACGCCGACCTCTGGCGATGTGACGTTTGACGGGCGCGCTATGAGTACGTTGTCATCATCCGCAAAAGCCGAGCTACGCAATCGCGAACTGGGTTTTATCTACCAGTTTCACCACTTACTGCCGGACTTTACCGCGCTGGAAAATGTGGCGATGCCGTTGCTGATTGGCCGCAAAAAAGCCGCTGAAATTGACGCGCGCGCCCGGGATATGCTGGCTGCCGTTGGGTTAGGCCACCGTGGCGAGCACCGCCCGTCTGAGCTTTCCGGTGGCGAGCGCCAGCGTGTTGCTATCGCACGTGCACTGGTTAACAATCCACGTCTGGTGCTGGCAGATGAGCCAACCGGTAACCTTGATGCCCGCAATGCTGATGCGATTTTCGACCTGCTTGGCGAGCTGAACGTGCGACAGGGCACTGCGTTTCTGGTGGTCACCCACGATTTACAGCTGGCAAAACGACTGTCGCGCCAGCTTGAAATGCGTGATGGTCGCCTGAATCAGGAACTGACGCTGATGGGGGCGGACTGATGGCTTCACCGCTTTCGTTACTGATTGGTCGGCGCTTTAGCCGTGGGCGGCGGCGCGGCGGGATGGTGTCGCTGATTTCGGCGATTTCCACCACCGGCATTGCGCTTGGGGTAGCGGTACTGATTGTTGGTCTGAGCGCCATGAATGGTTTTGAGCGTGAGCTGAATAACCGTATTCTGGCCGTGGTACCGCATGGCGAAATTGAGCCGGTACATCAACCGTTCGACGGCTGGAACGAGGTATTGCAGCGCGTTGAAAAAGTAAAGGGTATTGTTGCGGCCGCGCCGTATATTAACTTCACGGGCCTGATTGAAAGCGGTGCCAACCTGCGCGCGATTCAGGTGAAGGGCGTTGACCCTGTGCAGGAGACGCGTTTGAGCGCATTACCGTCGTTTGTGCAGAACAATGCCTGGGCCAACTTTCACGCTGGCGCGCAGCAAATCATCATCGGCAAAGGCGTGGCGGATGCGCTGAAGGTAAAGCAGGGTGACTGGATTTCCATCATGATCCCCAACAACGCCGACAGCGGTCAAAAGCTGCTGCAACCTCAGCGTGTGCGCCTGCAAATAGCCGGTATCCTTCAGCTCAGCGGTCAACTTGATCACAGCCTGGCAATGGTACCTATGCAGGATGCACAGGGTTATATGGATATGGGTGACAGTGTCACGGGCATTGCCATTAAAGTTAATGACGTATTTAACGCCAATAAGCTGGTGCGCGATGCAGGTCAGGTCACCGACAGCTACGTGTATATCAAAAGCTGGATTGGCACATATGGTTTCATGTACCGCGATATCCAGATGATTCGCGCCATCATGTATCTGGCGATGGTACTGGTGATTGGCGTGGCGTGTTTTAACATTGTCTCGACGCTGGTGATGGCGGTAAAAGATAAAAGTAGCGATATCGCCGTGCTGCGCACGCTCGGTGCGAAAGACGGTCTGATTCGCGCCATTTTTGTCTGGTATGGGCTGTTGGCCGGGTTGCTGGGCAGCGTTATCGGCGTTGTACTGGGTGTGCTGGCCTCATGGTGGCTCACTGATATTATCCGCGTCATCGAAAAGCTGACCGGACACCATTTCCTTTCCGGTGATATTTACTTTATTGACTTCCTGCCCTCAGAACTGCACTGGCTGGATGTGGTTTATGTGCTCATCACCGCGCTGCTGCTGAGCTTGCTGGCAAGCTGGTATCCGGCACGCCGGGCGAGCAACATTGACCCGGCACGCGTGTTGAGCGGGCAGTAATAAGGACGTCAGAATGTATTACGGATTTGATATCGGCGGCAGCAAAATCGCGCTGGGTGTTTATGATGCACAGCGCAATCTGTTGCGTGAGTGGCGCGAGGCGACGCCGCATGATGACTACTCGCGCTTTCTCTCAACGGTGGAGAAAATGGTTCATCAGGCGGATACCGTTTTTGCCACCCGGGGAAGCGTCGGCATAGGTATTCCGGGTCTGCCGTATACAGACGATGGCACGCTGTACGCGGCGAATTTGCCTGCTGCTAACGGCAAACCGCTGGGGCGCGACCTCAGTGAGCGACTGGGGCGCGAGGTACGCATTGATAACGACGCCAACTGTTTCACGCTCTCGGAAGCCTGGGACGATGAATTTCGCACTTATCCTGTGGTACTCGGGCTAATTCTTGGTACGGGGGTTGGTGGCGGACTGGTGGTAAACGGCAAAGCCATTACCGGACGGTCGTGTCTCACTGGCGAGTTTGGCCATGTGCGCCTCCCGGTGGATGCACTTGAGGTGCTCGGGCGCGATATCCCGCTGTTGCGTTGTGGTTGCGGTCAGCTCGGTTGCGTGGAGAATTACCTTTCCGGGCGCGGCTTTGCCTGGCTCTATCAGCACTTTTATCAGGAGACACTGAGCGGGCCAGAAATTGTCACGCGCTGGCAAGTGGGGGAGCCACGCGCCCGTGAGCATGCGCAGCGCTACCTTGACTTACTGGCGGTATGTCTTGCTAGTCTGTTGACTATTGTTGACCCGCATCTGGTGGTGATTGGCGGTGGGTTATCACCATTTTCATGGCTGACGCAGACGCTGGCGCAACGTTTAGTGCGCCATCTGCTGCCGGTCGCTAAAGTGCCACGCATTGAGCAGGCGCGCCACGGTGACGCGGGCGGGATGCGCGGCGCGGCGTTTCTTCACCTTGCGCCATAGCAATCTGAGGATCTTATGCAATCGCGACGTTTACACCGGTTATACCGTTTCAAGAAAAACAAACGCCAGCTGCGTCAGCGGTTGCGTCAACGAACCTTTTTCAGAGACCATGCAGGACCAGATAACATGGAACAACGCAGAGTTGTAGTGTTGACCGGGGCGGGTATATCCGCAGAATCAGGCATACGGACCTTTCGCGCCGCTGACGGCCTGTGGGAAGAGCACCGGGTGGAAGACGTGGCCACGCCGGAAGGCTTCAGTCGAGACCCGGAACTGGTACAACGCTTTTATAACGCCCGTCGTCACCAGCTCCAGCAACCGGAGATTCAGCCCAATGCAGCGCACCTTGCGCTGGCAAAATTAGAAGCTGCCCTGGGCGATCGTTTCCTGCTGGTGACGCAAAATATCGACAATCTGCACGAGCGTGCGGGCAATAAGAACGTTATCCACATGCACGGCGAGCTGTTAAAGGTGCGCTGCACCCAAAGCGGCCAGGTGCTTGCCTGGGAAGATGACGTGAGCATGGACGAGCGTTGTCACTGTTGTCAGTTTCCGGCGCCGCTGCGCCCGCATGTGGTGTGGTTTGGTGAGATGCCGTTGGGTATGGATGAGATTTACCCGGCGCTGGCCCAGGCAGATGTGTTTATCGCTATCGGCACGTCCGGGCACGTTTATCCCGCCGCGGGCTTCGTCCATGAAGCGAAGCTTCAGGGCGCGCATACGGTAGAGCTGAATCTGGAGCCAAGTCAGGTTGGCAGTGAGTTTGAAGAAAAGCATTACGGACTGGCAAGCCAGGTGGTACCGGAGTTTGTAGAGAGGCTGCTCAAAGGACTGTAGTGTTCAGGAAATAAGCGTAAAAGGCGGGCCATCAGCTCTAATGCCAGTCACTTAAGCATAAGCATGAATATAAATTCATCATGATGCTTACAAGGAAAACGAAGGAATCAGGGATTTAGCCCCATTATACTTCATTGATGGCTCGAATGATTGAGCCTCATATCCTTAAGTGACCCGCATTAGGCCGTCAGGTCCGCCTTTTTGCGATTAACGCCCGGCCTTCAGGCGCTGATAATACGTTTCATAGAGCGCGCTGGCTTCGCCAACATCGTTCTGCCATTCGCCTTTATCAATCGTCTGCTGGTCAGGATACAGCGATTTGTCGTTGGCTATCTTCGTGTCTAACAGCTTGCGGGCAGCCAGATTTGGCGTCGGATAACCGATGGTTTCCGCTACCTGTTTTGCCACTTCCGGGCGCAGCAGAAAGTTAATCAGTTTCAGCGCACCGTCTACATTCTTCGCGTTCGCCGGAATCGCCAGGCTGTCCATCCAGAAGATGCCGCCTTCTTTCGGCCACACCACATCCAGCGGTACGCCCGCCTGGCGTGCGACCCAGGCCGAGCCGTTCCAGACCATGCCGAGGTTCACTTCGCCTTCCATATACGGATTGGCCGGGTTATCGGAGTTAAACGCAGCAACGTTTGGCATGAGTTTTTGCAGCTCTTTGTAAGCCGTTTCAATCTCTTTCGGATCGGTGGTGTTACCGGAAAGCCCAAGCTTGCGCAGCGCCACCTGGAACACTTCGCGTGCGTCATCAGTCAAAAGCAGGCTGTTTTTATATTCGGGCTTCCACAGGTCCGCCCAACTGGTGACGCTGGACGGGTCAATGGCCTCGCCGTTTACGCCTATGGCCGTCGCGCCCCAGATATAGGGAATAGAGTAGTCATTATTGGGGTCAAACGGCTTGTTCAGCATTGCCGGGTCGAGATTATCGAAATTGCTGAGCTTACTTTTGTCTATCTTCTGGATCATGCCTTCTTTGCGCATTTTATCGACAAAGTAGGTGGATGGCACCACCAGATCGTAAGCACTGTCTTTATAGGTTTTAAGCTTGGCGTACATGGTTTCATTCGACTCATAGGTCGAATAAATCACTTTAATGCCGGTCTCTTTGGTGAACTGCTCAAGCAGGCCAGGTGGCACATACTCGGTCCAGTTGTAGAAGTAGAGCGTGTTGCCGTCGTTGGCGTGAGCTGCGCTCATGCCGAGCGCCAGAGCACCCGCTGTCAGCAGGTGGCGTGACCATTTTTTCATTCTAACGTCCCCTGAGTTTGGCCTGACGGGCAGGCCGGTTGTAATTACGTGTACAGCCGTTATGTCCGGCTCTTGGTTTTATCGCGCGCAATGACCTGGCTTATGATGACCAGTATGAGCGACAGCACCATCAGGATGGTTGCCAGCGCATTGACTTCCGGCGACACACCAACCTTCACCATGGAGTAGATCTTCAGTGGCAAAATCTCATAGCCCGGGCCGGTAACAAACGACGAGACCACCACGTCGTCCATTGAGAGCGTAAAGCTCAGTAGCCAACCCGCTGCCACGGCGGGCATTGCCAGCGGCAGGATGATTTTGCGTAAAATGGTGAACTCGCTGGCCCCCAAATCTTTGGCCGCTTCCAGCATCCGCACATCAAACCCCTTGAGGCGTGAGTAAACGGACACCACCACAAACGGCAGACAGAAGGTAATGTGCGAGAAAAGCAGCGACCAGAAGCCAAGCTTGATACCCAGCAGCATGAACAGCACCAGCAGCGAAATCGCCATCACGATATCCGGCGACATCATCACCACAAATAACATGCCGCTCACAAACGGCTTACCGCGAAAACGGTAGCGATAGAGCGCCACTGCCGTAAGTGAGCCAATGAGCGTGGCAAAGCTTGCTGACACAACCGCCATAGTAAGCGAGTGGCGTGCGGCCTGTAGCAGGCTGTCGTTATTCATCAGCAGGCCATACCATTTGGTGGTGTAGCCTTGCCAGTTGATACCAAACCGTGAACTGTTGAAGGAATTCACGATAAGAATCACGATCGGAATATATAAAAAGGCGTAAATGGCGGACATAAAGCCGCCGCGAAGCCAGCGTCCCATCATTCCAGTTCCACCTTCTTATTGAGCAGGCGCGAGGCGCGCCAGTAAACCAGCAGCATCAGCCCCATCACGACAGTCAGCGTAATGCTGGTGGCCGCACCAAACGGCCAGTCGCGAATATTAAGGAACTGGCTCTTTATCACGTTGCCGATAAGCAGGTTTTTAGCGCCCCCCATCAGGTCAGACACATAGAACAGTCCCATAGCTGGCAACATCACCAGCAGGCATCCGGCGATAATGCCCGGCATCGTGAGCGGAATAATAATGCGGATAAAGGTCTGCAGTTTGCTGGCACCAAGATCGCGCGCCGCCTCAAGCAGTGGCTTGTCGAGTTTTTCAATGCTCGAGTAAAGCGGCATCACCATAAACGGCAGCAGAATGTAAACCAGACCGATAATGACCGCACCCGGCGTGTACATAACGCGCATGGGGGTGTCGATAAGCCCGGTCCACAGCAGGAACTCGTTAAGATAACCACGGGTGCTGAGGAAAATTTTCAGACCATAGATACGAATCAATGAGTTGGTCCAGAACGGAACAATCAGCAGAAACAGCATCAGTGGGCGAATTTTGACCGGTAGCTTTGCCAGAAACCAGGCAAATGGCCAGCCGAGCAGCAGGCAGGCCAGCGTTGCCAGGAGCGCCATATTTAGCGAGTGCAGCAGCACTTCAAAATAGAGCGGGTCCAGCAGGCGCGCATAGTTGTCCAGCGTGAAGACCATACTGACAAAATGCGCATCATCGCGGGTCAGGAAGCTGGTCACGATAATCATCAGGTTTGG
The DNA here is from genome assembly GCA_966185765.1 of uncultured Enterobacteriaceae bacterium. Classification (GTDB taxonomy): domain Bacteria; phylum Pseudomonadota; class Gammaproteobacteria; order Enterobacterales; family Enterobacteriaceae; genus CBIFVZ01. The sequence continues at coordinate 11,623 of CBIFVZ010000029.1, read as the reverse complement.
CAGGAACACAAACAGCACCAGCCAACCGACAATAGTGGCAATTACCACATTCTGGAATTTACGCGAGCTCTTCATCGGCCAGTACAACCTCCCAGCTTTCAACCCAGGTCACCGCCATTTTCTGATTCAGGGAATGGTCGAAATCCGGGTCATCTTCGTTGAAGAATTCGCTTACCATCACCATCTTGCCGTTTTCCAGTTCGACAGTGGACTCCAGCGTCATGCCTTTATAGTTGCGCTCACGCACGTAGCCGATGAAGCCGTCTACCTCACGTGCATCGTTGATTTCCTCCACGCGCACATCCTCCGGTCGCAGCAACACTTTCAGCCGCTGGCCGGGCGTAACCGGAAAATTGACGTAGATGTTGCACTCATGGCCTTCAACATTAGCACGCACGCGTTGCTCGTCTTCACGCTCAATAACCACGGCATCAAAAATATTGATTTCACCTATGAAGCTTGCCACAAACAGGTTGCGCGGCTCTTCATAGATTTCTCGCGGTGAGCCGTCTTGCTCAATTTTGCCATCACGCATTACCACAATGCGGTCTGACATGGTCAACGCTTCTTCCTGGTCATGGGTGACAAACACAAACGTGATGCCAAGCTTACGCTGCAGTGCCTTAAGCTCATTTTGCATCTGCTTGCGTAGTTTGTAATCAAGCGCAGAAAGCGATTCATCCAGCAGCAACAGGCGCGGTTTATTGACTACCGCACGGGCAATGGCAACACGCTGTTGTTGACCGCCGGAGAGTTGATGCGGGCTGCGCTGAGCGAACGCTTCCAGTTGCACCATTTTCAGCGCTTCTTCCACGCGCGGCGTAATTTCTGCCGCCGGACATTTTTGCATTCGCAGGCCGAAAGCGACGTTTTCAAACACCGTCATATGGGGAAACAGGGCGTAGCTCTGGAAAACGGTATTCACGTGGCGGTGTTCTGCCGGAACCTCAGTGATATCCCGGTCTTCAAGAATAATGGTCCCGGCATCCACATTTTCCAGCCCGGCGATAAGACGCAAAACGGTGGTTTTACCGCAGCCGGAAGGCCCAAGCAGCGTCAGAAACTCGCCGTTGTTTATCGTCAGGGAAAGGTTGGAGATAACGCTTTTGCCGTCAAAACTTTTGCCGATTTCCGACAGTTGTACCAGCGGTGAAAGTGAACGTCTCGTTGTATTCAATTTCTTACTCGGTCCCGTATTGGCGCGCCGGCGGGCACCGACGCAGGGTGTGTAGTTAACCCTCTCAGGTTGACGCGATCAGATAGTAACCCCGGGGCAAAACGTTGCTCTCCCGCAGGTTAAGGGCTGGCATTCTACGGCAAACGACCAGGATCGCCAATGCTAACGGGCCATTATGGAGACATCAACGCGTGTTCTGGCTACGTTTAACGCAGGATCGTGCTCAATAATCCTAATTGTATGTAGGGATCACGTTTGCAGGATGAATATTTTTTACGATGCAAGAGTAAAAGTGACCTGACGCAATATTTGTTGCAGAGTGGTTACTGATAATGTGTATCAGTTATATGAGGGCGGACGCATGGATAAATTACTGGAAAGGTTTTTGCACTATGTCTGTCTGGATACACAGTCCAGGCCTGGCGTGAAACAGGTGCCCAGCACTGAAGGCCAGTGGAAGCTGCTGCGACTGCTACAGACGCAGATGGAGGCGCTGGGGCTTACTGATATCACGCTCAGTGAGCGTGGTACATTAATGGGTACGCTACCTTCAAACGTCAGTACGCCTGTACCGACGATTGGCTTTATTTCGCATGTCGATACGTCACCGGATTTTACGGCTAAAAACGTCAATCCGCAGATTGTGGAGAACTACCGGGGCGGTGACATTGCGCTCGGCATTGGTGATGAGGTGCTCTCACCGGTGATGTTCCCGGTACTGCATCAGCTGTTAGGGCAGACACTGATTACTACCGATGGTAAAACGCTGCTGGGTGCAGATGATAAAGCCGGGGTGGCGGAAATCATGACCGCGCTTGCCACGCTTAAGGCAAAGAATGTGCCGCACGGTGATATTCGTGTAGCGTTCACGCCGGATGAAGAAGTGGGTAAGGGCGCGCAATATTTTGACGTGGCGGCCTTTGGTGCCGAGTGGGCATATACCGTAGACGGCGGCGGCGTGGGTGAGCTGGAGTGTGAAAACTTCAATGCCGCCTCGGTAACCATCAAAATCGTTGGCAATAACGTACACCCTGGTACGGCAAAAGGCGTAATGGTAAATGCCTTGTCGTTGGCAACCCGCATTCACGCCGAGGTTCCCGCGCAGGAAAGTCCCGAATGTACCGAAGGCTACGAAGGTTTTTATCACCTCACCAGCATTAAGGGCACGGTAGAGCGCGCCGAGATGCACTACATTATTCGCGACTTTGATCGCGAACAGTTTGAAGCACGCAAGCGTACCATTATGGATATTGCTAAACGGGTCGGAAAAGGGCTTCATCCGGATTGCTACATTGAGCTTATCTTTGATGACAGTTATTACAATATGCGCGAAAAAGTGGCGGCGCATCCGCACATCGTCGAGCTGGCACAGCAGGCCATGCGTGACTGCGGGATTGAGCCTGATATGAAGCCGATTCGCGGCGGCACTGACGGTGCGCAGCTGTCGTTTAAAGGACTGCCATGCCCGAACATTTTTACCGGCGGCTACAATTACCACGGCAAGCATGAGTTTGTAACGCTGGAAGGAATGGAGAAAGCGGTGCAGGTGATTATGCGCATTGCTGAGCTGACTGTCATGCGTGCGAAGCTTATCAGGGATTAACTGCCGGTCAGTCAATACTGTCTGGAGCGCGGGTTTCCGGCTCCGGACGGTTCTACGGGTGATTAAAAAATGAGCAGCGTGGGCGTGTTTTCCCCGTCATCCCTTCTTCTTTATGCATTATGTCAAACAGCGATAATTCGCATAATACAATATCCCTGAATGGTTAACGGTATATTGTCGCTAACCGGGAATGCCGCTGTTATTTCTCAGGCTAAAAAATACAGAATAAAAAACTACAATATTCCATCAACGAGATTTTTTTTAATGACGCCTCACGTTTTTTTGCTGCCATATTTTACTGGCAAACGTAGAGGAGAGATAAAATGAAAGTAGCAATAAAAATACTGTACGCCGTTATGGTCTGGCTCAGTGTTACACAATATGCATCTGCCTGCGTCTCCGCAGGATATAGCCATACGTGTAATAAAGATTGTTCTTCATGGTCAGGTGTCTGGTATGGCCTGTGCATCTGGGGAGCAGTCAATCCTGCGTCAGTACATAAATAGATGTGCTGAACGTCACGGTATTTATCTCACCGATATAGACTGGTGGTTGCAGGGGCATTCGACCAATAACTCACGGGCTATGCTGCACGGTGAATGTATGACGGCAATAAATAATAAAAGGTCGACCAGAAATATCTGGCCGACCTTTTAAACATTGCAGGTGGAATAATGTCATTCCACCTGCAAAAGAAAGTGCCAAACTGGCTTAGTCGGTAAAGTACCAGTAACCGCTGTTAACCAGTGCTGCCAGAGCGGCCAGGAAGGACGGGTCATCCAGCGCATCGCCAAAGTGATGCGCCTGTAGCTGTACGTTATCCGCCAGCGCATTCAGTGCCGGACGATGTGGGCTTTCCACTTTCTCGCCGTTGACGAAAATATCTTCACCAATGCGCAGCACGCGAAGTCCGCCGAGGCGTGTCAGCGTGTCGCCCTGGGAGAGGGCATCGTAGATTTCATCTGGTTGATACGGTGGTTCTGCCGGTGCAACGTCCAGTTCGTGACGTGACTGGGTAATAAACTCGCCAAACCACTCGCGGAACTGGGTCGGTTCGTTAATCAGTTCCAGCATCATCTCGCGTACTCGCTCCAGTTCCTGCGGCAGAATGTCAGTCGGATTATCACGCGCGGGTACATCCGGGTCAGCATAGCGGCGGCTGCCTAATTCACGACTCAGTACAAAGTCGGCAAAGCCGCTAATCAGCTCACGACCGCTTGGCGCACGAAAGCCTACCGAGTAGTTCATCGAGTTTTCCAGAGAATACCCTTCATGCGGGAAACCGGGGGGAATGTAGAGAATATCGCCCGACTCCAGTTCTTCATCAATGATTGCCTGGAACGGATCGACTTGTAGCAGATCCGGGTGAGGGCAGTGTTGTTTCATCGGCGTTTTTTCGCCCACACGCCAGCGGCGACGGCCTATTCCCTGAATAATAAACACATCGTACTGATCGAGATGTGGACCGACGCCGCCGCCCGGCACCGAGAAGGAGATCATCAGGTCATCCACACGCCAGTCTGGCAGCACGCGGAACGGGCGCATCAGCGCCGAAGCTGGCTCGTGCCAGTGATTTACCGCCTGCACCAGCAGCGACCAGTTGCTTTCGCCCATGTGGTCGTAGCTTTCAAACGGACCGTGGCTGACCTGCCATTTGCCGTCAAGATGACTGACAAGACGACTGTCCACCTCGCTTTCCATCGCAAGGCCAGCCAGCTCGTCTGGTGAAATGGGATCAATAAAGTTGGCGAACCCGCGTTTTAACACCACCGGGCGCTTTTGCCAGTAGCGTTGAATAAAGTCAGGCCAGTTGAGTTCTAAGTGGTAATCCATGATGTTTTCCATCGCACGAGAAATGCTATCTATTCTGGCACAGGCGCCGTCTTTCGTCGTGGGGAATCTCCGGCTCAGCTCTCGTCGTCGCTCGGGCGCTGGCGGCCAAATACCACCTCCATACGCGCACCGCCCAGCTCACTGTCGCCAGTAAGGATTTCGCCGTCATACTGGCTTACAACATCACGCGCGACAGCAAGGCCCACGCCCTGGCCTGGGCGTAAGGTATCGGCCCGCTGGCCACGGTCAAACACCAGCACGCGTTTGCTTTGTGGAATGCCAGGACCGTCGTCTTCGACAATCAGATGCAGCGTGTCGTCTTCCTGACGCACGCTGACTTCAACAAACTCCAGGCAATACTTACAGGCGTTATCAAGTACGTTGCCCAGTGCCTCCAGAAAGTCATTTTTCTCCCCAATAAAGGTAATTTCCGGCGAGATATCCAGCGTGATGGAAACCCCTTTGCGCTGATAGACCTTATTCAGTGCAGAGGTGAGGCTATCCAGCAGCGGTGCAACCGGGTGCAGTTCACGGCTCAGCAGCGCACTACCGCCGCGCATACTGGCGCGATGCAGGTAATAGCCAATTTGTTGGGAAATACGGCTTATCTGCTCCAGCATTACCGGTTCTGCCTGTTCAACATCGAGCTTGCTGGTACGCAGCGAACGCAGCGTACTTTGCAGCACTGCCAGCGGTGTTTTCAGACTATGGGTAAGGTCGGTGAGTGTGGTACGGTATTTGTCATAGCGCTCACGTTCGCTTTTTAACAAATGGTTGAGGTTATTAACGAGGCTTGTCAGTTCACGGGTGGTGTCCGGGTTAAGACTCTCTCTGTCATGCTGTTCCAGCTCCCGTACTTCGCGCGACAGGGCTTCTATGGGGCGCAGGCTCCACCAGGCGGCCACCCACAAAAGCGGTACCACCAGTAACAGGTTGGCCAGCAGGACGTAGATAAACCAGCTCCAGACGACATAAGAGTGTTTAAGCTCAATGGGGGTGGTATCTATTACGGCTATTGTCAGAGCAGGCATAGTCGCGGTGGCGGGGTAACGGTTGATGGCAACGGAGTGAGTCATCTCATTTTCATCTTCCTCATCGCGAAACACCTTCAACTGTTGCTGAAGCATCGCGTTACCGCGCAGCAGCGTGCTGCTGGTATTGTAGGGCGCTTCAAGCTCGTGAAAGCCGTCGGTATTCAGCCATTCGCGACGAATTTGTTTAACCATATCCGGAACATCCCGCTGCTGCCAGAGCAGATGGCCTTCATCATCATAGATAAGCGTGAGCGTGGGGCTTTGCATATCGAGGTTTTCCGGAACGTTAACCACGATACGCCCATCCCGCCATTCGGCCAGGGTGTAAAACAAGTTGCTTTCGCCTCGCAGCAGGCGAAATGACGTTTTATCAAAACTGACGCTGTAACCCACCAGCGCTACCACGCCGTAGGCGAGCGACAGAACCAGCACAACGGCGGCTGTTGCCAGCAAAAAGCGAACCCGCAGCGAGAGCGGGTGCAAATAGCGAAGGAGTTTCATTTATTCCAGATCGAATCGGTAGCCCTGGCCGCGTACGGTGGTAATCACATCCCCTGCATACTCGGCCTGAATTTTCTTGCGCAGACGGCCCATCAGTACGTCAATGGTGTGGCTTTCACGTAACTCAGCGTCGGGATAAAGCTGTAACATCAGTGAATCCTTGCTGACGACCTTTCCGGCATTACGGATAAGCGTCTCCATAATGGTGTATTCAAAAGCCGTGAGCTTAATCAGGTTGTCGCTAATGGACAGCTCGCGGCGCGATAAATCCACCTGAAACGGCGGCATGGAAATCACCTGTGAGGCCAGGCCGCTGTTACGACGCATCAATGCCTGCATACGTGCTACGACCTCTTCAAGATGGAAAGGTTTGGTCACGTAATCGTCGGCACCAGCACCGAGCACTTCGACTTTGTCCTGCCAGCCTTCGCGGGCGGTGAGCACCAGAATCGGCATTGTCACCTCTTGCGAACGCCAGCGGCGAATCAGGGACATGCCGTCTTCATCCGGCAGCCCCAAATCCACAATGGCGATATCCGGCGTGTGTTCATGCAGAAAATAGTCGGCCTCTTTGGCGTCTTCTGCCGCATCGACCTGATGGCCCAGCTCGCGTAACTGCACTTTGAGGTGATGGCGCAGCAGCGCATTATCTTCCACAACGAGAACCCGCATGATTACTCCTGAGTATTCAGTTAATTCCGAACATTCTAGCGCGATTTTTTGCATCAGGGTGAAATATTCCAGGAATACCAAAGATTCCCTGATTTAACGGTTTATCGAGCGCGCAATGCGCGAGTAAGTATGGCGTACACCGCGGATAACCACACTGTAAGCGAAGATATTTTCTGGCAAAGCCAGACCCAGATAGCCGGTATCGCCGATGTGGTGCAGGTCGGCTCCGGCCATCTTGCTCATCAGTGCAATCTGGCGAATGGTTTCTCTGTCTGCGCCTTCCTGCGAGGTGCCGATGGCGGTCATGGCAAGCGCACCACGCTGTTGGGTGACTTCAATGAGCCGGGCGACTTTTTGCTGCGTCATGCCAGGAATAGTGCCGGGAGCCGGGATAAGTACGATATCGGCGCCGTTATCAACAAAGCGGGCGATATCGTCTTCGCTTATTAACTGACTTCCACTTTCGCGCACGATACCCGCGCCGTGCATTTTGCCGGTTGCGAGCACCATTTTGTCACCGATCTCGTCACGTATTTCTGCCAGCGCAGCGCCAAGTGCTGCATTACTCACACCATTGTTCGGGTTGCCGGTCAGCACCACCATGCGAGCGCCCATCTCATAAAGGCGGCGCGCGTTGCTGGCGGTTGCAGCACGACCAGCGGTCATGCTCCAGAACTCCTGATGGTCACTTTTAAATGCCGGGTCGACAGCTTCAAGGTTGACGCCGATGACGCGCCCGGTCAGGCGTTGTAGCTCGCGCAGCGTTTCTTCAGGTTTAATACCGTCCGGTAGCCCGGCAATGTGAGGGTTATCAACATCGAACAGATTGAGCAGTAAAATATCTGCGCCCTGGCTTGCGGCCAGCTCAGCATTAGTGATGCCGTTAAGCAGCGGTTGCGTAGCACCGATAGATTCACTGACAAGGATGCGGCCTTCACTGGCGCGAATCGCGTAGATGAGGTCGGCCTTGCTGATATTGCGTAATTCAGATGCGTTGCAGTCAAGGTAGCGTTTCATAGCGGTCTCCTGGTGGCAATCTAGTTACTGTAGTGCAGACAACGCAGAGCGATACCCCGCGCCCTGCGGATTAGGGAATCCGTATGGACCCTTGCTGTCAAAGGCAATTATTTTGGCACTAAATGGTTGCTTTTTAATTTGAGCTAACAGCATATGAATCGTATTTAATTTAGGTTTTTTTCATTTCCTCTTAAGAAGAACACTAATGATAAGCCTTAATCCGCAATAATTTTGCACCAAAGCATTATTCCTGTTTATGCCTGATTGTTATGTATTTACCTGATGAATACATTATTAGGGAAACTTACTAATATAGTTGTATTACGTCTTTACAAATCAACACCTTCTGATTTAATAACAATCATAATATCTGTGGTCATTTATCACTCCGGTTTAATCAACGTCACCTCGCAGGGCATTTATCCTTAGGCTGCGTAATACCTGCAAATCCGGATATTCTGATGTCGTCATGACCCGTTCGCCTGATGAGCCTTGGCAGTTGGCTACGGGCGGTAGCATGTCCTTTCTCCACTCTTACGCTATCTAACCGACACTGGAGGTCAGTTATGACAGATGCTGTCCCTGTACTCATTTTTAGCCACAGCCATCACCGGTTATCGGTGCAAAATTGTACTTCCTCTCTTGACGTGCTGGCGCTGGAAGGCCGGGAATCCTTAAGCCGACCCTTTCGCTGGAACATTGAATTCACCTCCACCGATCACACCCTCACACCGCAGCAAATGCTAATGAAACCGGCACAGCTGGTGCTACATGCAAAAGTGGCGCAGGCGTTTGGTGTGCCGCTACAGCAACCGGTGCGTACTCTGCAAGGGGTTGTTACCGCATTTAACCGGATCTCCAGCTCACGTGATGAAACCCGCTATACGCTTACGCTACAGCCACGCCTCGCGCTTCTTAAACGTAGTCGTCAGAACGCTATTTATCAGGATATGTCGGTGCCGCAGATCGTGGAAAAAATACTGCGTGAGCGCCACGGCATGCGCGGGCAGGACTTTTTGTTTGACCTCACACGGGAATATCCTCGTCGTGAACAGGTAATGCAGTATGGAGAGGACGATCTAATTTTTATTTCTCGCCTGCTGGCAGAGGTAGGGATTTGGTTTCGTTTTAGCGCGGATACCCGGCTGCATATTGATGTTGTTGAGTTTTACGACGCACAGCAGGGCTATGCACCAGAAATAACGCTGCCGGCGGTCGCGCCTTCAGGTATGCATGATGGTGCGCAGGAGTCCGTGTGGAGTATGGCAAGTCGCCACAGGGTGGTAGAAAAAGCAGTTTTTACCCGTGATTATAACTACCGCGATGCCACGGCGGATATGGATGCCCAGGCTGATGTGACCAGCGGGGATGAAACCACCTACGGTGAGTCATACCATTTTGCCAGTAATTACCTGACACAAGGCGACAACCTGAATGCCGAGCCAGAAAGCGGCGCATTTTACGCACATCTGCGTCATGAACGTTATCTGAACAGCCAAACCCGGCTTTCGGGTGTCTGTAATGCAGCCGCACTGGCCGCCGGGGCGCTAGTGAAAGTCAGCGGCGGCGGAGTGGAAGAGGTCTTTGCTAAAGGTGTGGTGATAACAGGCATGCGCTGCACCGCACGCCGTGACCGCAGTCTGGAAACAGAATTTACCGCCATTCCTGCCTTTGGGCGTTATAGGTATCGCCCGGCGCTCAGGCAACGTCCGGTTATGGCGGGAACGTTGCCCGCGCGCGTGACCAGCACACAGCAAAACGACATCTACGGCCACATTGATAAAGACGGTCGCTACCGGGTCAATATGCTCTTTGACCGCGCAAGCTGGGATACAGGGTTTGAAAGCCTGTGGGTGCGTCAGGCACGGCCTTATGCGGGAGATACTTACGGTCTGCATCTGCCGCTACTGGCAGGCACCGAAGTCGCCATTGCCTTTGAAGACGGTAATCCTGACAGGCCTTATATTGCTGGCGTGTTGCATGACAGCGCGCACCCGGACCACGTCACTATTGAGAACTATCGGCGCAACGTTCTGCGCACACCCACTAATAACAAAATTCGCCTGGACGATAACCGCGGTAAAGAGTCAATTAAGATTTCGACGGAGCATTCAGGTAAGTCGCAGATCAATCTCGGTTATCTTGTAGATGCAAACCGCGAGCAACGTGGTGCAGGGTTTGAGTTAAGAACTGACGCCTGGGGCGCAATTCGCGCCGGGAAGGGGATTTTCATCAATTCTTATGCCCAGCCGCTCGCTGAAGGCTCCCAGACGAGTATGGATGAAATCAAGCGTCAACTCGCCAACGCTTTGTCTCTGGCTGAATCGTTATCTGGATTACTTCGCACTGCTGATATTGAAGCCTTAGATAATACGTCACAGCAAGACTTCTTACACGAAAGTATTAGTGATCTTAAAGAGCCAGCAATTATTCTTGGCGCACCTGCAGGGATTGCGTTATCGAGTCAGGAACATATACAACTAAGTTCCAACCATAATCAGATAATGACTGCTGGTGGAAATAGTGAGATAAGTTCATTAAAAAGAATGGTCCTGTCCGCTAAAAAAGGATTTGTAGCTTTCGTTCATGAGTTAGGTATGAAGCTCGTTGCTGCAACAGGTAAAGTTGAAATTCAAGCGCAAACAGGAGCGCTTGATGTTTTTTCTGCGAAGAAACTTAATATAACAAGCTCTGAAGATGAAGTTATTATTTCTTCGCAAAAGAAAATAACATTACAATGTGGTGATTCATATATCTCTATCGAGCCGGGAAAAATAGAGAGTGGTACTGCTGGGGATTTTAATATTAAAAGCTCTAACTTTAATTACTCGGGCCCTGCGATACTTAATAAAACACATCCGGGATTCACTGCTTGTGAAGTAATGTTGTCCGAAGCTGCACAGAACGGCGATGCATTAGTACCACTGAAATAGTTGAGCGGATTAATGGAAATACAAATTTCCAGAGCGCAGGATTTGACTATAAATGATTATGCACTAGTTGATCGCATGTTAGTAACAGATATTCCGGCAAAATTTGAACCAATAGAAATAATATCGCCATTATTATTACCGCAGTCTCACCTCTATCCTTATCTCATACAATTAAATAGCCTTGAGGCTAATGATTGGTCGAGACTGATGAGTGAACTGGAAAGCAAACATAAAATTGAAAGTAAACTTTCAAAAATTGTATTGCTCAAAAGCTCTGTGTCGCAACAGTTATTAATTGATAAATTATCCTCAATGCTATTCTTAATTGATGAGGAGAGGCAGAGGAATATGTTTCGTTACTATGATGCAAGGGTTCTTTATCAATTAACATGGATTCTTAATCCTCAGCAATTAAATTTGCTTTTGGCTGGTCATTTGGTGAATGAATGGACATTTAATGTTGACGGAGAATGGTATAAAATTTCCCTTCCTCAACATAATGACACTTTAATAAACAATGCTGATATGCATCTTCCTTATGATAAACTGAGACGTATAGGTATAATTAATAATATATTAAGTAAAATAAAAAAAATAAATGATGTTATAAAGCGTAAAGAAGTTTGCCATAAAATAGATTCCTTCCTGGTAAAGGCGGAACAATGCGGCTTGCATTCTCGTGAAGATCTCGTCGCTTTTGCTATTCATGGACTTAATTATTCTCAAGATTTCTATAATTTACAAGATGTTATTGATATTTTGGCTATTGCCAGAACAACGCCAGGATACTATCACCGTGCAACTGTTGGTTGGAATGAATTGAAGTTTCAAAATGAATTGCAAAGAAGTTGTA
>CBIFVZ010000028.1:0-40582 GCA_966185765.1 uncultured Enterobacteriaceae bacterium | reverse complement strand
GCGCCACCGCCAGACCCGCGCAAAGCCGCCGTTGAAGCCGCCATTGCCCGCGCGAAAGCGCGCAAGGCCGAACGCGCCGTGATTCACGAGGAATAAATGGTTTTCAGAATCGCAAGCTCCCCCTATATCCATAATCAGCGTCAGACTTCACGCATTATGATGCTGGTAGCGCTGGCCGCCATACCTGGTATTGCCGTGCAGACAGGCTTTTTTGGCTGGGGAACCCTCATTCAGCTGCTGCTGGGCGTACTCAGTGCCATCGGCGCTGAGGCGCTGGTCGTCAGGCTTCGCAAGCAAGCGCCTGGTAATGTGCTTGCTGACAACTCAGCGTTGCTGACTGGCCTGTTACTGGGCATCAGCATTCCACCACTGGCGCCGTGGTGGATGGTGATTCTGGGCACGGTGTTTGCCGTGATCATTGCCAAACAGCTCTATGGCGGGCTGGGTAATAACCCGTTTAACCCGGCGATGGTTGGCTATGTTGTGCTGCTGATTTCCTTTCCCGTGCAGATGACCAGTTGGCTCCCTCCACAGCCGCTAGCCGCCACTTCCCCTGGGTTCGTTGACGCGTTGGGTGTCATCTTTACCGGCCATACTACCAGCGGTTTAACAATGGATGCGCTGCGTATGGGCGTGGATGGCGTCAGCCAGGCCACACCGCTGGACACCTTTAAAACCGGTTTACACGCAGGCCGACCGGCAGAGCAACTGTTACAATCGCCAGTTTACGGTGGTGTGCTGGCAGGCATTGGTTGGCAGTGGGTTAATCTCGCTTACCTGGTTGGTGGTGCCTTTTTACTGTGGCGCGGCACCATTCGCTGGCACATTCCGCTGGCGTTTATCTTCTCACTACTGGTGTGCTCCATGCTCGGCTGGCTGTTAGCCCCTGAAACCTGCGCCTCGCCGCTGATGCATCTTTTTTCCGGCGCTACCATGCTCGGTGCCTTCTTTATTCTTACCGACCCGGTGACCGCTTCCACCACCAACCGCGGCCGCCTGATCTTTGGCGCACTGGCCGGGCTGCTGGTATGGTTGATTCGCACCTGGGGCGGCTACCCGGACGGCGTGGCATTTGCCGTATTGCTCGCCAACATTACCGTACCGCTGATTGATTACTACACCCGCCCGCGGGTTTACGGGCACCGCTAAGGAGACGCCATGCTGAAGACACTTCGCAAACACGGCGTGACGCTGGCCGTATTCGCTGCCTTGACGACTGCTCTCACCGCAGTGGTCAATGAACTGACTAAAAGCACAATTGCGCAACAAAGCGCATTGCAACAAAAACAACTGTTCGACCAGGTTATTCCACCTGAGACCTACGATAATGACCCTCAACAAAGCTGTTTTGTGGTGAGTGATCCACAGCTGGGGGCTGGCGAGCATCGTCTTTTCATGGTGCGTAAAGGTGAACAGCCCGTGGGCGTCATCATGGAGGCTACTGCCCCGGACGGCTACTCTGGCGCCATCCGGTTACTGATTGGCGCAGATTTCACCGGCAACGTGCTGGGTGTACGTGTTACGGAACACCACGAGACACCGGGTCTTGGCGATAAGATTGAGCTTCGCATCAGTGACTGGATAACGGGCTTTGCCGGTCAACACATTGCAGGCACGAATGACAGCCGTTGGGCCGTTAAAAAAGACGGTGGTCAGTTTGATCAGTTCACGGGAGCCACTATCACCCCGCGCGCCATTGTTAACGCAGTAAAGCGCGCCGGGCTGTATGCCCAAACGTTGCCTGAACCGCTTAACGACCTTAAGTCCTGTGGAGAGCGCGAATGACCAGCATCAAACAAATTTTTGTCGATGGGTTATGGAAAAATAACTCGGCACTGGTCCAACTGCTGGGAATGTGTCCACTGTTGGCCGTAACCTCAACGGCCACCAATGCACTCGGCCTCGGGCTTGCTACCACGCTTGTGCTGACGTTGACCAACCTGTCGATTTCAGCGTTTCGTCGCTGGATGCCACCTGCGGTGCGCATTCCGATTTACGTGATGATCATCGCAGCCGTCGTGAGCGTGGTACAGATGCTTATCAACGCTTATGCGTTTGGCCTGTATCAGTCGCTTGGCATCTTTATTCCACTTATCGTTACTAACTGCATTGTGGTGGGCCGTGCGGAGGCTTTCGCAGCCAAAAATGGCGTATTTCACTCTGCGCTGGACGGGCTGGCTATCGGCCTTGGTGCCACCAGCGCCATGTTTGTACTCGGCTCAATGCGTGAAATCCTCGGCAATGGTACGCTATTTAACGGTGCCGATTCACTACTGGGTGACTGGGCTAAAGTACTGCGGGTGGAAGTGTTCCATACCGATACGCCTTTCCTGCTGGCAATGCTGCCGCCGGGTGCGTTTATTGGTTTAGGGCTTATGCTGGCGGTGAAATACCTGATTGATGAGAAAATGAAAACTAAACGCGCAACGCAGCGTAGCGTTATTGAAGGGGCACCTGAGAAAGCATCATGAATAAGGCAAAACGGCTGGAGATCCTCACACGGCTGCGGGACAACAATCCGCACCCGACTACCGAGCTGAATTTTACCTCACCGTTTGAGCTGCTGATTTCGGTACTGCTGTCAGCGCAGGCAACGGATGTCAGCGTCAACAAAGCGACAGCCAGGCTTTACCCGGTGGCGAACACGCCTCAGGCCATACTCGCGCTTGGCGTTGACGGCGTGAAGGACTACATCAAGACAATTGGCCTGTTTAACAGCAAGGCCGAAAACGTTATTAAAACCTGCCGCATTCTGATTGAACAACACGGTGGCGAGGTGCCAGAAGACCGGGCTGCACTTGAAGCACTGCCGGGTGTTGGGCGTAAAACCGCAAACGTGGTGCTCAATACGGCTTTTGGCTGGCCGACCATTGCAGTGGACACGCATATTTTTCGCGTCTGCAACCGCACAAACTTCGCGCCAGGCAAAAACGTTGAACAAGTCGAAGAGAAACTGCTGAAGGTTGTTCCTGCCGGGTTCAAGGTTGACTGTCATCACTGGCTGATTTTGCACGGTCGCTATACCTGCATTGCCCGCAAGCCACGCTGCGGCTCATGTCTGATAGAAGATTTGTGCGAGTTTCGTGACAAGGACACGTATATTCCGTAATCCCTGCTAATGCTGTGAAATAAAATGTAACTATAAAAGGTCGTGCACAAGTAAGCACGGCCTTTTTATTGGCTTTATTTTACGAGTTTTCTAAAAAGCTTGTCGAGTTCATAAGCGAAACGCTAAACATTCCATCAAAAAAATTTTATTTTGCATTTATCAGAACTTACCAACCCCGTTTTAAATAGCGTGACGGGTGAATACGATATATTCTTCACGATATAATTAAGCGTAAAAAGTTCAATTAAAAATAACATTACTGTTGATAAGCCGTTTAAATTCACCAAATCCCTCCTGTTGCCATTTTTACCGTAATACGCGCGTGTGCAGGGATAGTGAGGCTAATCGATATATTTTCATTATCATAATGCGCCATCTTAATTTTATCCTAATCTTAGCGGGACATCATTTAGCCTCTGACTAAATATTTAATAACAACACCGCTTGATTGTTGGCCTGGTATTTTTACCCCGGTGATGCAGGTGTACTTCGTGTACCTGCAAAAGCGATCTCTTTTACGGGAAGTGTGACGCATGAGTGAATTTTTGCCTTTTTCTCGTCCATCAATGGACGAAAGTGAGTTTGCTGCGCTTAAAGACGTTCTGCAGTCAGGCTGGATAACCACCGGCCCGAAAAACCAGGCTCTCGAAGAAGCCTTCTGCACATTAACCGGCAACCGCTTCGCTATTGCCGTCAGCTCTGCCACTGGCGGTATGCACGTTACGCTCGCCGCTCTCGATATTGGCCCTGGCGACGAAGTCATCACCCCCTCCATGACCTGGGTTTCCACCCTTAATATGATTGTCCAGTGCGGTGCAACGCCCGTGATGATTGACGTTGACCGCGATACGTTGATGGTAACGCCTGAGGCTATCGCTGCGGCCATCACCCCGCGTACCCGTGCCATTATCCCGGTGCATTACGCCGGTGCGCCTGCTGATATTGATGCCATCCGTGCCCTGGGTGAGCGCCACGGCATACCTGTCATTGAAGACGCCGCCCATGCTGCAGGTACGTACTATAAAGGCAAGCATATCGGCCATCGCGGGACTGCCATCTTCTCTTTTCACGCCATCAAAAATATGACCTGCGCTGAGGGCGGGCTGGTGGTGACAGACGACGAGAAACTTGCTGCGCGCATCCGCAGCCTGAAGTTCCACGGCCTCGGTGTTGACTCCTGGGACAGGCAGAGCCACGGGCGTACTCCGCAGGCAGAGGCACTGGAGCCGGGTTTTAAATACAACCTCGCCGACATCAACGCCGCGCTTGCGCTGGTGCAGCTTGGCAAACTTAAGCGCGCTAACCAACGCCGTCACGACATCGCACAGCGTTACCTGCAGGAACTGGCCGATACACCGTTTCAACCGTTGGCCATTCCGCAGTGGGAGCACCAGCATGCCTGGCATCTGTTTATTATTCGCGTGGACGAAGCGCGCTGTGGTATCAGCCGCGATACGCTGATGGAACAGCTCAAGGCCCAGGGCATCGGCACCGGCCTGCACTTTCGCGCCGTGCACACACAAAAGTACTACCGTGAACGCTTTCCAGACCTGTCTTTACCCAACAGCGAGTGGAACAGCGCGCGCATCTGTTCAATACCTCTCTTCCCGGATATGACCCATGACGACACAACCCGCGTCATACGCGCACTCCATCAGCTTGCAGGACGCTGATATGTTTATCACCCCTCCGGTCACCAAAGTGTCGGTAGTTATCCCGGTGTACAACGAACAGGAAAGCCTGCCTGAGTTGATACGCCGGACTGATGCCGCCTGCGCCAGCACCGGGCGCGACTATGAGATTCTGCTGGTAGACGACGGCAGCAGCGACGACTCGGCTCGTCTGCTGTGCGACGCCGCACGAGCGCCAGGTAGTCACGTGGTCGCTGTGCTGCTCAATCGCAACTACGGGCAGCACTCTGCCATTATGGCCGGCTTCAGCCACGTCACTGGCGACCTTATCATTACGCTGGATGCCGATTTACAGAACCCACCGGAAGAGATCCCACGCCTGGTGAGCACGGCAGATGAAGGTTATGACGTGGTTGGCACCGTACGCCAGAACCGTCAGGACAGCCTGTTTCGCAAGCGTGCCTCACGCACGATAAACAAACTTATTCAGCGCGCAACCGGCAAGGCAATGGGTGATTACGGCTGTATGCTGCGCGCCTATCGCCGCCACATTGTTGATGCCATGCTTAACTGCCATGAGCGCAGCACCTTTATTCCCATTCTCGCCAACACCTTTGCTCGCCGCGCGACAGAAATCCCGGTGATGCACGCCGAGCGCGAGTTTGGTGATTCGAAATACAGTTTTATGCGCCTGATTAACCTGATGTACGACCTGGTGACTTGCCTGACCACCACGCCGCTGCGTCTGTTGAGCGTGTTTGGCAGTGTGATCGCCCTTCTGGGCTTTGCTTTCTCCGTTGTGCTGGTTGTGCTGCGACTGGCCTTAGGCCCGCAATGGGCAGCAGAAGGCGTGTTTATGCTTTTTGCCGTGCTGTTCATGTTTATTGGCGCCCAGTTTATCGGTATGGGTCTGCTGGGTGAGTATATCGGTCGAATCTATAATGACGTCCGCGCCCGTCCCCGCTATTTCGTTCAACGTGTTGTCCGCCAGGATAACGCGGCCACTCATGAGGAACATCGTTAATGAAAGCTGTTGTCTTTGCGTATCACGATATGGGCTGTACGGGGATTAATGCGCTACTCGAAGCCGGGTATGACATCGCCGCCATCTTCACCCACGCTGACAGCGTTAACGAAACGCAGTTTTTTGGTTCTGTCTCACGTATTGCTGCCGAACAAGGTATTCCGGTTTATGCGCCGGACAATGTTAACCACCCGCTGTGGATTGAGCGCATTCGCGCGATTAACCCGGATGTGATTTTCTCTTTCTACTATCGCAACCTACTGTGTGCAGACATTCTCAACGCGGCACAGCACGGTGCCTATAACCTGCATGGTTCTTTGCTGCCGAAATACCGTGGCCGCGCACCACTGAACTGGGTGCTGGTAAACGGCGAGACCGAAACCGGCGTCACGCTGCACCGCATGGTGGCACGCGCTGATGCAGGCGACATCGTTGCACAGCAAAAAGTCGCCATTAACGATAACGATGTCGCACTGACGCTGCACCGCAAGCTGTGTGAGTCATCTCAGGAGATGCTACGCGACATTCTGCCTGCCATCCGTGAAGGCAATGTCCAGGGCCGGGCGCAGGATGAAAGCGAGGCCACGTATGTGGGTAAACGTACGCCGGAAGAGGGTCGTCTTGACTGGGCGCGTCCGGCACGTGAGTTGCACAATCTGGTGCGCGCGGTGTCCGACCCGTGGCCAGGGGCGTTTAGCTACGTAGGTGCCAATAAATTTATCGTCTGGAAATCACGCCTGCATGAGAATGCAAGTAGCGCCAGGCCCGGCACAGTGCTGTCCGTTACGCCGTTTATCGTCGCCTGCGGTGAGGGATCGCTGGAAATTCTCACCGGCCAGACCGAGCGTGGCGTTTATATGCAAGGTACGCAACTTGCTCACGCGCTGGGGCTGGTACCTGCCGCCCTGCTTGGCAATGCACCGGTAGTCGCCGTTAAGCGTCGCACGCGCGTGCTTATCCTGGGGGTTAACGGTTTTATCGGTAACCACCTGACTGAACGCCTGCTCAAGGATGATAATTACGAAATCTACGGTCTGGATATCGGCACTGACGCGATTACCCGCTTCCTCGACTGCCCGCGCTTCCACTTTGTTGAAGGTGATATCAGCATCCATTCTGAGTGGATTGAATATCACATCAAGAAATGTGACGTGGTGCTGCCGCTGGTGGCTATCGCAACGCCGATTGAATACACCCGTAACCCGCTGCGCGTCTTCGAACTTGATTTTGAAGAGAACCTCAAAATCATCCGCAACTGCGTGAAGTATCGCAAGCGCATCATCTTCCCTTCCACGTCTGAAGTGTACGGCATGTGCACCGATAAAGACTTCAACGAAGACAGCTCTAACCTCGTGGTGGGTCCCATCAACAAGCAGCGCTGGATTTACTCGGTCTCAAAACAGTTACTGGACCGCGTTATCTGGGCCTATGGCGAAAAAGAAGGGCTACGTTTTACCCTGTTTCGCCCGTTCAACTGGATGGGACCTCGCCTGGACAGTCTGAACGCCGCCCGCATCGGCAGCTCACGCGCCATTACCCAGCTTATCCTCAATCTGGTGGAAGGCTCACCCATCAAGCTCATTGAAGGCGGCCAGCAGAAGCGCTGCTTTACCGATATCAGCGACGGCATTGAAGCCCTGTTTCGTATTATTGAAAACAAAGGCGAGCGCTGCGACGGTCAAATTATTAATATCGGTAACCCGAACAACGAAGCGAGCATTAAAGCGCTGGCGCAGATGCTGCTGGAAAGCTTTGAACGCCATCCGTTGCGCGACCGCTTCCCGCCATTTGCTGGCTTTCGCGAAGTGGAAAGCAGCGACTATTACGGCAAAGGCTATCAGGATGTAGAGCACCGCAAGCCCAGCATCCAGAACGCCAAACGTTGCCTCGACTGGGAGCCGACGATTGCAATGCAGCAGACCGTTGACGAAACACTGGATTTCTTCCTGCGCACGGTGGAACTAACGGATAAACCTTCATGAGGAAAGTAGGATTACGTATTGACGTAGACACCTTTCGCGGCACGCGCGATGGTGTTCCCCGCTTGCTGGAGATACTGGCTCAGCACGACGTGCGGGCGAGTTTCTTCTTCAGCGTCGGGCCGGATAATATGGGGCGCCATCTGTGGCGCCTGATAAAACCGAAGTTTTTGTGGAAAATGCTGCGCTCACGCGCAGCATCGCTTTATGGTTGGGACATCCTGCTGGCAGGTACGGCCTGGCCGGGGCGTAATATCGGTGCAGGTAATGCCGGGGTTATCCGCGCAGCGGCTGTTCAGCATGAAATCGGTCTGCACGCCTGGGATCACCACGGCTGGCAGCACAATGCGGGTCGCTGGAGCGAGGCGCGCCAGAGGCAGGAAGTTGAACGCGGCTTGCGCGCGCTTGAGGCTATTATCGGCGCTGAGGTAAGTTGCTCAGCGGTCGCAGGCTGGCGCGCTGACTCGCATACCGTTGCGGCCAAGGCGTCGTTCGGCTTTCGTTACAACAGCGATTGCCGCGGTACGCGCCCGTTTCGCCCTCGGTTTGCAGACGGGCAGTATGCGACCGTGCAAATCCCGGTAACACTACCGACCTGGGATGAAGTGGTCGGCAGTGCCGTCAACAGCAGTGACTTTAACCGCTATCTGCTTGAGCGCATCCACCAGGATAGCGGCGTGCCGGTGTATACCATTCATGCCGAGGTGGAGGGTATTGCCTTTGCCTCGCAGTTTTCTGAATTGCTTACGCTTGCCGCACAGCAGGACATTGTCTTTTGCCCCCTCAGCGAGCTGCTGCCAGATGACCTTAACACGTTACCCGAAGGTCAGGTGGTACGCGGTGAGATAGCCGGACGTGAAGGCTGGCTGGGTTGTGAACAATTGCAGGACTCCATGTGATGAAACCCCTTCGTTACGGTGTCGCGCTCATTGCGCTTTTTGCCCTCTACTACCTTATTCCTCTGCCGTTTCGTCTGCTGTGGCAGCCTGATGAAACCCGCTATGCGCAAATAAGTCATGAGATGCTGACTTCCGGCGACTGGATTGTGCCGCACTTTCTCGAACTGCGCTATTTCGAAAAGCCCGTTGCCGGATACTGGATTAACAACCTTGGTCAGTGGTTGTTTGGCCACAACAACTTCTCTGTGCGCTTCGGGTCCGTCCTCTCGACCACGTTCAGCGCGCTGCTGGTTGCGTGGCTTGCCTGGCGAATCTGGCGTGACAGGCGTACTGCGGTGCTGGCAGGCGTCATCTATCTGACGGCATTTCTGGTCTACAGTATTGGCACTTATGCCGTGCTGGACCCGATGATCACGCTCTGGTTAACGCTGGGTATGGGCGCTTTTTGGGCTGCGGTCCAGGCCAGTACGCGGGCAGGCAAAGCAGGCAGTTGGATTGTACTGGGTATTGCCTGCGGCATGGGCGTGATGACAAAAGGCTTTCTGGCCCTGGCAGTGCCGGTCATCAGCGTGCTGCCGTGGGTGATTGTACATAAGCGCTGGCGCGAGGTATTGACCTGGGGTTGGCTTGCAATACTGGTCTGCACGCTCACGATCCTGCCCTGGGGTCTGGCCATTGCCGCTCGCGAGCCGGACTTCTGGAACTATTTCTTCTGGGTTGAGCACATTCAGCGCTTTGCGCAGAGTGATGCCCAGCACATTGCACCGTTCTGGTATTATCTGCCGTTCCTGCTTGCTGGCAGTCTGCCGTGGCTGGCGCTCCTGCCCGGTGCGCTCCTGCGCGGCTGGCGTGGGCGCGACGGCGATGGTCACGCATTCTACCTGCTTGGCTGGGTCCTCATGCCGCTGCTTTTTTTCAGCATCGCAAAAGGCAAGCTGCCGACCTATATCCTGCCCTGTTTCGCGCCACTGGCGTTGTTAATGGCGCGCTACGGGCTGGATGCCGCACAGCGCGGCGCCCTGGCCCTGCGTATAAACGGCGTTATCAATGTGGCTTTTGGGTTAGTTGGCGTCATTGCGGCGATAGTCGTTTCCCCGTGGGGACCGCTGAAACAGCCCGTGTGGGGGGAAACGGAATCCCTGAAACCGCTGCTTGCCATTCTGGCATTTGGGGGCTGGGCGCTGGTGGGCTGGATGTCACTGCGAAACCGTGCCAGTCAATGGACGCTGGCGGCAGGTTGCCCACTCATACTCGCGCTGCTGGTCGGTTTTGCTATTCCACAGCAGGTGATTGACAGCAAGCAGCCCCAGCAAATAATTGACCAGGCCAGAGCTGAGCTGGCCGCCAGCCGCTATGTGCTGTCTAACAACGTCGGTATCGCCGCCGGGTTAGCCTGGGAACTTCAGCGCAGCGACATTATCTTACTTGGTCAGAAAGGCGAGCTGAACTACGGACTATCTTACCCGGATGCACAAGATCGTTTTGTTTCCTGGGAAGACTTGAGCCACTGGCTGGCAGAGCATCGTCAACAGGGGCCGATTAGTCTGTTGATTCGACTTAACCGTGAAGGCACCATTAACGACCTGCCGTTACCGCCGCCTAACGCTGTAAAGATAATCGACCGTATGGCTGTGGTGGAGTATCTGCCACAATGATGGCTGGCCTGTGCCTTTTCCTTGCAAGTCTGCTCAGCAGCCTCGGCCAGTTATGCCAGAAGCAGGCCACTCGAGCCGTTCCTCTAAAGCGGCGTGGGCGGCACCGGGCGCTATGGTTGGGGCTGGCGCTTGTCATGCTGGGATTTGGCATGTTGCTGTGGCTGATGGTGCTACAGCGCCTGCCGGTGGGTATTGCCTACCCTATGCTTAGCCTTAATTTTGTCTGGGTCACCCTTGCTGCGCGTTTTATCTGGCACGAGCCAGTTAGCGTGCGCCACTGGTGCGGTGTGGGGCTGATTATGGCTGGTATTGCTATTCTCGGGAGCAGTATGTGATGGGATTTATTCAGGCGCTGATGAGCGTTTTACTGGTCAGTATTGCGCAATTGACCTTACGCCATGCAATGGTGACGCTCCCCTCCGTCACCGAACCTGTCGCGCTCATACAACATGTGCTGCATGGCAAAGCAGGAACCCTTGCCCTGTTGCTGGGGCTACTGGGCTACCTGGCATCGATGGTCTGCTGGTTCTTTGCTTTGCACCGCCTTGCTCTCAGCCAGGCCTGCGCGTTGCTGAGCTTGAGCTATGTACTGGTCTGGCTGGCGGCTGTCTTTTTACCTGGATGGAACGAGCCATTGCGCTGGCAGGCGCTGGCAGGGGTGGTAACGATAGTGTGCGGAGTACTGCTGATTTTTCTGCCTCAGTCCCGTACCGATAGCCATCATTCGTAAGCATCACTACTGCGTCAGATTATTCGCCCTGTTATCTTCGTTGAAACCTCGCTCACCTCCGTCATAAAACCACCATAAGTGGTAGATTGTTTTTTAATGGCAGGAATTTTCTATCATTCTGCGAGCTGGATCACTCTCGTAACATTCTGTTAAACTTCACCGTGCTAATACCCGCTAACCCATTGCCATTACTGGTGTTAACGCGCCTGTGATGGCACATCACACCGCTTTTTTATCAATGACTGGCCTTATCAACCAGAAAAGCCTCATTTCAGCAGAACATATCCCCATAAGCGTCCATAAAACCACCTGTCAGAGATAAATATTCGACCATAGGGCATTTAATAAAATTTAACACTGGATAACATTTCACTTAAGTGGCGATTATTCCATTTCGCTCATATGTAACCAAATGTGTCACAGGCCTTGCTGATTCTGTCAGGATAGGGAACATTACCCGCCGTTTCTCCCTTCCATACATAATTATAAGTAGCGCTTACCGGCAGGTCGCGCGACGTGGTCCCCGTTCAAATGGGATGCAAAATAAGAGGTATATGTGTCGACAGCAAACAACAAACCAACAGAAAACGTGAGTCTTAACGCTTTCAAACAGCCGAAATCGTTCTATCTCATCTTCTCTATAGAATTATGGGAGCGCTTTGGCTTTTACGGCCTGCAGGGGATCATGGCGGTCTACCTGGTCAGGCAGCTTGGCATGTCCGAAGCCGAGTCCGTGACGCTCTTCGCCTCCTTCAGTGCACTGGTTTATGGCCTGGTGGCCGTTGGTGGCTGGCTTGGTGACAAAGTACTGGGCACCAAACGCGTGATTTTGCTCGGTGCAATCGTTCTGGCGCTGGGTTATGCGCTGGTAGCGTGGTCCGGTCATGATGCGGGCATCGTTTACATCGGTATGGCGACTATCGCCGTCGGTAACGGTCTGTTTAAAGCGAACCCCTCAGCCCTGCTTTCAACCTGCTATGAGAAAGACGATCCGCGTCTGGACGGTGCATTTACCATGTACTACATGTCCATCAACATCGGTTCGTTCTTCTCCATGCTCGCCACACCGTGGCTCGCTGAGCACTTTGGCTGGAGCGTTGCCTTCGCGCTGAGCGTGGTTGGGATGCTGATTACCGTAGTGAACTTTATGTTCTGCCGTCACTGGGTGAAAGAGTACGGTTCAAAGCCGGACTTTGCCCCGGTGAATATGGGTAAGCTGCTGGCAACGCTGGTTGGCGTGGTCATTGTTATCGCTATCGCGACCTGGCTTCTGCATCATCAGGAGATCGCGCGTATGGCGCTGGGTGTTATCGTGCTGGGTATCGTCGCGCTGTTTGCGAAAGAAACGTTTGCCATGCACGGTGCTGCACGCCGCAAGATGATTGTTGCGTTTGTGCTGATGCTTCAGGCTATTGTGTTCTTTGTGTTGTACAACCAGATGCCGACCTCGCTGAACTTCTTTGCAATCCGCAACGTTGAGCACTCTATTCTCGGTATTGCTTTTGCACCTGAGCAGTATCAGGCACTGAACCCGTTCTGGATTATGGTCGCCAGCCCGATTCTGGCCGCTATCTACAATAAAATGGGTGACCGTCTGCCAATGCCGCACAAGTTTGCCATTGGCATGGTGCTGTGCTCCTGTGCCTTCCTGGTACTGCCGCTGGGCGCGAAGTTTGCCACTGACGCTGGTATCGTGTCTGTGAACTGGCTGATTCTGAGCTATGCACTGCAGAGCATCGGTGAACTGATGATTTCAGGCCTCGGCCTTGCTATGGTGGCGCAGCTGGTTCCGCAGCGCCTGATGGGCTTTATTATGGGTAGCTGGTTCCTGACCACCGCCGGTGCGGCAATTATCGCTGGTAAAGTGGCTGCCCTGATGGCCGTGCCGGAAAACGTGACCGACCCGCTGGTGTCACTTGAAGTCTATGGCCGTGTGTTTATGCAGATTGGTATTGTGACCGCTGTTATTGCCGCTATCATGCTGCTGACCGCCCCGATGCTCAACCGCATGACCCACGATGACAGTACGGTTGCCGGTAAAGAAGCCACCGCATAACGTTCTGCTTTTGCATAAAGCCACCTGCCTCACGCAGGTGGCTTTTTTTTTGTCGCCCGGCGTACTACCATCAGCTATCTTCGTCACTGCAAGGAGTTATCGATGAAACTGTATTACAAGCCCGGCGCCTGTTCCCTCTCTCCTCATATCGTGCTGCGTGAAAGCGGTCTGGACTTCACGCTGGTGAAAGTGGACCTGGCAACAAAGCAAACTGAAAGCGGCGACAATTATCTCGATATCAACCCAAAAGGACAGGTCCCGGCTTTGCAGTTGGACGACAGCACAATGCTGACTGAAGGCGTTGCGATTGTGCAGTATATCGCAGACAAGGTACCAGACCGCCAGCTGCTGGCCCCGGCAGGCAGTCTGACGCGCTACCACACGCTGGAATGGCTGAACTTTATCGCAACAGAACTGCACAAAGGCTTTACCCCGTTATTTCGCCCGAACACCCCAGACGAGTACAAAGTGATTGCGCGTGAGACGCTGGAACAAAAACTGGCGTATGTGGACGAGGAGCTTAACGACAAGCAGTGGTTGATGGGCCTGCGCTTTACCATCGCTGATGCTTACCTGTTTACCGTGCTGCGCTGGGCGCTGGCCGTGAAGCTTGATATCAGCGAGCTGAAGAACGTTGCACAGTTTATGACCCGAATGGAAGAAAGACCGGCTGTGAAAGCGGCCCTGGTGGCTGAAGGGCTGTAATGCTCTCCCGGTCAGCGAACCTGCCGGGCATATAAAAACCGCTCACGCTCGCTGGAGCGGTTTTTTGTTAGTGTAACGTCATGACATGAGTGTGGCTTCAAACCATTCGGGTGGTGTGGCAATGCCGTCCTGTGCGGCCACAACCTGAAGCTCATACTCACCCATTTGGTGCGTGACGGTCATCAGCGCATAGACTGCGGCAGTCACATGCTCAAGGGCCGGTTTTGGCGCTTCGCCCTGAAGCAGTTTCACCAGCATCAGTCCGCTGGTGACATCCCCCACGCCCACGGGCTGACGTATGCCAAAATCAACCAGCGGACGGGCAATATGCCAGGCATCCTCTGCGGTCACCAGCAGCATTTCAAAGCGGTCCTGACGATAACCTGCTCGCGCCAGATGTTTAACCAGCACTACCTTCGGCCCTTTTTCAATCAGTACCCGTGCCGCTGCCACCGCTTCCTGCGGCGTGCTGACGGTGCGCTCGCTGAGCATTTCCAGCTCAATCAGGTTCGGCGCTATGATATCGCAGGCAGGTAGCGCGTAGCGTGCGTGAAACTCCGCCACGCCCGGTGCCACAATGCAGCCTTTCTCAGGGTGCCCCATGACCGGATCGCAAAACCACAGTGCTTTTGGGTTTGCCGCTTTGACTTTACGAACAATACCCAGAATATGCTCACCCTGTTCAGCTGACCCAAGATAACCGGTTAGCACCGCGTCACAGCGTTTAAGCTGTCCAATATTGTCAATGCCCTGAACAATCTCAGTTAAGTGCTCAGGTGGCATCACACAGCCAGTCCACTGGCCGTACTGGGTATGATTGGAAAACTGTACCGTATTCAGCGGCCAGACGTTTGCCCCCAGCCTGCGCATAGGAAATTCAGCCGCGCTGTTACCCGCATGGCCAAAAACCACGTGAGACTGAATGGCGAGAATGTTTTTCATGATGTGTTCCGCGAACGACGTGTTGTTATGCCTTGCCAAAAATAAAGGGCGCGGTATCACCCGCGCCCTCTGGTGTCAGAAATTACTTCCAGCACACCAGACAGTAGTTTTTCTTCCCGCGACGCAGCAGGGTATAACGCCCAAACAGACGGTCGGCCTCGCTGAAGCGGTATTCCGGCTCGCTCTGCTTTTCGCCATTAATGGTAATAGCGTTCTGCGCAATAGATTTACGTGCCTGACCACGGGACGGCTGCAACCCGGAATCGACCAGCGCTTGCTGAAGGTCAGCCTCCTTGTCCAGTTCAATCATCGGCACACCATCCTGCGCCAATTGCGCGAAGTCTTCTTCGGTCAGATCACCGAGGTTGCCATTGAACAGGCTTGCCGTAATACGCTGTGCTGCGGCCAGACCTTCTTCACCGTGTACCAGACGGGTCACTTCTTCTGCCAGGACATACTGGGCACGGGGTGCTACGCCGCTGTTTTTGTCTTCTTCTTCCAGCGCGTTGATATCTTCAAGGCTCATAAAGGTGAAGAACTTCAGGAAGCGATACACGTCAGCATCAGCGGTATTGATCCAGAACTGGTAGAACTTGAACGGACTGGTTTTCTTCGGATCAAGCCAGACCGCGCCGCCTTCGGTTTTACCAAACTTCGTGCCGTCTGATTTGGTAATCAGCGGGACAGTCAGGCCCCAGGCCTGGTTCTGGTGCAAACGACGCGTTAAATCGATACCAGAAACAATGTTGCCCCACTGGTCAGAACCACCAATTTGCAGCACCACACCGTGCTGCTTGTTCAGGCAGGCAAAGTCGTAACCCTGCAACAGGTTATAAGAAAACTCGGTAAACGAGATGCCTACATCGTCACGGTTCAGACGCTGCTTCACGGCTTCTTTGTTAATCATCTGGTTAACAGAGAAGTGCTTGCCAATATCGCGCAGGAACGTCAGTACGTTCATGCTACCAAACCAGTCGTAGTTGTTGGCTGCAATTGCCGCATTGTCACCGCAGTCAAAATCCAGGAATGGTGCCACCTGGCGGCGGATTTTTTCCACCCACTCCTGCACGGTGTCTTCCGTATTGAGTTTACGTTCAGTTGCCTTAAAGCTCGGATCGCCGATAAGACCGGTCGCCCCGCCCACCAGCGCAACGGGTTTGTGCCCGGCCTGCTGGAAGCGCTTAAGGCACAGCAACGGAACCAGATGGCCCAAATGCAAGCTGTCGGCGGTAGGATCGAAGCCACAATAGAGGGCAATTGGCCCCTGCGCCAGTCGCTCTGCTAACGCATCCTCGTCCGTCACCTGGGCCACCAGGCCCCGCTCTTGCAATTGTTGAATGAGATTACTCGCCATCAAATTCTCCATGTATAAATCGGACTGCACCTTTGCCGGTACACGGCTATTCGCAAGACCTGCGAATGTCAAATTCAGGGAGCACATAGAATAAAGCGCTGGCCCTTACAGCGCCAGCGCTTACGCTAACTATTTGTCCGGTTCAGGGAGCGAGGCGGTCTATTTTCCAGGCATCTCCCGCACGCTGGTATAAAAAACGGTCGTGGAGACGGTTTTCACCACCCTGCCAGAACTCCATCTGGTCAATGCTGATGCGATAACCGCCCCAGAAACTCGGCAACGGCACCTCGCCTTGCAGGAATTTGTTTTTGATTTCGAGAAATTTGCTTTCCAGCACGCCGCGCGCGGAAATACGGCTCGACTGTTTTGAAACCCAGGCACCAATCTGGCTGTCACGCGGACGGCTGTGAAAATATTTCATCACTTCCAGCGTCGACAAACGCTCGGCCTGGCCCTGCACCATGACCTGGCGCTCCAGCATATGCCAGGGAAACAGCAGACTCACGCGGGGGTTATGTTCGATTTGGTGCGCCTTACGGCTGCCGAGATTGGTATAAAAAACCATGCCGCGCTCATCAAAGTGTTTAAGTAGCACAATACGTTGATACGGCTGGCCGCTTTCATCTACGGTAGCAACGACCATCGCCGTCGGGTCACTCAGGCGCGCTTCACAGGCCTGCGCCAGCCAGCGCTCAAACAGCGGCAGCGGTGCATCGGTCAGGTCGCGGCGGCGCAGGCCACCTTTAGTGTATTCACGGCGCAGATGGGCAATCTGCTGTAAATCATGCGAGTCGGTCATGGCGTTAAGTCTATGAAATATGCGGGTAAGGCTATTGTGCGCCGCGCCCGCAAAAATCTCAACGCTATGACTTCTGTAGCTGACAGTTGTTTAACACAATGCTGTCACGCTGATAAACGGTTGCGGTATCCCCTTTAGACCAGAACACGTAAATACCGTCGGTATAACGTGCGCCTGAGGCAGAAATCCCCTCCTTCAGATGAAGTTGTTTGTTGTCATACACAAAGCTTACTTCCTGGCTTGAATTGTTCAGCGTTACCGTCAGCGGCTTTTCATCACACTGATACTGCAACGTATCGGTGTTCATTTTGTCGAACATTGAGTTATAAAACGCGTTGTAGTAACTACAACCCACCAGCAGCGCAGGCAACGTGAGAATAAGCAGTTTTTTCATGGCGGATTCCTGAAATATTTTATTGTCCGGCACCTTCTGCCGTTATTTTCTTTACCGAGTGTACGGTCTCAAACCCGGCGGTCATTTCAGTAAACTCCGATTCTTACATACCTGTGGCACAAATCATGCGCGTCACAGTACGCTACGTTGCCCATCGGCAGGGAAAATGGCGCCCAACACCGTTTCACGGCTTGCACCGGTAACCGAGGCCAGATTACCCGGCAGGCCGGATATTGTCCGTGCCGCAAGCCAGGCAAACGCCAGCGCTTCCATGTCATCACCGCTGATGCCCAGGATGTCGGTTGTGGACACTTCTGTCCCCGACAAAAGCCCGGCCAGACGCGTCATCAACAAGGGATTACGTGCACCGCCGCCGCAAACCAGCAGACGATCGCAGCCGCCCCCCAGCAGCACCTGTTCTGACACGGATACCGCGCTAAGTTCAACCAGTGTTGCCTGCACATCTTCACCGGCAAGTCCCGGGAAAGCCGCAAGATGGCGTTCAAGCCAGCCGTAATTAAAATATTCACGCCCTGTGCTTTTGGGTGCGAGAGCTGCAAAAAAAGGGTCACTCAGCATCTGTTGCAGCAGCGGCAGCACAACATGACCAGTGCGCGCCCACTGAGCATCCTTATCATAAGGTTGCCCCTTCTGGCGCCAGACCCAGGCATCAAGTAGCATGTTGCCAGGACCAGTATCAAATCCGCGTACCGGCTGGCCCGGAAATAAGAAGGACAGATTGGCGATACCGCCGACATTAAGCACCATACGCCGCTCTGCCGGGTGCGACAGCAGCGCATGATGAAACGCCGGCACCAGCGGTGCGCCCTGCCCGCCAAGAGCCATATCGCGCCGACGAAAGTCTCCGACCACCGTCACCCCGGTACGAGCGACAATCTGATTGTTATCACCAATTTGCAGCGAGTGTGGCGCTTCACCCTCAGGCTCGTGCCACACGGTTTGCCCGTGGCAGCCAATGGCTACCACATCGCGCGGATGGAGGTTTTCCTGCGTCATTAACCCCTGGACGGCGTCAGCAAACAGCCGTCCAAGTCGGGTATCCAGCCTGCCAAATTGTGACAAGGTGAGTGGTTGCCCCTGGCAAATCGCCAGAATGTCCTGTTTAATTTGCAGCGGAACGGGATGGGAATAGCTGGCCTGCTGAGCCACCATGTTGTCATCAATCGCGGCGAGTACCACGTCCACACCATCAAGACTCGTTCCGGACATCACACCGATATAGCGACCTGCTTTCATTCACGATTCCTTCATTTATCACCGTTCGCAGAGCGCTTACTCCACCATAAAGCCATTACCAATGCCACGAATCAGCAATATTTCCTAACAAAGCTGAATAAGTTTTATCCATTTATCTGATTGCATAACTTTTATTTTTATCTTTCTTATCATTGGTTTAACAATGATTAAGATGACTTCCGTTACGCTTTTTCGGCCAAATGACCAGGGAATAGCATGAAACTTTATGGTTGAATGCCATATAATTTGGCTATGAATGGATGCCCGTCCGGGCATTTTTTTGTGAACAGGAGATTCATCAATGATTTCACGAGTACTGGTTGTTTCCTTCGTCGGGTTAACGCTGGTGGGTTGCGCCAATACGAGTACGCTTTCCGGCGATGTATACAGCGCCTCCGAAGCCAAACAAGTGCAGAACGTAACCTACGGCACCATTGTTAGCACGCGCCCGGTACAGATTCAGGCTGGCAGCGATGAGAACGTGATTGGTGCTATCGGCGGTGCAGTGCTGGGCGGCTTCCTTGGCAACACCATTGGTGGCGGGACGGGGCGCTCGCTGGCAACGGCTGCTGGCGCAGTGGCTGGTGGTGTCGCGGGTCAGCAGGTTCAGGGATCTCTGAACAAAACGCAGGGCGTTGAACTGGAAATCCGCAAAGACGATGGCAACACCATCATGGTGGTGCAGAAACAAGGTAATACCCGCTTCTCTGCTGGTCAGCGTGTAGCACTTGCCAGCAATGGTCGTCAGATAACCGTTTCCCCGCGTTAATGATTGCGGCGGTGCTAAAGCATCGCCGTTATCATCCCTCCCCGATTCACTTTCTCACGCTACTGAAGCGCGACGCGCATGAAAAACTGCCTGTTAACATGTGCTGAAAAACGGTGAAGCGTTATCTGATTTAAAAACCCCATCACCGCTGGCGGCATGGGGTTATTGATTAGCTCTGGGACTGGAGGTCAATGATGTTTTGCTCAAGACGAGCGATAAGGCTGATAAGCAGTTTTTCTTCTTCTTGACTGATACCTGCAAGAATTTCCCGGCGCGTTTTATTAATGACGTCTTCCATTTTCTCAATCAGCGGCTCTGCTTTTTCTGTCAGCTTTATTCGCTTCGCACGCCTGTCACTTGCGCAGGTTTGACGTGCAATTAATCCTTTTTCTTCCAACTGATCGAGCGTACGCACTAACGACGGCTGTTCAATACCGATGGCTTTGGCCAGTTGTATCTGCGACTGCTCTGGCGGTAACTGGTGGATATTATGCAGCGTTACCCAGTGCGTCTGCGTCAGTTCCAGAGGCTTCAGGCGATGATCGATCAGCGCACGCCAGATACGTACCAGACGCGAGAGATCCGAACCTAATGGCGATTCCAATTTCATCTCCTTATAATTAGCTTGCTAAGTTATTATAGCCACATTAGACTACGCGTGCCAGCGCAGAAATCCCATGAACAAACCCGCAAATTCTGTCATGTTAATCGTAACGTTGCATCTTATAAGTGTACAACCCTGCATCAGGAAACGGCAGTCATGATACTTATAGTAAAGGATTGTGCCGCATGAGCGCCCTGCTTTCACCACCGGGAATGCCGCTTCAGGACTTGATTCTTGGCGCATCCGTCTATTTCCCGCCGCTATTTAAAGCTGTTTTTGTCGGTTTTTTTATCTGGCTTATCGCACACCATCTGCTGCGCGACTGGATGTACTCCGGTGAAATCTGGCACCCCACGTTGATGGATCTCTCACTCTTCGCCCTGTCGGTTTGCCTGGGGCTGGTTGCGCTGGTGGTTGGCTGACACGATGAATCTCAAAACACTGAAGTATTTCTCCACGCTCATTGTCCTTGCTCTGGCGCTTATCGCCGGTTGGCTTATCTGGAATTATTACATGCAGTCGCCCTGGACGCGCGATGGCAAAGTGCGTGCTGAGCAGATTGGCATCACACCGCAGGTCTCCGGCACCATTTCAAAACTAATGGTCAAGGACAACCAGTTTGTGAAGGCTGGCACAACGCTTTTTCAGATTGATGACACACCTTTTCGCATTACCGTGCTGAATGCCCAGGCACAGCTGGCAAAGGCACAGTCAGACCTTGCAAAAGCCGCCAATGAAGCGAGCCGCCGCCATCATCTTTCCGGCAACTATATCTCTGCTGAAGATATGGACAGCGCCGATCTGAATGTAAAAGCCATGCAGGCCACGGTAAAAGCCGCACAGGCAACGCTTGAACAGGCAAACTGGCAGCTTGAGCAAACCACTGTGCGCGCACCGGTAGACGGCTGGATAACCAACCTTTCAACCCGCACTGGCAGCTACGCCATCAGCGGGAACCCGGTGTTTGCCCTGGTCGACAGCCACTCGTTTTATGTTGTGGGTTATTTTGAAGAAACTAAACTGCGCCACATCAAGCCCGGTAACAGCGCCACTGTCACGCTTTACAGCAGCCATACCCGGCTTACGGGAAAAGTCGAAAGCATCGGACGTGCAATTTACGACCAAAGCGTTGAGACCGACAGCGGTCTGGTCGCGGATATTAAACCCAACGTCCCCTGGGTACGGCTGGCGCAGCGCGTGCCGGTGCGTATTGCGCTGACTGATATCCCCGGCGATATTACGCTGGTCTCCGGCACAACCTGCACCGTATCAATCCAGCGCTAACGCAACCATGAACCTGAGCGGGCTTGACTGGCAAAACACACCGTGGGGCAAGGCAACCGGCGCTCAGTGGCGCTATGCACTTCGCAACAGTCTTGCCATGTGCCTTGCGCTTAGCATTGCTTACGCAATTAATCTCGATGAGCCGTACTGGGCAATGACGTCTGCGGCAGTGGTAAGTTTCCCGACCGTAGGCGGAGTTATCAGTAAAAGTCTCGGGCGCATTGTCGGTAGCCTTATTGGCGCTACCGCCTCGCTGATTATTGCCGGGCATACGCTTAACGACCCGTGGCTGTTTACCTTTGCTATGGCCGCCTGGCTCTCAGCCTGTACCTGGATCTCCAGCCAATACCAGAACAATGTAGCTTACGGCTTTGCGCTGGCGGGCTACACCGCAGCAATTATTGCCTTCCCGATGGTTAATACGCTTGAAACCACGGAACTTTGGGACATTGCACAGGCGCGGGTATGCGAAGTGATGATCGGCATTCTGTGTGGTGGTTTTATGATGATGGTGCTACCGAGCACTTCTGACGGTAACGCCTTACTCAGCGCCCTGAAAAATATGCATGCCCGGCTGCTGGAACACGCCAGTCTCTTATGGCAACCACAGACAACCGACGCCATCCGCGCAGCCCATGAAAACGTCATCGGCCAGATTTTGACGATGAATCTGCTACGTATTCAGGCTTTCTGGAGCCATTACCGGTTTCGCCAACAAAATGCGCTACTGAACTATTTGCTCCACCAGCAGCTGCGCCTGACAAGTGTTATTTCGAGCCTTCGTCGTATGCTGCTTAACTGGCCGCAGGCCCCGGCACACCTCTGGCCGCTGCTGGAAACATTGCTTCGCGAGCTGGCAAAACCGCAGGCTGATAAATACAGCATTGCGCGACTGTTACAGCACATTGCGCCAGACAATAGCGACGATTACCGCCACCGCGCTTTCTGGCTGCGTCTGCGCTATTTCTGCTGGCTGTACCTTAACAGCAGCCGCTGGCTACGCCAGCTGGAAACCGCCTCTCCCGCCCGACCTTTAACGCCACCTGGCGCACCGGCACTTGCACGCCATACCGATAACGCCGAGAACAGCTGGAGCGCGTTTCGTACCTTCTGCGTTATTACGTTAACCGGCGCCTGGTGTATTGCGACCTCATGGGAAGCCGGGAGTGCGGCGATGACGCTTGCCGCCATCTGCTGTGTGCTCTATTCCTCCGCTGCCTCGCCGGTAGGTTCAGTGAGCCTGCTGCTACGCACGCTCGCGCTGCTGTCCCTTTTCAGTTTCGTGGTCAAATTTGGACTGATGGTACAGATAAGCCAGCTGTGGCAGTTCCTGATTTTCCTGCTGCCGCTGCTGGTCACGCTGCAACTCTTTAAGCTACAGCAGAAAAAGTTCGCTGGGTTGTGGGGCCAGTTGATTGTCTTTATGGGCTCGTTTATCGCTGTCACCAATCCACCTGAGTACGACTTCTCGGCTTTTCTGAACGACAATCTGGCCAAGGTCATTGGTGTATCGCTGTGCTGGGTGGCGTTTTCGGTACTGCGCCCCAGTTCAGATCAGCGCAAAAGTAAACGTCACATTCGTGCCCTGCGCCGCGGCTTTATAGACCAGCTCAGCCAGCGGCCAGTGCGTGCTGAAGGAGAATTTGAATCACTGGTGTATCACCACATCAGCCAGCTCAGCAGTAGCAAGGACGACCTCTCACGCCGCTGGCTGCTGCGCTGGGGCGTAGTGCTGATTAACTGCTCTCACGTCGTGTGGCAACTGCGGGACTGGCAGGCTCGTTTCGATCCCCTCTCCAGAGTACGTGATGTCTGCATCGCCACGTTACGCGATATTATGAGTGAACGAGGTGTGCGCCCGCGACCGCTGGCCGAGTCGCTGGCTGAGCTATTGAAAATGTGTGATACGCTGTCGCGCCATCCGGGTCCAGCGGCGCGTGAACTGGCGGGCATCATCTGGCGGCTGTACTGCTCGCTGCAACAGCTGGAGCAGGCCATCCCGGCAAATGATGCACCGCCCGGAAAAGCGCTTAGCGAATAACACCGCAGGCGAAGCGTTCGCCCCCGCCGCCAAGCGGTTTCGGATGATCGGCCATATTATCGCCACCGGCGTGGACCATAATGGCCAGCCCTTTGATTTCCTCGATTTTCTTGATGCGCGGCGCCGTCACGGGCTGGGTTGCTTTGCCATCGGCGTCAACCGTCAGCGCAGGCAGATCACCGAGGTGGCCGTTGCCTTCGGGGCCAAGGTGCTTACCGGTATTCTGTGGGTCAAAATGTCCACCTGCCGCTCCGGCAGCCACCGCTTTGCCGTCAACCATCGTTGGCTCACAGCTGCCTTTAGCATGGATATGAAACCCATGTTCCCCAGGCGGCAGCGCCTTAAGATCCGGGGTGAAGGTCAGTCCCTTATCCGTTTCGTCAATGTTTACCGTCCCGATTTCCTGCCCTACGCCCTGAGCAGTGACCAGATTCATCTTCACCTCTTCACTCGCCGCCAGCGCCGAGCCACAGACAAAGAGCAAAGCAATACCCGTTGATAATGGTTTCAGTTTCATGTCGTCTCCCTGAGGTTAATATCGCCCGTTAAGCTTATTACATAACGGGCTTATTCGCCGCGACAGACATCGCGAAACACTATCAGGGGACGTCGTACCCCAGTGCGGCTTTGCGAATGCGGAACCACTGCTGGCGTGTCATCTCCAGCTTCAAGGCCCCCAGTGCATCGATAACACGGGCAATTTTGCCGGAGCCAATAATAGGCAGCGGACGCGACGGCAGGCGCAGAATCCAGGCATACACCACCTGCTCAATGCTGTCAGCGCCGGTTTCCTGTGCTACTGCCTTGAGTTCCTGGCGCAGCGTTTCACAACTGCTGTCGCTAAACAGACGTCCGCCGCCCAGGCACGACCAGGCCATTGGACGAATACGCAACTGCTGGAGCTGATCGAGTGTGCCATCAAGCAGCGTATCCTGCATCAGTGGCGATATCTCAACCTGGTTGGTGGCAAGCGTAAATGGCAGACGGGACTGCAACAGTGCGAACTGCGCGGGAGTGAAGTTTGACACCCCAAAATGCAGAACTTTGCCACTCTGGTGCAGGTTCAGAAAAGCTTCGGCCACCTCGTCAGCGTCCATTAGCGGATCCGGGCGGTGAATAAGTAGCAGGTCGAGACGATCAGTGGCGAGATTTTTCAGCGACTGCTCAGCGCTGTGGATGATGTGGTTGCGCTCGGTGATGTAGTGGCCAATGGTATTGTGCGGTTTTGCGCGCGTTGCGATGCCGCATTTGCTGACCACCTGCATACGCTCACGTAGCGCAGGCGCCAGGCGCAGTGCGTCACCGAAAGCGACTTCACACTGGTAATCGCCGTAAATGTCGGCGTGGTCCACGGTAGTAATGCCAGCATCCAGATGCTGCTCAATAAATGCCAGCAGCGCCTGGGGCGTCATATTCCATTCCATAAGACGCCAGTAGCCCATAATCATGCGCGAGAACTCCGGCCCCTGCGGCGCCGTGACAATACGCTCAACCATCGTGGTGCTTCCTCTTAACGAAAATTTACGCCGAGTATAGCGGGGTTAAACGATTAAAACAGCGATGGTTGCCAGCCTTCGTCATCAGAGGTGGGTTTGGTTGTGCGTAATTTGCGCAGCAGGCGCTGGCGACACAGACGCAGTACGTCCTGCTTTTGCGCATTGGTGAAGTGCTGCCAGTTGAAACGCTCATCACGACTGCGCATACAGCCACGGCAATAGCCGCGCTCATCTGACTGACAGATACCACGACAGGGACTTGGGACCGGGAAAAACTCCAGCTGTTCAGCCACACCAACTCCTCATTAGCGTATATATCCGAATTGAAGCCGTTGTGCGTAACAGATGCAAGAGTGCAGGTGAAATTTCATCCATTTTTAGCGCTAAGGTTTCGCTAATGTTAAACGTGCACACTGCGCGGAGTTTTGTAAAACGGAATGTCCTATGCCGACGCTTAAAAAGTTACGTTGTAACGATATGCAGTTTAATTTGCTGTGCGCCACGCTGTTTACTCTTGTCAATGTGCTGTTTATTAAACGCAGCTGGCAGGCAATTGGCATGCTAACTTTTCGCGAGTGGCTCTTCGCCGCCTCCGTGCCCGTGGTACTGTTCAGCGCCTGGCTGATTATCTTTAGCATCATCAATCTGCCGTTATTGCGTAAGCCGCTGGTAATGCTACTTATCATCGGCTGCGCTGGCGCTAATTACTTCATGTACAGTTATGGCGTGGTTATCGACACCAACATGATGGTTAACGTCTTTGAAACCAACCAGCAAGAGGCCCTTACGCTGGTAACACCAAAGCTTGTGATCTGGCTGATACTGGCTGGCGTGGTGCCAGCGTTACTGGTCGGCACCATGACTATCACACCTGGTAAATGGTGGTACAGCCTGCTGGTTCGTGGGCTGAGCATTCTGGGAGCAATCGCGCTGATTTTGCTGATTGCGTCGGTGTTTTATAAAGACTACGCCTCGCTGTTTCGCAATACTAACGGTATCGCCAAACTGGTCATTCCCCCTAACTACATCAGTGCTATCGGTAACTACAGCAAAGACAAATGGTTCTCAGCCAATAAAACCCTTACCCGCCTGGGTGAAGATGCGAAAAAAGGTCCGCTGCTGACGCAATCGACTAAAAAAACCGTGGTCGTACTGGTGGTCGGTGAAACCTCGCGGGCACAGAACTATTCCCTCGGCGGCTATTCACGAGAAACAAACCCCCAGCTTAAACAGCAGGGCGTTGTGTGGTTTAACAATGCGACCTCCTGCGGGACAGAAACTGCGGTGTCAGTGCCGTGCATGTTCTCCAACATGACGCGCCAAAACTACAGCGCGAACACCGCACGTTATACCGAAGGGGTACTGGATGTTCTCAAACATGCCGGTATTAATGTATTGTGGCGCGAAAATGACGGCGGCTGCAAAGGCGCCTGTAGTCGCGTGAATTTTACCGATATGACGCGCTGGCAGCTAAAAGACCTGTGTAAAAATGGTTCCTGCCTGGACGAGGCCGAACTGTACCGACTCGATAACGTACTGGATGGTCTTCAGCGCGACTCGGTTATCGTACTGCACATTATGGGCAGCCACGGTCCGGCCTATTATCAGCGCTATCCTGCGCAGTTCCGGCGCTTCACACCCACCTGCGATACTAATCAGATAGAAGACTGTGACCGTCAGTCACTGGTAAACACCTATGACAACACCATTCTTTATACTGATGATATTGTCAGCCGTACTATCGATAAGCTGCGCGCGCGCCAGGGGCAAATGAATACTGCGCTGGTGTATCTGTCTGATCACGGCGAGTCACTGGGCGAATCAGGAATGTACTTGCACGGTACACCACGTATGCTGGCACCACAGGAGCAAATCCGTATCCCCTTTCTGTTCTGGCTGTCAGACGGCTACGCTAATCAGTTCAGTCTCAGTAAGACTTGCCTGCAAAAAGAAGCCGCGTCGCGAGACATCTCCCAGGATAACCTGTTTGATACCCTACTGGGCATGATGGATGTGAAAACGAAAGTTTATCGACCGAATCTCGATGTGACCCAACCCTGTCGCACAGCATGAATTTCCCCCCGTGTAGTCACGGGGGTTATTTTACACTTGTAATAGACCAACCGGTCTATTACAGTAACGCGCTATGAACAAGAAAACAGAACATGACACTCGCGAGCACTTACTGGCCACCGGCGAGCAGCTCAGTTTACAGCTCGGCTTTACCGGAATGGGATTAAGCGAATTGCTGCGAACCGCTGGTGTGCCTAAGGGGTCGTTTTATCACTACTTTCCCTCCAAAGAGGCATTTGGGGTGGAAATGCTCAAGCGCTATTACACCACTTCCGGGCAACGCTTGAGCGAGCATTTTGCCCGCCGTGACGCCAGCGCCCGTGAATTGCTGCTGGCCTGGTATCGCATCGGGCTTAATAACTTCTGTGAAAGCGGCATGATGTGCGACTGCCTGACGGTCAAGCTTTCTGCTGAAGTGTGCGATCTCTCCGAAGAGATGCGCTCGGCGCTCGATTTGGGTGCCAGCAAAGTGATTGCCTTGCTGGCTACGACGTTGATTCGTGGCCGCAATGACGAACACAGCCTAACCTTTACTGGTGATGCGCAGGCACATGCTCAGGCGCTGTACGCCCTGTGGCTGGGTGCCAGTCTGCAGGCCAAAATCTCCCGCAGCGCTGTGCCGCTACAAAGTGCACTGGCACTGGTAGAAAACACGATTATCACGCCCGTCTCTTAACGGGCGGTGATTTTAGTGAATGACAACAACACAAGACGACCGGTCTATTAAGGAATCCATATGACAACTGAAAAACTGTTCACACCGCTGCGCATCGGGGCCATTAACGTACCGAACCGCGTTCTGATGGCACCACTGACACGCCTGCGCAGTATTGAGCCGGGCGACATTCCCACGCCGCTGATGGGTGAATACTATCGCCAGCGTGCCGGTGCCGGGCTTATTATCAGCGAAGCGACGCAGATTTCTGCCCAGGCTAAAGGCTATGCCGGTGCACCGGGCCTGCACAGCCCACAACAGATTACCGCCTGGCGTAAAATCACCGATGGCGTACACGCTGAAAACGGCCATATGGCGGTACAGCTGTGGCATACCGGGCGGATTTCACACTCAAGCCTGCAACCGGGCGGTCTTGCACCGGTCGCGCCGTCTGCAATTAATGCGCAAACCCGTACCACATTGCGCGATGAGGAAGGTAAAGCTGTACGTGTTGATACCTCCACCCCACGTGCGCTTGAACTCAACGAGATCCCGGGCATCATCGCTGATTTCCGTCAGGCGGTCGCGAATGCGAACGAAGCGGGGTTCGATCTCGTTGAATTACACGCGGCACACGGTTATCTGTTGCATCAGTTCATGTCACCCGCTTCAAATCACCGTACCGACCAGTACGGTGGCAGCGTCGAAAACCGCTCGCGTCTGACGCTTGAAGTGGTTGACGCAGCTATTGCAGCCTGGAGCGCCGATCGCATTGGTATTCGTATTTCACCGCTTGGACCATTCAACGGGCTGGATAACGGTGAAGACCAGGAAGACGCTGCACTGTGGCTGATTAGCGAGCTGAACAAACGCAACCTGGCTTATCTGCACATTTCCGAGCCAGACTGGGCGGGCGGTAAACCGTATTCAGAAGCCTTCCGTAAACAGGTACGTGAGCGTTTTAACGGCGTGATTATCGGCGCAGGTGCCTATACGGCAGAGAAAGCAGAAAAACTGATTGAGGCAGGTTACATTGATGCTGTGGCATTTGGGCGCGATTTCCTCGCTAACCCGGATCTCGCCGAGCGTCTGCGCCAGAACGCGCCGCTTAACCCACCGCGCCCGGAGAGTTTCTACGGTGGGGGTGCCGAAGGCTACACTGACTACCCCACTCTGTAAGCAAGTTCGATTGATAGCGGCGCCATTGCGCCGCTATACTTTACGCCGGGGTTCGGCACGTCCCAAAAATAACCCATTATATTTACGAGGAATTTATGCGCTTACTTCATACAATGCTGCGCGTTGGCGATCTGCAACGCTCCATTGAGTTTTATACTAATGTACTAGGCATGACGCTGCTGCGCACCAGTGAAAACCCGGAGTACAAGTACTCACTGGCATTTGTTGGCTATGGCCCGGAAAGCGAAGAAGCGGTCATTGAGCTGACTTATAACTGGGGCGTGGAAAGCTACGATCTCGGTAATGCCTACGGTCACATCGCGTTGAGCGTGGATAATGCTGCCGAAGCCTGCGAGCGCATTCGTCGCAATGGCGGGAATGTCACCCGTGAAGCCGGTCCGGTCAAAGGTGGTAGCACGGTTATTGCTTTTGTAGAAGACCCGGACGGTTACAAAATCGAGCTTATTGAAGCGAAAGACGCCGGTAAAGGCCTCGGTAACTGACCGATGCAGGGCGCAAGCGCGCCCTGCCTGCTGCATCCCACCCTGAAATTTGCCATAATACGCCTTGCTTCTCCCCGTAAATTAAGAGACACCGATGTCCGATACTGCTCAACTCACTGGTCTGTGCGACCGTTTTCGCGGCTTTTATCCCGTGGTTATCGATGTAGAGACTGCCGGTTTTAATGCCAGCACCGACGCATTACTGGAAATTGCCGCCATCACGCTCAAAATGGATGCTGATGGCTGGTTAACCGCCGATGAAACACTGCACTTTCACGTTGAACCGTTCGAAGGCGCCATACTGCAGCCAGAAGCGCTGGCGTTTAACGGCATCGATCCCAGCAACCCACTGCGCGGAGCCGTCAGTGAATATGATGCACTGCACGCTATCTTCAAAATGGTACGCAAAGGGATTAAGGATAGCGGCTGTAATCGCGCCATTATGGTGGCACATAACGCTACATTCGATCACGGCTTCCTGATGGCAGCAGCAGAGCGCGCGGGACTTAAGCGCAACCCGTTTCATCCGTTTGTCACCTTCGACACTGCCGCACTAAGCGGGCTGGCGCTGGGGCAAACGGTACTGGCTAAAGCCTGTATTGCCGCAGGTTTCCCGTTTGATTCAAGCCAGGCGCACTCAGCGCTTTATGATACCGAGCAAACAACCCAGCTTTTTTGCGAAATCGTTAACCGCTGGAAGCGCCTGGGCGGATGGCCGCTGCCACTGCCTGAAGAGGCGTAAGCGCCTTTCGGATATAAAAAAGCGACCCGATGGGTTAATGCTGGTCACTTAAGGAAAGGAGGCTCAATAATTCGAGCCATCAATGAAGTAAAACAGGACTAAACCCCTGATTCCTTCGTTTTCCTTGTAAGCATCATGATGAATTTATATTCATCTCAATGCTTAAATGACTGGCATTACCCGATGGGTCGCTTTTTTTATGGCGGGCAGATTACTGCGCGTCTGACTCTTCTGGCTTGTGTTTTGCAGCCGTTTCTTTAATCAGCGTCTGTAATTCACCGCGCTGATACATTTCAATAATGATGTCGCAGCCGCCAACCAGCTCACCGTCAACCCACAGCTGTGGAAAGGTCGGCCAGTTTGCGTACTTTGGCAGCTCAGCGCGAATATCCGGGTTTTGCAGGATATCCACATAAGCAAAACGCTCGCCGCAGGCCGCCAGCGCCTGTACCGCCTGCGCAGAGAAGCCGCAGCTTGGCAGTTTTGGAGAGCCTTTCATATACAGAAGGATGGGGTTTTCGGCGATCTGGCGCTCAATTTTTTCAATCGTGTTGCTCATTGTCTTGCTTCCTTAGTACGTGCTGAGGCGTAAGCCTTACATTGTAGCCACTCCGACGGCGAGGTAAAACACCTGCTTTTACGTGGTTAACCCCTGAGCCAACAGTGCTGCAATAAAATTGCCTTTAAAATAACCTTTTTAGCAAGAAATCGCGTGATAAGTAGCCGATCCCATTTTTGTCTGGTTCTGTAACAAAAGAGTATTAGCCATGCTAAAAATTTCTGGATTAGAATTTGCCAGCTTTCACAATTCGCGTCGAACGCTCATCAGGAGAGTTATGAGTGGCAACCAAAAAACGTAGGGTGTTAACGCTGTGCGCTATGCTGCTGGCGGCCAGCCTACCCGCTTCAGCGCTGGCAACGGTTCACGGTAAACCCTCTGCCCACAAAGCGATTGCGGGAAAAAAGGTACAGAAAAAACACAGCACCACACTGATACGCAAAGGCAACCTGAAGAAAAAAACGCTGGTCAGTGACCGCAAAACGGCGTCACGGCGTCGCGGTAAGCTACGGTCTACCCCGTCCCTGGAAACGACCGCGCTAACCTGTACCGGGCGTAAAAAGAACAAACGCAGCTGCCTGAAAAGCAATACTCTGGCTTCAGCACACAAGGTGCGCGTGCAAAAAGCCCAAAAAGTGGCCATGAACAAGCTGATGGATCAGATTGGCAAACCCTACCGTTGGGGCGGCAGTTCACCTCGTACCGGTTTTGACTGTAGTGGACTGGTCTATTACGCCTATAAAGATTTAGTCAAAATTCGTATCCCGCGAACGGCCAATGAAATGTATCACCTGCGCGATGCCGCACCGGTTCAGCGCGCTGAGCTACAGAGCGGCGATTTGGTATTCTTTCGCACTCGTGGACGCGGTGCGGCGGACCATGTTGGCGTTTACGTCGGCAACGGCAAATTTATCCAGTCGCCACGCACCGGCCGGGATATTCAGATAACCTCACTTAGCGAGAGTTACTGGCAGCAGCGTTATGTCGGCGCTCGGCGCGTAGTGACAGCGCAAAATCTGCGTTGACGCAGGTTCACTTGCATCCCTCCTTTCTGCGGCCCCTTTTGGGGCCGTTTTTACGGTAGTATTCGATGAGACATGCCGCAGTCTGTTGCCCGTCGCTCTCAGGACCGTAGACTCTTATTCAGTCTCAGCGCTGCAGACTTTCTGCATAGCCTGACGGGAAGAGGAGAAAATCACCAGCAGCAAGCCCAGCGTCGCGATAAGCGCCCCCATTGCCGGAACAAAGCTGTACCCGAGACCGCTGGAAATCACAATGCCACCCGCTGCGGCACCCAGCGCATTACCAAGATTGAAGGCACCGATATTCACTGACGATGACAAGCCTGGCGCTTCATGAGCCACGCGCATCACTCGCATCTGCAACGGCGGTACAACGCCAAAGGTTGCCGTACCCCATACCACCATACCGATTGCCGCACCGAGTTCGGTACTGGCAAGCCACGGCATGGCCGCCATTACAATAATAAGCAACGTCAAAAAGCCTTTGAGCGTGCCGTTAACCGAACGATCCGCAAAACGCCCGCCCAGATAGTTGCCGATGGAAAAGCCTACACCAATCAATACCAGCATCAGCGTAACAAACGACGGTGTTGCGTGCGTGATACGTTGCAGCACGGGTGAGATATAGGTATAGAGCGTAAACATAGCCCCGGCACTCAAAACAGTGGTCAGCAGTGCTCCGACAACCTGCGGGCGCATCAGTACCGTCAGCTCACGCTTTACCTCCGGGCGCTGGCCAGCGCCGCCTTTAGGCAGCGACAGCCATAGTGCTGCCATCGCGACAGCGCCCAGCCCCGCCGTTGCCAGAAACGACATACGCCAGCCAATAGTGCTGCCAAGCCAGGTCG
This sequence comes from uncultured Enterobacteriaceae bacterium, assembly GCA_966185765.1. Classification (GTDB taxonomy): domain Bacteria; phylum Pseudomonadota; class Gammaproteobacteria; order Enterobacterales; family Enterobacteriaceae; genus CBIFVZ01. The sequence goes on along the minus strand of CBIFVZ010000028.1, from coordinate 8,273 downwards.
CTGCCGGCACACCACCGATATTCGCAAGGGTTAGCCCCATAAACATGGTCGCTACCGCGCTCGCTTGCTTTTCTTTTGCGACAAGACTTGCCGCAACAACCGAGCCCAGCCCAAAGAACGCCCCATGACTCAGGCTGGTGATGATGCGCGATATCATCAACATGGCATAGTTGGGTGCCAGGGTTGACAGCAGGTTACCTGCCACAAAAATAGTCATCAACAGCAGCAACGCATTGCGCCGACCACGCTGTGACAACAACAGTGTCATTAACGGTGCCCCCACCATAACGCCAATCGCATAGGCGCTAATCAGCATCCCGGCAGCAGGAATAGACACGTTGACACCCTGGGCAATGACGGGCAGCAACCCCATCGGTGAAAACTCCGTGGTGCCGATACCAAACGCGCCAATAGCCAATGCCAGCAGCGGAAAGTTAATCTTCATTCATCTTCTCCGGTTGCAACTGGAGACAGCTTCCGCATGGCGGAACTCACGACTGCCGAACCAGTGACTGTCCGTCACCCACACGGCGACGAGCTTCGATGGCAAAATGATGACAGCGCTACCGGGAAAGTTAAAGGTGTGTTAAAGACAAAAGAGCATTGCGCAGGGCGCAACAATCAGGAGGGAATAAAGCAAACTGGCGCAGAAAAGGCCTCTACGCCAGAGGTAAAATCAGTGCATCACGGCAATCAAACCGCTAATAACAATCACGCCAAGCACCACTACGGTTGTCATCAGAGAATATTTTAATTCAGTGCTCATCAGCTTTCTCCTTTTTATATATCCACGTAAATTGTGGGTCTGTGCCATTTTCCCATAAAATATAGCGGAAATCTTGCGCGAATTGCCACGATGGGCATTTTTCCTCTTCCCCTTTTGCTAAAGATAAGACAAAATCCCTCGCTAATTTGTTACGTGCCGCCTGGTCATACCTCCCTCCTGCTGTGTGTCGCCTTTCCCGACAACTCTGCAACCCAAAAGGTTGCCTGTGGGATCGTACAAGGCAAACGTTTAACCGCTTAGTATTCAGGAGATTACGCAATGCTCTGGAGCGACCGCTAATGGCAACAATTAAAGACGTAGCCAAACGAGCAAACGTTTCCACCACAACCGTCTCACACGTTATTAACAAGACACGGTTTGTGGCAGAAGAGACCCGCAATGCGGTATGGGCGGCAATTAAAGAGCTGCACTATTCTCCCAGTGCCGTCGCACGAAGCCTGAAGGTTAACCACACTAAATCTATCGGGTTGTTAGCCACCAGCAGCGAGGCCGCTTATTTCGCCGAAATTATCGAAGCAGTAGAAAAAAGCTGCTTTGAGAAAGGGTATACCCTGATTCTCGGTAACGCCTGGAACAGCCTTGAAAAACAGCAGGCCTATTTGTCGATGATGGCGCAAAAGCGCGTCGATGGGTTGATGGTGATGTGCTCAGAATACCCGCAGCAGGTCATCACCATGCTCGAAGAGTATCGCCATATTCCGATGGTGGTGATGGACTGGGGCGAAGCCAAAGCCGATTTTACGGATTCAGTCATCGATAATTCGTTTGAAGGCGGCTACATGGCCGGACGCTACCTGATTGAACGCGGCCATCGTGAAATCGGCGCGATCCCCGGTTCTCTTGACCGCAATACCGGTTCCGGACGCCTGGCTGGCTTTATGAAAGCGATGGAAGAAGCACAAATTAAAGTTAACGATGCCTGGGTGGTCCAGGGTAACTTTGAGCCAGAATCCGGCTACCGTGCCATGCAACAGATTTTGTCACAATCGCACCGCCCTACCGCGGTCTTCTGCGGCGGCGACATTATGGCGATGGGTGCTCTGTGCGCCATTGACGAAATGGGCCTGCGCGTACCGCAGGATATTTCGCTGATTGGTTACGATAACGTGCGTAATTCTCGTTATTTCACGCCAGCGCTGACCACCATTCACCAGCCAAAAGATTCACTGGGCGAGACGGCATTTGAGATGCTGCTGGACCGTATCATTAATAAACGCGAGCAGTCGCAGACCATTGAGGTTCATCCGCGCCTCATCGAACGGCGCTCTGTCGCCGATGGTCCATTTCGCGACTATCGCCGTTAGCCCCATCACGCCGGGCCCGTTCACGCGGGCTCGCGTAGCCACTCCGCATTTAACGTTTCACTGTCCCCCAGATAATCCAGCAGCCAGCCCAGTGCAGGTGAGATTGGGTTTTGCCGCCACGTCAGGCAACACGCCGCATCCGGGAAGGGATTATCAAGATTCAGCACCCGCCACTCACCGCTGAGAAGATAGGGTCGCGCGATATGCACAGGCACCATAGCAACACACAGCCCGGCACTCAGGCAATCAATAGCGCAGGCCCAGTCCGGCACGACGACGCGACGCTGGTTATCCAAAAGCCAGGTAATACGCTGCGGCAGCGAGCGGGAAGTATCTTCCAGTACCAGCGATGGCCAGGCCCGCAACTGCTCGTCACTGAGCGTTCCTGTTTCGCGAGCCAACGGATGGTGGCTTGCCACCACGCAGTGCCAGCGCAACATCCCCATATCCCGAAACGCATAGCGACCACTTACCGGGATAGCCTGTGTCGCACCAATGGCGGCCTCTACGCGCCCATCGCTTAACGCATCCCACACCCCGTTAAATACCTCCTGCGCGATGCGCAGCTCGATATCGGGGAAATGGCGATAGAAATCCAGTACCAGTTGACGGGTGCGGGCAGGTTTAACGATATTGTCCACGGCAATCGAAAGGTGGCCGCGCCAGCCGTTAGCAATCTGTTGGCACTGCTGACGCGTGGCCTGCATTTTTTTGATAACACTTCGTCCTTCCGTCAGGAAAAACTTACCCGCTGGTGTCAGTTCGACATCACGGTGTCGTCTTTCAAACAACGCAACGGCCAGCCAGTCCTCTAACTGGCGCACGGTATAGCTGACAGCAGACGGCACGCGGTGTAACTCCTGTGCTGCCGCACTAAAACTGCCGTTACGCGCAACAGCATCAACCACTTCGAGTGAATATTCAGACCACATTTTTTTCCTGCAAAATTTTTGAATGCACCCGGCAAATATTAGCGTTTCACAACCCTGGATGCACTCTCTACACTCGATGCGTTTTCCTGCAATGACAATCAGAGAGAGATATGCAACAACCTTCTAAGGGATTTTTATTGTGGCTGGCCGGATTGAGCGTGCTGGGTTTTCTGGCAACGGACATGTACCTGCCCGCTTTTGCAGCCATTCAACAGGATTTGCAAACCAGCCCCGGTGCCATTAGCGCCAGCCTGAGCCTGTTCCTCGGCGGCTTTGCACTGGCGCAGTTGGTGTGGGGGCCGCTTTCGGACCGCTATGGCCGCCGTCCCATTCTGTTGGCCGGGCTTGGGTTGTTTGCCATTGGTTGTATTGGGATAATGGCGGTGGAGAATGCGACGGGGCTACTGGCGCTGCGTTTTGTGCAGGCCGTTGGCGTGTGTTCCGCGGCAGTAAGCTGGCAGGCACTGGTCACTGACCGCTATCCAGCAAGCCAGGCACGACGTATTTTCGCGACTATCATGCCATTAGTCGGCCTCTCTCCGGCACTGGCGCCACTGCTTGGAAGCTGGCTGCTGGTTCATTTTGCGTGGCAGGCCATTTTTCTTACGCTGTTTGCGATTACGCTGGTTCTGATGGTGCCGACATTACGCCTTAAACACGCTCAGACGGCCCCGAAAAGCAGCGAGCGCATACGTTTTATTACCCTGCTACAACACCGGGAATACCGCGGTAACGTTCTGATTTACGCGGCCTGCTCCGCAAGCTTCTTCGCCTGGCTTACCGGCTCGCCTTTTCTGCTACATGAAATGGGTTACGGCCCGTCGGCCATCGGTCTGAGCTATGTACCACAAACTATTGCTTTCCTGATTGGTGGCTATGGCTGTCGCAGTTTACTGGCACGCCTGAGCGGTGAGCGTCTCCTGCCGTGGCTGCTGACAGGGTTTGCCATTAGCGTACTGGTTACCTGGGGCGTTGCGCTCTCAGGGTACGCCACACTCACACTGCTGTTGATACCGTTCTGCCTGATGGCGATGGTAAACGGTGCTATTTACCCGATTGTCGTTGCCTCAGCACTGTTGCCATTCCCGCAGGCAACAGGTCGCGCGGCAGCGCTGCAAAATGCGCTTCAGCTCGGACTGTGTTTTCTGGCAAGCCTGCTGGTGTCATGGCGCGCCGAAACCCCTTTGCAGACCACGACCGGCGTCATGGCCGGCACGGTGGTACTGGCCCTGCTTGGCTATGTGATGCAGCGTGGACGTACTGCTGAATTGGCGGAATGTGCGCATAAGGAGTAGCGGGCAACCATATCATTAGCAGACTAACAGTTTTGAGTTGAATGACCCTTTCCCCAGTCCTATACTGGATTTCAGCCCTGAATACTTAACATAAACCTAACAAGTAACGGGAGCGCTGCAGCTCCCTTTTCTACGCTTTCAGGGAAACGTCCCTTTTTCATTTCGTCAGTCACCAGACATACGGGTTTGCGTGAGGTTTCTCACATTTCAGAAATAGCGACTACGCTTTTTGGGGAGCGTTTGCGCTGTTGAGGATCTGAACAACACAGAGGTGATGGAAAAGCTATGAGTTCATCGTGTATAGAAGAAGCCAGCATACGGGATAACGAGTGGTACCGAATTGTTAACGAGATGCTCGCGCGTGCGGGTATTCAAATCAACGGCGCTGCCCCCGGCGACATCCAGGTTAAACATCCCGATTTTTTTAAACGCGTTCTTCAGCAAGGTTCACTGGGACTCGGAGAAAGCTATATGGATAGCTGGTGGGAATGCGACCGTCTGGACGTATTTTTCAATAAAATTTTGCGCACCGGGCTGGAAAAACAACTCCCGCAGAGTATGAAAGATCTGCTGCGCATCGCGACTGCCCGCCTGATGAACCTGCAAACCCGAAAGCGTGCCTGGACTGTTGGTAAAGAGCACTACGACCTCGGTAACGATCTGTTTAGTCGCATGCTGGACCCGTTTATGCAGTACTCCTGTGGTTACTGGAAAGAAGCCACGAACCTGGTTGATGCCCAGCAAGCGAAGTTAAAAATGATTTGTGAGAAACTGCAACTGGCACCAGGCATGCGCCTTCTGGATATTGGGTGCGGCTGGGGCGGTCTGGCAGAATACGCGGCTCGCCACTACGGCGTCTCGGTTTACGGCGTAACTATTTCCGCAGAACAGCAAAAAATGGCGCAGGCGCGTTGTGAAGGTCTTGATGTCACTATTTTATTGCGGGACTACCGGGATCTGGACGAACAGTTTGACCGTATTGTCTCCGTTGGGATGTTTGAACATGTTGGGCCTAAAAACTACCGTACCTATTTTTCCGTGGTGGATCGCAATCTGAAACCTGATGGGATATTTCTGCTGCATACCATTGGTTCGAATAAAACGAATAACAACGTTGATCCGTGGATTAATAAGTACATCTTTCCTAACGGCTGCCTGCCCTCAGTTAAGCATATCGCCGACGTCAGTGAAGGCCGCTTCGTGATGGAGGACTGGCACAACTTTGGTGCCGATTATGATAAAACGCTGATGGCATGGCATGCCCGCTTTCTCAACGCCTGGCCCGATATTGCGGATAATTATAGCGAGCGCTTTAAGCGAATGTTTTCTTACTACCTTAACGCCTGTGCGGGTGCGTTTCGCGCTCGCGATATTCAGTTGTGGCAGGTGGTCTTCAGCCGTGGTATTGAAAACGGTCTGCGCGTGCCGCACTAATAAAGACGCCCCGGTAAACCGGGGCATTTATTAATCCTGCCAGGGATTTTGTTCCTGTGTTTTTTGCGTAATCTGTGCCATCGCTTCGCGCTTTTCCAGAACACGTTCAACGGTATCAACAATTGCCTGAGTCTGTGGGTCAATTTCAATATTCACGCGCTGGCCCAGCTTTTTGCTGCCAAGTGTGGTGCGCTGTAGCGTCTCCGGGATCAGATGAACGCAAAAACGGGTGGGCGTGACTTCACCCACGGTAAGGCTGATTCCGTCAATGCCGATAAAACCTTTATACAGCACATACTTCATCAGCTCAGGATCGGCAGGTTTGAACCATATCTGGCGATTATGTTCAGAGGTCAAAATTTTGACTATTTCTGCGCTGGTCATAATATGCCCAGACATCAGATGGCCACCAATTTCATCACCGAATTTTGCTGCCCGCTCGATATTGACGATATCACCCGGCTTTATTTCACCAAGATTCGTGATACGTAACGTCTCTTTCATTAAGTCAAAGCTAACGTAATTGCCCTGAATCGTGGTTACGGTCAGGCAGCATCCGTTATGGGCAACAGATGCCCCGGTTTCAAGGCCTGGCAATAACTCATCCGCCAACTGAACAATGTGTGTGCGGAAATTGGGGTGTTCATCAACCGAAACGACCGTCGCCGTTCCCTGTACAATACCAGTAAACATAGTGACTCCTGCATGCCGCCAGAGCGGTTTAAAACATCATTCACGCAAGATAACAGTTGGAAAAAAAGGTTGCCAGTCGCAAAGCACTCCCCGGCATTATTTCTCTGGCTTAATCGACCGCTGACGCTACAATAACCAGGCAATTCCCCCATTTTTCTTTTTGCTGCCATTACAGGGCGGCTTTTGTGTTTCTCAAATAACAACAATATTAAAGGTATTTACGTGCAGAAGTATGTTATCGAAGCGCGTCAGCTACTGGCGCTGGCGATTCCGGTTATCCTCGCGCAGGTCGCACAAACCGCAATGGGTTTCGTCGATACCGTTATGGCGGGCGGCTATAGTGCTACCGACATGGCAGCTGTCGCTATCGGCACCTCCATCTGGCTTCCTGCCATTTTATTTGGTCACGGCCTGCTGCTTGCGCTTACGCCAATAGTGGCCCAGCTCAACGGCTCAGGACGTCGCGACCGCGTGGCAACCCATGTACGTCAGGGGTTCTGGCTCGCGGGCATCGTCAGCATCATCATTATGATTGTGCTGTGGAACGCCGGATACATTATTCGCGGCATGCACAATATTGACCCCAAACTTGCCGATATCGCGGTAGATTACCTGCGTGCCCTGCTGTGGGGCGCACCCGGTTATCTGTTCTTCCAGGTCGTCCGTAACCAGTGTGAGGGGTTGGCCAAAACCAAACCTGGCATGGTGATGGGTTTTATTGGCCTGCTGGTGAATATCCCTGTGAACTACGTATTAATTTACGGCCATTTTGGTATGCCGGAACTGGGCGGTGTCGGTTGTGGCGTTGCCACGGCAGCCGTGTACTGGGTCATGTTTGCCTGCATGCTGGCCTGGGTTAAGCGCGCTCGCTCTATGCGCGATATTCGTAACGATACCCGCTTTAGCAAACCAGACCGCGCAATGATTCTGCGCTTGACTCAACTCGGGCTACCCATTGCCCTGGCCCTGTTTTTTGAAGTGACGCTGTTTGCGGTAGTTGCACTGCTGGTTTCCCCTCTGGGCATTGTCGATGTTGCCGGACACCAGATTGCACTCAACTTCAGTTCCCTGATGTTTGTGCTACCGCTTTCACTGGGCGCAGCCGTAACGATTCGCGTCGGTTTTCGTCTGGGCCAGGGCGCCACGCTTGATGCACGCACGTCGGCCTGGACCGGCATTGGCGTGGGCGTCTGCCTTGCGACCTTTACTGCTCTTTTTACCGTTATCATGCGTGAGCCTATTGCCCTTTTATATAACGACAATCCAGAGGTGGTGACGCTTGCTTCACAGCTCATGTTGCTGGCAGCGATATATCAAATTTCTGATTCCATTCAGGTCATTGGCAGCGGCGTTCTGCGTGGTTATAAAGACACGCGCTCAATCTTCTTTATCACCTTTATCGCCTACTGGATCCTGGGCCTGCCAGGTGGCTACCTGCTGGCGTTGACTGATATCGTCGTACCACGCATGGGACCTGCTGGTTTCTGGACCGGATTTATTATTGGCCTGACCTCTGCGGCTATCATGATGGTGCTGCGTATCCGCTGGCTTCAGCGTCAACCTTCCGTCGTGATTCTCCAGCGCGCTGCTCGCTAATTCGCCATTGGTCGCCTGCGGGCGGCCATTTTTACAGCACTCTGCACAGATGCGCAGCAATCGTGTGAAATAAGAAAGAAAATTACTACTTAGCTCTTGCCAGCACCCGACACTGCCGTTAATATTCGTCCCCGCTGTCACCCACAGCCGTTGCGTTCATAGCTCAGTTGGTTAGAGCACCACCTTGACATGGTGGGGGTCGTTGGTTCGAGTCCAATTGAACGCACCATCT
>CBIFVZ010000027.1:0-41121 GCA_966185765.1 uncultured Enterobacteriaceae bacterium | reverse complement strand
CGATATAATATCATCAAAATTGGAAGGTTCTACGTACGGGAAGGTAGAGTCAATATTATCCATTGATAGCAAAAATGACATTTTTTTATATAAATCTGGATTATAGAAAAACCAGTCATGTTTTTTATATGACATAAATATTTTTTTCGTTAAATCAGCATTCATACATTACCTCGGTACTACAATATTTTATGAAATTAGTCATCGTTAAATGTGATTACTAATAAGCGAGGGCGCTTGTTACAATGGTCGCGGCTACTGCATCCCCAACTGGAAGAGACCCTTCAATAAGTACGAAAGCTCCACCTAAAACAACAGCCCCTATAACCAATAAATACTTTCCTCCTCCAATCACTACTACTTGTGCCATTCGTGCTAAATAGCTGTGCCGAATAGTAGATCGCTTTGAGGAAACTTAGTCCGGATTGTGCTATCTGATCAATCGCCAAAAAGAAAATATCACCAACCGGACTGAGCGATGCCGATCATAGCATCAATATCTCATACCGAACGACGCCCGAGGCAGAAAACTATCCACAAAACGCGCGATAAAAACCATGCCCGCAGGCTCACCGCCATACTGATGTTGCATCGGGGTGACCGCGTCAGCGAAGTTGCCAGAACGTTCTGTTGCGCCCGTTAATCCATGCGCTAAACAGCGGAACGGGTAAAGTCAGTTACGTGGTCGGCAACAGCAAAAGCTCAGTTTTATTTATCAGTCTGTTGAAGCACCTGAAGTCGACATATCAGCGGGTGAAAACTCTCACACTCAGCGTGGACAACTACATTATCCATAAAAGCCGGGAAAGACAGCGTTGGCTGGAGGAAAATCCGAAATTCAGGGTAATTTATCAGCCGGTTTACGCGCCGTGGGTAAACCATCTTGAGCGGCTATGACAGGTGCTTCGCGACACGATAACGCGTAATCATAGGTGCCGTTCAATGTGGCAACTGTTGAAAAAGGTTCGCCACTTTATGGAAACGGCCAGTCCATTGCCCGGAGGTAAACATGGGCTTGTAAGCACACCTGCAAAAAGGGCCATTCACTTTTTGAGATTTCCGGGTTTTGACCTTCTGCCAAATTCAGCGCAGTACCCCATCAGTAATTTTTTTTTCTGACCTACTTACGACTTACTTACGCAGGCAATAAAAAGCCGGGACTGAACCCGGCTTTGTCGATTTAAATTCCAGTCAAGATGCCAGCGAGAGCTGAGCCGGGTTCGCATGCTGGTTCAGCCATTCTGCAACGCGCGCTTTTTGCTCCTCGCTCAGCCACATGCCGAGCTTGGTGCGCCGCCAGATGGCGTCGTCAAGCTTACGCACCCATTCGTGTTCAACCAGATAGCGCAGTTCAGCTTCATACAGGTTGTGGCCGAAGTGTTCGCCTAAATCTTCCAGTGATGCAGCGCTGCCAATAATCAGGTCGCTGTTGCTGCCATAGGTGCGGGCGTAGCGGCGCGCCAGTGCTTCACCCAGGAAGGCGTAGCGGTTGCGCAGCAGTGCCGCGTAGTCGTCGCGGTCGCCGTGAATGTCACCGCCTGGCAGGATACCCGTTTTGGTCCACGCCGGGCCGATGTTGTCATAGTAATGCGCCAGTTTCTCCATCGCGTGCTCGGCGAGCTTGCGGTAGGTGGTGAGCTTGCCGCCAAACACTGAAAGCAGCGGCGCTTTACCGTGGTCGTCATGCACATCCAGGGTGTAATCGCGGGTGATGGCCTGCGGAGAGTCAGACTCGTCATCACACAGCGGGCGCACGCCGGAGTAGGTCCACACCACATCGTCTTTACTAAGCTGCTTTTTAAAGTGCTCGTTATAGACGTTCAGCAGGTAGCTAACCTCTTCATCATTAATTTTTACGTTATGCGGGTCGCCGTGGTATTCCACGTCGGTAGTACCGATTATTGAGAATTCGTCCAGCCACGGAATAACAAACACAATTCGTTTGTCTTCGTTTTGCAAAATGTAGGCCTGCTGCTGGGTATGCACGCGCGGCACCACGATGTGGCTGCCTTTGATCAGGCGGATACCGTATGGCGACGGCAGATGCAGACTGTCGTCAAAGAAGTTTTTCACCCACGGGCCGGTGGCGTTAACCAGACCGCGCGCCTGCCAGGTATAGCGCTTGCCGGTGTCAATGTCTTCGGCTTCCACAATCCACAGTCCGTTTTCACGGCGTGCCGAGGTCGCACGGGTGCGGGTTAAGACCTCACCGCCTTTGCGGGCCACCATTTGTGCGTTAGCCAGTACCAGGCGCGCGTCATCCACCCAGCAGTCTGAATATTCGAAACCGCGCACGATTTCAGGCTTTAACACCGACTCTGCGCCAAAACGCAAACCGGTTGAGCCGGGCAGGCTGGTGCGCTTACCAAGATGATCGTACATAAACAGACCAATGCGGATCATCCAGGCCGGGCGCAGGTGCGGACGGTGCGGCAGACGAAAGCGCATCGGAAAGGCGATATGCGGCGCCAGTTTCAGCAGTACTTCGCGCTCGGCTAACGCCTCGCTGACCAGGCGGAATTCATAATGCTCAAGGTAGCGCAGGCCGCCATGAATCAGTTTAGAACTGGCGGAGGAGGTAGCACTGGCAAGATCCTGCGCCTCCAGCATTAATACGGAAAGCCCACGCCCTGCGGCGTCTGCCGCGATACCGGCACCGTTGATGCCGCCGCCTATCACAATCAGATCTTTGGTTTCCATGCTACCCTCGCATATTTTCGTTAAAGCTCACAAATGTTCGTTATCGCTCATAATAGCAGGCGATCGCGCTTTTGGTAACCACAAAAAAACATTTTCGCGTGATGGCGGTAACAGAATGGGCGTTTTCCACTGGCGTGCCTCGGGCAGTTGCGCCGCATGGCGCGGTTTCTGATACCATCAGGGCTGCGTTTGCGCGCCTGTGGCGCACGAACGGCCTGCAACATAATAATGAGAGACACTATGGAAACCTTCGAACATATCTCTGTTGAAGAAGCGCACCAGCGCCTGCAACAGCAACGCGGTGTGCTGGTGGATATTCGCGATCCGCAAAGTTTTGCTCTGGGCCACACGCCTGGTGCGTTTCACCTCACTAACGACTCGCTCGTCATCTTTATGAATGAACATGATTTCGACACGCCGGTGATGGTGATGTGCTATCACGGTAACAGCAGCCAGGGTGCGGCACAGTATCTGCTGCAACAGGGCTTTGAGGCGGTGTACAGCGTAGACGGCGGGTTTGATGCCTGGCACCGTCATTTCCCGGCCGAAGTAGAGCGTAATCTCGGTTGAGTACAACACCGGGTGGCGTTACGGGTATACTGAGCTTCTTTGTGTGGATAAGTACGGCGAAAATCCTGTGTTAATGATTACTTCTTTTGAAAACCCGCGCATGGCGCAGGCGTTTGTCGATTACATGGCGACCCAGGGCGTCGTGCTCACGTTACAGCACCATACACAGACAGACGTGTGGTTAGCGGATGCCAGTGAAGAAGCGCGGGTGCGCAGCGCGCTGGCGCATTTTCTGGCCCACCCGGAAGACCCACGTTACATGGCTGCCAGCTGGAGCACCGGGCAGACCAACAGCGGCCTGAGCTACCGGCGCTATCCCTTCTTTGCCTCCCTGCGCGCCCGCACCGGTCCCTTTACCTTCGCCATTATCGCCGCCTGCGTTGTGGTGTTTGTGATTCAGCAGATTGTCGGCAATCAGGCGGTGTTGCTGCGTCTGGCCTGGCCGTTCGATCCCGCACTCAAATTTGAACTCTGGCGCTACTTCAGCCACGCGCTGATGCATTTCTCGCTACTTCACATCGTGTTTAACCTGATGTGGTGGTGGTATCTCGGCGGTGAGGTTGAAAAGCGCATTGGCACGGGCAAGCTGGTGGTGCTGACGGTGATATCGGCGCTGTTAAGCGGCTTTATTCAGAACTTTTTTGGTAGCCCGTGGTTCGGTGGTTTGTCTGGCGTGGTGTATGCGCTGATGGGTTACACCTGGCTTCGCGGCGAGCGTGACCCCGACAGCGGCGTGCGCCTTGAGCGCGGCATGATGATTTTTGCGCTGCTGTGGATTGTCGCCGGCTGGCTTAACTGGTTTGGCTTTAATATGGCTAACGGCGCGCACGTCGCCGGGCTACTGGTGGGGCTGGCAATGGCGCTGGCAGACACCCTTCATGCGCGAAAACGAACATAATCAGGAGCAGTGGTGTGAAGCAAACACAACGGCATTACGCGATTATTGAGCTGGTAAAACAGCAGGGCTATGTCAGCACTGAGGAGCTGGTGGAGCAGTTTGACGTGAGTCCGCAGACCATTCGTCGCGATCTTAACGACCTGGCCGAGCAGAATAAAATCATGCGCCATCACGGCGGTGCGGCGGTGCCCTCAAGCTCCGTCAACACGCCGTGGCATGACCGGAAAGCGACCCAGACCGCAGAAAAAGCGCGTATCGCCCGGCGCGTGGCAAGCCAGATCCCCAACGGCGCGACGCTGTTTATTGACATTGGCACCACGCCTGAGGCGGTCGCCCACGCGCTACTGGACCACGAAAACCTGCGCGTGGTGACCAACAATCTCAACGTGGCCAACACGCTGATGGTAAAAGATGATTTCCGTATCATCCTCGCGGGCGGCGAGCTGCGCAGCCGCGACGGCGGTATCATTGGCGAAGCCACGCTCGACTTTATCTCCCAGTTTCGCCTCGACTTCGGCATTCTCGGCATCAGCGGTGTAGACAGCGACGGTTCGTTGCTGGAGTTTGATTACCATGAGGTGCGCACCAAACGTGCCATTATCGAAAACTCGCGTTATGTCATGCTGGTGGCAGACCACTCTAAGTTTGGCCGCAACGCTATGGTCAACATGGGCAGTATTACGCTGGTGGATGCGGTGTTTACCGACGCGACACCGCCGGAAGGCGTGATGCAGGTAATTAATGCCAACAACGTGCATCTGGAGCTGTGTTAAAGCGCACTCAGCTCGTGCTGGCTCCTGTGCGGGCGTGATGCATGTGTTGCTCCAGGTGGCATCAATAAAAAAGCCAGCGGCACGCAGCACGCTGGCTTTTTTATGATGATGAGGCGTTTATGCCGCGTCATACCCCATCATTTGCAAGAGACTCTGCGCCTGTGCGACCGCGTCCTGGCGATGGGCGACGCCGAGCTTCTGATACAGGTTACGGATGTGGGTTTTGATGGTGGTGGCCGCTACGTCCAGTTCACTGGCAATCTGGTCGTTGCTGTAGCCGGAGTAAATCAGCCCCAGTACCTGCCACTCGCGCTGGGTCAGCGGGCTGGTGCGAATCAGTTCCGGGACCTGCGGGTGCGTGAGCAGCCGGTTGACAAAGTTCTCGTCAAAATGGGCGAATTTATGGCGATGATGCTGATTAATCTCACGCAGAATACGCTGAGCGCGGTGCTGGTCCAGCTCCGGCAGCATGTTGAGCTGAATAAGCTGTCGCAGCTGCTGCGCCATTGCTTCGCCTTCAATCACAAAGTGGCTGATAAACCCGGTGCGGTTTGCCAGGTTTAGCGCTTCTATCAGCACGCGCTGGGCGTCATTTTTGCGTCCCTGCTGCCAGTAAAGCTGGTTTTGCAGCAACAGGTTGCGGTTAAGATCGCTCATCAGCTGTAAGCGGCGCGCGTTTTCATTGAGCTGCTCAAGGCCCGTTGCTGCGCGCTCGTATTCGCCCAGCAGAATTTGTGCACGCACAATGTTACGGCACTGGCCCTGTAAAAAGTGGTTGTTGGCAAGCGCAGGGACTGGCGTCTGGCTAAGCCAGTTTGCCGCAGATTTTTTGTCACCCACCATCTGCCAGTAAATCACTCGCACCTTATCGGCGTTAGACACCCAGTCGCTGTGATAGGCGCCGTTACCAAGCAGATTCTCCAGCCTGTTGAGATGGCTGCGTGCGTTGTCCAGGTCTCCGCGTGCCAGCGAGCTTTGCACCACCAGCGCCAGGCACTGTAGCTGTTGCTGCGGCTGGTAGCCTGCCAGCACGTCCATGCCGCTGCGTGCTGCGGCTTCGGCTTCATCCAGACGTGCCCATGCCCACAGCAGCTGGGCGCGAATGCGTTGCAGGAATTCGTACAGCGGCAGCTGCTCCAGGTGCTGCTCGCGAATCAGCGCAAAGGCCTTTTCCTGAATGTCCCACGCCGCCTGCAAAAAGCCCTGAGCGAACAGAATTTCGCTTTGCTGAATCAGGCTCCACAGCGCGTAGTGCCACACGTCATGGCGGCGCGCCATCTGCTCGGTTTCCTGCATCATGGCAAGTGAAGCCTGTAGCTCGCCGCGACAGTGCAGTACTTCGCCACAAACGGAGGTTGCGACAATACGGCTGTAGTAACTTGCCAGCGGCAGCGCATCCAGTGCCACGCGTGCCAGTCGGTCGGCTTCGTCGGGTTCACCGTTGTTAATGGCGACCTGCGCGCGCAGGGCGTTGAATTCGCCATGCAGGGCGTCGTTCATTTCACACTGCATTTCCTGCTCGGCGCGGGCGAGCAGCGTGTTGACTTCGCGGTAGCGGTGCTGGCTTTGCATAAGCCAGGCCTGTAGCAGCACCAGTTTGGGGTTCTCAAGCAGGCTTTCCCACGGCAGCGCCTTCAGCGAGTTTTCCAGCAGCGACAGTTCGCTGTGGTTGAACAACACCCAGGCGTGATGCAGCAGAATATCGCGCAGCATCTGCGAGTCGCCCGCTGCCAGCGCGTGGTGAATGGCTTCGCTCGGGAAGCCCTGCGCCATCCAGCTTTCAGCGGCGGCGCGGTGTAAAGCAGGCAGTTCAGCCGCCATTTCCCACTGGCAGCGCTGGCGCAGGAAACTGCCAAATAAGGGGTGATAGCTGAACCATTCGCCGGAGTCGTTCATGCGTTGCAGGAACAGGCCCTGACGTTCAATTTCTTCCAGCCGCATCTGACCGTTTTCTTCCCCGGTGACCTGCACAATGAGGGCGTCGTTCATGGAGCGCAGTAGGGAGCTGGTGAGCAGGAAGCGGCGCGTCTGGGCATCAACGTTGTCCAGCACTTCATCGACCAGGTAATCGGCAAGGTGGCTGGCGTTAATACCGGAGAGCCTGCGTGCAGACTGATGCGCGGCATCGCTATTCTGGCGTGCGGAGAGCGCAATAAGCTGAAGCGCGGTGGCCCAGCCCGCCACATCGTCACACAGACGCTGGCACTCGGCGCTGTCGATAGGCGCACTCAGGCGGTGGTCGAAGAACTGTTTGGCTTCCTGGTGGGTAAACGACAAATGCTGACTGCCAATTTCCAGCAACTGGTCGCGCACGCGCAGATTCGCAATGCCAAGCTGCGGCAGATTGCGTGAGAGTACCACCAGCGTCAGGTTTTCCGGCTGGTGGCGCAGGAAAAAGCGCATCGCTTCATGGATGGCCGGATTGGTTATCAGGTGGTAGTCGTCTATCACCAGATACAGCGGGCGATCCCACTGTGCTAATTCGATAAAAAGCTGAGAAAACAGCGAGCTTAAGCTGGCGTACTGGCGCTTTTGCGCCATTTTTTCACTGTTAACGCAGTGGCCGTGGGTGGCCTGTTGCAGTGCGGCTATCAGATAGCTGGCAAACCGCTCCTGCTGGTTGTCTCCTTCATCGAGCGAAAACCACCCTGCATCGCTTTTACTGGAGACCCACTGAGAGACGAGCGTGGTCTTGCCATAACCTGCGGGACTGGTGACCAGCACCAGGCGGTAATTTTCGGCGCTGCTGAACCGGGAAAGCAGGCGCTCGCGAAGCACAGTGTTCTCCAGGCGAACCGGGCGACTTAATTTGGATGGTATCAACATAGTCAGTCATTCACTGTGTAAGAGAGAGGTGAAAATATTTTTTTTACGCCTCGTAATTAATTCTTACATAAGGTCGATCAGATGGTGTGTCAAAGCAAGTCCGGCGTGTTTTTTCGCATACCAAAGTTGCACCTTGTCACAAATTTATTATTTCGCAACCTCTGTCTGGTCAATCCTGCGCCGCAGAAGGGCCGCAGAGATGATTTGGCTTGATTTTTTGTACTGAAAAATAAGTTACGGCTGCGGAGCAGGAGCATTGAGAAAATAATCCATGAGAAACCAATACCTGGAGCAAATTTATTTTAGATTGTGAATAATGTCCGGCCTTAATTATTAACGCCCATGCGGACAGCGAGCAGCGGATGACTGATAACCTTGCAGGAGGTAATACAATAAATGGTAACGTAGAGAAATAAAATATAACTATCTGTTAATACGTTATTTTTATATTATTTCACCGTTTATTTAGCGAAGTTTCGTGGCTTCGTTCACACTTTTCACTCATCCCCGCTCCTCCTCCCTGTCTAATCCCCCCCGGGATGAGGTCTCGCTAAAGGGGACCCGGCACACTACAAAAAACACCGTTTCACTTATTACAACAGGAATCCGATTACCTATGTCACAGCCAACCTTCAACAAAGCACAGTTTCAGGCGGCCCTGACACGTCAGTGGCAGCGTTACGGACTTCAGGCTGCGCAGGACATGACGCCGCACCAGTGGTGGCACGCCGTGAGCGGCGCGCTGGCAGAACTCACGGCGGCCCGCCCGGTGAAAAAAGCCGACAGCAAACAACGCCACGTTAACTACATCTCAATGGAATTCCTGATTGGCCGCCTGACTGGCAATAACCTGCTCAACCTGGGCTGGTATTCAGAGGTTGCTGAGGTACTGCGCGAGCATGACATTGAATTAAGTGACCTGCTGGAGCAGGAAATCGATCCGGCGTTGGGTAACGGCGGTCTGGGCCGTCTTGCGGCCTGCTTCCTGGATTCAATGGCGACGGTCGGCCAGTCGGCTACCGGTTATGGTCTGAACTACCAGTACGGCCTGTTCCGCCAGTCCTTTGACGACGGCAAGCAGATGGAAGCGCCGGACGACTGGCAGCGCGGCAGCTACCCGTGGTTCCAGCACAACGCTGCGCTGGACGTGCGCGTCGGTATTGGCGGCAAGGTGGTCAAAGAAGGCGGCAAATCACGCTGGGAGCCAGCTTTTGAACTGCTGGGCGAAGCCTGGGATCTGCCGGTGCTGGGTTATCGCAACGGTGTCGCGCAGCCGCTGCGCCTGTGGCAGGCGAAGCATGCCCATCCTTTTGACCTGACCCGCTTTAACGACGGTGAATTCCTCAAGGCTGAACAGCAGGGCATTGATGCCGAAAAGCTCACGAAAGTGCTCTACCCGAACGACAACCACCAGGCGGGCAAAAAGCTGCGTCTGATGCAGCAGTACTTCCAGTGCGCCTGCTCGGTGGCCGATATTCTGCGCCGTCATCATCAGGCCGGACGTAAGCTCGCTGAACTGCCGGATTATGAAGTTATCCAGCTTAACGACACACACCCGACCATCGCAATCCCTGAGCTGCTGCGCGTGCTGCTCGACGAGCACCAGATGAGCTGGGATGATGCCTGGGCTATCACCAGCCGCACCTTTGCTTACACCAACCATACCCTGATGCCAGAAGCGCTGGAGTGCTGGGACGAGCGCCTGATGCGTGGCCTGCTGCCGCGCCACGTGCAGATAATCAAAGACATTAACGCCCGCTTTAAGAAGCTGGTCAGCAAAACCTGGCCGGGAGACGATGCCGTATGGGCGAAACTGGCCGTGGTGCACGAAGGCCAGGTGCGTATGGCGAACCTCTGTGTGGTGAGCGGTTTTGCCGTTAATGGCGTAGCCGCGCTGCACTCTGACCTGGTGGTAAAAGACCTGTTCCCGGAATATCACCAGCTTTGGCCGAACAAATTCCACAACGTGACCAACGGCATCACGCCGCGCCGCTGGATAAAACAGTGCAACCCGGCACTGGCGGCCCTGCTCGACGACACGCTGAAAACCGAGTGGGCTAACAATCTTGATGCGCTAAGCGGCCTTGAGAAATTTGCCGACGACAAAAAATTCCGTCAAACCTACCGTGATATTAAGCGTCGCAACAAAGCGCTACTGGCCGAGTTTGTGAAGGCGCGCACCGGTATTGAGATAAGCCCGGATGCGCTGTTTGATATCCAGATTAAGCGTCTGCACGAGTACAAGCGCCAGCATCTGAACCTGTTGCATATTCTGGCGCTGTACAAAGAAATTCGAGAGAACCCGCAGGCTGACCGCGTGCCGCGCGTGTTCTTGTTTGGCGCGAAAGCGGCACCAGGCTACTACCTGGCGAAAAACATCATCTACGCCATTAACAAAGTGGCGCAGGTGGTGAACAACGACCCGAAAGTGGGCGACAAGCTCAAAGTGGTGTTCCTGCCGGATTACTGCGTGTCGGCGGCTGAGAAGCTGATCCCGGCGGCGGATATCTCTGAGCAGATTTCGACTGCTGGTAAAGAGGCCTCCGGTACCGGCAACATGAAGCTTGCGCTCAACGGCGCGCTTACCGTCGGTACGCTGGATGGCGCGAATGTGGAAATTGCCGAGAAAGTGGGTGATGAGAACATCTTCATCTTTGGTCATACCGTAGAAGAAGTGAAAGCGCTTAAGGCCAAAGGTTACGACCCGGTGAAATGGCGTAAAAAGGACAAGGTGCTGGACGCGGTGTTAAAAGAGCTGGAAAGCGGTAAATACAGCGACGGCGATAAGCATGCCTTTGACCAGATGTTACATAGCATGGGCAAAGACGGCGGTGATCCGTACCTGGTGATGGCTGACTTTGCAGCCTATGTGGAAGCACAAAAGCAGGTGGATATCCTGTACCGCGACCAGGAGGCCTGGACCCGTGCGGCCATCCTTAACACCGCACGTTGTGGCATGTTCAGCTCTGACCGCTCTATTCGCGATTACCAGAGCCGCATCTGGCAGGCTAAACGCTAAGAAGGAAACATCATGGAAAGCAAACGCTTAGCGCAAGCCGCGACGGATGCGGGGATTGCCACCAGTTTTATTAACGCCCACGGCAAACCGCAGGAGATTGCCGCTGACAGTCGCCAGCGTTTGCTGGAGGCGATGGGCAGTGCGACGGGCGCGCACAACAGTGCGCCGCTGCCGGCAGTGAAAGTATTTATCGCCGGTCGCCGCATGGCGCTCACGCCGCAGGGCGAGGGAGAATACGGATGGCTGCTGACCACCGAAGACGGTGAGGTTCAGCACCACGGGCAGGTAAAGAGCGGACAGGCGTTGAAGCTGCCTTCCGGGCTGCCGCTCGGCTATCACAGCCTGACACTGACCCAGGGCGATATGCGTTGGCACTGCCGTATCATTGTGGCACCACAGCGCTGCTATGAGCCAAAGGCGGTTAAGGCGGGTAAAAAGCTGTGGGGTGCCTGCGTTCAGCTCTATACCCTGCGTTCAGAGCGTAACTGGGGCATTGGTGATTTTGGCGATTTGAAAAATATGCTCGGCGATGTGGCAAAGCGCGGTGGTGCGTTTATCGGTCTTAACCCGATTCATGCGCTGTATCCGGCAAGTCCGGAAAGCGCCAGCCCGTACAGCCCGTCGTCCCGTCGTTGGCTGAACGTGATTTATATCGACGTTGATGCAGTAGAAGACTTCCACTTAAGCAAAGCGGCGCAGGCCTGGTGGAAGAAAGCGGCCACGCAGACGGCGTTAGCCGCCGCGCGTGAGGTTGAGTGGGTGGATTACAGCGCAGTAACCGCGTTGAAAATTACCGCGCTCAGGCTTGCCTGGCAGCAGTTTTCCCTGCGTGATGGCGACGACGCGCAGCGTGTGGCTTTCCTGGATTTTGTGCGCGAGCGTGGCGAAGGGCTGTACTGGCAGGCGGCGTATGATGCGCTGCATGCTCATCTGATGCAAAAAGATGCGGCTAACTGGGGCTGGCCGGTGTGGCCGCAGCAGTATCGCGAAGCGTCTTCTGCGGGTGTGGCAGAATTTTGTCGCACGCACGCCCATGAAGTTGACTTCTGGCTGTGGCTACAGTGGCTGGCGTACAGTCAGTTCGCTACCTGCTGGGCGGTGTGCCAGAATGCCAGTATGCCTGTCGGCCTGTATCGTGACCTGGCAGTGGGTGTGGCAGAAGGCGGCTCTGAAACCTGGGGTGACCGCGAGCTGTATTGTCTGAAGGCATCAGTGGGTGCACCGCCGGATATTCTCGGGCCACTGGGTCAAAACTGGGGGCTACCGCCGATTAACCCCCATGTGATGGTAGAGCGTGCCTTCGATCCGTTTATTGAGCTACTGCGCGCCAATATGGAAAATTGCGGTGCGCTGCGTATTGACCACGTTATGTCACTGCTGCGCCTGTGGTGGATACCGTATGGCGAAACGGCGGATAAAGGCGCTTATGTGGCCTACCCCGTGGATGATCTGCTGGCGATTCTGGCGCTGGAAAGCCAGCGCCACCGCTGCATGGTGATTGGTGAAGACCTCGGTACTGTGCCGGTGGAAATTGTCAGTAAGCTTCGCGACAGCGGCGTGTATTCCTACAAAGTGCTCTATTTTGAGCAGGATGGCGACAATCACCCGCGTGCCCCTCAGGCATGGCCGGAGCAGGCGATGGCGGTTGCCACTACCCATGATCTGCCGACGCTGCGCGGCTGGTGGGACAGCGGCGACCTGACGCTTGGTAAAACGCTCGGTCTGTATCCCGACGCAGAGGTGCTCAAAGGGTTGTACGCCGATCGCGAGCGGGCAAAGCAGGGCGTGCTGAATGCGCTACACGAGCACGGCTGTCTGCCGAAGTCCAGCGGGCGCCACGCCTCACGCATGAGCATGACGCCGCTGCTTAACCGCGCTATGCAACGTTATATTGCTGACAGCCACTGTGCGCTACTGGGATTACAGCCGGAAGACTGGCTGGATATGGAAGCGCCGGTGAATGTGCCAGGAACCAGCGACCAGTACCGCAACTGGCGGCGTAAGCTTGATACCACGCTGGAGGCGATGTTCGCCGACGAACACGTCAACCGTCTGATTAAAGACCTTGACCGCCGTCGCCGGGCGCTTTCCCGCAGAGCCTGAAGGCAAAAATAAAAATGCCCGCAGACGCGGGCATTTTTTATCTGGTGCTGGGCGCATCAGTAATAGGAGTGCTCGCCGCGCTGGTGCTCGGTGAGGTCACGCACGCCTTTCAGTTCGCTAAATTCACTGATGAGCTGTTTTTCAATCCCTTCTTTAAGGGTGAAGTCCACCATTGAACAGCCGTTACAGCCGCCACCGAATTGCAAAATAGCGTAGCCTTCGTCGGTGATTTCCATCAGCGATACGCGGCCACCGTGGCCGGCCAGCTGTGGGTTAATCTGCGCCTGAATAAAGTATTCCACGCGCTCAATCAGCGGCGCGTCATCAGACACTTTACGCATTTTGGCATTCGGTGCTTTCAGGGTCAGCTGTGAGCCGAGCTGGTCGGTGACAAAGTCGATTTCCGCATCTTCCAGGAACGGCTTGCTCAGTTCGTCCACATAGGCGGTGAGCTGCTCAAATTCGACAGCGGTGTCCGTGGCTTCAACCGCATCCGGCGGGCAGTAAGAGACACCGCATTCCGCGTTCGGGGTGCCGGGATTAATAACGAACACGCGGATCTGTGTCCCTTCTTCCTGATTTGCCAGCAGTTTGGCGAAGTGTGCTTGTGCAGCATCGGAAATACGGATCATAAGCTGTGACCTAATAGTTGACTCATTTACCTGGTTATAATACGCCCATCTCAGAGGGGCTACAAGGTGCGGCACAGGCACCAGACCTGTAGCGACGCGACACCGCTGCGTTGCAGCAAACGTGCGGCTTCAGCCACGGTACTGCCTGTGGTAACAACATCGTCCACGATAGCGATATGGCGACCCTTAAGCGCCAATTCAAGCCGAAACGCATTTTTCATGTTGCGGGGGCGAAGCCTGGCGCTGAGTTTGTGCTGCACGCCAGCGGCTTTGATTCTGACCAGCGCACCCGGCTCGTACGGGCAGGCAAGCCAGCGGGCAAGCGGCGCGGCGAGCAGCGCGCTCTGGTTAAAGCCCCGCCGCCACTGGCGACGGCGGTGTAGTGGAATGCTTATCAGCATGTCTGGCAGCGGCAGCCCCCGCTCGCGCCGGGCCTGTAATACGCACAGTAGCAACAGGCGTGAAAGGGGCCAGGCCAGCGCGGTGCTGTTGGCAAATTTCAGGCGGTGCAGCAGGGTACTTAGCGGTGCACGGTAATCACCGACGCTGACCAGATGCTGCCACGGCGGCGGGCGTTGCAGGCAGCGCCCGCAGGGGCTGCGCGGGTTCATTGAGGGAAGACCACACTGCGGGCAGGCGGGTGGGTTTTTTAGCAGCGCGCGGGTACAGCTGCTACACAAACCGTGACGAGCAAGAGCCAGCGGCATTGCACATAGCCAACACAGGGCGGGGATTGATAGCATACGGTTCTCCTGACGTTGTGAAGAGAACAATAACCGATGAGTGAACTCTGGTGGCAGACCGCAGGCGAGGGAAAGTGTCATCTTGTGCTGCTGCACGGATGGGGACTGAACGCCGAGGTATGGAATGGCATTGTTCCCCGTCTTGGCTCGCAGTTTACGCTGCATCTGGTGGATTTGCCGGGATTTGGTCGGAGCACAGGATACGGCGCGATGACGCTTGAGGCCATGACAGACGCGGTAGCTCAACGTGCGCCAGCGTCTGCGCTGTGGCTTGGCTGGAGTCTTGGCGGGCTGGTGGCAAGCCAGATTGCGCTCACCGCGCCGCAGCGCGTGGCCGGGTTGATTACCGTTGCCTCCTCTCCCTGCTTTAGCGCAAAAGACGACTGGCCGGGCATTAAGCCCGAGGTACTGGCCGGTTTTCAGCACCAGCTGAGCGAGGACTACAAACGCACGGTGGAGCGTTTTCTGGCACTTCAGACGCTCGGGACAGAAACCGCGCGCCAGGACGCACGTTTGCTCAAAGACGTGGTGCTTAACCAGCCGATGCCATCGGTGGAGGCGCTCAACGGCGGACTGGAGATCCTCAAGTCAGTCGATTTACGTGCGCCGCTGTGTGGGTTGCAGGTGCCGTTTTTGCGCCTTTACGGGCGGCTGGATGGACTGGTGCCACGCAAAGTCGTCGCAGCGCTTGATACTCTGTGGCCCTACAGTGAATCGCTGGTTTTTGATAAGGCTGCTCACGCGCCCTTTATTTCCCACCCGCAGGCGTTTTGCGAGGCGCTACTGGCATTTCGCGACCGCGTTGCGGCCTGACTCAACGCGTAAAGTCAGTTGCCGAAAGTCACGTCAGCACGCAGTCCGACACCCACCTCGTCGGCGTACCAGGTGCTATGGCTGTACCACAGGCGCGTATCGAGCGTCAGCCAGTCGCGAACCGGCGCGTGCCAGTGTAGTTCGCCGCCGGTGCGTATATCGGCCTGTGGCCATGCCTTGTTGATGGGCTGAGAGAGCCGGTTAACCTGCTCGTGGACCAGCCTTGCGCCAACACGCTGCCCGTCTTCTCGCGTCAGGCTGACGCCGAGCGTGTATTGCGTGCCGTCGCCGCCCATTGATGCACCGAGCGGGTAGCCCTGCTGGTAATAGCCTTGTTTGTAATTGCGGTGCGTGTAACTGATGCCCTGCTTGTCGAAGTTAGTACGGGTGTCGGCCCCTTCGAGATACAGACTTACCAGCTGGCTATCCCAGGTGTGCATGACTTCAATACCGGCCATGTACATCATGTGCGAGGGCGCAAAACCGGCTTCATCTTCACCGATAAGCTGTCCGTAAAATGCCGCGGGGATCCCCGCCAGTGGGGCGAGGTTAAGACGAAAATCAATGCCACCCAACTGATTGGCGGGATCTTTGCTCGCATTATGGGTGTTGTCGCGCCCGATAATGGCGTTACCCAATGAAGAGAACGACTGCGGGCGGCCCTCTCCGCCCCACATCAGCGTGCGTGACAGTCCAATCTGTAAGGCAGGCAGCGGCATAACACTGAGCCTGGCCCCCAGCAGTTTTGGCTCACCGGGCGTATGATACTGGCGCAGTTGCCCGGCGCTAAGTTGATAGTTCCACGGGCCGAGCCAGGCAAGCCAGGGCGTGGTGAAGGCTGTTGTGCTGGCACGCTGGAGCTGAAAGCCGCTGACAGGTCTTGCGGCATCCGAACGAATCAGGCTGGTGGCATGGCCGGGTCCCCACCATTGTGGGATCTCACCAAAACTTAGCCACTGGTCGAATAGCTTTACTGAAGCACGTGAGCCGTTAAGCGTGGGATGAGCGTCACTGGCAATATAGCGATGGCTTTCAAGCTGACCCTGTAGCTGGATTTCCCAGATGTCACCACGGCGGTTAACGCCCACATCCAGGCCGTGTGCGGCGGTTTGCGACTGCGCGAAGCCAGAGGTCAGGCCGGGTTTCTGGCTGTTTGTCCAGAGTCTGGCGTTGACGGGCGCATGAAGCTGACGCAGCCGCTGGTCTATGCGCGCCAGCGCACGCTGCGTGGCAGCGTCTGTGTTGGTGCGTAAGGGCGTCAGTGCTTCCTCTACCGCCTCTTCGCTGAGCGGCCAGGTCGTTAAATCCAGCGCCAGCGCGTGGCGGCTGGTAAGCCAGGTGAGATTGTCGCGCAGTGTCTCATCGGGCATCAGTAGTCCAGCTGATGCCGGCGAGGTGGTAAGCATTAACAGGTACAGCGCACCCGCACAAACCGATGTGTTGCGATAACCGGCAAGCATAAAATTCCCTTTTTAATGATATATAATATATCAATGCTGGGATAATTATTTCCTGCCGGATTTAATCTGGTCAAGGTAATTAAACCAATGAGTTATATTTTTAATGGATAGCGGTGGCGAATGTGTTTATTTATTTTATGTTCGGTTCGTGGAAATAAGGCTAACAATATTGAGGTGTTAATGTTTACTAAAAAATAAATGAGGGATGCTTATTTAAATGTTGCGGATGATGCGTGTTTATTTATTTTTAAACACAGGGTATTAGCTTTTCAGGGGGGCTGACCTTATGGGCTGACTTGTTCGGTGCGATGTTGTCATGGGTAATGTAATTTCTGAGGTGGCCTGGGGTTATCAGAACGGTATTTTTATAATACCGTTGCGTAATAGATTAATGCTGCTGCGCTTTTCTTAACGGTTATTCATGGCGTTCAGGCCGATTATATAAAAGGTGCCGCCCACAGCGGTCAGTTATCTACGGGAATAACGTAAAGGCGCTGGCGACACCCTGCGTGGCGGTAGCATAGAAGCGTGACGATGTGGGTAGACAGGTGGGGTACTACCCGGTTAGCGCCCAGAGCTGTGGCTGGCAGCCCAAACGCTGTGGGCAGCGGCGACAGCCGCCAGAGAGGCAGCTGTCGTCAGTGTCTGGGGCCACGTGCGTAACAAGGCCCATATGTTCCAGGTGTGCCAGCAGAGCCTCCACTCTGGGCAGAGGCAGACCCAGCAGTTGGCTAATCTGCTGTGATGCCAGGCGGCCATGCAGCGTTAGCACCTCACGTATCTCTTTCAGACCCGCCATTGCCGCCCCTTAATGACAGTGCCCGCTGCCAGCGGCAGGTGGGCGACCCGTCCCCAGCAGGTTAACATCCACCCGGCTGCGCGCGCGGCGTAAGCCGACCAGTAGCAGAACGTTAAATACCAGCACGGCGGTAATCACGAAAAGACTGTCGCGCGGATGCTCGCTGAAGGTTGCGCACTGATACCACAGGGCGGCCAGTGAATAGCCAATGTTAAGCCCCCACAGAATAGAAAACGTCATCCAGCCGCGGCTGGATTCGCGGGCAATGGCTCCCATCACCGAGATGCAGGGCATATACAACAGCACAAAAATCAGATAGCTGTAGGCTGCGGCGTCGCTACCGAACTTGCTGCTCATCATGCCCATCGCACCCCCCGCCATTTCGCCGTCGCCCTTGCTGGCCTCAATCGGGTTCGCCAGCACGCTCAGGCTAAACGTGTCTTTCAGGCTCTGCCAGGTTTCACTAAGCGCATCGCTCAGTTCTTCGCGCAGGCTGAAGGCTGCGGGGTCAAAGGCTTCGGCATGCAGATCCTCGGCGGTGTAGAGTGTGTTTAGCGTACCTACGACCACTTCTTTTGCCATTGCGCCAGTAAAAAGCCCCACCGTGGCCTGCCAGTTGTCTTCCTGCACGCCAATGGGGTACAGCAGCGGTGTCAGTACCTTACTGACCGAGGCCAGCGCGGAGTCGTTAATGCTGTCCACTGGCTTGCCGCTAAACGAGAAGCTGTTCAACGCGCCAATGAAAATGCTGACGATGACAATCACTTTCCCGGCGCGCAGCACAAACCCTTTCAGGCGCTGCCAGGTTTGTAGCAGCAGGCTTTTCAGGTGCGGGACGTGGTACACCGGCAGTTCCATAACAAACGGACTGGCTTCACCGCGCATCAGCGTGTGTTTGAGCATCAAGCCCGTGAGGATGGCCATTACAATGCCCAGCAGATACAGCGAGAACACCACCAGCGCGCCACTCTGGCCGAAAAACGCTGCGGCAAACACGGCGAAGATAGCCAGACGTGCGCCGCATGACATAAACGGCGCCATCATGATGGTCATCAGTCGTTCACGTGGCGCATCGAGCGTGCGAGCGCCCATTACCGATGGCACGTTGCAGCCAAAGCCAACTATCAGCGGAACAAACGATTTCCCCGGCAGACCGAGGGCCTGCATCAGGCGGTCCATGACAA
Source organism: uncultured Enterobacteriaceae bacterium (assembly GCA_966185765.1). GTDB lineage: Bacteria > Pseudomonadota > Gammaproteobacteria > Enterobacterales > Enterobacteriaceae > CBIFVZ01. Next base: position 22,601 of record CBIFVZ010000027.1, on the reverse strand, counting down.
ACGCCGCGCGTGCCATGTAGCCAGAGTCTTCAAGAAAGGAAAGGAACAGATACATCATGCCGATTTGCGGCACCAATGGCAGCACGGTGTTGATACCGCCGCCAATGCCCTGGGCAAGAAATACGGTAAGCCAGTCAGGGAAGTGTAGCGTGGCGCCCAGCCACTGTAAGCCGTGAATAAACAGCGCCGCCGAACCGCCATCGAAAATGGGCTGGAGTGCGCCGCCAATGTTAATAGCCAACAGAAACATGACGTACATGACCAGTAAAAAGACCGGTAGCCCCAGTACACGGTTGAGCACGATTTTATCAAGCAGCACGGTGAGGCGGTTTGGCTCGGCAGTCAGGCTGTTGCTGATGCTGTCACACAGCGCGGCAATGCTCTGGTAACGGGCATCGGCAATCATTAACGCGGGTTCCTCACCGTCCTGCTCCAGCGCTTTTTGTGCCTGTGGGAGCAGGGCGCGAGTGGATTCACCCACAAGTTGCTGGCTGTAAATGTCGCCTTCAAGCATTTGCAGCGCCAGCCAACGCCGCTTGTGGTGTGCCATTGTCGCCGGAATGCTGCTGGCCAGCGTTTCTGCCTGAGCCAGCAGGGCGTGCGGATAATGCACATGTTCAATTGCTTTATTGCCCTGATGGCGGTCAATGGCGAGTTTCAGGCCGTCGATGCCGCGCCCGCGCGTGGAAACCAGCGGTACTACCGGGCAGCCGAGCCGGGCGCTGAGGGCGTCTACATCAATACGAATCTGCTGTTTCTCGGCAATATCCAGCATATTGAGTGCCACCACGCAGGGAATACCCAGCTCCAGTAGCTGTAGCGTCAGGTACAGGTTGCGCTCAAGACTTGAGGCATCCACCACGTTAATCAGCATGTCGGCATCGCCACTGAGGATGTAGTGGCAGGCGATTTGCTCATCAAGCGAAGTCTGCGAAGAAATGGTTGTCAAAGAATAGGTGCCAGGCAAGTCAACGAGCGTGACCTGGTTATCCGTGGTGCTAAATTGCCCCTCTTTGCGCTCAACGGTCACGCCTGCCCAGTTGCCTACGCGCTGGCGCGCGCCGGTAAGCTGATTAAACAGCGTGGTTTTGCCGCAGTTAGGGTTGCCAATTAAACCAATGGTTAACTTTTTCATTATTATCGTAAATGCGTTAAGTAGGCCGACGAAATGGCGTCAGGAAAGCGCTTCAAGGTTCAGTAGCGCGAGGTCTTTTTTGCGCAGCACCAGGCTCACGCGGCGGGTTTCGATATGTATCGGGTCGCCAAAAGGTGCAATACGCACGACGCGAAAGGAAGAGCCGGGAAGCATACCAAGTGACAGGAGCTTTTGTCGGTATGCAGGGCGTATGTCGCTGGAGAAACCGGTGATTTTCCACGCGCTATCGGGAAGTAGTTGCATAAGAGCCTTCCTGTTGTTGGTATCAGGCCGCTAAAAGCGGGGTGGTACGGCCTGACTGAAGCCAACGAGAATGAACAGAGTAACCCCACAATGATAATGAGAATAGTTTTTATCATCAATAATCATTTGGCGATAAAACGCGCATTTTTATATTTATCTGAAAATAACGGTTAGTAGGTGAATAAAAATAATTAAAAGTGAATGATAGTGTGGTTAAGTAAACAAAAATGAAGTTTGATAGCGGTGCAGATAAGATATCACTGGAAAACGTGCTTTAGCGCATAGCACAATGAAAGTATATGCGGGCGTACTGCGTTTTACGGGTGGGAGTGGAATGAAGAACGCAGGGCGCAGGTATATGATTTTTATGATGTTAAAATGCAGAGTTTTCTAAGTATCCATTGCCTTTGCGCCAGGGTATAACCCTCGGCGACGTTATATTGCCCCCAGGGGGCAGGCGCAGTCTGGAACGTATCATTATTTAAGGAGATTCCTGATGAATAAGCGCATTGCGCTGGCTTCAGTGCTTTTTTGCGTGACCGCAGTAGCAAATGCGGGTGAAGCTTACGTCTGTCAGTCAAAACCAGAACCCATCACCAGTGGGCAGGCGCTGAATAATAAAACGGTGTTTACCTGCACGGATAAAATTAAAGGCTCGCTGCCGGAACTGGCGGCGCAGGGCTGGCAAATTGTTCAGGTGTTTCAGCAGACCGACGAAAACGACAATGCGCCGACGCCTGAGGTGTATCACGAACTGATTGTACAAAAACAATAATACGTAGCATCAGCAGCATAAAGAGAAAAGGCGGGAATATTTCCCGCCTTTTCTGTTGCCCGTGTTGTGGGCTTAGCGTTTTTTACCGAACGCCGCCGCCAGCGCGTCGCCCATAGCACTGTTGCCTGCCGGGGTGCTGTCGCGGCGAGGTTTGGCCGCCGGGCGGGCTTTATTATCGCGTGCGCCACCGTTGCTGTTGCCCGCGCCACGGCGCGAATGGCTGTCGCCTGGCTGCTCGTCAAGGCGCATAGTTAGTGCGATGCGCTTGCGTGCCATGTCCACCTCCAGCACTTTCACCTTCACGATATCGCCCGCTTTCACCACCTGGTGAGGGTCTTCCACAAACCGGTCTGAGAGGGAGGAGATGTGCACCAGGCCATCCTGATGGACGCCAATATCGACAAATGCGCCAAAATTGGTGACGTTGGTGACCGCCCCTTCCAGCACCATGCCGGGTAACAGGTCGTTGAGGGTTTCCACACCGTCGGCGAACCGGGCCGTTTTGAACTCAGGGCGCGGGTCACGACCCGGCTTTTCCAGCTCTTTGATGATATCGGTGACGGTCGGCACCCCGAACTTCTCGTCGGTGAAATCGCTCGCTTTAAGACCGCGCAATTCGCTACCGTTGCCCATCAGGTCCTGCAATGACTGGCGAGTGGCGGCGAGAATGCGTTCCACCACCGGGTAGGCTTCCGGGTGTACGGTAGAGGCATCAAGCGGATTATCGCCGTGGTTGATGCGCAAAAAGCCCGCGCACTGTTCAAACGCTTTTGGCCCCAGGCGGCTTACCTTAAGCAACTGCTGACGATCCTGGAAGCGGCCGTTTTCATCACGCCATGACACAATGTTTTGCGCCATCATACGCGTCAGTCCCGCCACGCGGGTCAACAGTGGGACAGAGGCGGTGTTGAGGTCTACGCCTACGGCGTTTACACAGTCTTCCACCACCGCATCAAGTTTTTTCGCAAGCTGGCTCTGGCTCACGTCATGCTGGTACTGGCCCACGCCGATGGATTTCGGGTCGATTTTCACCAGCTCCGCCAGCGGGTCTTGCAGGCGACGGGCGATGGAGACCGCGCCACGCAGCGACACGTCGAGGTCCGGGAACTCCTGGGCTGCCAGCTCAGAGGCAGAATACACCGACGCCCCTGCCTCGCTCACGATAACCTTCTGGGCCGTGACCTGCGGGAACTGTTTTTGCACGTCGAGATAAAAACGCTCGGTTTCGCGCGAGGCGGTGCCGTTGCCGATAGCGACCAGCTCTACGTTATGCTTCTCACACAGTGCTGCAACCACTACCGCCGCTTTGGCGGCCTGGCCGGTGTGTGGATAAATGGTGTCGGTGGCAACCAGCTTGCCGGTGGCATCCACCACCGCCACTTTTACCCCGGTACGCAGACCCGGATCGAGTCCCATCGTTGCGCGCAGCCCGGCAGGCGCGGCCATCAGCAGGTCGTGCAGGTTGCGGGCAAAGACGTTAATGGCTTCTTCTTCGGCGCGCTCGCGCACGGTGCCCATCAGCTCCGTTTCCAGATGCATCAGCACTTTAATGCGCCAGGTCCAGCTTACTACCGCACGACGCCAGCCGTCTGCCGGGGCATTGTTCAGGCGAAGATTGAGGTGGTCGATGATAATCTGCTCGCAGTGGCTCTCTTTAGGCGGTTCGTCAAACTGCGGGTCAGCGTTGAGGGCAAGCTGCAACACGCCTTCGTTACGGCCACGGAACATGGCCAGCGCACGGTGCGACGGCACCTGGGCAATTGGCTCGTGATGATCAAAGTAATCGCGAAATTTCGCGCCTTCTTCTTCCTTGCCGCTAACAACACTGGCAACCAGATGGGCGTTTTTCCACAGGTAGTCACGCACTTTTGCCAGCAGGGCCGCATCTTCAGCAAAGCGTTCCATCATGATATAGCGTGCGCCGTCGAGGGCAGCCTTCACGTCAGCCACGCCTTTATCGGCATCCACAAATTTGGCCGCTTCGTCTTCCGGTACGGTAGACGGTGTGTTCCACAGCGTATCGGCAAGCGGCTCAAGACCGGCTTCAATGGCAATCTGCCCGCGGGTACGGCGCTTAGGCTTATACGGCAGGTAGAGGTCTTCGAGTTCGGTTTTGCTCAGTGTGGCGTTGATGGCGCCGGAGAGTTCGTCGGTCAGCTTGCCCTGCTCGGCGATGGATTTGAGGATAGCCTGGCGGCGGTCTTCCAGTTCACGCAGATAGCCAAGTCGGGTTTCGAGGTTACGCAATTGCGTATCGTCAAGGCCACCGGTGACCTCTTTACGGTAACGTGCGATAAACGGCACGGTGTTACCTTCGTCAAGCAGATTAACGGCGGCTTGCACCTGTTCAGTGCGGGCCTGCAGTTCGCTGGCAATAATGCGACAGAGCGAATCATTCATCATGGCAAGTTGTCGTCCTGAGTGTCAAAATTTCAGGGGACAGTTATACGGATTGATGGGCAAAAATGCCAGCCGCGACACCGCAGTGGCGGTGAATCGGATACTTCCGGCGTTCGCGCTGGTATCCTTAGGTTTTACCTCAGATAACAAGTGCCGGAACGTTATGGGTACACGACTGATAACCCGCGAAGGGTATAACAAACTTAAGCAAGAACACGATTACCTGTGGAAAGAAAAGCGCCCGGAAATCACAAAGATTGTCTCCTGGGCGGCAAGCCTGGGTGACCGCTCGGAGAACGCAGATTATACCTACAACAAACGCCTGCTGCGCCAGATTGACAGGCGAGTGCGCTTTTTGCGTAAGCTGCTGCCGGAGCTGAAAATCGTTGATTATTCGCCACAGCAGGACGGTCGCGTGTTTTTTGGTGCCTGGGTGGAAATTGAAAACGAGGCCGGTGAGGTGAAGAAGTTTCGCATTGTCGGCCCGGAGGAGATTTACGGCGAGAATAAGAACTACATCTCCATCGACTCACCGATGGCGCGCGCACTGCTGAAAAAGCAGGTCGATGAAGAGTTCACCGTACCAACCCCAGAGGGCGAGAAAATGTGGTTTGTGAATTCGATTGAGTACGAAAAGGGCGAATAACCGGGGCGTTTACTGTGTCCGGTACGTCTGAACACCCTTCACCCGCATGAAGGCAGAGGCCATCCTCTGCTTTTTTGGTTTTTATCCGGTGATTTGTGATTCAATGGGCAGATAACCTGCTGTTAAATATGCTTTGTAACAATTTAGACTAGAATTTATACCAGATTTAACTGGTGGCGAGCGGGGGCTTTTTTAGAATAAGTCAGGCTGTTCCTGCCGCTTGTTGAGTGGGACGCAGCAAACCGTCCGAACCTTTGGGAGTACAACAATGCAAGAGAATTATAAAATTCTGGTAGTGGATGACGATATGCGCCTGCGTGCGTTGCTGGAGCGCTACCTTACCGAGCAAGGCTTCCAGGTTCGCAGCGTGGCAAATGCCGAGCAGATGGACAGGCTGCTGACCCGTGAGTCCTTTCACCTGATGGTGCTGGATTTAATGCTGCCGGGGGAAGATGGTCTTTCCATTTGCCGCCGCCTGCGCAGCCAGAGCAACCCGATGCCTATCATCATGGTCACCGCCAAGGGCGAAGAGGTGGACCGTATCGTTGGGCTGGAAATCGGTGCTGACGACTACATTCCCAAACCTTTTAACCCGCGTGAGCTGCTGGCCCGTATTCGTGCCGTGCTGCGTCGTCAGGCCAATGAACTGCCGGGCGCACCGTCGCAGGAAGAGGCCGTTATTGCCTTTGGTAAATTCAAACTTAACCTCGGCACCCGCGAAATGTTCCGTGAAGATGAGCCAATGCCGCTGACCAGCGGGGAGTTTGCCGTGCTGAAGGCGCTGGTGAGCCACCCGCGTGAGCCGCTGTCGCGCGATAAACTCATGAACCTGGCGCGTGGGCGTGAGTACAGTGCGATGGAGCGTTCCATCGACGTGCAGATCTCCCGTTTGCGTCGCATGGTGGAAGAGGATCCGGCGCACCCGCGCTATATCCAGACCGTCTGGGGTCTGGGCTACGTGTTTGTGCCGGACGGCGCTAAAGCATGAGGCGATTGCGCTTCTCGCCGCGAAGTTCGTTTGCACGCACGCTGCTACTGATTGTCACCTTACTGTTTGTCAGCCTGGTGACGACCTATCTCGTGGTGCTGAACTTCGCGATTTTGCCCAGCCTGCAACAGTTTAATAAGGTTCTGGCCTACGAAGTACGTATGCTGATGACCGATAAACTGCAACTGGAAGACGGCACCCAACTGGTGGTGCCGCCTGCTTTCCGGCGCGAGATTTATCGCGAGCTGGGCATTTCGCTTTACTCTGATGAAGCGGCAGAAGAAGCTGGACTGCGCTGGGCACAGCACTATGAGTTCCTGAGCCAGCAGATGGCGCAACAGTTGGGTGGCCCAACCGAAGTGCGCGTTGAGGTCAACAAAAGCTCGCCGGTGGTGTGGCTCAAAACGTGGCTATCCCCCAATATCTGGGTGCGTGTGCCGCTGACCGAAATCCACCAGGGCGATTTCTCGCCGCTGTTCCGCTATACGCTTGCCATTATGCTACTGGCGATAGGCGGTGCATGGCTGTTTATCCGTATACAAAACCGGCCGCTGGTGGAGCTGGAGCATGTGGCAATACAGGTAGGGAAAGGCATTATCCCGCCGCCGCTGCGCGAGTATGGTGCCTCTGAGGTGCGCTCGGTGACGCGGGCGTTTAACCAGATGGCGGCCGGTGTGAAGCAACTTGCTGACGACCGTACGTTACTGATGGCGGGCGTGAGCCACGATTTGCGCACGCCGCTTACGCGCATTCGCCTGGCAACCGAGATGATGGGCGAGCAGGATGGCTACCTGGCGGAGTCCATTAATAAGGATATTGAAGAGTGCAACGCTATCATCGAACAGTTTATCGACTTCCTGCGTACCGGCCAGGAGATGCTGCTGGAAAGCGCGGATCTTAACGCCGTGCTGGGCGAGGTCATTGCCTCTGAAAGCGGCTATGAGCGTGAAATTGAAACCGAGCTAAAACCGGGCGAGATCCCCTTACAGATTCACCCGCTGTCGATTAAGCGCGCGGTTGCCAATATGGTGGTGAATGCCGCGCGTTACGGCAATGGCTGGATTAAAGTCAGTAGCGGCACCGAGCTTAACCGCGCCTGGTTCCAGGTTGAAGATGACGGGCCGGGTATAGATCCCTCACAGCTTGCCCATTTGCTCCAGCCGTTTGTGCGCGGCGACAGCGCACGCACCACCAGCGGCACCGGACTGGGGCTGGCGATAGTGCAGCGTATTGTGAATAACCACCGCGGCACGCTGGATATTCGCCGCAGTGAGCGAGGTGGGCTGTGTATTCGCGCGTGGCTGCCAATGGTGCCTGTACGCGCGGGTGTGAGTAAAAAAGAAGAGGCGTAAGCGGTATGGGTTCTGAAGGTATTTTGTATGCCGCCTGAAGACAGGAACCGCTCTTAACGCTACTTCACCAACGTCACAGTGTCGAAGCGTCACTTCTGTACTGTAAAAAAGCCCCGGTTTTGCCGGGGCTATGTCTTCTTCACACTATATTAAAGCTTAATCCCTGCACCAATCTCATAAAGTGGGTTGGCGGTGTCGTGAGCCACATCCGGCTTCTGGTCCAGCACCTCCTGCCAGCTTGACGGCAGTTCAAACGGCAGCGTGCCTTGCGCCTTGCTCTTACCGGTTATCACATCCAGCACCGCTTCGTCAGAAGCACCGAAGTTTGCCATCAGCACATCCACGCGGTCTTTGACGTTGGTCAGAATCACCGGGCGGTCAACATACACGGAGAGCACCACAGGAATGTTCAGCGCTTCAACTTTCTTAATCAGCGTATAGTCTTCGCTACCGGTATAAATCCCTTTGTGCGCGGTTTCCTGTACCAGAGTATCGGTATCTTCAAAGCCAAGCTGGCCGAAGTTGACCGAGCCAAACGGGAAGTGCGGGTCATTTTCATGCGGCGTGTCTACGCGCAGAATGGCGAGTTCGGCTTCTTCTGGCGTTGCCACCACTTCCATGCCATAACGCGCGGCGACGGTAGCGTTCACATTATGCAGATACACTTTCTTACCGCTGACGGCCAGCGGCAGCATGTCGCCATCGTTCTTCAGCAGTACCTGCGAGTGGCGCTGGGCCTCATCGGCCTTCGCCTGGAACTCGCTGTTGCCAACAATCTGCGCGGCTTTGGTTTCATCCACAAACGGCTTTTCAAACAGGCCCAGGTCAAACTTCTGTACCATGATGCGCGTCACCGCCGCGTCGATAACCTCATCAGGAAGCTGTTTTTCGTTGATAGCGGCAATCAGGTCGCTGGAGTCGGTGGTACCGCCAAATTGATCGATACCGGCCTCCACGGCTTTCACTACGCGCTGCTGGCGCGTCAGATCTTCCACGCCCCAGGACATACCAATGCCCGCCACCCACGGCGATACGCCAGCAGCAATGTCTTCATCGGTGATGCCATTGGCACACTTGTTCACGCAGGTCTCAAGAATGCCCCAGTCGCTGAGGATAACGCCTTTGAAGCCAAAGCGACCGCGCAGCATGTCGGTGAGAATTTGTTTGTTAAAGCCAAAACCGACCTCTTCAATCAGCTCGCCGTTGTACCAAAGGCCAATGGGCTGGCCGTAGTATGGCATGACTGATGCCCCTTTTGCGGCGAACGCACCTTCAAACGGCACCAGATGGTATTCAAGATTATCGCCCGGGTAGTCCTGTTCTTTGCCGTAGAAGTTGTGTGGGTCGAGGCCAGCACGCTGTGGGCCGCCGCCAGCAAAGTGCTTCACCACAGTGATAACGCTATCGCTGTTAAGGCCGTTAGCGCCGTTCTGGAAACCTTCGATATAGGCCTGTGTCAGGTTTTTGGCAATCTGGTTATCTTCACCGAAGGTGCCGTTGATACGGCCCCAGCGTGGCTCTGTGGCAAGGTCAGCCTGCGGCGACAGCGCCATATGGATGCCAACCGCACGGTATTCCTGACGGGCGATGTCACCAAAGGTTTTCACCAGAGCGGCGTCATTAATGGCGGCAAAGCCCAGCGTTTCTGGCCACTGGGAGAAACTGCCTGCGGCAACACTCGTGGCTTGCGGATCGTTGACAAAATGGTTACGCGGGTCGGTACTGATAGTAACAGGAATACCGAGGCGCGTATTTTCAGCAGTTTCCTGCAATTTGTTATTGTCAGCAGAAATATGGGCCGGGTTGCCCGCCATACGGGTGATAAAGGTATTGACGTAGATATTGCTGATTTCGTTATCGGTAGTGGCGAAATCCACGCGGCCTGCGTCATCAAGCGTAATGGTGCCGTGCATCATCGCACCGGCTTTTTCTTCTACCGTCATCTGGCGGGTTAAGTCTTTGGCACGCGTTTCACTGTCGAGACGCCAGTCTTCGTATTTATCGAGCTTGCCGTTTTTATTGAGATCTTTAAATTGCTGGCCGTTAATGGTGAGCAGCTTAATATTACGGGTTTCCAGCTCCGCCTGCTTCACGTTGCCGGAGTTTGAATTATGGTGGTGGTCATTATCACATCCAGCCAATCCAGTAGCTAAAAGACCGCTGAATATCAGGACTGATTTCCTTTTAAATATCATACTGACGACTCCATGTTTTCAGAGGGAAATTAACGGAAATGCAATGATTGCGACGGGATAGTATATTTCTCGGCGAAAAAACAGCATACATGACCGCCATTATTAAAAATGGTAGATGTTTATATTGATTTTATGCTATCTGGATTATGTCATGATTTTTTCGAGGCTTGAAATAAAGAGCTTTTGATTTGTGATTTTATTCACAAAGTGATTAATAGACGGTATGTTTGCATAAATGAAATAGAGTAATGATATGCGCAGCATAAAAAGGAATTGCTGAGCCTTACTGGATGTTTTAGTCAATTACTGGCGCGCAGAGGGAAATATGGATGTAATAATTATCACAAGAAAAATAAATTCCCTATTAGGGTCTTTTATTAAAAATCGCCTTGTTTATTGCGCGCTATAAAAATAATGAAGCAAGCTGTCATTATTTCCTGGGTGTTACGGCTTATGACCTGGGGTTTTATTGCCGGGGCCGCCGTTTTGTTGGCGCTTATCACCTGGCAACTGTGCCTGCCGCCGGAAGTGTTGCCTGTGACAAACCGCGTGGCTCCCACAACTGACTCCCGTCCTGTCACACCGCCTTTTACGCACGGGCTTTTTGGCTCCGGGACGGCGTCTGCCGGGGTAAAGGCGCAAAGCGACACGCTGGCACCGACCCGACTGCCGTTGACGCTCACCGGGCTACTTGCCAGCGATAACGTGACACGCAGGCTGGCGGTGGTGAAGTACCAGGGCAGGCAGGCCAGCTACCGCGAGGGCGATACGCTGCCGGTTAGCGGCGTGCGGGTAGTGCGTATTGAGCGTGATGGCATTGTGCTTAAGGAACCAGGCGGGCTTACGCGCCTGGACTGGCCACGCCAGTCGCCGGGCGCGTCTGGCGGGCGGGTCTCAGGCGAACTGCGGGCGCAACTGGTGCAGCGCCCGCAGGATATTGCAGATTTTCTCAGCGTTGCCCCGGTGCGCGAAGGTGACGTACTGCGCGGCTATCGTATTAATCCTGGGCGCAAGCCAGAACTGTTTAAAAAACTTGGCTTTGAGCCAAACGACCTGGCGGTTGCGATCAACGGCACCGATTTAAGCGACAGCCAGCAGGCGCAGCACATTCTGCTACAGCTGCCGCAGCTGCGCGCGCTGACTGTGACCGTGGAACGGGACGGTCAGCGCCATGACATTGCAGTCTCACTGGACGAGGGAGCGTTATGAGGTGGTTTTGCCGTTTTCTGCTGATTGCAGGCCTAAGCCTGGCGCTGCCGCTGCGCGGCGCGGAGTTTTCCGCGAGTTTTAAGGGCGTGGACGTTAACGAATTTATTAATACGGTCAGCGGTAACCTGAATAAAACGGTGATTGTCGACCCGTCGGTGCGTGGCACCATCACCGTGCGCAGTTATGACATGCTCAACGAGGAGCAGTACTACCAGTTCTTTTTAAGCGTGCTCGACGTTTACGGTTTTGCCGTGGTGCCGATGGACAATGGCGTGCTGAAAGTGGTGAAAGCCAAAGACGCCAAAATGTCGTCAGTACCGGTGGTGGACGATGCTGCCAGCGCGCGCGGCGATGAGGTGATTACCCGCGTGGCGCCGCTGCATAACGTTACCGCACGCGACCTCGCGCCGCTGTTACGCCAGCTTAATGATAACGCGGGCGTGGGCAACGTCGTGCATTACGATCCCTCCAACGTGCTGCTGCTCACCGGGCGTGCGGCGGTGATAAACCGCCTGATGCAAATTATTGAGCGCGTCGACAGCGCCGGGAGCCAGGAGGTGCAGACGCAGTCTTTGCAGCACGCGTCGGCCGCCGAGGTGGCGCGCCTGGTAACTCAGGCCCAGGACAGCAATAAAAATGCCGTTCCCGCCGGGCGTATTGTGGCGGATGAGCGCACGAACGCGGTAATGATAAGCGGTGATGCCAGCGCCCGCGCCCGGCTGGCGGCGATGGTGCGCCAGCTTGATAAACCCCAGGTCAGCCGCGGCAATACCCGGGTGGTGTATCTGAAATACGCTAACGCGGAAAAGCTGGTGGAAGTGTTGACGGGAGTGAGCGGCAGCCTGGAGGGCGATGCACAGAACGCCAAAAGCAGCGTGGCGCTGACGCGCGATACGGTGATTAAAGCCGACCCACAAACCAACTCGCTCATTATTAACGCCACGCCGGATGTGCTTAACGAGCTGGAAAACGTCATTGCCCGGCTCGATATCCGTCGTCCGCAGGTGCTGGTGGAGGCCATCATTGCCGAGGTGCAAAACGCCGACGGCTTAAGTCTTGGCATTCAGTGGGCGCAAAAAAGTGTGGGGGCGACGCAATACACCGGCACCGGGCTACCCATTACCAGCGTGATGGCGGGCGCGGACCAGTATCGCCAGAACGGCGAAGTCCCTGCCAGTCTTGCCAGCACGCTGGCGTCATTTAACGGCATTGCTGCCGGGTTTTATTCCGGCAACTGGGCCATGCTACTGACCGCCCTTTCCAGTGACAGCAAAAACGACATTCTCGCTACGCCCAGCATTGTCACGCTGGATAACAAAGAGGCGTCATTTAACGTCGGCCAGGAAGTGCCGGTGCTGACCGGCTCGCAGACCACGTCCGGCGACAATATTTTTAATACCGTTGAGCGTAAGACCGTGGGCATCAAGCTCAAGGTCAAGCCGCAGATTAACGACGGCGATTCGGTATTGCTGGAAATAGAACAGGAAGTATCAAGCGTTGCAGACAGCGCCAGCACCAGCGAACTTGGTGTGACGTTTAACACCCGCACCGTGAATAACGCTGTGCTGGTCACCAGCGGGGCGACGGTGGTGGTAGGCGGCCTGCTGGATCACAGCAGCCGCGAAAGCGCCAGTAAGGTGCCAGTGCTGGGTGATATCCCGGTGGTGGGGAACCTGTTTCGCTACAAGAGCAAATCGCGTGAGAAGCGCAACCTGATGCTGTTTATTCGCCCGACCATTATCCGTGACCAGCAGCATTATGATGCGGCGTCGTCCGGGAAATATCAGCAGTTTCACCGTGATGATACCAACGGCGGCCAGCCTGCGTTGTGGCGTGCAGACAGCAGCGCGCGCCTGGATTTACCGGAGCTGAGCGCAGGCCAGGGGTTTAACGAAGTACGTAGCGCCATCGCGCTTTTTTACAGCGCAGGTGTGAAATGACCCTGCTTACGCCGTCTTATGCCCGTCGCCACGGCGTGCTGCTGACGCACGACGGCACCGGCGCACAGTTGCTCTGTCGTGCAGCAGTGTCCTGCGCGGCACTTCAGGAGGCCCGGCGTGTGGCAGGTGGGCCAATGCAGGTGACGGTGCTTGATGATGAGGCATTTGAACGCCAGCTGGTTGAGTGCTACCAGCAGGGTGGCGAGCACGTGCAGCGGGTGATGGCCGAGCTTGGTAATGAAGCCGACTTTTACGCGCTGGCAGAAGAGTTGCCGGAGCAGGACGACCTGCTGGAAAGCGATGACGGCGCACCGATTATTCGCCTGATTAACGCCATGCTCGGTGAGGCGATTAAAGAGGGCGCGTCGGATATCCATATCGAAACCTTCGAGCGCTCGCTCAGTATTCGTTTTCGGGTCGATGGCGTGCTGCGCGAAGTGCTCCAGCCCCAGCGACGCCTGGCCGCGCTGCTGGTCTCGCGCATCAAGGTGATGGCGCGGCTCGATATTGCCGAAAAGCGCGTGCCGCAGGACGGGCGCATTTCGCTGCGACTTGGTGGGCGAGCCATTGACGTGCGCGTGTCAACGCTACCGGTCAATCACGGTGAACGCGTGGTGTTGCGCCTGCTGGATAAAAACAGCGTGCGACTTGACCTCAGCTCACTGGGTATGGCGGGCGAGTTGCGTGCGCAAATGGAGCAACTTCTCGCCCAGCCGCACGGCATTTTGCTGGTGACTGGCCCGACCGGCGCGGGCAAAAGCACCACGCTCTATGCGGCACTGAGCGAACTAAACAGCAAAGAGCGCAATATTCTCACCGTGGAAGATCCGGTGGAGTATGACCTGCCGGGCATCGGGCAGACCCAGGTGAACAGTAAGGTCGATATGACTTTTGCCCGTGGGCTGCGTGCGATTTTACGCCAGGATCCGGATGTGGTGATGGTGGGTGAAATTCGTGATGCCGAAACCGCAGCGATTGCGGTGCAGGCGTCGCTGACCGGGCACCTGGTGCTTTCAACGTTGCACACCAACAGTGCGGCGGGGGCCGTGACGCGCCTGCGGGATATGGGCGTGGAGCCGTTTCTGCTGGCAACGTCGCTGACAGGCGTGCTGGCTCAGCGGCTGGTCCGACTGCTGTGCACGCACTGCCGCCGCCCTGAGGTGATGGAGGACCGCCGTGTGGTTTATCGCCCGGTTGGCTGTGAGCATTGTAACTTCACCGGTTATCGCGGGCGTACCGCGATTTATGAATTGCTCAAGGTGGACGACACGCTGCGTAGCGCCATTCAGCGCGAGGCGGGAGAGCTTGAACTGGCGCAGCACCTGTGCGGTAACACGCTCTACCAGAACGGACTGGCGCAAGTCTACGCGGGGGTGACGTCGCTGGAAGAGGTGACACGCGTCACCCGGAGCCTCTGAGATGGTTGAGTACCGCTATCAGGCTCGCGATACCCGCGGTAAAAACCGCCGTGGGCGCATTGCCGCAGAAAACGAGCGCCAGGCCGGACAACTGCTGCGCGAGCAAGGGTTAGTGGTGCTGGAACTGCATCCCGGCCCTGCACGCCGGGCGCCCTTATTGCAGCGCGGCATTTCCGGCGCGTCGTTGGCGTTGCTGATGCGCCAGCTGGCTACGCTGGTGGCGGCCGGACTGCCGCTTGATGAATCACTTGGCGTGGTGGCGCAGCAGAGTGAAGAAAAACGCGTAAAGCGTGTGCTGCATGCGGTACTGGCACGGGTGGTTGAAGGCTATTCACTGGCACAGGCGCTGCGTGAGCATCCGCGTATTTTTGGTTCGCTCTATTGCGCACTGGTGGAGGCGGGCGAAGCCTCCGGCCAGCTTGACCGCGTGCTGTTGCGCCTGGCCGGGCACGTTGAGCAGCGCCAGCAGATGAAGGGCAAGCTCACCCAAGCGCTGGTATACCCGGCAGTGCTGACGCTGGTGGCTATCGGCGTGATTTCCACGCTGCTGGCGGTGGTGGTGCCGAAGGTGGCTGAACAGTTTATCCATATGAAACAGACGCTGCCGTGGACCACGCGGCTTTTGATGACGCTGAGCGACGGCGTGCGCACTACCGGGCCGTGGCTCCTGCTGGCGTTGCTGTGCGCTCTGCTGGTGTTGATACGACTTTTACGTCAACCCGCGTACCGGCTGGCCTGGGACCGTGGGTTGCTCAGGCTACCGCTATGCGGGCGGCTGCTGCGCGAGGCGAACACCGCGCGCTACGCCCGCACCCTGAGCATTTTATATAACAGCGGTGTGCCGTTACTGGATGCCATGCATATTGGCGCTCAGGTGCTCAGTAATGGGCAAATTGCTCTGCTGTTGCGCGCCGCCGAAGATCGAGTGCGCGAAGGCACCAGTCTGCAACAGGCGCTGGAACACACCGCACTGTTCTCACCGATGATGCGCCACATGATTGCCTCCGGTGAGCGCAGCGGTGAACTGGGTGAGATGTTGCTGCGCGCGGCAGATAACCAGGAAAACAGCCTTAACGCCCGCACCACGCTGTTTTTTAGCCTGTTTGAGCCGCTACTGGTGGTGGCGATGGCGGCGGTGGTGCTCTTTATTGTGCTGGCTATTCTGCAACCCATTTTGCAACTTAACAACATGATGACGCTGTAATACAGGGAGGTAAGACGATGATGCGAACCCGGAAAAGGGCGTCGGCCCAGGCGGGATTTACGCTACTGGAAGTGATGGTGGTGATTGTTATCCTTGGCATTCTGGCAAGCCTGGTCGTGCCAAACCTGATGGGGAATAAAGATAAAGCCGATGCGCAAAAGGCGGTGAGCGATATCACGGCCCTGGAAAGCGCGCTGGATATGTACCGGCTTGATAATAACCGCTATCCCTCCAGCGAGCAGGGGCTACAGGCGCTGGTGGTGAAGCCTACCCTCACGCCAGTGCCGCGTAATTATCCGGACGGTGGCTATATCCGCCGTCTACCGCAGGACCCGTGGGGCAACGATTATCTCTATCGCCAGCCGGGAAAACATGGCCGGGTTGATATCTGGTCAAACGGCCAGGATGGCGAGCCGGACACCCAGGACGATGTTACAAACTGGGCGCGCTAGGGGATTTACGCTGCTGGAAGTGATGCTGGTGCTGCTGCTGTTGAGCCTGGGCGCAACCCTGGTTGTGGCGACGCTGCCGGGCCACAACTACCGGGCGCAGCAGGAAGGCCAGCGGCTGGCTACGCGCCTGAGCGGACTGGTGCGCATGGCAGCGCTTGACGGTCAACTGTACGGCTTGCAGGTACAGGCCAGCAACTGGCAGCTAAAAACCTGGCAGCAGGGCCGCTGGGAGCCACTGCGGTTGCCGGGCGGGAGCGATGAGCACGTGCTGCCCGACGGCTGGAGCCTGACGCTTCACGTGGCGGGTGACGTGAGTGGTAATGCACCGCAGGTGCTGATGCTGCCCGGCGGTGAGGTCACGCCGTTTCGGCTGCGCTATGTGCATAACGGTCAGGCGGTGGTGGAAGTGGCGCCGGACGAGGACGGCTGGCCTGCCGTGACGGATTTGCGTGATGACTCGCGATAAAGGCATGACGTTACTGGAAGTGCTGGTTGCGCTGGCGATTTTCTCGCTGGCGGCGCTGGCGCTGCTGCAAAGCCTCGGCCAGCTGGCGACCGGTACAGGCAGGCTGGCAGATAAATACTGGGCCGATACGGTGGCAGAAAACCAGCTGGTGGCGCTGAAGCTTAAGCGCGTCTGGCCACCCCTGCGCTGGACCCAGGGTGAGAGTGAGCAGGCGGGGCAAACCTGGTACTGGCGCTGGCGCGGCGTTGAAAGCGGTCAACCGGGCGTGCGTGTGCTGGAAGTTGAGGTTAGCGCACAGCCGTGGCAGCGCGACACTACGGCTGTGACCACGCTGCAAACCTGGGTGGTGAAAACGTGAGGGCGCGCGGATTTACGCTGCTGGAAATGGTGCTGGCACTGGCCGTTTTCGCGCTGCTGGGGTTAATGGCTAACCGCGTGCTGTACCAGGGGATGGCGCTGGAGCAGCGCTCGTCTCGCCACGCCGGACGACTGGCGCAAATCCAGCATGCGCTGGCGATAATGGAGCGTGATATTTCCGCTATGGTGCCGCGCCCGGTACGTACACCGGGCGCGCTCGGCGGTGCGTCGCCGCGAGCTATCACCGCACGGGGTGCCAGTGATGGCCTTATTTTCACACACGCGGGCTGGCTTAACCCAGGTGGTACGCTCGCGCGCTCGCGGCTACAGCGTGTGGCGTACCGCGTTGAAGGCGAAAGCCTGGTGCGCGCCTTTCTTGATTATCCCGATATGCCAGCAGGCAGCGACGCGCATCGTCGACGCCTGCTTAACGGCGTAACTACGCTGCGCCTGCGCTACTGGGTTGAGGGTGACTGGCAGCAGGCGTGGCTGGACGAGGGGGTGCTGCCGCAGGCCGTCGAGGTCAGTCTGACGCTGAGTGAAGGCACTACGGTCACGCGCCGTTTCCTGCTGGCGGAGGGCGCATGAAGCAAAAAGGCATGGCACTGCTGACGGTGCTGTTGCTGCTGGCGGTGATGGTCGCGCTGGCAGCGCTCGCCACCGAGCGCTGGTTCTTCAGTTTCCAGTACGGCATGCAGCTTCACCAGCGTGCGCAGGGTAAATGGTTTGCGGCCGGGGCAGAGGAGGTGGCAGGTGGCCTGCTGCGCCTGGATGCGCTGGACGATAGGCGCCATACCCATCTTTCACAGCGCTGGGCGACGCTTGCCGACAGCCTGCCGCTGGAAACCGGGCAGTTGCAGATGCGGATTAACGATGCGCAGGCCTGTTTTAACCTCAACGCGCTGGGAGATGACGGCGCGCGTGCGGTATTTATCCGCCTGCTGATGTTAAACGGCGTTGAAGCGGCGACTGCGCAGATGATTGCTTCGGCGGCAGCGGACTGGGTAACAGAGGGCGACGAGTCGCGTACCGGAGGCGTAAAAGACAGCGAGTATGCGGCACTGGAGCCACCGTATCTCGCCGCGCAGCAAATCATGTGGGACGTCAGCGAGCTGCGTCAGGTGCGTGGCGTGAATGCCAGCCTCTGGAACCGGCTACGCCCGCAACTGTGCGCACTGCCGGTGCAAAGCCTGGCGCTCAATATCAACACGCTCAGTGCAGAGCACGGGGCGCTGGTGGCCGCACTTTCTGAGGATATCACTGAAGAGGACGTGCGCCGCTGGCTTGCCCAGCGCCCGGATGCTGGCTGGCAGACGCTGGAGGCCGCGTTTGCCGGGCTAAAACCCCTTGCCGGGCAGCGGCGTTATCTTACCCTTAATAGCGAATTTTTTAGCGTACATATCAGTGCGAGTATGGATGGCGTCGCGTATCGCCAGCACAGTCTGTTGCAGCGCAGCAACGGCAAAATCAGTGTGCTGTGGCGACAGCAGGAGGCAGACGAATGAGTAAAACCGCGCACTGGCTGGTGCTGTCACCGGTTGATGATTCTGAAGAGGCCTTTGTCTGGCTACGGCTCAACGCGCAGGGGGAGCCAGACGGCGCACGCGGTGAGGTGAAGGCTACACAGCTTGCCACTCTGGCTACGCGCTACCCGGATGACGCCTGCTGCCTGCTGGTGCCGGTGAGTGCGTTAGCGATGCACTCTGTGCGTTTGCCGGGCCGGCATGATGCTGCCGGGCTACGTGCGCTGCCCTGGCTGGTGGAAGAAAAACTGGGTAGCGCAATGCAGCACATGGTGACGGTGCCGCTTGCTCGCTCAGGTGAAAATATCTGGGTTGCCGCGCTGGAACAGGCACGGCTGGAACGCTGGCAGACGCCCTTTCAGACGGCGGGGCTGAGGCTGGTGAAAATCATTCCTGATGCGCTTGCGCTGCCGCGCCATGACGACGCGACCTCGGCGCTACGCTGGCGTGACGGCTGGCTTGTGCGCACCGCAGGCTCGCAAGGGGCGCAGATTGATGATAACTGGCTTACCCTGTGGCTGGCCGCCCGTCAGCGCGAATGGCCGGATGAGGGGCCAGTACGCTGCTATGGTAAGGCACCGCCGCAGGGTAGCGGCTGGCAGGTACAGCCTTTGCAGGATGCGTTCATGCTGCTGGCGCGCGAGGCCGTGCGCGCTGATATCTCACTGCTACCAAAGCCGGTTTCCCGCATCCATCAGGCCTGGCGACCGCCACTGTACGCGGCAACCGCGACGCTGGCGCTGTTTTTTGTCTGGCAGGGGCTGACGCTGTGGCAACTGACGCGCCAGGGCGATGATCTTGAGCGGCAGGTGCAGCAACAGTTTAGCGCGCGTTTTCCCGACGAGCCGCAGGCAAACTGGCAGGCCGTAGTACGCCATGCAATGGCGCAACAGCGCAGCGGTGAATTTGCCCGCTGGATGGCGGTACTACCGCCGCTGCCTGACGGTGTGACCGTGCGTGAATTACGCTGGCGCAGCGAGGCGTTGCGGCTGGTGTTAAACGGCGAGGCGGCGGGGCTTGCCCGGGCGCAGCAGCAACTTTCCCAGGCGTTTACCCTGGCGCGCCAGCGTGACGGCGCATTTCTGCTCACGCTTAAGGATGAGGCGTTATGAACAGGCTACACATGCTCTGGGCGCAGCGCACAGCGCGTGAGCGCAGGTTGCTTGTGCTGCTGGCAGCCGTACTGGGCGTATTAACCGTGTGGCTCGCGCTCTGGCAGCCGCTCCAGCATGCGCTGGCGGCACAGGCGCAGCGCCAGACCCGGCTGGCGGCATTGTCCGGGCAGATGGCGCGTTTGCCCGCGCGCGTAGACAACGCGAGCGTTGAGAACCTGTTACGCCAGCGTGCAACGGCGCAGGGCATCACGCTGGCGTCGGTGAAGCGTAACGACAACACACTGCAGGTTGCGGTAACGGTGGCAAATGCCGATGCGCTGTTGGCCTGGCTGTTGGCGCTGGAGGCGCAGGGCGTGGTGCAGGTGCTGGAGCTGACTCTGCAAGGCAACACGCCAGCAGACGGCAGCGTGAGTGCAAACCTGACACTGAGTGTGTACTGAGATGAAAAAAACGTGGCGCTATGGGGCGCTGTGTTTGCTGCTGTATCTGCTGGCGCTGGCGGTCACGGCACCTGCGCGGCTGGTGCAACGGCTGTTACCTGAAGCGGTCTCGATGGCGGGTGCAACGGGAACCGTCTGGGCCGGTCATTTTCTGAACCTGCGCTGGAAAAACACCACGGCAGGGGACGTGAGCTGGCACTGGGGCTGGTATAACGGCCTGCCAGGGGTTTATGTTAGTGCGCAGGGCGGCCCTGTACAGGGTGATGCCCATCTCGGCTGGCTGGGGAGCTGGCGCGTGTCACAGGCACGCCTGACGGCGCAGGCGCAACCGCTTCTGGCGCTCTCTGGTGCCATGCTGCCACTTGAGGTTCAGGGAGAATTGACTCTCCTGGTTAAAACGCTGCGCTTTACACCAGCGGCGTGTCTGGCGCTGGAGGCCCAACTGGACTGGCGCGAGGCGCAGCTGGGGGCGCTGGGGCAGAGGCTGGCACTGGGTGAACCGCAGCTTGATATGCGCTGTGAAGGGCGGCGTATTCACGGCGCGTTGCGCCAGACTCAGGCTCCGCTGCCGTTTAGCGCGCAGGGCAGCCTGGATGCACGCGGAGAATACCGCGTTTCAGGCCAGACCGGTCCGACTGACGCACTGCCTGCGCCCTGGCCGCAGATGATAAATAGCGTGACGCGCCCGGCGTCCGACGGTCAACGCATAATGGAGGTATCTGGAAAATGGACTCTTCACCGCCGCTGAGCGGTTATCGCATCCCAGCCTGGCTGTTGGTGTTTTATGGCGTACTGCTGTTTACGCTCGGATGGATAGCATCTGGCCTGTGGCAAGCCTGGCACGGCCCGAGGGATGACGGCGTGCGAAATCATGCACTCCCGGCGACATCCCGCGAGCAGGCGACAACCAGTGAAGAAGCCGGACCTGCCTGCAATGACGATACCCTGTTGCCGCTACGCTACAGCGCCCATGTCTGGGCTGATGCCCCGGAGCAGCGTAGCGTCACCCTTAACGGTAAGCAGTATCGCGAAGGCGACACGCTGCTCTGCGGCGAAGAGGTCGCGTCTATTGAGCCGACCGCACTGGTACTTCAGTCACTGGGCCGCCGGATGCAGCTGGATGCCATGTGGGACTGGCCAGGCGGTGCTGTAGACAGCATTGTGATTAATGATGAGGACATGCCGTGATGCTGTGGGTGGCAGGCATGTTTGTGCTGGGGCTGATTGCGGGTAGCGTGCTGAACTGCGTTATCTGGCGTCTGCCGGTGATGATGGCTCGCCAGGCATCTGCTGCTGAGGGGGCCTTACAGGATGATTTCCCACCGCGCTTCAATCTGTTTGTGCCGCGCTCGTGCTGCCCGCAGTGCCGCCACACCATTGCCTTTTATGACAATATTCCGCTACTGAGCTGGCTGTGGCTACGTGGGCGCTGTCGCCACTGTGGGCGCTGCATCGGCTGGCGTTATCCGCTCACTGAACTGATGAGCGCGCTGTGTACAGCATGGATTGCGCTGGGCTGGCCGCCAGGGCTGGATGCGTTGATGCTGGCGCTCTGCTGCTGGCTGCTGATTGCGCTGCTCAGTATCGACCTTGAACATATGCTGTTGCCTGATGTGCTGACGCTGTCTTTGCTGTGGCTCGGTCTGCTGGCAAACCTGCACGGCGCGTTTGTGCCCTTGCAGGATGCGGTGCTGGGCGCGGTGGCAGGCTGGCTTACGCTGTGGGGCGTTTATCAGGCCTTTTTGCTGTTCACGGGGCGTGAAGGGCTGGGGTATGGCGATTTTAAACTGCTGGCCGCGCTGGGAGCCTGGTGCGGCTGGCAACAGTTGCCGCTGCTGCTTTTATCGGCATCACTACTGGGCATTGTGCTGATGCTGGCGTTGCGCATGACCGGGCGCATTGCGCGCGGTGAGGCGTTTGCTTTTGGTCCCTGTCTGGCGCTGGCAGGCTGGTGGGTTATCACCCAGCCTGCGGCGGTGTGGTTTTAGCTGGCGCGGCGACTGCGGCAATCTGAGCGTGATGATCTGCATGTCACGTCGTTACCTGTGGAGCAGAGCACAGGGGCTTAGTCATGGCTCCGCGCCTGATATGCCGCCGGGGTGATTACGCTTTTGACAGCGTGGCGATAAACGGTTTTAACAGCTCGCTGAATTCCGCGCACTGGCTGGCAGGCGGCGTGGTATCGCGCAGCAGGCGCTGATAGAGCTGTTCGCTGTAAGGGGCGATATCTGCCGACGGTGTCCAGCCGCGCTCGTGTGCAGCACGGTAGGCGGCCTGTTCGATTTGCCCGTCGGCCGGTAAATCGCGGTATCCACATTGCTGCTTAAGATAGCGTGTGCCGGCAATGACTGACGCGACCTGATGGCGCTGGGCTTCAGCCGAAGGTGGTGGTGTACGCTGCTGCTGACAGGCGCTCAGGAGTAAGGGCAGCGTAAGGCTGAGAAGCACGATGTGGCGCATAGTTGAATCCTTTCTTTTTTGTGCGAACTTTCCATGAGTTAGCGATGGTAATGCTGCGTGCACCGGAATACAACGGCCGGGCTGCGTGGTGTTCTGAGGTGTCTGTGTCTTCTGTGTTTGGGCAACTGCCATGCGTGGTTCGGGCGGGTGGGGCAAAGGTATAAACCGGGGTATTACTTTTCCACGGGCGGTGGGCAGCATCTCCTGGCAGAACGCAGAACGCAGAACGCAGAACGCAGAACGCAGAACGCAGAACGCAGAA
>CBIFVZ010000026.1:0-42369 GCA_966185765.1 uncultured Enterobacteriaceae bacterium | reverse complement strand
TAAACCAGCCCAGACGCTGCTTGGTTTTACGCAGGTTAAAGAACAGCTTACGCTGCGCCTTAGTGGTCGCGACCTTCACAATGCGCCAGTTTCGCAGCACATACTCGTGAATTTCGGCTTTAATCCAGTGGACGGCAAACGACACAAGACGCACGCCCACTTCCGGGTTGAAGCGGCGCACGGCCTTCATCAGACCGATATTACCTTCCTGGATCAGGTCCGCCTGCGGCAGGCCGTAACCGGAATAGTTACGAGCAATATGAACAACGAAGCGCAGGTGAGACAGGATCAGCGTTTTAGCTGCTTCCAGACTGCCCTGGTAATGCAGCTTTTCAGCCAGCTCCTTTTCTTCCTCAGCCGAGAGCATCGGCCAGGCGTTGGCGGCCCGGATATACGACTCCAGGTTACCGACAGGGGCTAAAGCCAAAGTTTGCATTTCTTTAGTCATTCAAATCCTCACAATTTTTGTCTGGCTCCGGATTCGCCCCCATCAGGCAGCGTTACCGGACCGATACTGTGCAACGAGATTACTCATCACTTAATCATCAGACCGTGATGTTATCCACAAGTTCACTGTTACCTGTGAATAAAATTACACTCAATTTGTGACAAAGCCATGAAAAAGCGTGAACAGTCGGGGGAAGTGCAAAACAGGCAGCTCACCCTCTGAATACGGGTTCTCGTAAGCAGAAGGTGAGTATACCAGACTTTTATTATTCAGGGGTAAAGTGACGAAGATGTTGTACAGTTGCTAACCAGGCGGCAGTCCAGCCAATCATTGCCGAAACCAGCAACAGCAGCAAACATTCATCAAAAGACAGCCCGCTGATGGAGAATTTAGTGCCAAACACGCGCGCAACATCACTTACTGCCGACGACAGGCGCAACACCAGAATCTCAGAGAGGATCAGCGATAAAAACGCTCCGCTGAACCCAAGCAACGCACCGCCGTAAAGGAATGGACGCAAAATAAAGCCGTCAGTGGCGCCAATCAGCTTCTGCACGTTAATGGTGTCGCGGCGGGCAAAGATGCTTAAGCGCACGCTGTTGCCAATCACCAGGAATACCGCCGCCACCATGAGCACGCCAATCATCGCCGCTACGCGCCCGACCAGGCCCGTGAGCGCAGCAAGGCGCGCAAACCAACTGTCGTCCATGCGCACTTCATCCACACCGCGCAACTGGGCAACCCTGTCGCGCAGGGTATTCAGCGCCGTCGTACTCTGGAAATCAATCTTCGGCTCGACGACCACGACCGCAGGCAGCGGGTTTTCTTCGAGCATATCCAGCGCCCCACCAAAACCTGACCAGTTACGGAACTCGCCCAGCGCTTCGTCACGTGAGAGGTAATTCACCTTAGCAACGCCCTGTTCAGCCTGAAGCTGCGCGACCACCTGTGCTGCGGCGTCATCATCCAGCGTTTTATCAAGATACACGGTGATTTGCGGCGAGGGATAATACTGCGCTGCCGCCTGGCTGACGTTTTTATAAACCATATAGCAAACACTGGGCAGCGTCAGGGAGATAGCAATCACCATCACCGTCAGGAACGTCGCGAACGGCTTACTGCGTAAATCCGACAGCGCCCCTTGCCAGGCGTAGCGAAACTGCTCATTAACCGTGCCTTTACGCCCACCGGCTTTAGCGGAAGGCGCCTTATCCCGCCCACGGCGCGTGGCGTTACGTATGGCGTCTTTGGTGCGCCCCACACGGTTATTTTTATCAAAACGGTTACTGAAGCTTTTGATGCGATTGATTGCGCTGCGCTTATTCACCAGTATGCCCTCCGTGCAGATGCCCGTCGCTCAGGTTCAGTACCCGGTACGGGCGGCGGGAAATCAGCGCCAGATCGTGTGTTGCCATCAGCACCGTCACGCCAACCTGATTAAACTCCTCAAACAGGCGCAGAATGCCTTCAGACAACGCGTTATCAAGGTTACCGGTCGGTTCATCTGCCAGCAGCACGGCGGGCTTATTGACCACAGCACGGGCGATGCCTACACGCTGCTGTTCACCACCGGACAACTGAATGGGAAAATTTTTCGCTTTGTCGAGCAGCCCGACTTTATCCAGTGCCGCCGACACGCGGCGGCGAATATCCTCGCTGCTGGCACCGGCAATGATAAGGGGGATAGCCACATTGTCGTAAACGGTACGATCCATCAGCAGATGGTGATCCTGGAAGATCATGCCAATTTGTCGGCGCAGAAACGGGACTTCACGGTTTTTCAGCCGACTGATGTCATGCCCGCCAAACCAGATTTTGCCCGCGCTCGGGCGTTCGATGCCGCAAATGAGCTTGAGCAGGGTACTTTTACCTGCGCCGGAATGGCCGGTCAGAAAGGCCATTTCTCCCGGACGCAGGTGTAAAGACACTCCCTGCAGTGCCTGTCTCCCACCGCGATAGGCCTTGCTGACTTGTTCAAAGCGAATCATTGTCAATCCTCTCGGGCAAAAAGTGCCTCAATAAAATCGTCTGCATTAAACGCACGCAAATCTTCAATACGCTCGCCAACGCCAATATAGCGAATCGGGATGCCAAACTGATCGGCAACGGAGAAAATCACGCCGCCTTTGGCGGTGCCGTCCAGTTTGGTCAAGGTAATACCACTCAGGCCAACGGCTTCGTGGAACAGCTTCGCCTGACTGATGGCGTTTTGCCCGGTGCTGGCATCAAGAGTGAGCATCACCTCATGCGGCGCGTTTTCATCGAGCTTTTTCATCACGCGCACGATTTTCTTCAGCTCTTCCATCAAATGCGATTTGTTTTGCAGGCGCCCTGCGGTATCCGCAATCAGCACATCCACATTGCGCGCTTTCGCGGCCTGCAACGCATCAAAAATCACCGAGGCGGAATCTGCACCGGTGTGCTGCGCCACAACCGGAATATTGTTGCGCTGGCCCCAGACTTCGAGCTGTTCAACAGCGGCAGCACGGAAGGTGTCACCCGCTGCCAGCATGACCGATTTACCTTGTTGCTGGAACTGGCGCGCCAGCTTACCGATAGTGGTGGTTTTACCCACACCGTTGACACCCACCATCAGAATAACAAACGGCGTGTGCGCTGACACATCCAGTGGCTCATCGACTTTCGCCAGAATGCCGCTCATTTCCTCTTTAAGCAGGCCATACAGCGCTTCAGCGTCACGCAGCTGTTTGCGCGAGGCGCCTTCGGTCAGACTGGTGATAATCTTACGCGTCGTTTCCACGCCCACATCCGCAATCAGCAGCTGTTCTTCCAGCTCCTCAAACAAATCGTCATCGATCTTCTTACCGCGGAACAACCCGATAAATCCGGAACCGAGATTTTGTTTGGTTTTAACAAGGCTACGTTTCAGGCGGGCAAAAAAACCTTCTTTGGTAGGCTTTTCCTGCTCAAGCTGGGCAGTTGACTCAGCCTGACGGGCTTCTTCAGCGCGTCTGGCCTCTTCTGCTGCATGAGCCGCTTCTTCAGCACGTTTAGCCTCTTCTGCCGCGCGGGCCGCCTCTTCGGCACGTTTGGCTTCTTCTGCAGCGCGGGCCGCTTCTTCAGCGCGTCTGGCTTCTTCTGCTGCGCGGGCCGCTTCTTCAGCGCGTCTGGCTTCTTCTGCTGCACGGGCCGCCTCTTCGGCGCGTTTGGCTTCTTCTGCTGCGCGGGCCGCTTCTTCAGCACGTTTAGCTTCTTCTGCTGCGCGGGCCGCTTCTTCAGCACGTTTAGCTTCTTCTGCTACGCGGGCCGCTTCTTCAGCGCGTCTGGCTTCTTCTGCTGCACGGGCCGCTTCTTCAGCGCGTTTAGCCTCTTCTGCCTCCTGCGCGGCTTTCTCGGCTGCCATTACGGCTTTATGCGCAATACGTGCTTCTTCCGCTTCGCGTTTTGCGGTCTCTTCTGCAAGGCGTGCCTGCTCGGCAAGACGAGCGGCCTCTGCCGCTTTTGCTTCCTGCTCGCGACGCGCCACCTCAGCTTCATGCTCAGAAATCGCTTTTAGCTCCTCGCGGGCAAAAACCAGTTCTTCCTCAACAATCTGCTCCTGCTCAATCTGCCACTTATCAGGATAATGGGGCTTTTCGCTTTCTACGACGCGCTCGCTGACATCAACAACATTCTCAGCAAACGCGTCTGATTCAACCTGAGTATGGGGAGCGACCGCGTCGCCAGCGGCCTGCTGAGGCTGTTCTGCCTGCTCCGGCGCTGGCTTCGCTGCTGTGTCTTCAGTTTTCTCTTTCTGACCAAAACCCAGCCAGGAAAAAAAGCCCTTTTTCTTCTCTTTTGCCATTGGCGACCACGCTCCTCGCTGTTGATTCATGGCGCTGTCCCGCGCATAAGTCACGGGAAAGGAAAATAATGCGTTAGTCTAACACTTTCCCGGCGCGGCATCACCGTGCCGCTGTTGAGCAACATTGCCCTCACCGCTACCGTTACCGCGCTTTCTTCGCCCGTCACTCGCCGCTAGAATAGCCGCCAACATTTCCCTTGCAGTGAACGTTATGAAGAAACCCCAGCGCGGTGGCAGCGGCCAGATTCGCATCATCGGCGGCCAGTGGCGCGGTCGCAAACTCCCCGTTCCGGACAGTCCCGGCCTGCGTCCAACGACCGATCGTGTGCGCGAAACGCTGTTTAACTGGCTGGCGCCGCATCTGGTCGATGCCCGCTGTCTTGACTGCTTTGCCGGCAGCGGCGCGCTCGGCCTTGAGGCGCTGTCGCGCTACGCCAGTAGCGCCACACTGGTGGAAAAAGACCGGCTTGTGGCACAGCAATTACAGAAAAATCTCGTTACGCTTGGTGCAAATAACGGCAACGCCATCACCGCCGACACCTTACGTTTTCTGGCCCAGCCCGGTGAGCCGCACGATATTGTGTTTATCGACCCCCCGTTTCGTAAAGGATTGCTTGAAGAAACCCTCGGTCTGCTGGAACACAACGGCTGGTTGGCCGCAGACGCATTGATTTACGTGGAAAGCGAAGCCGAAGGCCCGGCGCCGACAGTGCCGCAAACCTGGCAGCTGCACCGGGAAAAAATTGCCGGTCAGGCGGCAAGCCGCCTCTATATTCGTCTAATGCAGGAGAATAACAATGTTGATTAACCTGGGGCGTCTGCTGATGCTGGGCGTCTGGGCATTTATGCTGGTAAACCTGTTCCAGCCGTTTCCTCGCCCGCTGAATATTTTTGTGAACGTGGCAATGTTCTTTACTATCCTGATGCACGGCTTGCAGCTGGTGCTGCTCAAGTCCACGCAGGCGAAAGACGCACCACCCATCAGCAAGTTACAGGAACTTCGTATCTTTATCTTTGGCGTGTTTGAACTGCTGGCCTGGCAGAAAAAACAGCAGCGCTAAGGCGCCAGTGTATGAATACATGGATAAGGCTTAACGTCACAGGAGGTGAGAAATGGAACTTTTAAGAAAATCTGCATGTGTTTTTCTGAGCATTCTTCTCGGCGCCGCGCTACTGAAAGGCGCTGGCGTGATGTTTGAAAATGCCTTTTCGTTTCCAGAAAACGTTTCGCGTTTTCTGATTATGCTCATTGTCTTTATGGCCCTGGTGCAGTGGTCGCTGAAGCTCACGTCGCGCAAAAAGTGATGTCACGGAAAACCAGCACGCCTGAGGCGTCATGCTCATCACAGCGGTTTCTGGCGTTCCTCGCCCAGCGCAATAAACCCTTCGTAACGGGTGCCGCGATACTGCACTGTACCCGTCTCGCCCTGCGTTAACGCCTGGTACTGCGCGGCACTCACACGAAAACGCATCACGGCTCCACCGCTTACCGGGCGAAAACGCACTTCATAATGCATCACATCTTCTGCGGGCATCACTTCGCGCTGGCGCGATCGCCTGCCGTTAGCAGGCACCTCACGCTTTGCTGCCACTGTTACGCTGCGGCTCATCAGCGGTTGCGCGTCGTTTGCAGCGTCAAGGCGGCGCTGATGCAAAAAACGAAACGACGCTAAAATCACTATTAACGCCATAATGACGATAAAAAAAGCGGGTGTTTTGCTCATTCTTCTGACTCCCCTTGCCACGCTCCGGCATCATAACGCGCACGAAGAAGCATTGTCATCTGGCGACATTGCCCACTAGACTGAAAGCAGGCTGCATGCCTCATGCATGCGCAACAATAACGAATTCAGGGAGGTATCATGCTGTGGTCGTTTATTGCTGTCTTCTTTTCCGGCTGGTTGTATGTGGATGCCTCTTACCGCGGCCCCGTCTGGCAACGCTGGCTGTTTAAGCCCGTTACGCTGCTCCTGCTACTGATGCTCGCCTGGCAGGCGCCAATGTTTAGTGCCACGGGTTACCTGGTGCTGGCAGGGTTGTTTGCAAGCCTTGTGGGCGATGCACTCACCCAATTGCCCGGCCAGCGCACGCTGTACGCCATTGGTGCGTTTTTTCTCTCGCACCTGCTTTATACCATCTGGTTTGCCAGCTCCATGACCCTGTCCTTTTTTTGGCCGCTGCCGCTGGCACTTATCATCATTGGCGCGGTGTTTATTGCCGCTATCTGGACGCGTCTTGATGAGTACCGTTGGCCGATATGTACGTTTATCGGCATAACGCTGGTGATGGTGTGGCTTGCCGCTGAACAGTGGTTTCTGCGCCCGACCGACGCGGCATTCTCCGGCTTTGCCGGGGCTTCTGCGCTACTGCTCGGTAATATCATCTGGTATCTCACTCACTACCGCCGTCGCTTTAACGCCGACAGCGCTATCGTTGCAGCCTGTTACTTTGGCGGTCACTTTTTGATAGTGCGTGCACTTTATCTCTGACGTCCCTTGACTCTGGAGTTCACTCCAGAGTGTAACCTTACGGCAATGTCAGTTTTCATTGCCGGAGGTCGTCATGTCGAACCCCATTATCAAATCCACGCCGAACTTCTCTCAGGCCACCTTACGCCCGACCGGGGCGCAAAAAAGCGTCTATGCCGTTGAACCACCTCAACAGGAAGCGCCCGCCCCGAAAAATACCACCCGCTACAGCTGGCAGGTGCGAGGCATGGACTGTGCGGCCTGCGCGCGCAAAGTTGAGAACGCTGCACGTCAGTTACCCGAAGTTGCCGGGGTACAAGTGCTGTTCGCCACCGAAAAACTGGTGGTTGACGCCCGCAGCGACGTGCGTCGCGAGGTAGAAAAAGCGGTATCCGATATTGGCTACACGCTCCAGTCAGTCGGCGAAAAAGCGCCAGAGCCTTCACCCTGGCAAGAAAATCTGCCGTTACTGGTGCTCATTGCACTGATGGGCGCAAGCTTTGGTCTGACGCAGCTGTCCGCGCCAGCGGGCCGTATCGCTTTTATTGTTACCACGCTGGTCGGTCTGTGGCCGATTGCCAGTAAAGCGCTGCGCCAGATACGCTCCGGTAGCTGGTTTGCAATTGAGACCTTAATGAGCGTGGCGGCCATCGGCGCGCTGTTTATCGGTGCCACGGCAGAAGCCGCAATGGTATTGCTGTTATTTCTTATTGGTGAGCGTCTGGAGGGCTTTGCCGCCAACCGCGCCCGGCGCGGCGTGACAGCGCTGATGGCGCTACGCCCGGAGGAAGCCACGCGCCTGCGCGATGGCAAACGTGAAACGGTGGCTATTGCCAGCCTGCGCCCCGGTGACTGCATTGAAGTGGCAGCCGGGGGCCGCCTGCCCGCCGACGGCCGCCTGCTGGACAACGCCGCGAGCTTTGACGAGAGCGCGTTGACTGGCGAATCCGTCCCGGTCGAGCGGCTTAAGGGCGAGAAAGTGGCGGCGGGTGCGACCAGCGTAGACCGCAAGGTGTTGCTGGAGGTGACCAGCGAGCCAGGCGACAGCGCCATTGACCGCATCCTGCGTCTGATTGAAGAAGCCGAAGAGCGCCGTGCGCCGATTGAGCGCTTTATTGACCGCTTCAGTCGCATCTACACGCCCGCCATTATGGTGCTGTCGTTGCTGGTTGCCGTTGTACCGCCGCTGCTGATGGCTGCGGCCTGGGAACCGTGGATTTATAAAGGCCTGACGCTGCTGCTTATCGGTTGCCCGTGCGCACTGGTTATCTCCACCCCTGCGGCAATTACCTCCGGGCTTGCCGCTGCCGCACGGCGCGGTGCGCTGATCAAAGGCGGTGCCGCACTGGAGCGCCTGGGACGTATTGAGCAGTTCGCCTTTGATAAAACCGGCACGCTCACCGCAGGCAAACCGCAGCTGACCGGACTCTTTGCGCAAAATGGCGTGGAGGAGAATGAGCTGCTGCGCCTGGCCGCCGCCGTGGAACAAGGCTCCACTCACCCGCTGGCGCTGGCGATTATCGCCGCCGCCGGGGCGCGCGACCTGGTTATCCCCCAGGCGCACAACCAACTCACGCTTGCAGGCAGCGGCGTGCAGGCCGAGGTACAAGGACAAACGCTGCGCCTGAGCGCCCCTGGCAAGCTTGCAGAAGGTGTACTGAACGACGCACAGATATCATTAATTACCCGTGAAGAGGCGCTCGGCCAGACGCTGGTTGTGCTGCTGGCAGAAGAACAGGTTTACGGCCTTCTGGCCCTGCGCGACGAGGCACGCCCGGAAGCCGCAGAGGCGATAGCGCAGCTTTCCGCGCTGGGTATTGACAGTGTGATGCTGACCGGCGACAACCCACGCGCTGCCGCCGCCATTGCCAAACCGTTAGGGATGGATTTTCGCGCCGGACTGCTGCCTGCCGATAAAGTCACCGAGGTGAATACGCTTAACCAGCAGGCAGCGCTTGCGATGGTGGGCGATGGCATTAACGACGCACCGGCGATGAAGGCCGCCACGCTTGGCATTGCTATGGGCGGCGGTACCGACGTGGCACTGGAAACGGCCGATGCCGCCCTCACCCACAACCGGCTAAGCGAGCTGCCCGCGATGGTGCGCCTGGCGCGTGCCACCTCCAGCAATATTCGCCAGAACATCACCATCGCGCTGGGGCTAAAAGTGGTGTTTCTGGTCACCACGCTGCTGGGGCTGACCGGGCTGTGGCTGGCGGTACTGGCGGATTCTGGCGCAACGGCGCTGGTGACCGCGAACGCACTGCGTTTGCTGCGCAAAAAATAATCACAGAGAATAAGACAGGCCGATTGTTCGGTCTGTCTTGCATCGCGCAGTAGCCACATCAGCGGCTCAGTGCCGCAAGCATGAACAGGACAGGCTGGTTTAACGGCCTTTACGCAGCAGGTAGCGATACGGCAGGGCGTCGGTTTGCTGGGCCAGCAGCTCATGCTCCATAAAGACGCAAAAGCCTGGAATGTCACGCGTGGTAGCCGGATCGTCGGCGATAATTAACAGCGTTTCACCCGCCTGCATGCCGCGCACCGTTTTGCGCACCATCATTACCGGCTCCGGACAACGCAGCCCCTGGGCATCCAGCGTGTGGTCAGCCTGGGTAAAAGAATCGGACATAACGTTCTCAGTATGGTGAAAAATCGCCTTAGTTTACGCCGGGAAATTTTCGGCGCAAGCAAGGTGAACGTTTGCGCATCAATCCAGCGTTGCATTCAGCCCCCAAAGCAGTATCATGCGGCGGTTTCGCGGCGAACCAGCTTCGCCACCGTTTGACTGGGTTCCCTCACCCCATTGCCAAAAAGGTCCAATATGGTCGCTTTCTCTGTACGCCAGCGTCGCCGTGCGCTCGTCTGGCTGTCGCTTTTTCATCTGCTGGTCATTATTTCCAGTAACTATCTGGTGCAACTGCCGGTTTCTGTCTTCGGCTTTCACACCACCTGGGGCGCGTTCAGCTTTCCGTTTATCTTTCTTGCTACCGATCTCACCGTGCGGGTGTTTGGCGCGCAGCTGGCACGACGCATTATCCTTGCCGTGATGATCCCGGCGCTGGCAGTGTCGTATCTGGTTTCAGCGCTGTTTTATATGGGCAGCTGGCAGGGCTTTGGCGCGCTGGCACACGTTAATCTGTTTGTCTTTCGCATCGCCTGCGCGAGCTTTATGGCTTACGCGCTGGGGCAGATTCTGGATGTGCACGTGTTTAACCGCCTGCGCCGTAACCGTCGCTGGTGGCTTGCCCCTACGGCTTCCACGCTTTTTGGCAATGTCAGCGACACGCTGGCCTTCTTCTTTATTGCCTTCTGGCGCAGCACAGACGCATTTATGGCGCAGCACTGGGTGGAAATTGCGCTGGTGGATTACTGTTTTAAGATTCTTATCAGCATAATCTTCTTCCTGCCAGCCTATGGATTGTTGTTGAATATCGTCCTCAAACGACTGACCCGACAACAACATAACGATGCCTGGCAGCCGGTCTGAAAATGCGCATCTTGTGGTAAGATGCCGCAAGATGCCGTTTAGGCTCAATAACCTGTAAGGAAGAATCCATGCGCAACCTGGTAAAATATGTCGGCATCGGCCTGTTCGTGTTCGGGCTGGCGGCTTGTGATAACAGCGATAAAACCGTCCCGGCAAAAGAAGGTGAGGCGCAAAGCGCCGAAGCGGGCAAGACGGTCTCGCTGCTGGACGGCAAGCTGAACTTCTCCCTGCCCGCAGATATGACTGACCAGAGCGGTAAAGTCGGTACGCAGGCTAACAATATGCACGTCTACTCCGACGCCACCGGTCAAAAAGCGATTATCGTTATCGTCGGTGATGCTACCGATGAGGCGCTGGATGTGCTGGCAAAACGCCTTGAAGAGCAGCAGCGCACCCGTGATCCGCAGCTTCAGGTGGTGACCAACAAGGCTATCGACGTCAACGGCCAGACGCTGCAACAGTTCGACAGCATCATCTCTGCACGCGGCCAGACCGCCTGGTCTTCCGTTATTCTCGGCAAAGTGGATGGCAAGCTACTGACCATGCAGATTACGCTGCCTTCTGACTCCCAACAGCAAGCACAGCGCGATGCCGAAAGCATCATCAACACCATTACGGTGCAGTAATTACTCCACCGTTGGCTGCGCAGCTTCAGTCTGCGCAGCCCGGTTTTTTAACCACCACGCCAGCCACAGCGCCAGCAGCACCATTCCCGCCGCGCCCAGATAGATAAAGGCGATCCCGGCCCAGGCCATCACCAGCCCCGCGAGCGGCCCGGTTATCCCGAGCGATAAATCCATAAACACCGTGTAAGTGGCAAGCGCGCTGCCCTGGTTTTGTGCCGGAACGGCTTTGACTGCCACCACGCCCAGTGCCGGAAAGACCAGCGAGAAGCCAGCACCAGCAAGAAACGCCCCCAGTTTTGCCACCCACGGCAGCCACGCCATGCCCACCAGCAGCAGCCCGACCACTTCCACCGCAAAGCAAATCATTGCCACGTTCAGGCCCCCCAGGCGGTTAATGCCGTTGGGAAATAACAGCCGTGCGCCAATAAAGGCGCAGCTAAAAAGCG
This sequence comes from uncultured Enterobacteriaceae bacterium, assembly GCA_966185765.1. Classification (GTDB taxonomy): domain Bacteria; phylum Pseudomonadota; class Gammaproteobacteria; order Enterobacterales; family Enterobacteriaceae; genus CBIFVZ01. The sequence goes on along the minus strand of CBIFVZ010000026.1, from coordinate 31,086 downwards.
TAAGGGTAAAGGCCGCGCCGTCCCAGCCTTTCGCCTCATAAAAAAGCGTGATGAACGTGGCGATAACGCCAAAACCGGTGGACGCCAGCCCAAGTGCCAGACCATAAGGTGCCACGCGCCCCAGCACGGCGCGAAACGGCATCGGTTTGCTTTTACTGGCGCTGACCGGCCTTCTCGGTAGCGCCAGCACAATAGCCAGCAGCGCCACGCCCATAATCACCGCCGCAAGCAATTCAAGTCCGCCGGTACGGTAAATCACCACCCCCAGCGGTGCGCCAATCGCCATCGCACCGTAAGTCACGATGCCGTTCCAGGAAATCACCCGCGCGATATGCGCCGCCCCAACCACACCTACGCCCCACAGTGTGGAGCCGGTTCCGGCAAAGCTCTGCCCAAAACCTAACACCACACGCCCCAGGCACAGCAGCACCAGGCCCAGAAGCGGCGAACCGGTACTTAGCGCGGCCAGCAGGCAACCCAGCCCGCTCAACAGGCAGCCACACAGGCCACACACCACAATCTTTTTCGGCCCCAGCAGATCAGCATAGCGCCCGGCGTGTGGGCGGCTTAACAGCGTGGCGAAGTATTGCAGGCTAATGACCAACCCCGCCCAGAAGGCGCTGTAGCCCATCACGTCATGAACGTAGCCGGGCAGGACTGCCAGCGGCAGGCCAATGGTCAGGTAACTGGCAAAGTTATACATCGCTACGGACACGATGCGCAGATTGAGGCGAAACCCGCCTGGTGCAGGCTCGGTAACAGGAGAAGACATCCGGATAACTCATCACAACCGCAAAACGCCAGTATAAACCGTTCCCCCCCGGCACACAGCCCCATCGCTTTTCAGACAGCTGCCATCGCAAGCTGTAAGCATCACACTACACTGTGATAATTCGCGGATAAAAAAAGGATTCCTGGATGACCAACGCCGAGCCAGATAATGCCGGTATGTATATGTTGCTCAAGCTCGCGGCACTGACCATTATTCTCGCGGGGGTCCACGCTGCGGCAGATATTGTTGTGGCCTTGCTGCTGGCGCTGTTTTTTGCCGTAGTGCTTAATCCGCTGGTGACGTGGTTTATGCGTCGCGGCGTTAAACGCCCGCTGGCCATTACGCTGGTAGTACTGGTGATGCTGATTTTGCTCACGCTACTGGTGGGCGTGCTGGCGTCATCCTTCAACGACTTCGTTGCCCTGCTACCCCAATACAACCGGGAACTGACGCATAAAGTGCAGGCCTTTGAGCGTGCAATCCCCTTTATTAACCTGCACCTGTCGCCTGAAAAAATGCTGCAACGCCTCGACTCAGAGCGTGTGGTGTCGTTTGCCACGACGCTGATGACCCAGCTTTCCGGGGCGATGGCGAGCATTGTCGTGCTTATCATGACCGTTATCTTTATGCTCTTTGAGGTCCGCCACATTCCCTACAAGCTGCGTTTTGCGCTTAACAATCCGCGTATTCATATTGCCGGATTACACCGCGCGCTAAAGGGCGTGAGCCACTACCTTGCGCTGAAAACCGTGATCAGTCTGGCTACCGGACTGATTATCTGGCTGGGGCTGACGCTGCTCGACGTTCAGTTTGCGCTGATGTGGGGCGTATTTGGTTTTTTGCTCAACTACATTCCCAACATCGGTTCCGTAATTTCGGCAATTCCGCCAATGGTACAGGCACTGCTGTTCAATGGCTGGTATGAGTGCCTGATGGTGGGCCTGCTGTTTTCCGCGGTGCACATGGTGCTCGGCAACATGGTTGAACCACGGGTCATGGGTCACCGGCTGGGCATGTCGACGCTGGTGGTATTCCTGTCATTACTGTTCTGGGGCTGGCTACTGGGGCCGGTAGGGATGCTGCTTTCCGTGCCGCTTACCAGCGTGTGTAAAATCTGGATGGAAACCACCGAGGGCGGCAGCAAACTTGCTATCTTGCTAGGCCCAGGTCGCCCAAAGAGCCGGTTGCCATAGCGGTGTGACGTCCACGCCTGTACTGCTCGCGTCCTGGAAGTCAACCTCGCGCAAGCCTGGGGCAAACGCCGCTTAAGTGGTTTGGTTAATCGCACAAATCGCCTGTCCGGCTTCAGCCACCTCCGGTGCAGCACTACGAGGGGCATTTTTTATATTTTAATCAGGAGCTAATATGGTAAAAACGCATCTTCGCTTCGTACTGCTGGCCGGGAGCCTGCTACTGAGTGCGCAAAGCCAGGCGGCAACCTACGGCGAACAGCTTGAGGGCTTTACCTACCCTTTCCCGCTTGAACACTTTGCGTTTCGCTCCCAGCAGCAGGCCCTGAACATGGGCTATATGGACGTGCACCCGGATAACCCCAACGGGCGTACAGCGGTACTGATGCATGGCAAAAACTTCTGCGCTGCCACCTGGGAAAGCACGATCCGGGCGCTCAGTGACGCCGGATTCCGGGTTATCGCCCCGGATCAGATTGGTTTTTGCACCTCGACAAAACCAGCGAGTTACCAGTACACCTTCCAGCAGCTTGCGAATAACACCAACGCGCTATTGCAAAAGCTCGGCGTGGAAAAAGCCGTCATTATTGGCCACTCTACTGGCGGTATGTTGGCCACGCGCTACGCGCTGACGTACCCACAACAAACCGAGAAGCTGGTGCTGGTCAATCCCATCGGGCTTGAGGACTGGAAGGCAAAAGGCGTGCCGTACCGCACGGTGGATCAGTGGTACGAGCGCGAGCTTAAGCTGAATGCGCAGAGCGTTAAAGCCTACGAGCAAAAAACCTACTACGTCGGGCGCTGGAAGCCGGAGTATGACAAGTGGGTGGATATGCTGGCCGGTCTGAACGCCGGACCCGGGCATGAAAAAGTGGCGTGGAACTCGGCACTTATCTACGACATGATTTTCACGCAGCCGGTGTACTACGAGTTTAACAACCTTAAGGTGCCGACCACGCTGTTTATCGGCACCAGCGACACCACGGCCATCGGCAGCGATATCGCCCCGCCGGAGGTGAAAACGCGCCTGGGCAACTATGCGGTGCTGGGTAAAGAAGCGGCGAAACGCATCCCCAACGCCACCCTGGTGGAATATGCCGGCATGGGACACGCGCCGCAAATGGAAGATCCGGCGAAGTTTAACGCTGACCTGGTGCGTAATCTGAACCAGTAACAGAAAGCAGATTGTTGCTTTTTAACTGCCTGTTTTGCTGCTATAACCATGACGTTCTCAGACTGAGGAGTTCGCGTTATGGCAGCATCTTTCCTCCCTTCTATTCCTTTGATTCAGGCACCGATGGCCGGCGTGTCTACACCTGAGCTTGCCGCCGCCGTCAGTAACGCCGGGGCGCTGGGTTCCATTGGCATTGGTGCAGCCTCCCCCGAGCAGGCACAGGCAATGATACGCCGCACCCGCGAACTCACTGACAAGCCTTTTAACGTAAATCTGTTCTGCCATTCCCCCGCTCAGCGTAGCGCCGCCCGCGAAGCCGCCTGGATTGCGCGCCTGCGCCCGGAATTCACCCGCTTTGCCGCCGAGCCACCGCAAAGCCTGAAGGAGATTTATCACTCCTTTATCAACAACGCCGACATGCTCGACGTGTTGCTGGCCGAACGCCCTGCAATCGTGAGCTTTCACTTCGGTCTTCCCGATGCACAGGCGCTACTTGCGCTACGCGAAGCGGGCATTATCACGCTTGCCTGCGCCACCCGCGTCAGCGAAGCCGAGCTGATTGCCAGCATAGGCATTGACGCCATTGTCGCGCAGGGTATTGAGGCGGGAGGACACCGTGGCATGTTCGACCCGCAGGCAGAGGACGAGCAACTGAGCACACGCGAACTGGTTAACGCCATCTGCCGGGCGACTGACGTCCCGGTGATTGCCGCAGGTGGCATGATGGACGGCGAAGATATGGCGCGGGCGCTCGACGCGGGCGCCGTGGCAGCGCAACTGGGAACGGCGTTCATCCTGTGCCCGGAATCTGCCGCTGATGACGGCTATCGCGCCCTGTTAACCAGCGAGCGCGCCCGGGATACCGCCCTGACCAGCAGCATTTCAGGGCGTCCCGCGCGCGGCATTGTCAACCGCCTGCATTTCACGCCGGACCCGGCAGCGATTGCCGATTATCCGGTCGCTTACGACCTCACCAAAACCCTCCACCGTGTCGCCAGTGCGCAGGGCTGCCAGGAATACGCCGCACACTGGGCGGGCAGCGGCGTACTACGCGCCAGAGCGATGCCTGCCGGGAAACTGGTAGCAACGCTCGCCCATGAGCTACGGGCGGCGCAGCGGCCACGCTGATGTCCCTGGTCAGGCATGTAAGCGGTCACAAGGCGTTAGCGTCACCGCGTGTTTACTGGCACCTGAAATGCTCCAGGCAGTAGTCCACCCGGTGGCTTTCATTGTGCATCACCTGCTCACTGGCATAGAGCGCGGAGAACACCATCGCACGCTGTGCATCGATTTGTGCCAGCAGCAAATATTGCCAGGCCGTTACCCCCGGTGCCGCCGGGAAGCTGAACCTGACTTTTATCGCCTGCCCGAACGGACATTCCCCCTGGTAAGCGCGCTGCTCTACCAGGTTAAAGTCTTTAAACTTCTCGCGCAGGATATCCATCTGGGCGGTCACGTAGTCTTCCAGACTGTCGCCTGGCGCAATGCGGTCACGGCTGATAGTAATATTTTGCCCATCCTCAAACAGCACGACGTTAACGGTTTGCGCCCGTGCGCCTGGCGGCAAATACAACGTCCCTTCGGGACAAACACAAGTTTGTGCCATAAAACATCTCCCTTTTACTCTTTTGCCGGAGCATTATTATGGATGTTTTCATGAAATGCACCGCTTTCATCGTATCATTCACTCAATAAATTATCCGGTAGATCGTAATTTCATTATTCACACAAGACGATGAAACTTCTTACTCCAAATTAAGCCTGTACTCCTCTGGCAACAGCGGCTTCATAACAACATAAAAAAGCCCCGACATACGGGGCTAAAAACGGGGAGCCTTATTTTTGAGGACTAGCTGTCACGTTTTTTTATTTCCTCATAGCGGAAATACATATCACAGCAGGTTAAGAACTCGTTATGCCAGTGCCAGTACAAGTGTAAAAAATAATAGCCAATACTCGGTAGCGCGCACAGCAGGTAATACACTTCAAATACTGGCGGCGCATTCATCAACGTGAGCAGAATGCTCACTAACACAATCCACACGCACTGTACGACTAATAAGAACAGCATCCTGACCGGAAAAGATGTTTCATAGAGTGATGCGAAGGGGATCCCTTTCGAAAAAAAGAAATCAATTTCCTTTAAGAACACGCGTCCCAGGAAAATATAGCGCTTTGACAAGCGTGCAAAAATGAGGTTAATCGCCAGCACCACTGCACATAAAATTAGCATCGCCACCATCAGCTTTGCCGAGAAAAAACCGTCGCGTAATGTGAAATCCACATTGGTCTTTAACGGGCTGATGGATAGCACGTTCACAATAACCGTGAGGACCACAAAACAGACTACATACTGCGACAGGTTTTTATATTTCACACCGCTGGAAACCTCTGTCAAAACCTGTATTACGTAAACCGGCCTGAGTGCGCGAAACACCAGAAAAACCAGCAGCGGTGAGACCAGGAAAAGCGCAATAATGCTGTACACCGCAGACGGTAGCCACAGGCAGGCCTGCACCAGTAGCCAGAAGCCCCCTACGGCAATCAGGCTCACCACGGTCGGACGGGTGAAAAACGCCAGCAAAGGCGAGCAGGTTTTCCCCTCGAAGCTTTCAACGTCAACACGTCCGATAACGCAACTATAAGCCCAGTATGACTTAAGCTCATAAAGCAGGTTAAACAGCGTGATGGCGAGAATGACCGCAACGGGCCAGGCATCCGCAGGCGTGAGGCGATAATCGTTATTCTTCCAGAAAAAAACCAGCACGATGAGCAGAATAAAACAGAAGAACGGCAGGATTCTTTTGTCCTGGAAACGAATAAATTTGCAATAATCAGGGATCATAAGTCACCGCGAACGTCTTACATTTTCCTGCAATGCAGGGCCATTTCCGGCGAAAAACCGTCGAAGTCGTTAAGCATGTGCCCCAGATACGCTTTATTACTCACCTCAATAAAGGTTAACGGCGATGCCTGACTTAAAAAGCGCTCCATTGAGTCCGTCCACTTCACGGTATGGGTCAAATGCAGCGACAGATTCTCTTTTATCTCTTGCGGGTCAGAGGCTGGTGCACCGGTCACGTTCATCAACACGTCATGCTGTGTCGGCTTAATGGTGATGTTGGCCAGGAAGTCACGCATCTGCTGTACGCCATCGGCCATCAGGCGTGTGTGCCAGGCGCCGCTGACGCCAAGTTTGGTGGTCTCAAAACCGTCGGCTACCAGTACTTCGCTCATCTCGCGTAGCGCCGCCGCCGTACCGCCAATCACCTGCTGGCGACGGCTGTTATCGCAGCTGATATCCACCTCAAGACCGGTCTTTGCAATCAGCGTCGCCATGCGGGCATAATCAACGCCCTTTACCGCCTGCATCGCCCCTTTGTTAACCTTGCTCAGCTCATCCATCAGCCGTGAACGAAAGTGAATCATGCGAAACAGGTCATCGAGCGTCACGGCACCGGCGGCGTACAGCGCGGCATATTCCCCCACGCTGTGACCACAGGAGCCTGCGACCTGCCGCCCTTCGAGCTTGTCTTTGCACAAGGTGAACAGCGTGGCGTTAATTGCCGTGACTGCCACCTGCTGATTGGTGGTCTGCACCAGCTTGTTCATTGGCCCTTTGAGGCAAATACGACGAATATCGACGCCGGAAATATCGCTGGCGCAATCCCAGATTTTTTTGGTTTCGTCGTTACTATCCCACAGGTCGGCCCCCATCCCGATGGTGGGGTTGCCTTGTCCGGCAAACAAAAATGCGACTGACGTTGATTGAGTCATATCCATATTCCCTGTCCTAAAAATGATACTTGAGTCCTAAATATGTCCCGAGCGTCTCGCCAAACAGGCCAAACTCCGACTGGCTGTCGCCCAGCGCCGTGTAGATTCCGGTGTACACCTCGAGCTTTTTATCCAGTTGCTCAATGGGCTTGTTGTAATGAAGGCCGAGCGTGGAACTGCGATCGCGTACGTTCATTACCGCATACGGCTGTACGGTCGATTCATCGGCCATCAGGAAGCTCGCCCAGCCGCTGATATAGTGTTTGCCCAACAGCTGACCGCTGGCAGAGGTATTGTAGATTTCTGAGGCCATTAAATACTTGTAGGCATCAAACGCATTATCGAGCGGTGCATAGTGGGTGCGCTGATTGAAGAATTTGATTAAATCCGCCTGCTGACGCCACTGTGAGGCTGAATACCCTTCACTCTGGAAGTAGTATTCCATACCGAACTGGCTGAAGGTGTCGGTGGTGTACTGGAACCCCACGGCCAGTTCAACACCGTCGTTGTCGCGCGTGTTGTAAAGCTCAGAGGGGAATTGATAGCGTTCCACCTGACGGACCTTGTCTGCGTCAAGATGGCGCCACTGCTGGCGGCGGTGCCAGGCCACTTCGGCGTTAATCACAAACTGCTGCGTCAGGTTATAGCTGTCAGACACGGCAACGGACGGCGAATCGCCCATCATCAGGCTCAGCGTCGGCACGTTTTTATCAAACCGGTAGTCGGTCCAGGAAAGCTGATAGCGCTCGCTGGCATTCGAACGCTCAGTTGCCGACCAGTTGCCCGAAGATTCGTAGCGCTTTTTGATATGCGTGAGTTTCGGCGCCACGGTCAGTGCCAGCGAGTGGCTCTGCGTATCGTGAGATAACACCGCGCCCCAGAATGACTCGTAATAGCTCTGCCTGAGCGTCGGGTCGTTAACCCGCGCCGATTTAAAACCAGCGTACCCGGTGGTAAAGAGGTTCGCGGGCGACTTAAGATAAAACAGCCCTTCTTTGGCCCTGAGCTTGCCGATATCAAAACGGATGCTGTCGGTGGCGTTATAAGACACGCGAAAACGGTCCAGCAGCCCGCGCATACGGTCTTTATCTTTCTCAAACGCGCCGGTATCGCGCACGGGATAATTCGCCAGCCCATAGAGCGAGAGATCCACATTGAGCTTATTTTCAATCACCTCGCAGCGGTCGCTGTATTTTATCACCAGGTCGCCAAAGGTATTGTTACGGGTATAGGGACTTTTGCCCTCTATGCGCCACAGCGCCGACTTTTTATTGATATTCGACACCTGGGCGAAGACCACCACATCAGGCGCGTTGAAGCACGCCGCCATCGCCTCCACAGGCAACAGCAGCGCTGGCAGCATCAACAGGGGTTTCAATTCCCACCCCGCTGCATATATTCCTTAGTAAAGTGAGACAGCGGCAGAGATTCCAGCCTGACGTCGCTATATTCCATGACGGAATAGCCGCTACCGTGGCGCGCATCGGCCACCACAATACGAGTCGGCCTTTCTTTACCCAGAAGCGGCTTAAAATCGTGATAAGTCACTTCTTTAATCAGCTTGTCATCCAGCGAATAGTAAGAGGCTTTAAAGGGCCGATAGCTGCCCTTTTCAACCAGATAGCCTACCTTCGGGTACGTGACTTCCGGTGACTTGCGCTCCAGTGTCAGTTTATAACAGGTGTTCTGACCACATGCCTGTTCACCCTGAAGCGTGGCGTTATAGGCATATTCAAAGTTGGTCACAATCACATCGCCGTTGGAAATCTGTCCGAGCAGGCGCTGCGAGCGGGAAATCGGAATCGGGCGGCGCAGATCCGGCGTGTAAAACCATAAGTCATACCAGTCAGACAGCATGACTTTGCCTTTATCACGCGGTGGGTAGACAAAGCGGGCGAGCGAGCGCGCATCCGCCTCCACGCCATTTTCCGGCTTGAGAAAACGCATGGAAATATCCAGCACCTGCTTGTTGGTTGGCTCCTGCGCCCCGGATTTGTATTCCAGCACGGTCACGGTATAGCGAAACGGCTTATTCGGCGAACGAATGTCGTCTGCCCGGCTGATAATGTCCTGCGCAGTGATATCCTGGGCCGCCGCCCCGGCAGGCACAATAAACAGCAAAGGAAAAAAACAGGCCAGTGCACGTACTTTCATGGTGATTTCCTTATACAAATTTAAAGGCATCCGAAATATTAAGCTTCGCGGCACGCCTGGCTGGCAGAATAGACGCCAGCGCTGCCGTCAACACCGGCAGAACCAGCGTTATCCAGATAAGCTCAATATTGTTTGTCTTAATAAACGCGGTATAACCCTGGGTCTGCCCCGGTGAGGGCGGCATAGCAATGCCATTAAGGTTAATCATGCCCGCAAGTAGATAGCCAATCAGCAGACTGCCCGCCGCCCCAATGGCGCCAATAAAAATGCCTTCCAGCAAAAACAGCTTAGTAATGTGCGCAGGACGCAAACCAATCGCACGCAGCGTGGTAATTTCGCGGGTACGCTCAACAATATTCATGGTCATGGCGTTGCTAATCATGAAAATGACAATCAGCGCCACAATGACTTTGATAAAGAAATAAATGCCCGACAGCAGCCCTTCAACCTGCTGATAAAACAGCGACAGCGACTTCCAGTCTTTGACTATCAGCGGCAGCTTTTTATCGGCAATGAATTTTTCCAGTTTCGCGCTAAATACCGGCAAGTCGGCGTCATTTTTCAGCAGAATCACGAATTTGCTCACGCCATTGGTGTCCATCATCCGCTGCGCCGTCTGAAGCGGGATTTTCATCGCCACATCGTCGTAGTCTTTGATACCGGACTCGAAAATCCCACGCAGCTTGAGCGACAGCGCGCCCTGGCCGCCGTGGGTGTTCACCACCAGCACATCAAGCCAGTTGCCGTAGCGGGCGTTCAGGGTCTTCGCAAGCCCACTGCCAAGCGTCACTTCGTCATGCTTAACGCGCGACAGGTCACTACCGGAAATAAGCTTATCGAACGAGCCAAGTTTCAGTGCAGGCAGAGGCTCCACACCGAGTGCCGAGAAGTAGCTTGAGGTCTCGTTTTCGTACTGGGAGATAACCCCCGTAAATTCGAGCTGCCCGGAAATGGTGGAGATATACGGGGCCAGCTCGCCGTCAGCGAGAATATCGGCCTTCAGCGCCTCGTAATTATCAATAATGCTTTTGCTTTTATTGGAGGTGTCAAAATAGGTCTGGTTATAAATCTGCACGTGACCAATGTTGGTTCTGACAGTCTGCTCTTTGAGGATCCAGAACGAATAATCAATAAAGCCGCCGTAGAGAAAAATCGACACGCCGCCCAGGATAATGGCGGCAATGGTCGAAAACGAGCGTCGCTTGTGGCGAAATAAATTCAGGAACGCGAATTTAATATCCTGTACTTTACTCAGCGCGCACCAGAGCACAAAGCCCACAATCAGCGCGAGAGCCACGCCGCTAATTATCATTCCATTCAACATTTATTCACCCTTCATCAACGGCATCACGACTTGAGTGATTTCATTAATGCTCCATTCAGGTGCCTCTTCTGCACCCAGCGCTGATAAGGCTGAGGCAGAACCTTCCTTTTTGATTTCACTTAACAACGCTTTCACCTGCTCAGTCTCTTTGCAGCTCACCAGCGCCCGGTAGCGCATAGCGACAATGGTGTTCTGCATGTCCACGCTGAAGTCCTGCGGATGCTTTTGCATCAACTCGGTGTCGTTGAGCGTTACCACGCAGCGCCCGAGGTCGGCGGGCAGCCAGGCGTCGACACGCGCACGCAGATAGCGCACCCGCATATCATTCTCATGCGTGTCAACCGCTTCATCGAGCCAGAAAAAGCCGAGCTTGGCGTACTCAGAGGCGTTAACAAAGTCGTTCGCGGCCTTGTAGTGGTTTGCCAGGCGCAGCATGCCGTAGGCGTAAAAAACCAGCGACGCCACCGCATGTTGGCTTTCGTATTCCTGGTACAACGCGTCGGTAGTGCTGGCAAGTGCGGCAGGCTGGGTTGGGAACCCTTTTTGCAGCACCGCATCCAGCGCAGGCAGTGCGGCTTGTGCGCAAAAGCTCATTAACAGGCCAAGTGCCGCAATACACTTAAAGAGCTGAGTCATACACCAGTTCCCCATCCTTGATTTCAATGACGCGCCGCGCCCGGTCCTTAAGCTGCGTGGAGTGCGTTGAGACAATAAACGTGGTTTTGGTTTCCTCGTTAATTTTCATCAGCAGATCCAGAATGGCGTCACCAGTCGCGAGATCCAGGTTCCCGGTCGGTTCATCGGCCACCACCACCTGCGGCTCATGCGCCAGCGCCCGGGCTATCGCCACACGCTGTTGCTGCCCGCCGGAAAGCTGTCCCGGCTTACGGTCGGCAAGCCCGGCAAGCCCTACGCTATCCAGATAGTGCAGCGCCCGCTCACGGGCCTCTTTCACGCCGTAATTGCCGTTTAACACCAGCGGGTAATAGACGTTATCCAGTGCGCTGAGCACCCCAATCAGGTTGAAGAACTGAAAAATAAAACCAAGATGGCGGCTTCTGACGAAAGAAAGCTGGTCTTCATTAAGGTCGTTGAGCGCCTTATTGAGAAAAATCGCCGCGCCTGCACTGGGCTTATCAATGCCGGAGAGAATATTCAGCAGCGTACTTTTCCCGCTGCCCGACGGGCCGCACAGGGCCAGAAATTCTCCTTTCGCAATATCGAGATTGATATTCTTCAGGGCATCGACTCTGCTTTCGCCCTGGCCGTAGCTTTTATAAATATCAATTAACAGGATTGCCGGCAGTTCCTTAATGCTGTTTGCCATAATCTCTTCCCATGAGTCGCACGGTGCGCGCGCTTAATACGCGGTATCAAACCATGTGTAACCACCAAAATTGTCAGGCACGACGGTACGCATCTTCCCGTGCGCCCCGGCCTGCGTGTGCTGCGCCAGATAAACCCAGCCCAGCGCAGGCGACAGACAGCCGCTGGCGCCGTAGCGGTCCACCAGACTGATAGCCCGCGGATCTTCGCCCGGTTTACAGGTAAGCAGCGCCCGCACTGGCTCGCTTTTACGCAGCCCGGCAAACGCCAGCAAATTAACCTGCGCATCCTGGGTCAGCAGCTCGCGCTGAAGTTCAGCGTTGCTCTGCGGCAAAAGGTAATGACCGCAGCTCACTTTCATTGCGCTTTCGCGATTACTGAAAATAAAGCAGCCCACACGTTCAACGCAGAGGTTAAGCCGGATGTCTTTTTCTTTGGCCCGCGCTTTCTTATCGGTTTCAATGTCTTCTTCAGACATGGCCAGCACCGGCACTGCGCGGTAAGCCGCGCAAATCACCACCACGTCAAAAATATCCCAGTCGAGATAATCCTGAGCCACCTTCATCGCCTGCATCAGCGCCTGTTTTTCGCCGCGAATTTTGCAGGTGAAATCTTTAACCGAGAATTTCTTTACCAGGTTTTTCGGCAGCGTATCGATAGTGGCGGTGTGTAAGGCGCTGGAGATCGCTTCAAACGGCCCTGACTCCCCCCAGGAATCGACGTAAATAAACGCTGTACGCGCTTTCATGAGCTGCATGCGTTCTTTGGCACTCATCTGGTGCAGCGCCTGATCGCACGCCTGCTCCATCGCATCAATATATTTTTTGTAAGGCGGGGTGCGGATCATTTCTCTGGCATAACCCTCTTTCGTCGTGCCAAAACGTTTAAAGCCCCAGCCATGCGCCCCGGTCGATTTTAACGACCGGTTATACATGTGAGATTCCCAGACGTTCAGCCAGCCTGGGTAAAACAAATACACGCTTTCCTGCGGCTCAATAATGGAAAATGACGATAAATACATGTGGTATTCCCTGTCCCTGTGCTTAACCGGCATCACGTTCTGACATCACCATGCCAATAATGGAGCCATCAACGCCCAGACCCACTTTTAAAAGATGCTTTTTATCGTGCTTTACGATGCCCTGATTGAGCATCACATGCGCCGCAATATTGTCCCTTATCGCCACCGAGCCGGTGGGCGACAGCAGTTCTTTGTGGCACAAAGCATGGTGGCCGATAATGACGTCGACCACGCCAGAACCGGTGGCGGTATAGCCAATCTGGCCTTTATACGCGAGCACTGGCACCACCTTCTCGCCCAGCAGCGAGAGAATCGCCTGCGCTTCGGCCTTATCGCTGTCCTGCGAACCGTTGGCATGGGGAATAATGGCGCAAAGCTCGTCACAGGTAATGTGCGCTTTTTCAAGCGCCTTATTCATCACCTTAAGTAAGTTGGCGCTAAGCTGTGCCGCGTCATTGCTACGCCCGGCGCTGATTTGCAGATAGGTGGACGTGAGCGCAACGCCGCCCTTCATCTGACGCGCCTCACGATGACGCTCGCTTTCCAGCAACAGCGCGCTGAACCCTTCGGCAAACAGCACGCTTTTGCTCCCTTCACCGAAGGGCTGTACCACATCACTGTCGAGCATCGACTGGCTTTCAAGGAAATACATGTCCTGGGTTTTAATCTGCGAGCAGTTAATGACCAGCACCAGGTCCACACCGCCTGCACTGATGGCCTGGCACCCAAGATGCACGGCCGACAGCGATGAGTTGCTGGTGCAATGCATATTGGGCGGCAGGTATTTCAGGGCAAAACGTCTGGCAATAGCTGAGGCCAGCTTGTCCTGTGACATTTTCGAGACATGTAGCCCCTGCACCGACTTCGCAAGGGTCACATCTTCAATATCGTTATGGTCGTAAAACGCCGCATAATCAATAACGTCAACCCTCGGCCCCAGCCCGGTCAGATAGACACGAACGTTTTCCCCGGACAGGCAATGCGCATCGAGCATTGCCTGCTTGAGGGCGCGATCAATCAACCCACAAACCACATCCAGTACGCCGTCGCTGTCAACCGGCATTGTGGCTGCGAATTTGTTCTCTTTTAATCCGCAGCGGATAGCGGCCGCATCGGACTCGAACCAGTACGTTTTCCTGACACCCTGGCCCTGCTTGAGGTTGTCAATTAACGCCTTCTCGTCTTCTGCAAACGCCAGGCGCACGCTGTAGCCAGAGATAATCGTCGCGTTGCCCACGGTATCAACCCTTAATGATAAATGCGTAGTAGTTGCCGCCTTCGGTTGCGCCTACCAGCAAGACATTTTTGAGCGCAAGTTTCAGCGGTTCACGCACGAAGTTAATGCGTGCATCGCAGAACGTCCCGGTAAACGGAATCGCCGGTACGGCCTGTTTTTTCAGGCAATCAACCAGTACCGCCAGATTCAACAGACCCGCAGACGACTCGACAAAGCCGAAATACGCGTTGTAGTTCACCACCGGCACCTGCGGATTATCCTGGCTAAAGGCCTGGTAAATCGCGTTCAGTTCCACCGTGGAACTCGCCTTTGCACCATTACTGGTCCCACAGACAAGATCGATGTCTTTTGCCGTCATACCGGCATCGGCCAGCGCACGCGTCATCGCCAGCGCCATTGCATCAGCTTTCTCATCAAGCGCTTTCGCATCGAAGTAGCTGTTGCTGTTGGACTTGCCGTAACCGACAATTTCCGCCTGCACGTCAACCCCTCGCGAGCGCGCCGCATCAAGATCTTCGAGCAGCATCATGCAGGCGCCTTCACCCGGCACAAAGCCTTTCGCGTTCTCACCGTAAATCTGGTAATCACGTGCGTCAGAGGTCATATGGATTTTCTGCGTCAGGGCATCCATATACAGCGACATTGACGGGAAGTACTCATCCGCACCGCCCACCAGCACCTGTGGCTGTAGCTGCTGGCGTACGATTTCATAACCGTAGGTCAGCGCACCGAGCGCGGCGTTTTCACCGGTCGCAAGCGTCGTGGTATAGCCCTTAATGCCTTCGGAAATCCCGCAGAAGGTGGCAATAGCGTTCATAAGCGACCCCGGGAACTCAGAGGTGCGTACTTTGCGCGGGTCCGGCTTGAGGCTTTGCAGGTATTTATACGTCGTTTCCTGCGGGCCGCGGGACATGCCCATCACCATACCCAGCTCGTCACCATCCTTTTTAATTTTACGCTTCGCGCCATTGAGCGCTTCAGACAGGGCGATCAGCGCAAAGGTACCGCCGCGCGTGGCTTTACGCGGGTCAAAGCGACGCAGATGCTTACGCGGCTCCAGGTTCATGACCTGGAAGGTTTTGAAGTTCGCTTCGTTTTCCGGCAGTACATTGTCAGCAATGGCGTAGTCCTCACCGAGCAGGTCGGTGAACTGGCCAGTTCTGGTGAGCGTATCAAGCAGTTCGTGGGCTTCTTCCAGCGTATCATCAAAGAACGATACCCCCCCCAGCGCCACCGGTTGCTGATTTTCAGCCCACACATGCTCAAGAATGTCGTTAAGCGTGTGACCTATCGCAGATACGGCGCCCAGGCCTGAAATGGCGACGCGTTTTGGCTCATAGGCCGTCTGCGCCACAGTACCCGGCTTCATGCTGATAATCATGGAGCAGTTGTTGCCGCCAAAGGCATAGTTGTTTTTCATAAAGACGTTAACGTCTTTCTCTCTGAACTCATTGGGTACGTAGTCCAGATCGCAGTTCGGACGTGGCACACCAAACTTCAGCGTCGGCAGCAGTTTCTTCTCAGGCAGTGTCACCAGGCAGGCAATCAGCTCGACAATACCCGCCGCCCCAATGTTGTGACCAAAGAAGGATTTGGTAGAGCTAACCGGTATTGCTGGCGCATTCGGAAAGACTTTTTTAACGGCCAGAGTTTCAATGCGGTCATTGGCCTCAGTGCCTGTGCCGTGCATGTTGACGTAGTCAATCTGCTCCGGCGTGACGCCCGCGTTCTGCATCGCTTTGGTCATGACCTGTACCGCACCGCTGGCACGCGGATCGGGTCCGGTTTCGTGGTAAGCATCACAAGACGTGGCGTAAGAGAGGATTTCACCGTAAATGGTGGCACCGCGAGCTACCGCGTGCTCATACTCCTCGAGCACCACCGCGCCCGCGCCTTCACCGATAGACATGCCGGAGTGGCCGGAGTATGGCGTACAGGAGTCTTCGTGCATGACATTGAGCGCGTAGAAGCCAGCAAAGGTTGGCAGATAGATAGGTTCGGTGCCGACCGCCAGCATGGTTTTGCTTTTGCCATTCTGAATGTAGTCAAACGCCATACCGACCGCGTTAGGGCTGGCGGTACAGGCGGTCGCCACCAGCTCAACGCCACCCTTCAGGCCCAGCAGCGTGGACACACTGGAGCAGCAGGAGGCAAAACCGCCGGAATACATGGCTTTTTTCAGGGAGAAATCCGCAATGCGCTGTTCAAACAGCGGCAGGAAGGCTTCAGTGCCAGCGGACGATACGCCAACAATCATGCCGGTTTCAGTCAGGCTGTCTTTCTTGTTATTCAGCCCGGCCTGAATCAGCGCATCTTTACTGACTTTATAAGCCCACAGCGCGGCATTATCGAGCGAGTCGACAATATCGGCGGGAATATCTGAATAATCGATGTCATGCAACACTTCTGCGGCACGTGCGTTATCAAACCACTGTGAGAAACGCTTGCTGTCAGTTACGCCGCAGGTTTTATTGAGCAGCGCCTGTTTAAAGCCGTCAAGATTATCGGCCAGGGATGACAAAATCCCCATCCCGGTAATGACAACTCGTTTCCTGTTCGTCTTCATACATTAGTCCATTAAATTGTGGTGTCCGACGCCGGGCATTCAGGACAATAAAATGCGGCATGGCCTGGTCTGATGCGCCCTACAGCACGTTTGAGACCAGGCCGACGCGACGCGTCAACATTCAGTGAATTACAGCGCGCTCTTGGGTTTGGAGGCGTCGACATAGCTGTGTTCAGTCGGGTTCACCAACATACTGAAGTTATACAGGAACGGGACGTTGTGGGTTTTCGCCGCCACCGTGCCGTTGCCGGTCTGGATGTCAAAGCCTGCGATATCGGAATACGCGTATTCGCTATCAACCAGCGCCAGCGCAATCCAGGACTGACATGCCGGGGAATAAACGCCCTTTACAATCACACCCACGTCTTCGCCATTCACCAGCACTTTGTCATCAGAGGCAATCCCGGCACAGTCACCAACCGGTATCATACCCACCAGCTTGCGCTCAACACCGTTACTGGACAGCGTTTCTACCGCTTCTTTACCCACAAAGCCTTCTTTGTCGTACTGCACGGCCCATTGCATCTGCAACTCAACGGGACTGCGGGAGTAACCGTCATAAATCGCCGCTTCCCAGCACGGGTTTTCCACTCGCACGGTTTTCTGGTAATCAAGGCCACCGGTTTTGAGATTGAACTTCTCGCCGCACGCCAGCAACCGTGCCCAGACGTCCGCCAGCTTGTCCTGCTCACCAATAAGCAGATAGCCGAATTCCCCGTGCTTGCCGCAACGAAACGCCATCAGGCCGTCGTCGGTGTTCATGTATTCGTGATAAGGCAGACCGATGATGTCAAAGCCGTAAATTTCAGACAGCACTTCCCAGGAGTACGGGCCTTCAACCAGCACCGCGCCCCAGTTCTCGCTATCCATCGCGCTGATTTCCGGCGTTTCCTGGATATCCATCTCGTCGGCTTTCTCCAGCAGGCTGTTCAGACGCGCAATGATGTCCGCAGCAGACAGGTTTTCAGACAGGATGTAGTAACCTTCGTCAGTGCACAGTACATACACATCGCCCCACACCGTACCGTCTTCGTTAAGCACCAGTGAGTACATGCCCTGCTCGTCGCGGATGATGGAGACATCGGCAGAGCACAGGTAGTTCACGAGCGACCAGGCATCATCGCCCATCACGCTCACGATGGACATGTGGGAGTAATCAACCAGCAGCGCGTTTTCACGCACGGCTTTGTATTCAACGTCCGGAGTATTGTAGGAAGATGGCACCGTCTTACCGTTGTAGACGCCCATCGTTGCATTGTTGGCTGTATGTAAGTTATTAAGCGCGCTCATATCGGAATCCTTTACACCGTAGATTAAAGTATTAATGTTTCTTTTTGTTTTTAATCACAAAAGACGCCAGGTTGTTGATGCTTCTCATATAAGAAGGATCGTCGCTCTCGCTAACCTGAATACCGAACACTTTATCCAGCAGTACCAGAATTTCGGTGGCGTCAACGGAGTCCAGCTTCAGACCATTACCAAACAGCGCGGTATCGTCATCAATCTGGGATTCATCTTTCTGAATATTCAGACGCTGAATAATTTCGGTTTTGATGGTGTATAAAACCGCTTTGCGTTCTTCAATGTTTTCTTTAATCGTGTTCATGTGGTCACTCCATGTGTGTTGTTATTTAACTTCGCGGAAGTTAATAATCGTGCCCTGGCTAATCAATTTCTTACCAACGTGCGCTGAAACCGAATAATGTTTAAACCCATTGCTGTCAGAAAATGCCAGCTTACTGACAACGTCAATCGTATCCCCCGGATAGGCGATGTCTTTAAACTTAAGGTTCTGTGCCGCCAGTACGCCACGCACCTGAGAGCGACGGGTTCGGATAATCTGGCGCATGTTTTCATCACCCACGCGGGCGTGAATATCCCGTAATGTTTTCAGCTCCTCGCCATGCTGCGCTTTCCAGATGTCGCAGATATCACACAGAAACGAAAAGTACTCGCTGGCCTGACCAAAAATCTCGGAAATAATCACACCCGGCATAATGGGGTCTTCCGGGAAATGGCCCAGCAGATAAGGCTCGTTATAGGTCACATGCTTGATGACCTGCACATAACCGTTTTCGCCGTATTTAAAATCATCAATCCGGTCAACCATAATAAGCGGCTGACGCCAGCCGCCCATTTCCAGAAAGACTTTTGAGGGGAGTGCGTATTTAGACATATTTCACCGCATCACCAGGCCGCCATCGATAACGATGGTCTGACCTACAATATAGCTGGAAGCCGAAGAGCTAAGATAAACGATGGTGTTAGCCACTTCATCGCATTTACCCAGGCGCTTAAGCGGAATAGAGTTCGTCACATCACGCACCACCGTGCGGGAGACTTTCTTCACCATTTTGGATTCGATCATTCCCGGCGCAACCGCGTTCACACGCACGCCACGCGGCGCAAGCTCGGCGGCCAGCGTACGGGTAAAGCCGAGCAGCGCACCTTTAGAGGCACTGTAGTTGCTCTGACCTACGCTGGGAATAATGGCGGCAATGGAAGCGACGTTAACAATCGTCGCGCTCTCAGAAGAACGCAGCAGCATCAGCGCTTCTTTGGTGAGCATAAAGGTGCTCAGCAGGTTGGTGTCGATAACGCTGTTGAAATCATCAACGCTCATGGCCGCAAACAGGCTGTCGCGTACAATTCCTGCGTTGTTGACCAGCACATCCAGCTTTTTCACCGTTTCCGTCAGATGCTGACACAGCGCGATGACCGCATTTTTATCCGCCAGATTGCATTGCAGAATATGTAAATTCTCGCCCTGCGGATGGCTGCTTTTTAGCGCCTCAAGGTCAGTTGCATTCGAATTATACAGTGCGTAAACGCGGCAATTCTGCTCCAGGAATTTTGCGCAAATCGCTAATCCGATATCACCGCTGGCCCCGGTGACCAGAACATCCTTATTATTGAGATCGTTATACTTATACATATTTACGCTCTACTCAGTTAAAGTTAAGAAATAATTGCGACGGCTACCGCATGAGTCCGGCAATGAGAAATACTCAGTGCAATTTGCGTAATATTTTTCTGTGCCATTATTTCTTTGAGTTTCCCTGTTAACAGGAATCGCGGACAGCCATATTCGTCGTGTTCAACTTCAGCGTCATGGAACAGGATGCCATTGCGAAATCCTAATCCCACAGCTTTAACAACCGACTCCTTGGCGGCCCAAAATCCAGAGGCGCGCTCGTAGTCAATGTCGTCCGGATTGATTTTTAGTATTTCCTGGCGAGTAAATACGCGCTGGAGAAAATCCATTCCTCCGCGCTGTATCGCGTTTTTTATCCGCGCCACTTCTACAATATCGGTTCCAACAAACATCATCATCATCCCTGAATATCAAAGTTGATATGACACATTAAAGTTAACGTTGAGCTTATCCACATCCATCGCGCTCGGATAAATCAGCGGAGCAGAAACAGAAAAATCATACCCCAGCGTATTGATGTTGCCTTTAATGCCAGTAGCCGCACCCATTAGCTGCTTACCGTTATAGTTATCAGACTGGGTGAGATCGCCCCAGATTTCTCCGTAATCCATACCGACATACCACTCAACACCTTTAAAACCAGTGATGAAATTAATATTATTCTGGGCGTAAAAACCTTTATTGCCGTAAAGACCACTGCTGTTCTCAAACCCTCTGACGCTCCAGCGGCTACCAATAAAATACTGGTCCTGCAACGTCAGTGAGCCGGGTGAATATTGCGCATTAAATTTTAAATCGTAATAAGCGTCAACCAGTTTAACGTTTAATAACTTTGTATAATTAACGTCCAGGCTAAAAATGTGGCTTTCTTTGCTGACATCCCCCGTCTGCATGTCGGAGGTCTCTTTTGCGCCAAACCACGGTACGAAGCGCTGATAAGCCAGTGTGGTATCCAGCAAGGCACCGGTAAAGTTCTGCTTATAGTTCAGACCAAAACGCAGATTGGTCATATTCCTTTTTTGCAGTTCAAGCTCTACGTCGTTAATGTGATAATCAACGTTGCGCTTAATTACCTCGGCACTGGCAGCAATTTTTCTGACCTGGTCACGATACAGCACGCGCGTACCTTTCAGACTGAAGTATTCACTTTTACCGATATATTTCAGGCCAAGACTTCTTTCGCCCACCTGTTGTCTGGATTCACTGTTGCTGTAAAACAGTTCATAGTCCCAGTAGCCAAACGGCAGCGAGTAATAAGAACTGAAACTTTTATAACCGCCGTTAACATGTTCAATGTTTTTAGAGCCTGAGACATAAAATACATCGTTCATTTTCGCCAGGTTATACAAATAACCTGCGCCACCGGCCAGACGTTTACCCGTTGCTTCGTCGCCCCAGTTATTCACCCAGGCTCTGATGTTCCAGTTCTTTTGACGCCCGGTACTGATAACAACATTACTGTACCCTTCCTGAGTGGCTGGCTCAATCCCGATTTTTACATCAAGCCCTGGAACTTTCTGTAATACTTCCAGCCCCTGCTCCAGGTCACGGATATTCAATATCTCCCCGCTTTTAAACGGCAATATCCAGTCGCGAACATCATTATTAGCGATAATAATTCGCTCTACCCGTCCCGGCACCACAGTCAGTAAAAGTTTTTTGGTTGATAAATCCTGATTCGGAATCGTCACTCGTGTAGTCACGTATCCGGCATTAATGTAATGGTCCTGGATATTACTGGACAGCACTTCAATGCCTTTCACACCAAGACATTGCCCGGCCAATGATGCTTTTATTTTTTTAAGTCCGGTATCATTGAGGAAATCATTTTCCAGCACCAGCTCATTGAGCGTAATACAGTTTTCCTCTACCGGCAGCTCACTACCCGTTAACGCTTTGTCCTCCACACTGGAATAAACGTCTTTTTTTACCACCCGGTTTTCCTGGCGAGTGCTTTTATCAATATCGTCCTGCGCTCTGATAAATCGGTCCAGATTGACCTCAGCCACGGCCTGAAAATGACAGCCAAAGGCAAGACAAAGCACGAGTAATTTTATTCTGCTATTCATAGTGTGGCTTTCAGGGTTAAGAAAAGCAGCAGCAACGCTGCTGCTTTAGATTTAACAGTGATTACAGACCGACGTAGGTGCCGTTGCCGTTTACCGTTGTCGCATTCAGCGCCAGACCCTGCTTACCGCCGAGATAGGCAGAAGAACCGGTATTGGTAACTGTTCTACCAGTCACATAAGCAACACCCTGGGTGTACATGTTGCTGGAGTTGTAGATAGTGCCGGTAGAGCCAACGGTCAGCTTCGCACCACCTACCATATCGTTGTAGTTGTACACGGCGCTTTTACCGTACACGTCTACTTCGTTATCGGAGTAAATGGTATTGCGGTTGTAAAGCACACCATCGGTGCTGACACTCACTTTTTGCTTGCCCGTTATCCAACCGTAGTTGGTAAAGCTGTTAGCAACCTTAAGCGCCAGCGCGCCATCGGTGGCGATAATGCCAGTGGCATTGTTGTCGAGCATATTGCCATTGCTGGACATGTTCAGGGAACGGATGTCAATGTCCAGATTGCCAGCGGTGAAAATCGTGCCGTAATTATTCCAAAGCGTGGTCGCTTTAATTCTGGAATCACCTGCACCCCCGACCAACATACTGTTGCTGCTCCAGAGCTCACCGTTAACATTCACTTTCAGCGCACCATTCTGCGCAACGATGCGGCTTCTGTCGTTGTTGACGAAGCTTGCGGTAATATCAACCGTCCCATTACCAATCAAGCCGCCTTCCTGGTTCGGCATACCGAAGTAAATACCGTACCAGCCACCAAAGTTGCCACTGTCCTGGTTCTGGAACCATCCTTTAGCGTTAATAGTCACGTTATTCTGTGCGACCATTAATGCGGTGCTGTTATTCACCTCGTTATTGGAAATAATGTTGATGTCTTTAGCCATCATCAAACCGGCATTGTTATTCACATTTCCGGCTTTAATATTCAGCTCACCCTCTTCAGACGAATAAGCCCCAATACGGTTGGTGATAGTCCCCGTGGTCTCAACGTTGATATCACCTTTGGAGGTCGTGGAGCCTTCGTTGTTGTTCATTGATGCAGCTTTAATGGACACGCCTTTCTCGGTAAGGATCTTACCACTACCGTTGTTAAGCGCCGCTGTGGTCAGAATGCTTGCCGTATTAGAGCTAACAATCTGGCCGCCAGAGTTGTTCAGCGTTGCTGCTGAGATCTGCACACCGCCATCGCCCGCAATAATACCCAGAGAGTCGGAGCTTGCTGTGTCAGCTGATTTCGTTGAATTGTTGGTAACGGTGGCTTTTGCAGCGTCAATCATGACATGACCTGTTGCCGCACGCATCAGGCCACCGGTGTTATTCACACTACCGGTGCTCACAACATCAATATCACCGTAAGAGTCGATAATACCTTTGTTGTTGTTCACGCTGGTTGAAGAGGTACCAACATAATAGCCCTTAATCTGGCCATTGCTGTTGTTGAGCGTACCGGTCTGCATTGCTACAACCCCAGCTTCAATACCCACGGTTTTTCCCTTACCACTGTTAGTGAGGGTGGCATTGTTAGTATTCAGTGCCAGTGTACCGGTTGCGGCTACTTTACCGTTGGTGTTGTCAAATGCACTGCTGCTAACGTAAACATCTGCGCCAGACATGATGTTGCCAGCACGCGTGTTGGTAATCGTGTTTTTATTGGTATCGATGCTGATGGTTTTGTCGCTCAGAATCTTACCGGTCACGTTTTGCAGCGCACCGTTGGTTTTCACGCTGACAGCGCCAGTGGATGCAATTTGCGCGTTGCTGTTGATGAGCT
The DNA here is from genome assembly GCA_966185765.1 of uncultured Enterobacteriaceae bacterium. GTDB lineage: Bacteria > Pseudomonadota > Gammaproteobacteria > Enterobacterales > Enterobacteriaceae > CBIFVZ01. The sequence goes on along the minus strand of CBIFVZ010000026.1, from coordinate 7,762 downwards.
GACCTTTGGTATCAATCTGAATACCGCCAGTACCCGCAGCAATATTCCCCAGGTTACGTACACCGACACCATTTTCGGTGCTGACCAAAGAAATACGGTTAGCGTACATCCCGCCGAGCTTAGACACGTCAATGCTGTAGGTGTTACGTGAGCCAGACGCGGTTACCGAACCCGTAACCTGGTTATTCATATTGACGTAGTTGTTACCGGCAATGATATCCAGCGACTGGCCAGAGGTATTAATATCGCCATTCACAACCACTGAACGCGCCATAATAGCGGTCGGTGAATCAGACTTGACGCCCTCTGTCGTGATTATCCCTTTTTTCACGGAGAAGCCTTTCAGCTCGCCGTTTTGCATATCCGGCGTACCGGTGGTCATCGTGACTTTGTCGGTGTTAATAAAGCCACAACCGGAGCAGCTGATACCGTTCGGGTTAGCGATAATCAGGTGAGCTTTATCACCCGCAACTTCCATCATACCCGCCAGCGTGGATTTGTTGGTGGACGTGACTTCGTTAAGAATCACTTTAGCACTGCCAGATGCCAGATTGCTGTTACCGGCAATCTGGCCTGCCAGCGTGGTATTCACACTGTTCTGACTATTGTTAAAGATAAGGCCTTCTTTACCGGCATCCAGCTTGCTGTAGATATTATGAGAAATACCGTTAGCATTCGCGCCATTAATATTAACAACAGGGACGCCATTTGCCGCGCCCACTGTGCCATTCGTCATCGTGACTGCGGCATTAGCCAGCATCGGAAGAGAAAGCAAAACAGATGCTGCGACAGGATTGAATTTGATTAAGCCGCGCTTAATTTGAGTCCTTTTCATTTCCACCTCTAGTGATGTTTATTACTCGACACTTCGTTGACATTAGTTTTTGCAAGGCTTTTAAATGCCCACCTGCTCCTACTAATATTTTTAAAAGTGATAAATCCCTATTGAAACCTCGCCGCTTCTGGCACAGGTTTAAACATAGCCATGACCAGGCACAGCCTGATTAAACAGCAGCAAAATGCCGCTACGGTCAACAGCAACATTTGCGTTTGTCACGCCTGAAAATAGTTTCAGGCAGACAGTAGAAACCTGAATACCGACGTCAAAAAGCGGCAACTTAGTTTTCAAAAAAACTATAAAAACCAAGTAAATAAGGGTGTCAGAGAGGAAGACGCTCCCTGTTAACCTTATTTCCTTTCGTCACTATGGAAATAGTACCTTACACTCAGAAAGGCAAAATCAACTCCATCCAGACAGCATTAATATGCATGCTTCTTTACTTTAAAATAATAATAGGTGTAATACCAGGAACGCCAGAAAAATAAGCACAAGCTGAACAGCGCTATTTTTAGCCCAGCGCCCGACATCTCTACATTAAAAGAAATTTTAAAATTAAGTATTACTCAATAATAATCACTGATCTCTTGCAAGTCCATATCAAAACCAAAGATTCATCACGCTGGCTAAAGCACTGGCGCTGTGGAGTAATACTTTTATTATAAAACCGACAACCCCACCCTGTTTTTCCATCAAAAGAGCATGAGTGCTTTTAAAAAGTTAAATAAATAACACCCGCAACGCCTTATAAAAAACAAATACCAACAACCCTAAGAAAACCCCCTTTAATTAGACAAAAAAACCAACCTAACAATAAATTAACAGACAAAAATCCAGGAAAATTCGCAATATTATTGCAATAATCCTGGTTAATGGAATATCAATTGCATTAAAAAACAGTCACTGTGAAACGACGGATGACCAAAAAAGAAGTTATTCCCCCTATAACAACTCGTTTTTTTACCTGATTAATTAGAAATAAATCATATGTTTTATTACCCAGTAATTAACACTTTCATCCGTAAGCTCCCCTGCCAACAAAATCACATTGCCCTATGTAACGCGTTGAGCAGAACAATGTTCTGCTCATTGCCCTGTGCGGATTCAGGTAATGGTAAGCGCTCGCAGCTCAAAGGCGCCTGACCACACCGATAAACCGATGCGCACGGGAAAAACAAGCCCTACAGCTGGCGTCAGGCCACCCCAGCCAGCGCCGTGCTGCCTGAAAACTTACAGCAACAGGTACGCTGCTTTAATGGTGTGCTGGAAGACCAGGAAATCGCCAGGCAGCAGCCTGAAAGCGTTAGCGCCGATATGGCGCATAAACTGCGTCCCCCCGCTGACCAACCTGACTGGTCAAACGCGTCTGAGGCTTGGCCACAGGCGTTCACATAACGAACCTGAGGCGCTGCCAGGCTCAAACCCCAAGAGCCTGAATGCATGACTTCTGTCGTTAACGACATGCTGTTCCTCTCACGCCCACGCGTACGACGCTCTCGCAGGTGTCACTGTATAAAGAAAGGCTGTAAACGGCAGAATACGGTAAACCCTTGTTTGATGAAAAACAGTTAACACGGGAGTGAACCGGTGACGTGGTGGCTCCTGTTGACGGGTGCTGGTTTAACCACTCGCTAACCTGCCGGGAAACCGTGCCGACGCTCACCGGCGCACAGTACCGTGACGGTTCCGCTAAGCGACATAATCGCCAGGCCCGCGTAGCGGTCTGCCATCCCGTGTGACCCCATCGCGTCCCCCATTTGCACCGCCTGTTTGCGTGCTTTAATCGTATGGATTCCTCCCGCGCCCGAAGCAATACCCGTCACAGGCTGGACTTACCCATTGTGAGGACGTGGCGATGATGCACCAGGGAATGTTTTTGCGCACAGTGAAGGCGGTATCAATATCTGTGCAGTGATATTTGCGCAGCGGTCTGACGCCGCACCCGCTCAGTCTCCGCAGGCTGGAGACGTAGTGACTATCCCCGCCGGAGCTAAACACTGGCATGGTGCAGCGGCAAATAGCTGGTTTGCGCATATCGCTATTGAGATACCCGCTGAGAACGCCGCCACCGAATGGCTGGAGCCGGTGTCCGAACAGGACTCCCGCACGCTGACTTGATTTTACACATCACATTCATTAAGACAGCTCATCCGGGAGTTGGATGTAGCCCTGTCGCAGACAACGCTGCGCCTGAATATCCGGCATTTATCGATCCGGCGCTCCGAATAAATAATGGGTTCTCGTTAAAGAATCCGTTGCAAACGGACTAAACCCAGACAACCGGCAACGTTATGTGTGGAGCGATCACCATACCCGGCCTGACGAACCTCATTTACAAGCCATCGGCAATAGCATACGTGGGGAATAAACAGCGCCACCATTCTGACAAAATTGTTATATCGGCGTCAGGCTGATGACAGTTCGCATCGGTATAGTGCAATGCAACGCCATAGCAAGCCAGCGTGGCGACTATCCGCTCTGGGAAATTTACTTACATGAGGTAAACACAATGAAAAACACGCTTATTACTGCACTGCTTATGGGTATTGTCACGTTAAATAGCGCATTCGCCGCGCAGGCGATAAATAACACAGACGGCAAAGAGAAAATAGGCGTTGTTTCTGTGGGCGGTGCCTACACGCTCGACGATCTGTCGGATGCGCTTGCACGTAAGGCTGACGAAAAAGGTGCCAGCGCCTACAAAATTCTTTCCACTACCGGAAATAATAAACTGCACGGCGTGGCGGAGATTTATCGTTAATCGCAACGTGAATAACGGGCGTACCCGATGAAAGTACCATTCTGATATTTCCCGATGAGTCTGCCCTGATGGCGTTCGAAACAACGCAATACCGTTATATTGCTATCCGTGAATGACATGCGCTGATGAAAAAAGCCCCCTGACGTAGCGTTATTACCGTGCAGTCACGGTAATAACGAGGAAGAACAAGCGCGTTTTTCTCACACGTTGAATAAACCTGCTTACAGCCTGCGTAACCGCCTTTATCACGGTTGGCCGTGAGAGCGTGCCAGAGCTTCCGTACCCGCTAGCCGTTATTCAACGGCCGCGCCTCAACCAGCGCCTGCGCACACGCCCAGGCGCTGCTCCACGCCCACTGGAAGTTATAACCGCCGAGCCAGCCGGTGACATCCACCACTTCACCAATAAAATAAAGTCCCGGTACGTCGCGAGCTTCCATCGTGCGCGACGACAGCGCGTGGGTATCCACGCCGCCCAGCGTCACTTCCGCCGTTCGGTAGCCTTCCGTCCCGTTTGGCTGTACCTGCCAACCGTGCAGGCGCTCTGCCAGTGCGGTTTGCTCGCGCGCGTGCAGCTGTTTTAAGGTGACGTCGGGGATATCGCCCACGGCTTGCATTACCTCCACCAGCCGCTTAGGTAACAGCTGCGACAGCGCGGTTTTCAGGTTCTGGTCAGGATTGCTGACGCGACGCACGTCAAGGAAAGCCTCCACACTCTGATCCGGTAGCAGGTTGATGGTCACTCGCTCCCCCGGGTACCAGTAGCTGGAAATTTGTAAAATCGCCGGGCCGGATAGCCCACGGTGGGTAAAGAGGATATTTTCACGAAAACTGGTGCCGTTCTCCGCGCTCACTACTGCCTCAACCGAAACGCCTGACAACGTGTTGAACTGCTCAAGCTGCGGCTTATGCAGCGTAAATGGCACCAGCCCTGCACGCGTGGGCAGCACCTTCAGACCAAACTGCCCGGCAATTTTATAGCCAAACGGCGTGGCCCCTAACCCCGGCATCGACAGACCGCCGCTGGCAATCACCAGCTTACTGGCCTGCACCACACCGCCGTTAAGCGTAAGCGTGTAGCCTGCGTCGCTGCGTTCAGTGCTCAGTATTTCGCTGCGCAGTCGCACCGTGACGTTGCCTTTCTCACATTCGGCCACCAGCATATCAACAATCTGCTGCGCCGACTCATCGCAAAATAACTGGCCGAGCGTTTTCTCATGACAGGCAATCTGGTAGCGCCCAACGAGATCGATAAAATCCCACTGGGTGTAGCGCGCCAGTGCAGACTTACAGAAATGTGGGTTGTCACTCAGGTACGCGGCAGGTTCGATGTACAGGTTGGTAAAATTACAACGCCCACCGCCTGACATTAAAATCTTGCGGCCTGGCTTTTTACCGTTGTCGAGCAGCAGCACATTCAACCCGTGCTGACCCGCCTGAGCGGCACAAAATAGCCCCGCTGCACCGGCACCTACTACAATGACATCAAACTTTTCCACGCTAAGCCCCCACTTTTGAGGGGGAAGATTGTAAAGTTTGCGCGCTGACCATACCAGCAGCAAAAATTGTGACTTCCAGTAACCAACTGAAAACTGGTAACAAATTATTTATTTCTTTTGCATTCACCGCGGTTAATGTCAAAAAAAGTCTATATTTCACTTTGCCCCCGCCGCCATTGTCCCGGATAATGCGCCGCGTTCATGTCCTGATTAAATGGCGTAACGTCTATGCTACATCTATTTGCCGGCCTGGATCTGCATACCGGGCTTTTGTTAGTACTTGCTCTGATCTTTGTTCTGTTCTACGAAGCCATTAACGGCTTCCACGACACAGCAAACGCAGTGGCAACGGTTATCTATACCCGCGCGATGCGGTCACAGATTGCCGTTGTTATGGCTGCGGTTTTCAATTTCCTCGGCGTGCTGCTTGGCGGCCTGAGTGTAGCCTATGCCATTGTGCATATGTTGCCCACAGATCTCCTGCTTAACGTCGGCTCCACTCACGGCCTTGCTATGGTCTTTTCCATGCTACTGGCGGCCATTATCTGGAACCTCGGCACCTGGTATTTTGGGCTGCCAGCCTCCAGCTCCCACACGCTGATTGGCGCGATTATCGGCATCGGTCTGACCAATGCGCTGATGACCGGCACCTCTATCGTTGAAGCGCTGAACATCCCGAAAGTGCTCGGCATTTTCGGTTCGTTGATTATCTCTCCCATTGTGGGGCTGGTGGTCGCAGGCGGTATGATTTTCCTGCTGCGCCGCTTCTGGAGCGGCACCAAGAAACGCCGCCGTATCCACCTGACGCCGGCCGAGCGTGAAAAGAAAGACGGCAAGAAAAAGCCGCCGTTCTGGACCCGTATCGCGCTCATCCTCTCTGCTATCGGCGTAAGCTTCTCTCACGGTGCAAACGACGGTCAGAAAGGCATTGGTCTGGTGATGCTGGTACTTATCGGTGTTGCGCCTGCGGGCTTCGTGGTTAACATGAACGCCAGCGGTTACGACATTGCACGTACCCGGGATGCTATCAACAGCGTTGAACAGTATTTCCAGCAGCACAGCGACTCGCTCAAGCATGTTATTAATATGAGCCCGGTTATCCCCACGCCGGAAGAGAGCGAAACGGGCAAACCGCAGGAGTTTCATTGCGACGCCGGACGTGCCGTCATCGCACTTGAGCGCGCCAAAGGTATGCTCAACGGTCTGGAAAGCTACGACAAACTGTCAGTTGAAGAGCGCGGCCACATGCGCCGCCTGCTGCTGTGCGTCTCCGACACCGCCGACAAAGTGGCGCGTCTGCCGGAAACCAAAGCGGATGATAAGCGCTACCTGAAAGAGCTTAAGGCCGATATGCTGCATACCATTGAGTACGCACCAATATGGATAATCATGGCCGTCGCCCTGGCGCTCGGCATTGGTACCATGATTGGCTGGCGTCGTGTGGCAACCACCATCGGTGAGAAAATTGGTAAGAAAGGAATGACCTACGCGCAGGGGATGTCGGCTCAGATGACGGCGGCTATCTCCATTGGCGTGGCAAGTTATACCGGGATGCCGGTTTCCACCACCCACGTGCTCTCCTCTTCTGTGGCGGGCACCATGATTGTGGATGGTGGCGGCTTACAGCGTAAAACCGTTACCAATATCCTGATGGCCTGGGTCTTCACCCTGCCAGCCTCAATTGGTTTGTCGAGCGGTCTGTACTGGCTGTCACTACAGCTGATATAGAAAAGCGCAAAGAAAAGGCGGGTCAATGACCCGCCTTTTTTATTGTGCCTCAATGCCAGATTGCCAGCGCCACCAGACTCACCAGAACCAGGCCGCACAGCGCGCTGGTAAGAATAAACTGGCGACGAACCCGTTCACAGCGGCGAATAAACTCATCGTCATGATGATCAAGATAACGCTGCGTATAGATATAACGCACCAGACGTATTTGTTTACCGGGCTGACCGTGCGAGGTGAAAAAACCTGCGCCGTCGACATATTGATATAACAGCGGATCGCAGCCCCGCAGCACGACCAGTAGCGCACGTAACGATGAGAAATAGCGCGCCATGTTCACCACACAGACCACACACAAAGCCCAAAAAAGCGCGACAGTGCTAACCATATGTCTTCCCCCCTGGTTCCACCCACAAAACGACGCTGCGGGGCGTTGAACCTCATCCAGCTCACTTGCGCGACAGATGACAGAAAAAGCCAGCGTGCGGACTCACGCATCACCGTCTGGCTTACGATGGCGCGGATAACGGCATCGTCTACCCATAGTGTAGGAGATAGCCGACTTTTTTTGCCACATCTCAAAACGGAGATTCCGGGTTTGCGCTACACCAGGTACAGAGGGTAGCATGAAGGGCAACTGCATCATTATGTTGAGATTACACCTATAATTTATACATAACGCAGGTACGTAATTCCGCAATTGAGGTACGCAGGATGCGGGCGAGAGACGGGCATAATACCGCCGTCATATTCCGCTCCATCCGGTCATCGACATTTTAAGGAAGGAGTAACATCATGGCTTACAAACATATTCTTATCGCAGTCGATCTCTCGCCAGAAAGCAAAGTACTGGTAGAGAAAGCGGTATCGATGGCGCGTCCGTATAACGCGAAAGTTTCCCTGATTCATGTTGATGTGAACTACTCCGATCTCTACACCG
>CBIFVZ010000025.1:0-43613 GCA_966185765.1 uncultured Enterobacteriaceae bacterium | reverse complement strand
AGCCCGGATGACAAACGCTCAATAGCACTACTTAATGTAGACTGAGAGCGGTTCATATTTTTTTGAGTCGTGAGGGCCAGTGAGTTTGTATTTATAACTTGTGCCATTGGCTATACCTTAGATTTTATTTATATTATTTTAGTAAAGACAGTACGTTCTGCTGTGTCTGATTTGCCTGTGCCAGTACGGTAGTTCCCGCCTGCTGAAGAATTTGTGCGCGACTCATATTAGCCACTTCAAGCGCATAGTCCGCATCCAGAATGCGTGAGCGGGAGGCGGAAAGATTCACCACCGTGTTGTCAATGTTATTGATAACGGAGTCAAAACGATTCTGCACCGCCCCCAGCGCTGAGCGCACGCTATCCACCTGAGCGATGGCGTTATCGATGGTTTCAAGCAGGCCGTGAGTCCCTGGATTAGGGTCAGGATTGGGATTAGGGTCAGGATTCGGGCCAGGATTCGGGTCGGGATCGGGCGTGGTTGTACCTGGAAAAAACGTATCCATCAAATCCTGATAAAAGGCGGGATCACTCTGCGCCGTGATTTGGGGGGCATTATGTATATCGCGCGCATTTGTTAGCTCATAAAACGTTCCGTCTTCTTTAATACCGATGTAATGGCTAATAGTGCCTGTATCCTGAACCAGATGAATACCCTGACTATAAAATGCCAAATCATCTTCTGTAATCTTATCATCGTATATATTAACTGTGTGCCCGACGTCTAGCGGGAAATGAATGAGTACCTGGCGTGTTTCGCCGGTTCCGGGTCCTGAAGTACTGGTAACATCAAAGCCTGCCATACCCAGGGATGCCACACTCAACTCGCTGAGATTAATATCGATAGTCTGCCCGTCGTGCGCGCCCACCTGAATACTCAGCGTCTGGTCCTTACTCAGTACTTTCACCCCGTTGAATTCGGTCTGCCCGGCAATACGGTTGATTTCCTCCAGCCGCTGGTTGATTTCATTTTGTATAGATTGCAGGTCAGAAGCCGAATTGGTTCCGTTCTTTGCCTGAACGGTTAAGCGTCGAATATTCTGCAAATTATCGTTAATTTCATTCAGCGCGCCTTCCGTGGTCTGCGCCAGGGAAATACCGTCGTTGGCATTGCGGGAAGCTTGCCCCAGCCCGTTAATATTTGAAGTAAAGCGGTTAGAAATAGCCTGCCCGGCAGCATCGTCTTTTGCGCCGTTAATGCGCAGCCCGGATGACAAACGCTCAATAGCACTACTTAATGTAGACTGAGAGCGGTTCAAGTTTGTCCGGGCCGTTAAGGACCGTGGATTAGTATTGATTATTTGAGGCATAAAAACTTCCTTTTTTGAAAAATGATCGGACGGGGCCGATGTCAGTTGAGTAAGATCACAGAGTGTTAAATGTAACTTATTAGAATATAGTCATGGGATTTGGGCAGTGTTGTGCGCTGGAGCGTAATTAATATTTAAATGCAATAATCGGTTTTTAATTATGGGTAGTCTACGGCCAGGATGCCCATGCCGGAAAATCCCCCCATCTTTTGGGAGTTACCTTCCAGATGTGCTTTTAAGATAAAGGTATTATCGCCCTGGGTTGATTGAATAACCTGATTTAAGGGTTTATCATCCAGTTCAAGTTTAGCCTGTAATCCATTTGATAACGGAATGGAATCTGAAGTAGTTAACAGATTTCTTACAATGAAACTCATTTCTGATGTGCAATGAATATTTATTTTAGCCGTTTTCGCCAGCTTATTTGTAATGTCGATGCGTGAAACTTCACCAAAATCCAGGGTGATAGTATTGTCAGTCATAGCGCACCATTGATTTGCGGGGCCTGAAACCGCACACTGGGCCTGATTACTGTTTGTGGCAAAACTGTATCGGTATTGTTCAGGCACGCTGAGACTAGTAGTTGAAGAAGTAGTTACTCTCCCTATATATACACAGCTACCAGATTTCTCAGGTGCTTGCTGCTGACCGCCTGCGAACATTAAATTAAGATAATAGACGTTAGAATAACTATAAGATGCTTTCATTCTCGAAAGAAAATCTTTGATGCTTTCACCTGGCTTAACTGTACTTGGGCTGCCTGGACGCCTGAGTTGACGCCCAAGTTCATCTGTATGATAGAATTGTAGTCCTAATTCGTATGACTCACTTACCGTAACGCCTTTTTTTATTAAAAAATCAGCAACCGTCAAATCTGCTTCATCATCATCAATATAAACCCCATGCCATGAGTAATACGTCGTTGATTCATGAGTTCCGGTCTTGGATCTATTAATCACATAATCCATAAATACCCAGTCAATCATTTCGGCCTGACTATGCCGTGGCAGCAACATTGAGAGCAGTATCAATACACTAAAAATAGTTGATGAATACTTTTTATGCGCCATTTTCTTTTCCGTATTAGTTTTTTTCATTATATTCACTATAAGTTTTTTAAAATGGCACGCCGTTGAGCAGCCAGAAAGTTAATGGTGGATATTTTATGTCAACGTTATAAAAATCTTTCGCATATCCAGGATATAGCTATTTCGGTCCAGAGACGATCTTTCAGGTTGTCAATCAGGTACAAACGTACGGCCTGGCACGTAAGCAGCCAGGCATGAATTTTTATTGATATGTCGCCCGCAGCGTTGCCCGCGCCAGAAATGTCCCCTCTTCGGGGACAATGTCAGGGCGCTGGACCAGCAGGGCTTCAAATACCGGCAACTCGTCACCGTTCACATTGACGGGTTTATCCAGTGAAAACGGTTTGCCATTAAGGAACAGTTTAACCCCAAGATCGGCTTGTGATGCTGTCACTACGGTGGCATTGTCCGTATCAAAGTCCGCCGGACTGCCGCTCACTGAGAGCTGAAGCTGCCACGAGTGGTTATCCGGACCACACATCACTGCCAGTTCAACGCGCTCGCGGTAGGCGCCTGACGCTATTTTACGAACACCAATTTTATCGCCAAAGTCAACGGTCAGGGTGTTGTCATTATTGATACTGCACGGCGGTGGCTCTATCAGCACCCCTTTAAACTCCAGATTTTTATCAATCTCTGCAGAGAAAACTGCATTAACATTGGCCAGCGCCAGCAGGCCAGCAATCATGGTCTTGATGACCGCCTGGCGAGGCAGGTACTGCGCTCGTGCAGTAACTGCCTTGCGCTTGATGAGGTTATCTTTCATAGTCGTCCCACGCTTCCCGCGTTACTGGTAATCAACAACCAGGGCGGCCAGCACACTAAAAGCACCACCGCTCAAAGAGATACCGTCCTGTTTTACCGGTACGGCATGCAGTTCTGGCATAACCGGTCCGGTAAAGGTCAGCCATTCGCCAGGCTGGTAGCGGTTGTCACCGTGATACAGGGCGATCCCAAGGCCTGGAAAGGCACCGCCGAGGACTGTTGGGTCAAAATCAGCCCTGGCGCCGTCAATGCGAAGTTTTAGCTGGGTGACATTCTCACCGCACTCGGCAGTGAAGATGATTGGCTGTTTGTAGGTGATGCCATCAATACGCGTGGTCATCAGCTCATTACCAAAGTCAACGACAATGGGCCGACTACCGTTAACCACGCAAGGGAGCGTTTCGACAAGCGTGCCGGTAATGTTGACGGTAGTCATGTCCCCCTGCTCTACAGCGCCTGCCGCACTGACCAGACTCAATAGCCCCCCCGCCAGTGCCGATAACCACAGACCAGGACTCACCGTACGCGGCTTACTCACGTGCAGCCTCCGGCGTCTTGTTCTGTGAAGCTGCATTCTGTGGATTATCTGCGTTTTGTGCCTGTGTCTGTGCCTGTGGCTTCTCAGCCTTACAGGTATTACCCGTGCAGCTGAATGGCAGCAGGCGCTGGCTTCCGTAGTCATTGACGAACATCAACACCGGGTTGTTACCCAGTCGGGCGGCGCTAACGTTAAGCACTGCACGACTTTTCGGGGCCACCATCACTGGCTCAACATTCTCAAGCCCCCGTCTCGTCAGCGACGGGCGAACTTCCACGAAGGAAAAGTGATACGGAGTCGGGTTGTTAATGGTGTAACGGTCACCGCTTTTTTCAAGGGTGAGGGTTTCCGTGCCCGGCACGGTGTCCATCATCGGGTCAACTTTCAGCCCCTGCGGGCGGTAAAATACCTTCAGCCGGGTCTGCATGGCTAACGTCAGGGTGTTTGGCTTATCCGACTTTGGCGGTATCTCCCGCAGGTTGAAGTAAAAGACCGATTCCCGGTCTTTTGGCAGCTTGCTGATATCCGCCAGAGCCTGGATACGCACGCGGGTTTTCGCCCCTGCCTCCACCCGTTGCACCGGCGGCAGCACCATCAGCGGCCCGCTGATTTTTTCTTCCTTCTCATTTTCCAGCCACCCCTGGGCCAGATACGGATCGCGCTCGTTGCGGTTGGTGACGCTGAGGCTGATCGACGGTTCGCCCTCGTTGTACACCAGACGCGAGCGATCGACGGTCAGTGCTCCCTGTGCGGGCAGGGTGCTCAGCGCCAGCAGCGCGGTAAAACCTATAGTACGTTTCATAACTGTTGTGCTCCTGACCAATTGTGTCTGACCGTTAGCCGGGTCCAGGCGCTGAGTTGTTCCTGGATGTTTTCCCCTCTTTTTATTCTTCCGCGTAGCAGGCAAGCGCTGGCGTTCAGCAGAAATAACAGCCTGAAGCGGATGAGCAAGCTGACATCCGTATCCGCACCCACTTTTTTCATTACCTGCTTTTTCAGCCGGCTGTTGCGCTTGCGGTCACCGCCGAGGCGGCGTCCGGAGATCCAGCCCCACATAAACGCCATCTCTTCCATCGTCAGCCAGATGTCGGTGACGGGGAGGGTGTCCTGTTGCATGTGCCGCATATCCACCGCCGCCGCCGCGCAGGGCAGCGTAAGGACCGAATGGCGCACATCCACGATGTCTGCCCGGCACGGACTGAGTACGCCTGCCAGATCGGCTCTGACCCGGCTATTTCCGGCGATAAGGGTGATGCCTTCCGGCAGTACGGGTTTCATACTCCAGGCCAGCAGATAGCGGTGATCCGGGAAATGGAGTACGCTGACCGGGTGTCTTTTCACCACATCTTTAATCCGCAGGTCCCCTTTCAGTGCGTCTGACACGCCGCGGGCAAAAAAACGATCGGCGCTGAAAACCGTAATCCCTTTACCTTCCGGAACATATTCCGCGCAGTGGTGGGTATAACCGCTTTTCATGACAGTGCCTTCCACAGGAGAGAGTTGTGACGCCCGCGCCCTTTCTGCATGCTGACAACCTGTCCGTTATTACGCAGCTCAATCAATTGCGCCCTGGCGTGGTAAATGCTGATGTCTAGCTCGTCTGACATCTGCCGGGTTGAGACCCAGCCATCGCTACCTGCCTGCTGCATTAGTCTGCATAACGTTTCCAGTACGTAAGCGTGCCAGTTATTTTTCATTCGGTTCATTCCTTCTCTGTTCATTACGGCTCTGTTCCGTTACGGCCCGAACCCGGGTGACCAGGTCATAGAAATGTTGCGGGATTGTGCCGTCTGGCAGCCATTCGCTGTCCCGTGGCACCTTATGAAATCCCTCCCGGTTCACCTTCAGGCCTCTCGCCTCCAGCTCGTCGAGCAGGGCAAGCTGGCTCATCCCGGCGACGATACCGGCAGGGACGCTCTGTGCATCAGCCCGGCTCCGACGCCGGGGAATAAATGCCAGTACCTGTGCTGTCATGCCGCGTTATCCGCAGAAAGTACGGTGATTTTTTGCTCCGGCCAGAGAAAACCCTGGCCATAACCCGCGCCGCTGGCCCGGGCGTGCTGTAAATCCGCCTCGGTCTCAATACCCTCAACCAGTACCACCTGGCCCAGGTGCCGTGCCTGGCGGACCAGAGCCTGTAGGGCCTGCGGCTCCGCGCAACGCCTGCGCATTTCATGCCAGTCGGTTTTCACACCATCGAACACCACGCCCAGCGAACCCACATCGGCAATGACGGGCGGCGTCAGGTCGTCCATCCACAGTTTCCAGCCTGCCTCCCGTAGCGCCATCAGCGCCACAACCAGCTGATGCCGGACCCGGTTTGACAGACCCGACAGCGAGGCCGGGTCCTGGATTTCAAATGACACGAGCTGGCGAAAGGCCTCGCCCTGTTCGAGCAAGATATCGACCATTTCCGGGTCAAGAAACGCCCTGATTGGCAGATTTATCAAAAGGGGTTCACCGGGGCAGCGGGGGGTAATCATTTCTGCCTGCATCAGAAACAGTGCCACGCTCTCCTGTGCCGACAGGGTGCTGAAAAAGGATTCCGTGAAGGCCGGTACCGGCAGCTGCGTCAACACTTCCCAGCCCACGCGGGTGTTACGGTGTATATCCATCAGCGGCTGCAGTCGCAGTCCCTGTATTAGCGCGGGCAGCCTGCCCGGCGTCACCTGTCCTCCGTGGGACGGTAAAGTCATTGCTGTTATCATCTCGTTTGCCTGTTTATTCATAAGCCAGTGAAAAAGTTACCGTGGAGAAAAACGCTCCTTCCGTCACCTCATGCATTGCCGTGGCTGTTACCTGTGCCTGCCAGGACAATACCGTTTCGCCTTCCTGTATGTTGGTCGCCGTCAGTGGCTTATTGGGCATTACGGTATGGCCTTCGCTGTCCCGCAGTCGGATGGCGATGCCTTTCGCCTCGCCGGTGGTGGCAAATGTGCCGGGCAGTGTTTCATTCCCATCGCCGAGAAAGGTGACGCTGACCGTCTTTGCTACCGACGGGTCGCACTCCACCAGGCGCACAGTAAACGTCTTTGGCGCTGTACTGTCGTGGTTGAGAAAAGCACGGCGCGCGATGTTGCCAAACTCCACCTGCTGCTCTTCGTCATCCATGACGACCTGACATGGGTCGGCCACCAGTGTGCCGGTGAACTCAATATCCGTATCGGCCTGCGCCAGCGAAACCAGTGCTGCGCACAGCAGCACCGCCTGGGCCATGCTGGTGCCTGTGTGGAAACGATGTCGTCTGCCCATTACCTGCTCCTGTCCGTTGTGTGCGCCCGGTTACCCGGTCTGTTCCTCGGTGTCTGCGCGGCAGACATCGCCGCTGCAGCGAAATGAAAGCCCGGTCCGGCCACCGAAATCGTTGATGGTCGTCACCCAGGGGCTGGCATACGGCCCGCCGGGCACGGTCTCACTGGATTTCGGTGCCACCATCACGCTTTTAAATTCTTTGGGTACGGGCTGTTTTTCACCGCCGCTCACGCCAATTACCGTGATGTAATAGGGCGTCGGGTTTTCGATGCGGTATCCGCCGCTGACTTTATGCAGTACCAGCTTGTCGTCCTTACGGCTGTAACGCTCTGCAATGATTGGCGCCGGGCGGTAGAACAGTTTGATGCGGGTCTGAAGTGCGAGCTGCAGCACGTTCGGACGCTCACTCCTGGGCGGGACTTCCCGCACGCTGAAATAAAACAGGCTCTCCCGGTCCTGGGGCAGGGAGGCGACATCCGGCAGGGCGTTGACGCGAATAACGCTTTTCTGCCCTGGCTCCACGCGCTGCAGTGCCGGGGTGACCATCAGCGGCGAGGACACCTTGTTGCCCGCCGCGTCTTCCAGCCACGCCTGGGCCAGATAGGGCTTTTTACTGCTGACGTTGGAAATATTCAGAGCAAGGCTTTTTTCCGAGCCGGGGAAGATAGCCCGGGTGCGGTCCAGCGCGATGGCGGCCTGCGACGTTGCAGGCAGGATGGCGCACAGCAACAGCGCGCCCGGAAGGTGCTTATATAATGGTTTCATGGTTATCACTCCGTCGGATTACTGTTCAGCTTCGTTACCGGTGGTGGTGCATGGCAGCAGTAGCTGCTGCGTCGTCTCAAGTACCGGCGGCAGGTGGATGGTGCACTTCCCGGTCGCGCCCCAGGAGACGGTCAGCGACTCGCCCGGGTTGACGCCTGAGATCCAGGCAAGCCCGCCGTCGCTGACCATTCCCAGATCGCGAGATTTAGCGTTGCGGATACTGGCGCCAAACGGCGGATGAGAGCCGTCAGCCCGGGACAGCACGGCCACCACTTTGGCACCTCGCAACACATCAAAACGCCGAAAGCCAATGGCTCCCTCGGTCAGGGCGGCTTCTGCCACCGGTGAGCCTGCGGTCTCCACATCGTCCGGCAACCGGGTGACGTCAATTTCTGTCGTGGTGCGGTAATAGCTCGCCACCGACGGCTCCACGGCGATACCGAAGCGGTTGGTTTTGCCGTTGCGCCCAATGGGTACGCCTGGCACGCCGTCGGTGCTGACCAGCATACGGGTGGCGCCGCCGCCGCTGCCGCCGTGCAGGGCGGCACCGTTGGGGGTTATAGTCAGACCACCGTTGAGCGACAGGCTGGTGCTGGTGTAGCTGTTTTGCTGCCAGCTCAGGCTGGCGGTCATATCAGAGATGTCGCCGGTGTGGCTGTAATAGCCGCTGGCCTGGGTGGCCAGCGGCTCCCCGCCGCCGCTGCGGGTGCCCACCGACAGGCGATAGTTGTCACGATTTTCCAGCCGCTGATACCAGCCTGCGGTCTGGCTGAAACGGCTGTTGTTCCAGTTGCCGTTGTAGCTTACCGAGCCGTTGCCGAGCGGCAGGCTCATGCTCAGCCACACGGCATTATCCTGACGGTCGTTATAGTCGCTGCGGCTTGCCGACAGCGTGGCCGACAGGTTGTGCAGGTTTCCTGCGTCAAAGTAGCGGCTGGCTGACAGGCTGTAGTGGTTGGTCTGCGGCCGGTCCCAGTAGGTCTGGTGCGACCAGCTCAGGTGGGTGGAGAAACGCGCCTCGGTGAAGCTTTTACTCGCCGTGACGGTATAAAGCTCCTTACTGTTTCCCTGAGCGCCGCCGTTAATCCGGGCCGCCAGGTACTCCGACATCGACAGAAACTCGCGTTCGGAGAAGCGATAGCCAGCAAAGGTCAGGTTGCTGTCGATGGCGTCAAAGCGTTTTGAGTAGCTCATTCGGTAAGAGCGTCCCTGCGGACGGCTGCCGTCCGGCAACCGGGCCACGGACTGGGTGATGTCTGCGGACAGTGCGCCAAAATGAAACAAATCCCGTCCCAGCCCCAGCGCCAGGCTCTGGTAGTCCGGCGAGAAAATGCCGCCACCGTACAGCGACCAGCTGTTACTGACGCCCCAGGAGGCTTCAGCGGAGCTGAAAAACGGCCCGTCGGTATGGTGGGTATAATCGGAAGGCCGCCCGGCGGCCAGTTTGTAGCGAACCTGCCCGGGGCGGGTAAGATAGGGGACAGTGGCGGTGGTCACCTCAAAGGTCTGTACGCTGCCGTCCTGCTCCTCTACCCGCACGTCCAGCTGACCGTTGACCGCGCTGTTCAGCTCCTGAATACGAAAAGGTCCGGCTGCGACGGTGCTTTCATACAGCACGCGCCCCTGCTGGCTGATGGTGACTTTGGCGTTAGTGCGCGCAATGCCGGTCACTTCCGGGGCATAGCCCCTGAGGCGAGGAGGCAGCTGCGTTTCATCGCTTTGCAGCGCACCGCCGGTAAAGCGCCAGGAATCAAATAAATCGGAAGATAACCAGGTCTCCCCGAGCATGAGTTTTGCCATCAGCGTCGGCAGAGCACGATAAGCGTAAATCCGGCTCCAGGTAAGGGAGTGACGGGCACTGTTCCCGTGGCCCGACGAGTGGCTGTACTGGCCCTGCCAGTCACCGCGCAGACGCCAGGCGCCGAGATTGGCCCCCAGCGTTCCGTTGCTGCTGGCGCTCCGGCTCTGGCTACCGTGTTCTGATTTTGTGATACCGCCGTTGAGGTTGTAATCCAGCATGAGGCCCGGGATGCCGTTCTCCCAGCGGGAAGGGGGCAGCCAGGTGCTGTCCTGGTACTCAAGCCAGGCCTGAGGAACAGAGATATACAGCGCCGATTCGGCCAGGTCACCGCGCAGGGTGATGCCTTCAAGCGCCGAAAAGTCGGCGCAGGTATCGGCATCATCAAACGTCACCTTTTCCAGGGCCTGAGATTTAAGCCCCAGCAGTGCCACCTGCTCGCGGGTCAGGCAGGGGCGCACCTCTACGGTGCCACCGGCAACCGCAGGGAATTCTTTAAACGTGATGTTCTGTTCAGCGACTGACCGCTCGTTCATCCGTAGTGAAAATAAATACGTGCCAGGCATAATATAGCCAGCCTGTTCAAAACGGCTTAAATCAATATTATCACGATCTTCGGCTGCAAGTATTTCAGTATTAAATTCTATGGCATGGGAGGAATGCATGCATTCCATAAGTGCGAGAAAAACAAATACGCCGATTTTGCTGCGCCGGAATAACATTGAATTACTCTTTCTATAGCAACATATTTAAAGACAGACAAAGGACATACATCAGCCCGGGTAAATACCCGGGCTGTAGGGCTATGAGAAATTATTCGTAGCTCAGCGCGAAATCAGTGACCGCCTCGAATTCACCGATAGTAATCTCGTTACCCAGACCCTGCAGGTAGGCAGAGAAGCCCAGGGTATTATTACCTTCAAGCAGCTCACGGACGGCGCTGGAGCCGCCTACCGGAATTGGCGTCCCGGCGGCATCAGTGATAACCACGCCTGCGCCGCTGGCGGTACCGGTAATACCAAACCAGGTATCATTATCTGCAACCGCCTTTGAGCCTCCGAACTGTACTTTCACGCTCGGTGCAACCAGGGCGCGGCTTTCATTATCATCGCCACCATTACTACCACCGGTGCCTTTGTCGTCAAGATAAGCACAGTTTTCCAGATTGATTTTAAAGGACTGCGGTTTGGACACGCCGTTATCCGCTAACTGGGAAAGCGCCACCTGGCCCAGATCTACTTCTTGATCGGAAGAGTCCGGGTTGATGGAGCATGGGGCGTCAACGATGGCCCCGGTAAACGTAATAGTGCCAGCTCCAGCGTCTGCGGCATTAACAGATGTTGTTGCCAGGCCCAGGGACATAATAAACGCAGACGCAATTACATTAAGTTTCATTACAAGTAGATCCTGTTATTAATATGACGTGTAAAAAATTAAAAGCGTTGACAAATTTAAATTGACACAGAGAAAGGGCGCGGAGATTTTAAGAAAATCACAAAAATAGTTTTCTTAAACATTATCATCTTCACACCTTACGCTGCGTTTCAGAATTATTTACTGACAGGTGTTAAATAAAAACAAGGCAAGCTGTAACTGATTGAAAACGATCAATTAATCTATGAAAGATGGCTGGGGCGATATAAAAATCTATTTGACTGGTTTTTTTTGCTCAATTCAGGGATGTATATCTGATTGTGATCAAAAATGTAAAATAACAGGTCGCTATATTTATAAACATAAAGTAAACCATTTTCATTAAGGGGGAAAATTCCTGGTGAAAAAACAATTTCAGTACAGGGCGGCAACAATTATGAAGCAAGTTTTTTTTCGGGAGTAGGATTTGTCACAGCCTTCAGGCGCAAGCCGGATTGACCGGCATTTCAGGGAGACGTTAATGAGTAGTCACTGTTTCCCCGGCGTAGCCATAAGAGCGCTTCCAGCCTGCCGTCAATCCGGGCTACCGAGGGGCTGTGCCAGAATGAACATTCGGCATACAAAGCGCTGTGCCAAAGCGCAGCCCAGGACCAAAATCATTGAGGAAACCATCATGTCAAAGAAAGCGGGGCCGGGAGGCGGTGAGAGTCCGAAACGTTAACCGTTAAGTAATGAATGCTGGTCGATGGACAACATGCACGACCCGTCACTGGAAGGTCGTTTAGTGCGTCTGAGGAGTGTTATCGATGATTTTACCGTGAGTTTCTGGCGACTGGGGCCGATTGTTCTCTACCGCAGTGCGCCGACGGAGTCGGGCGTTGAGAGGAAAGGTATACCTGGGGCAGCAGGTTGCATTAGCCGGCCGAAATATGCCAGTAATACGTTGATATCATCGGCCCGTTAGCGCGATATTTGGATTGGTTTTCATCCAATCCGGTAATCCTGGGCAAAATACTACTAACGGGCGTGATAACTGCCAGCACGTATTGGCATCAGTGAATAAATGGCACGCAGCGGCAAGGGGTTTATCATCATGCCCGGCGTCATGGCTATGGGTAATATATCGTTAATACCGTTGAGCCATTAAACGCGCCTGATTTTGTCGGCGTGCCACGCAGCTCACTTGTCAGGGTGTAATGGTTTATACCCGCTTCCCCCTCCATTTCAGCACCCCAGTTCGTATATTCTTTCCAGCCCAACATGGCAGACATGCCGTTTGACAGAGGTACCGAATCACCCGTTGTAGACTTGATAATATATTTCATCGCAGCGGAGCACTGAATGGAGACTGGCGCGCTTGCTGTACTACCGTTTGCTTGTGCTAATGATATGTCACCATAGTCCAGCGTGACCGTTGGCGACATAAATGAGCAGGATTCTTCTGGTGGGGGAAGTTTTACACAGAGAGGTGCGCCACCAGGTTTATAGGAGTGACGCAGGAAATCGGACGGAGGCGTTCCGCCAGTGAGGACACCATCACCGATATTCGATATTCTTATTGCCACAATGTACATCTCCAGACATGGGCGGCGACCACGCAATCCCCAGGAGTTAATAAACGAATTGCTCACAGGCACACGATTTATCCGACTTTCGAGTTCGCCTATTGTTGCTGCCGGTCCGATGTTATACTGGTGCACCCCCACGTCACAAACCCTGTAATCCTCATAACCAGGAGCATCCGTCCCCTCATAAAGGCCACACACCTATTGCAATATAATGCCGTGAATCCGCATGGGGTAATATTGTTTGATTAATCACGTCGGTGCTTTCGTATGGGATTTCCAGTGGGGTATTTACAAGCGTATATCTTACATTTTTCCATCTGGGTGGCGATGCATCAGTGTCCCATGTTCCCGTCACGGTATCCACACTTCTCCATGACAGCAGATAGGCTTTAACGTCTGCCGAAATCATGCCTGAAATTAAAGCGATGAAATAACCGATCGCGGTGAGCTTCGGTAATCTGCACCTTTCAACTATTCTTCTTTTCATTTATTTCCTCCAGCAAACGTGTCTGCATAATCTACTGTCTGATTCCAGACTCAGCGTCTTTCTTTACCTCAGAATTATTTTCTGCGAGATGTTAAATAAAAACAGAATGGGAACGCATTGGAGGAAAACGATCGATTAATCTACAGTGGATAATCTTTTCGATATAATGAACTGATTGTTTGTTTATTTTATGGTCAAGGTGGTGTATTTATCTATTTATGATGTGAAATGTAAAATAATAGATCGATGCGATCGTCAACATAAATTAAACCAGCTTGCGCAATAGCGACAATTCCTGGTCAAATAAACAATTCCAGCACAACATTGCAGCATTGATGAAGCAAGTCTTTTTTCGGGAGTGGGATTTGTCACAGCTTTCAGGTCGCCATTAAGAAACGTAAGGTGTTTCCCACAGACGACCCGGTGGCTGGCAATCCCGGCGGCGTCACAGGAATGGGCTATGCCAATGGGGACTGTCGTATGGAGATGAGCTGTTTTATTATTGAGTCTGGTAACCACCAGGTCGGTCACTACCGTTCAAAAGCCCTGGCAAAGAGTGTGGCGGGCCTCAGGGATAAGTAACAACTAACGCGCCACCGCCTGAAAAACTACCACTCATCTTAGGTTGAGAAGATAATGAGACTTTTATTTCATGTTGATTTATCCCTGCTTCACCATTGAATAACATTTCTTCGCTTGGTTTATTATCGATAAATACGTCCACTGAACCACCATTATTAAGAATGAGCGTTGTGGGGATGCTTCTTATTTTATATTTTACATCGCTAGTGCAATAAACATTTGCTTTTTTAAACTGCGAGGGAGCGGTATTCCAGTGTGATTGAATGATTGTGCCGAAATCAAAATTAAGAGAGGCTGTATCCATTGCGCAGTATTCGTGGTTTGGTGAAGTTATAACACAGCCGGATAATGCCTCCTGTAATTTCGGCAATGGAAGCGCTCTTGCTTTATATTCTGCCTCACTATAGGAGTAGCCCGGATATTCACGTCCAAAGTCATCAATTTGAGTCCATCCACATCCTTCTCTGGGAATATAACCATTAATACCTTCATTTATGATTTTTATGGAGCCTGATGATAATCCTTTTTTAAGTAATGTTCGAATGGATTGACCGCGGGAAATATACGCAGATGTCAGACTAAATGCACGATCGAGTTGTCCGGTATTGGTTGAGCTTGGAACAAGCATTGTCAAACGGCAAGCAGAAGATTCACAGAGGGAATCTAATTCACTATCGGGTATAGTGACGGGTATGTTTTTGACAGAAAAAGTCCACGTACGATATACGTTGCCGCCGCCATCACTTTCTGGCTCCCCTCGCGAATAGGAGGTTAGCTGTGGGAGATTTATTGTTGAGAAGGTTTGCGCAAAGACATTACCTGACAGGATGGTAACAAGAAAGACGACCACATATTTCATTTTCCACAACATCATGTTTGATAGACCCACAAACTTCATAAAAAAATGGTTTTATTTTACTGGTACTCAGCTCTTAAGGTTCCTTTTGCTGAAAACGTACCGTTAGTCAGTTCAATTTCCTCATTGTGCACCAGTACCGCCTCAAGTTCTGGCAGCTTCATTCCCTTGAGGTTTATTCGCGTGTTGAGCTTCAGCGGCTCGCTGTTCATATAAAGCTTTATGCCCAGGGCCTCCTGCTCTGCCGTCACTACCGTGGCATTGTCCGCATCAAATTCTGCGGGGCTACCCGTCCAGCTCAGCATTAATTGCCACTCTGTTCCCGTCTCACTTTCACATTCCAGCGTTCCCAGTTCCACTGGCTGGCGGTAAATCCCCGTGGCGACCTTTTTTATTCCTATCTGATTCCCGAAACTGATGTTTAACGTGGTGCCATTGTTGAGTATGCACGGCAGCGTCTCGACCAGAGTGCCGCGGAAGTTGACTTCCGTATCAGCAGAGGTTGCCTGACTGGCCAGACCGAGCGTTGTCAGCAGTAGAACAACATTTTGTATTCTCTTCATATTAATATATTCATGACTTGTTACTTACATTCGTAGCCAGCACAGCGGCGCGGCTTACTGGTACGACACCACCATTGTACCGACGCCGGTAAATTCCCCGGCGGCCAGGATTGAAGCGCTATCCCTGACGAGAGAGGCAGAAAGAACCGGCAGGACCGGGTAGTTGAAGGGCATCTTTTCCCCGACCGCAATACGTTGAGAGCCACTGTACAACTGTATTCCCAGACCCTTTTCACTGGTCTGGAGTAGCCCGTCACCGAAACCTGCTTGTGCCCCGTTGATAGCAAGCGTTAGCCCGTTCTGTGCCAGGGATTCACAGTCGAGCGAAAAGACAATCTTCTGATGGTAATTCCCACTATTAATCCGGTTGATTAACACGTTGTCTCCAAAGTCCACGTTAACACTGCCGCCTGCGTTAACCACGCATTCGGGTGCATCAATGAAAGTACCCGTAACAGTGATAATGGTGATATCCCCCTCCTCAGCAGCATGACAAAGGGAGGACGAGATCAGAAGGCTGAGTCCGGTTATTCGCCGCATCCATCTCACCAGAAAGGCCATGAACCACCGCCGGTAATTTTGCGGTTTTTCAGCCTTACAGATGTTGCCCCTGCAATGTTTCATAACTGTTCAGCTCCTGACATAGTGTATCTGGATGTTTTCCTCTTCTTATCGTTGTACGTAGCAGACAAACGGCAGCGTTGCGCAAATACCAATAAGCGTACAGGCAACGACATTAGCTGCGTCTGTGGATTGTTTTCTGTCAGGGAGGAAATAAAAATGGATGGGGGATTGATTGATAAAAAACGATCGATTGATCTGCAAAAAATAAAGAATGCGACATGATTAACTAAAGCTGCGGGCGAAAATCGATAAAAATCGGATATATATCTGTGGATGGTGAGGAATGTGAAATAATAGATCGCTCCAATCATTAACGTAAAGTAAACCACCTTTTGGAATAGCGACAATTCCTGGTCGAATAAACAATTCCAGCACAAGATTGCAGCATTTATGAAGCAAGTTTTTTTTCGGGAATAGGATTTGTCACAGGTCTCAGGCAGAAGCGGGATTAACTGGTCTTACAGTAAGAAGGTGTATGCGACCCGGCAGAGGCGCAGGTGAAACGGTATCAACGCGTGATGTTTCTGTGCGTGCACAGGTGCTGAACCTGATGATGGACTTGCAGCAGGAAATGGGGTTGTCGTATGTGTTTATTTCACACAATCTGTCGGTGGTGGAGCACATCGCGGATGAAGTGATGGTGATGTATCCGGGCCGCGGCGTGGAAAAGGGTACGAAGGATCAGATTTTTACTCACCCGCGTCATCCTTACACCCAGACGCTACTGTCAGCGACACCGCGTCTGCACCCGGACGACAGGCGAGAGCACATTAAGCTTACCGGCGAACTGCCCAGCCCGCTCAACCCGCCGCCGGGCTGCGCCTTTAACGCCCGCTGCTGGCGGCGTTTTGGAATATGCACTCAGTTTGCGCCGAAGCTTAACAAGTAAGACGGCCAACTGGTCGCCTGCTTTGCGGTAGACCAGGACGAAAATGGCGATAAGCTTGCGGGCTGATTTCACCCGTAGCCTGAAATGACAAAGCCCTGCGTGGCTACGCAGGGCTTTGTCATTTCTGTCACCGGGCCTGTGGCGAAGACGCCTGAGAGCCATCTCACCCTATTCATATGGCTAAGTGACGTCAGCGTCTTCAGCGAAGCCGCGGGAAATTAGAAGCTATAGGTCACGCCTACAACGAAGTCGTTAACGGATGCTTTTGCTTTCGCTTTGTAAGCTAAATCCATTTCAGAATTGTAGTAAGATGCGCTCACTTTACCCGCGTGGATATATTTGTAGCCCGCATCAATGGCAATGTTTTCGGTCACAGCGTACTGTGCACCCACACCAACGCCCCAGGCGAAGTTGTTGGAGGAACCAGAAATACGGCCTTCAGCGTCTGCATCTACCGCTTTGTGCTTAAGTTTTACGTGTGCCAGACCCATACCTGCGCTGATGTAAGGCGTGAATGCGCTGGCGTTATGGAAGTCGTAGTAACCGTTCAGCATGTAAGTATCCGCTTTAACACGGTTCTTCAGGCGTGCATCATCGCTGAAGTCTTCAATAACGGTGCGACCGTTAGATGAGCCGTTACCACGGAAAGTTGCATCCAGCTCAACGCGCACCGGAAGCTGGTGCTGCGCGTTGAAATCGTAACCTACGGCGATGCCGCCTGCGAAGACGCCTTTATTCTGGCTTGATGATTTGGCGCTGGCCATGACTTCGCCTTCTTCGACGAGGGTGGACTTAGCACCATTAACGTGAACAACAGATGTTCCCAGTTTACCGGAGACGTAAACGCCCTCGTTTGCCCACGCTGCGTTAGCAAAGGCACACAAAACACTGAGGGTAGAAACAGCAACAATCTTTTTCATTTATTTAAACACCTGATTTAATTGCGGTAAGAAAATTCCGCGCAATTATCATGACTTTTACCTATACCTTTATTAAACGGGGTTAGTGGATTTACCTGGAGTTGTCCTATTAGTAATGAGCCTGGTGCTGGTTGAGGGTGGCATTACCCTGCAACGTGCTGCACTAACTGATTTGGGGAGAGGGCTGTTGTCCATTGCTGTTTGCCGCGCCTCAGGCACTCTAGTGGACGCAGGACATGGCAATAAGACTGTGGTGCCATGCCGGGTAGGGCGGTGGTGGCGTAGTTACCGGCAAATTTACCCAGTGGAATGGCGTGTTGGCAGGTCATTAGTGCAAAGCGCCCTTCGTTGTCAAACGCTGCACAGGCAACATCGCCGGTAGCGTAGATGCTGTTCTGGACAATAATGCTCAGATTATCGTCCACATGGAGGGGGCCGCGAGCGAAACGCTCAGTGATAATCAGTGCGGTAAAGGGCTGTGGTGGTCCACTTTGCCCGTTCACCGTAGAAAGAGCGTCATGTGCACGCAATAACCCATTCCATAAAAAAGCCCGCCGGATGGCGGGCGTTCCCTGAAAATAAACCTTAAAGCAAACCCTTACTGCGGATACGGCACCCAGTTACCGCCGCCAAGCCGCACGTACGGTTTATCCTGGTAGCGAATCACCACCGCGTTAGCGTTCTCGGACACCGGTGCGGTTTGCGGCAGGTTGCCGGTGAGCGCATTCCAGTCCACCTGGTCGGCAACAAAGTTTTTGCCATCCACCGAACGGGCAACCAGCTCAGAGATGGCGAGAAAGCTGCTCGGTTGGGTGATTTCAATCGCACTGCCCTGGTGGGGGGCCTTCATACCGACAAATTTCACACCCGCCGGAACGTTAGTGATGGAAGGACTCGGGATATCGCGCAGGCCTGAAACCTGCATCTTATCGCCCTTAAGCGCCCCACCGTGTTCTGGCACTACTACGACCATCACTTTACGACCTGACTTCTCCAGTTCATCCAGGAATGCGTCAAGCTGGTCGAACAGCTTCTGTGCACGCACCTTATAATCGGCGGTTTTCGTCACGCCCGGAAAGTGGTTACCGTCATGCATTGGCAGCAGGTTAAAGAAGGTTGCCGTGCGCGTGTTGTTCCCTTCGCCCGCCAGCCAGCGTTTAAGTACCGCTGCATCGTCATAAATCGGAGAACCATCAAACGACTGTAGCGCGACTGGTAGCCCGGTCTGGTCCATCAGCGGGGCCTGCATGCCGCCGTACTGGCGCAACTCCTTGAGGAAGTCACCAAATACGCCGTTGTGGTCCAGCATCAGCTGCTCAGTAAAGCCCAGCGCTGCCAGATTATCGAACAGATAGCACTTGCCCGCAGCAGGAGAATAGAGGTTTTTATGCGACGGCTGGCCGCAGCTTGCGCGCAGCAGGCGGATGGCCGCCGGGCCGCTGTAGGAGGTCGCGGAGTTAAAGTTTTTGAACAGAATGTCAAAGTGCGACCACAGCGGATGGGAGGCAAGGCCTGCGGCGTCTACATCGGACCAGGAGAGCGAACAGATGTTAATGACCAGCAGCTCAAACGGCTGTGCGTCTTCTGGCAGAGTGTCCGGGAATGTGGTCTGGCGTTTGGCTTCGCTGGCATAAAAGCTATTGAGCCAGGCGGTCAGGTTCTCCGAGGTCGGTGGCGCGGTTTGCGCCGGAATATCACCGCCACCGGTTGCGGCAAGCTCATTGCCTGTTGCGCCACCGGCTGGGGCCGCTGTCGCGGCCGTGGCGGGCGCACCGCCGCCAGGGGTGAGTGAAATGACCGGGCCGGTAATGGTCAGGACGTTAAGCCAGACCATAATTGCCACAACGAACACCGTCACACGTAGCCACTGGGATAAAAACAGGTAGGCAACCAGCAGCACAAACGCTGCCCCCACCATCTGCCAGTTAATAAAGCGCGTGACGAGGTCAATGATGTATTCGGTGCTAAAGCCCGCCAGCTGGGAACCCTGGCTTGTGATGCTGTCAAGGCCTGGCAGCCAGGTGTCGCGCCAGAACAGCGCAAAACCAATGGGTATTGCAATCCAGTGGCGCAACCGGTGCAGTTTGGGATTAGGCAGTGGGAACAGCAAAAACGCCATGAAGACCAGGTTTTCCATCGCGTGAAAATTCAGATAGCCGGTCCACAGCAGGCCAAATTTGAGCAAAAAATAGTAGTTCCAGCCGGACAGCCCGCGCCAGTATTGCCATAACGGTGAAAGTGATGAGGTTTTCGATGTTGAACGGTTAATCATGTTCTGGGTGTGTCCTGGCAGAATGGCCCCGGCGCAACGTTCCGGCCGGTTTCACAGAGCGTGGTTTCATAAACGTAATACGAATCAGCCTTTTGACGCGTGGCAGCCAGCGCGACCCCGCGTAGCCCAGCGGAATAAACAGCGCGGCACACAGCACAATGAGCTGCAAAATATCGGTAATGTTCATCAGCGTGCGCCCTCATCAGCCAGTAGTGTTACAGGCTCAGGATCGCGCCGCCAGCGGTGATTTTCCCGGTGGACATTGAGCGGTTTCTCGTCCTCGCTTATCTGTGCCAGCGGTTGCATCCATTGCTCTTTCGGCACTTTTTGCAGTTGCACCAGCTCAGCGGCTATCTGGCTGTCTTCATACCACACCATGCGGTTGGAAATAATGTCGTTAACCGGTAGAGGGAAGAGGTGGCTTAGCGCGGTGTCGAGATCGTTAATGCGACAGAACGACAGGAAAATCATCAGCCTGCCGTTACCAATCGTTACGAAGTCGCCCTGGCGGTTAGGGCGGCACAGCGTCAGCGCTTGCTCAATACGCAGCCCTGGTACCGGGCGCAGCGCCACCAGAATGCCTTTGTTGTCGGCAGGCAGCAGCGGATTATTGAGCATGGTCGTGATAGCGTTGCAAAACGCATCCCACGGCAGCCAGCCGCGTAGCTTAAGCGGGCGTAGCGCATCAAACAGCACTGTTACATCTTCTGGCACGTGGCGGCTGAAGTTCTGGCCCTGTACGCTTTCTATCATTGTCAGGCAGCGCGACAGCGGCGCGTTCCACGGCACCACCAGAGTGGCACCGCAGCTCATCAGCAGGCGTTCATCGGTGGCTCGCAGGCTGGCTTTGTTTTCACGCACAATGATTTTCAGTGCGCTGCCGCGCTGGCGGCGCAACGAATGAATATGGTGGGCGAGTGGCTCAATCTGAGGGTTCTGGCTGAGCGAGAAAATAATCGTGGCGGCCTGGGCGCTGCGGGCGGCTTCAAACAGCGCATCGTTGTCGTCAAAAAGCGTCCAGTATTCCGACAGCGGTGGTGCGCCTTCCAGCACGGCTACGTGACTCAGGATTTGTTTTTCGTCGCTGCGCGGCTGTGGTGTGTTTTCTTCCTGCTGGAGCAGATGCCAGGTCGGGGCCTGCCAACGCAACTCAAGCTGCTGTTGCGCACTGACGCCTTTTTCGTTGCACCAGAAGGCAACATCATACTGGTGAATATCGCCCTGGAAGCGTAAGCCAGCGAGTCCTGAGAGGCTACGATGGGCATCAACTAAAAAAGAGAACTGCGTATCCGTCTTATTTCCGGGGTTAACCACGAGAAGTGTGCAGTTATATATTTGACACCATTTGCTAATTTTATGTAACCAGTTGCGCAACAGTTTGGGAGTGATATTTTGCCAAAAGTTTTCAGCACATAACAACACCAGAAAATAGTGCTCTGGGTTGATGCTACACATGATATCTGTCGCGAGAAACTTTATACTGCTCTCGCTTTTCTGGGCGCTAAAAAGAGAGACCTTTTGCGGCCCTGTTTCGCCCGTGAGTTCAATAATTGTATCGGGCTTCGTCCCCATCACGATAACGGCAACTTTTGCATCTTCCTGCTGAGCAGAAAGCGTGCTGTTGACCAGGCGTTGGGCATCTTCATAACGGTCGGTATTCACCCACCACACGCCACCTGCAGGCATATGCTGCAGTTCGTCCCAAAGTGCGATGCCGAGTGGAAAAATGGGGTTCATGAGGACCCTTTTGCGTCAAAAAACAGTATGTATGTCAGTTTACTAGCGAAAGCCAGGAAATAAACCTAACATTGAAAATAAACAGCTTCAGATTTAGCATTGTAAATCAATTTCGCAAGGTGAGCATCGTCAGATCTGCGCCGTTGCGTAATTACCTGGTCATGACCGCGTAAATAATGAGACGGATGGTGCCGAAATGAATGAGAAAGAACTCACGAATAAACGGCAACAACAGCCGGGTTACGCCTTTCAAAACGATCTTCTGGCTTTAAGTAAGGCATTCTCTCTGCCCGATATCGACTACACCGATATATACCAGCGCGAACGACTGGTGGCAGCGATTGAGCGCTGGCCTTTGCTGGCAGAATTTGCGCAACATAAATAAAGGGAGCCAGCCTGATGGCAATCATTGGGTTGCAGGGGATTCGCGGGGGGGTGGGTACGACCTCCGTGGCTGCTGCATTAGGGTGGTCATTACAGTTTTTAGGGGAGTCGGTACTGGTTGTCGGTGCGGCCCCTGACAATCTGTTGCGCCTGTTTTTCAACGTCGCGTTTTCTCGTCCTGAGGGCTGGGCGCGGGCGATGCACGATGGTGAAGCCTGGCAACAGGCTGCCTGGCGTTATAGCGCACATCTGGACATTTTGCCTTTTGGCCAGCTGACAGCGGCCGAGAGCGGGGATTTCCTGGCACAAACAGAAAACATTGACCGGTTTATTGCCGCCCTGGCAGCACTTAAAGCCAGCGGCCGCTATCGCTGGATTCTGGTTGATATGCCCCAGGGTTTTACGACGTATGCGCTGCGCACGCTCGAGGCACTCGACAACGTCATCACGGTTGCGCGCCCGGACGCGAACTGCCACGTGCGCCTGCACCAGCAGCCGCTGCCTCAGGGGACGCATCTGCTGGTTAATGGATTTCAGGTCACCAGTAAATTGCAGGACGATATCTGGCAGCTGTGGTTGCAAAGCCAAAAGCGCCTCATTCCTGTTGTTATCCATCAGGATGAGGCGATGACCGAATGCGCCGCAGCGAAGCAGCCACTGGGCGAGTACCAGCCGCAGGCGCTGGCCGCTGAGGAGATGATGACGCTGGCAAGCTGGTGCCTGCTGAATTTTGCCGGAGGCGCAGCATGAGCGTGATGACACGCTGGTTGCTCACAACGCCGGTCAGCCAACGTCTTGGCGAACGGTACATGCACTATCGCCGCCACGGGGCGCCCCCTTTTAGCGCCGCGCTGGGCTGCCTGTTACTGGTCCTGGGCTGGACTTTTCTGCGTTTTGAAAGCGCGCGCTGGCGCGGGGTACGCGAGCAGCGCGTGCGCCTGTATCCGCAGATTGACGCTTCACGCCCACGCCCACTGGATCTGGCTCGCTATATCATTCAGACACTGTGGCTACTGGTAGCGCTACCGCGTGAAGGCTGGATGCGCCCCAAATGGCAGCGCTTTGACCGCGTTGCGGCCTGGCGTGATAACTACCTGACCTGGATGCAGACCCTGCCGCAGCGCATGAACGCGCGCACCGAGCACCTGGAGCAGGAAAAAGAGCTGAGTCACCTGAGCGTACGTACGCGCAAAATCATCCTCTGGGTCATCACCGTCTTTTCAGCGGTACTGGCACTGCTGTGTATCACCCAGCCGTTTAGTCCGCTGGCGCAGTTTATTTTTCTGATGCTGCTGTGGGGCATTGCGATGATAGTGCGACGCATGCCGGGGCGTTTCTCGGCACTCATGCTGATTGTGCTGTCGCTTACCGTATCCTGTCGCTACATCTGGTGGCGCTATACCTCAACGCTTAACTGGAATGATCCGGTAAGCCTGGTGTGCGGCCTGATTCTGCTGTTCGCCGAAACCTACGCCTGGATTGTACTGGTGATGGGCTACTTCCAGGTCGTCTGGCCGCTTAACCGCCAGCCAGTGCCGCTGCCAAAAGACATGAGTACCTGGCCTGCGGTAGATATCTTTGTACCGACCTATAACGAAGACCTGCACGTGGTCAAAGGCACCATTTACGCTTCGCTCGGTATCGACTGGCCGCGTGACAAGATTAACATCTGGATTCTGGACGACGGTGGGCGTGAGGAGTTTCGCAAATTCGCCGAGGACGTTGGGGTGAAATACGTCGCGCGCACCACCCATGAGCATGCCAAAGCGGGCAATATTAACAACGCGCTTAAGCTCGCCCAGGGCGAATTCGTGGCGATTTTTGACTGTGACCACGTACCGACCCGCTCCTTCCTGCAACTGACAATGGGGTGGTTTTTCAAAGACAAAAAGCTGGCGTTAATGCAGACGCCGCACCATTTCTTCTCACCAGACCCGTTTGAGCGTAACCTGGGGCGTTTTCGTAAAACCCCTAACGAAGGCACGCTGTTCTATGGCCTGGTGCAGGACGGTAACGACATGTGGGACGCCACCTTTTTCTGCGGCTCCTGCGCCGTGATTCGCCGTCAGGCGCTCAACGAAATCGGCGGGATTGCGGTAGAGACGGTGACTGAAGATGCCCACACCTCACTGCGCCTGCACCGGCGCGGTTATACCTCGGCCTACATGCGCATCCCGCAGGCGGCAGGGCTTGCCACCGAGAGCCTGTCAGCCCACATCGGCCAGCGCATCCGCTGGGCGCGCGGTATGGTGCAAATCTTCCGTCTGGACAACCCGTTTTTTGGTAAAGGGCTGAAGCTTTCGCAGCGTTTGTGCTATGCCAATGCCATGTTCCACTTCTTATCAGGTTTGCCACGGCTTATCTTCCTGACCGCACCGCTGGCCTTCCTGCTGCTACACGCTTACATCATTTACGCGCCCGCCATCATGATTGCGCTGTTCGTGCTACCGCACATGATTCACGCAAGCCTCACCAACTCAAAGATTCAGGGTAAATTCCGCCACTCGTTCTGGAGCGAAATCTACGAGACGGTGCTCGCCTGGTATATCACGCCACCGACGCTGGTGGCGCTGATTAACCCGCACAAAGGTACGTTCAACGTCACGGCCAAAGGCGGGCTGGTGAAGCACGAGTATGTGGACTGGGTGATTACCCGGCCTTATCTGTGGCTGGTGCTGATTAACCTGCTGGGCATTGCCGTTGGCGCGTGGCGTTTCTTCTGGGGACCAGAGAACGAAATGCTGACCGTGGTGGTGAGTATTGTCTGGGTGGTTTACAACCTGATTATTCTCGGCGGTGCGGTAGCGGTATCGGTAGAAAGTAAGCAGGTACGCCGTTCACACCGCGTGGAAATTGCCATGCCTGCGGCTGTTGCCCGCGACGACGGCCACCTGTTCCCGTGTACGGTGCATGACTACTCCGACGGCGGCGTGGGCATCAAGATGCACGGTGACACCGGCTTTTTGAACGGCCAGCGTGTGCACCTGTTGCTCAAGCGCGGGCCGCAGGAGTTCTCGTTTGCCGCCCGCATTGTGCGTGTAATGGGGCCGGAAATCGGCCTGCAGCTGGAGCAAATGGACACCCGCCAGCACATCGATTTTATTCAGTGTACGTTTGCTCGCGCCGATACCTGGGCGCTGTGGCAGGACAGCTATCCCGAGGACAAACCGCTGGAAAGCCTGCTTGATATTCTCAAGCTGGGCTTTAGCGGTTATCGCCACCTTGCCGAGTTCGCGCCAACGTCAGTGAAGTTCATATTCCGCAGCTTAACGCTTTTGATTGACTGGGTGGTGTCGTTCGTTCCCCGCAGGCCGCTAAAGGCGAGCGGGGCAGAACAGGCCGCGCCAGTCATGGCACAACAATGATGATAATGTGATGAATAGAAAACACTCCTGGATCTGTGCAGTGGTTTTGGGGCTTAGTGCTTCTCACTTCCCGACAGGGTTTGCCGCACCGGCAAAACCCGGTACTACGCCCGCGCCAACGGTGCCTGCCGTTGCGCCTGCGACGCAAGGTATCGTCACGCAGGGACCTGAGCAGATAGACGCCCTGACGCCCGCCGAGCCTGAAAGTGGTAACCCGAATGCCCCTGTTGGTGCGGTCATGCCAGGCGTAGAGGGCGCCGGTGCACCCGTCATGGTGGATGAAAACGCGCCGTCACGCGAAGTGAAGCTCAACTTTGCGCAAATTGCGCCACCGCCGGGCAGCATGGTGCTGCGTGGTACGAATCCGACCGGTGGGGTGGAGTTTGGCCTGCGCAGTGACGAAGTCGTGTCGCGCGCGGTACTTAACCTTGAATACACGCCATCTCCGGCGCTGCTGCCTGTACAGTCACAGCTTAAGGTGTATCTGAACGATGAGCTGATGGGCGTGCTGCCGGTTACCAAAGAGCAGCTTGGGCAAAAGACCCGTGCGCAGATGGCTATCGACCCGCTGTATATCACCGACTTTAACCGTGTGCGCCTGGAGTTTGTGGGGCATTATCGCGACGTCTGTGAAAACCCCGCCAACAGTACGCTGTGGCTGGACGTGGGCCGCAACAGCTCGCTGGACCTGCTCTACCAGACGCTCTCGGTGCGTAACGATTTGTCCCATTTCCCCATTCCGTTCTTTGATGCTCGCGACGACCGTAGTCTGGTGCTGCCGATGGTATTTGCCAGCGCACCGGATATGGCACAACAGCACGCAGCGAGCATTATCGCCTCCTGGTTTGGTACGCGTGCTGTCTGGCGCGGCCAGAACTTCCCGGTGCTTTATAACGAATTACCAGAGCGCAACGCGATTGTGTTTGCCACTAACGACAAGCGCCCGGATTTTCTGCGCGAGCACCCGCCGGTAAAAGCGCCAACCATCGAGATGATGAACCATCCGACCAGTCCCTACGTGAAGCTGCTGGTGGTGTTTGGTCGCGATGACAAAGACCTGTTGCAGGCCGCGCGCGGTATTGCGCAGGGCAGCATCCTGTTTCGTGGAAGCGCGGTCACGGTGGATGACGTCAATCCACTGCTGCCGCGCAAGCCTTACGATGCGCCGAACTGGGTGCGCACCGACCAGCCGGTAACCTTTGGCGAGCTGAAAACTTATGAAGAGCAGTTACAGTCAAGCGGCCTTGAGCCGGGGTCGATTGCGGTCACGCTGAATCTGCCGCCGGATCTGTATTTGCTGCGCAGTAACGGTATCGATATGGACCTGAAATATCGCTATACCGCGCCGCCGATTAAAGACAGCTCGCGCATGGATATCAGCCTGAACAACCAGTTCCTGCAATCCTTCAGCCTTGAGCCAAAAGAGAAGAAAAACAACCTGCTGCTGCATTTGCCGGTAATACAGGGTCTGCTGGATGGTAAAAACGATGTTTCCATTCCGGCGCTGCGCCTGGGCGCGGCTAACCAGCTGCGTTTTGACTTTCAGTACATGAACCCGATGCCGGGCGGCTCCATTGAAAACTGTATTACCTTCCAGCCGGTACAGAACCACGTGGTGATTGAAGATGAGTCAACCATCGACTTCTCGCGCTATCACCACTTTATTGCCATGCCGGATCTGCGGGCGTTTGCTAACGCCAGCTTCCCGTTCAGCCGTATGGCGGATTTGTCGGAAACGATGGTTATCGTGCCGAAACAGCCCACGCAGGGCCAGCTCACTACGCTGCTTGACGCGATGGGGACCATTGGTGCCCAGACCGGTCTTGCGGCGGTGAACGTGACGCTCACCACAGACCCGCAGGAGATCACATCGAAAGATGCCGACATGCTGATTATTGGCGGTATTCCGGCCAAACTGAAAGACGATAAGCATATCGACCTGCTGGTGGAAGCGGCGATGAGTTGGGTGAAAATGCCGTTTCGTCAAACCACGCTGCCGAGCATTATGCCGAGCCAGGAGGACCGCAAGCCAGACGTGCAGACGACCATCAGTTCTGACGGCCCAATGGCGGCCATTGTGGGCTTCCAGTCGCCGTGGCACAGCCAGCGCAGCGTGATTGCGCTGCTGGCCGACAGCCCGCGCGGTTATGAATTGCTCAATGGCGCACTCAACGACAGCGGCAAACGCGCGGCGATGTATGGGTCTGTGTCGGTGATTCGTGAGTCCGGCGTGAACAGCCTGCGCGTGGGGGACGTGTACTATGTCGGTCATCTGCCGTGGTTTGAACGCATCTGGTATGCGCTGTCAAACCACCCGGTGCTGCTGGCGGTGTGTGCTGCCGTGGTTGTGGTGCTGATGGCCTGGGTGCTGTGGCGCGTACTGCGCATCATTAGCCGTCGTCGTCTGGATCCGGAGGATGAATAAACCAATGTTGTGGCGTAAAACGCTGGCCGCAGCCGTCATGCTGGCGGCCACCGGTGCAAATGCCGCCTGCGACTGGCCCGCGTGGAACCAGTTCAAGCAAAACTATATCAGCGACCAGGGGCGGATTATCGACCCCAGCGACAAACGGCAGATAAGCACTTCCGAAGGGCAGAGCTACGGCCTGTTTTTTGCGCTGGTCGCCGACGACCGTGAGGCGTTCAGTCAGATTCTGGAGTGGACGCAAAACAACCTGGCACAAGGGGCGATGAAAAGTACGCTGCCCGCCTGGCTGTGGGGGCATGGCGAAGACGGTAAATGGGCGGTGCTGGACAGCAACTCGGCCTCCGACTCTGACTTGTGGATTGCCTGGGCGCTGCTCGAAGCAGGCCGCCTGTGGGACCGCCCGGACTATGACGAACTCGGCCAGCAATTGCTCAAACTTATTGTCAAAGAAGAGGTGGTGAATATCCCGGGCTTGGGTGAGATGCTGCTGCCAGGCAAAGTGGGTTTTGCTAAAGATAATGGCTGGAAGCTGAACCCGAGCTATCTGCCGCTGCAGTTGCTGGCGCGTTTTGAGCGCTACGGCGCGCCCTGGAAAGCAATGCGTGCGCCAGCGTTGCGCCTGCTGCTGGAAACCTCGCCGAAAGGCTTTGTCCCAAACTGGGTGCGCTGGCAAAAAGATAAACGCTGGCAGATGCAGGAGACACCGGCGCTGGTTGGCAGCTATGACGCTATTCGTACCTATCTGTGGGCAGGCATGCTCAGCGACAAAGACCCTGACAAGGCGCGTCTGCTTACGCATTTTCAACCGATGGTTGACGCCACGGTGGCGCGCGGTGCACCGCCGGAAAAGATTGATGTGGTCAGCGGTAAACTGACCAATGACGGGCCGGTAGGCTTTTCTGCCTCACTGTTGCCCATGCTGCAGGATAATGAAGCGCTTTACGTGCAAAGAAGCCGTGTTGCACAGAATTACCCCGGGAAGGATGCCTACTACAGCTATGTATTAACACTGTTTGGCCAGGGTTGGGACCAGCAGCGTTTTCGCTTTACTTCTCAGGGCGAGCTGGTCCCTGACCGGGGGCAGGAATGCGCGGTTTCACAGTAAGTCTTATTACGTTTTCTATTGGCATGGCCTTCATGCCACTGACGACCTCAGCAGCACCGTCGGTCCAGCAGCAGCTGCTGGAACAGGTGCGTCTTGGCGAGGCCACCAACCGTGACGACCTGGTGCGCCAGTCGCTCTATCGCCTGGAGCTGATTGCGCCTGATGACCCGCAGGTGATGGCTGCTCAGGCCCGTTATCTGCTGCGTCAGGGCGATAACGCCGGTGCGCAAAAACTGCTCGACAAGCTCAAGAAAAACGCCCCCGACTCTGCGGCCACAAAGCAGGCGCAGACGGATGCGACGGTTGCTTCGCCACAGGGCAGCCAGACGCTGCAACAGGCGCGCCTGTTAGGCACGACCGGTCACGTGCCGGAAGCTATCGATGAATACAAAAAACTGTTCAACGGTGATACGCCGCCGGATGGCGACCTGGCGGTGGAATACTGGATGCTGGTGGCTCGTGTTCCCGCCGAGCGCGCTCGGGCAATGAAAGAACTGGCGGCGCTTAACAAGCGTATGCCGGGCAATAACACGCTGCGTGCGGGGCTGGCGCAGATGCTGTTTAGCGACGATCGCCGCGAAGAAGGGTTTGCGCTGCTTGAGCAAATGTCGCGCTCAAGCGGTGGACGTGGCCAGGCGGCCGATATGTGGTATGCGCAGGTGTCGCAAATGCCGGTCAGCAACGCGAGCGTGGCCGCACTTCAACGTTTCCTGAGCGTGTTCGACGAAGGCGATACGGTGGATAGCGCCAAAGCGAAACTGGCGCAGCAACAGCAACAGCTGGCCGACCCGACCTTTCGCGCCCGCTCGCAGGGGCTGGCAGACGTGGCCAGTGGCAGCGGTCGCAAAGCCGTGGCGCCGCTTAAAGCCGCACTCAGTAAAGATAAAAACGACGCCGAACTGGTGGGGGCGTTGGGTGAAGCTTATTCTCAGCAAAACAACCGTGCGGCGGCAGTACAACAGTTCCAGAAAGCGTTGCGCCTTGACCCGGAAAACGACAGCAGCGGCAAATGGAAGGGATTGCTACAGACCAACCGCTACTGGCTGCTGATTGACCAGGGTGATAACGCGCTGGAGGCAAAAAACACGGCGCTGGCACGTCAGAAATACGCACAAGCGCGCAGCGTGGATAACACCGACAGCTATGCCGTGCTTGGCCTGGGTGACGTGGCGGCGGCAGAAAACGACGACGCCGGTGCGGAGCGCTACTATCGCCAGGCGCTGCGTATGGATAGCGGCAACAGCAATGCGGTACGCGGGCTGGCGAACGTTTACCGTCGCCAGTCGCCGGAACGTGCCGAGGCGTTTATTCGCAGCCTTAGTGTGAGTCAGCGGCGCAGCATTGACGATATTGAGCGCAGTCTGGCCGATACGCGCCTTGAGCAGCAGGCGCAGGCGCTGGAGGACAAAGGCCGCTGGGCACAGGCTGCCGCGCTGCACCGTAAGCGCTTGCAGATGGACCCGGACAGCGTCTGGATTGTCTACCGGCTGGCAAAAGATCTGGATGCCGCCGGGCAGCGTCGCGAAGCCGACGGGCTGTTCCGCTCGCTTGCCAGCAAAAAACCCAACGACCCGGACCAGGTTTACGCTTACGGGTTGTATCTCTCCGGGACCGATCGCGACACTGCGGCACTCAGCCATCTCAGCACGCTGGCGCAAAGCAAGTGGACGGACAATATTCATGAGCTGGCCGATCGCCTGCGCGTTAACCACACCTTAGAAACCGCTAATCGCCTGCGCGACAGTGGACAGGAGCCACAGGCCATTGCGCTGTTGCGCCAGCAAGCGCCATCGGACCGCATTGACTTGATCCTTGCCGACTGGGCCGGGCAGCGGGGAGACTTCTCTGAGGCTCGCGCGCTGTATGAGAAAGTGCTCTCACGCAGCCCGGACAATGACGACGCGCTACTGGGGCTGACTGAAACCGCTATTGCCCAGGGCAACAAGGCCGATGCGCGCAATCATCTCGCACGTTTTGCCACGCTCACCCCGGCCGAGCCGCCGTCAATCAACGTGGAACGCCGCGTAGCAAATGCCTGGTCGGCACTTGGTGATGAGTCGCGCGCCCGGCAGATTTATGACCGTATTATCCCGCAGGCGCGTAAGCTGCCGCCGTCTATGGAGAGCGCGCTGGTAATGCGTGATGCAGCCCGCTTCCAGGCCGCAAACGGTCATCCGCAGCAGGCGCTACAGACGTATCGTGATGCGATGGTAGCGGCTGATATCACCGACCAGCCCCCGCAGAATAACGATACCTTCACGCGACTTACCCGCAATGATGAGAAAGACGACTGGCTCAAGCGTGGGCTGCGCAGCGATGCCGCCGACCTCTATCGCCAGCAGGACGTGAACGTCACGCTGGATCACGAATACTGGGGCTCCAGCGGTACGCCGGGCTATTCTGACCTCAAAGCGCACACCACGATGTTGCAGGTTGATGCACCGCTCAGTGACGGGCGTATGTTCTTTCGTACTGACATGGTAAATATGGATGCGGGCAGTTTTGGCGGCAACCACACTGAGAAATGGGGTACCTGCTACGAGCACGGCTGCGACAGCAACTTTAACCAGCGTGCCAGGGGCGCAAGCGTCGCCGTTGGCTGGCGTAACAGCACCTGGGAAGCAGACATTGGCACCACGCCGATGGGCTTTGATGTGGTGGATGTGGTAGGTGGCGTGAGTTACGCCAGCGATCTGGGGCCGATTGGCTATACCGTTAATGCCCATCGCCGCCCAATCTCAAGCTCCATGCTCTCCTTTGCCGGGCAGCGTGACCCGAACACCAATACGGTGTGGGGCGGCGTACGTGCCGCGGGCGCGGGTGTCAGCATCAGCTATGATAAAGGCGAAGCGCACGGCGTGTGGTCAAGCCTGGGTATGGACCAGATTACCGGCAAGAATGTGGCCGATAACTGGCGGGCGCGCTGGATGACCGGTTATTACTATAAGCTCATTAACGAGAACAACCGCCGTGTGACCGTGGGTCTGAACAACATGCTCTGGCACTACGACAAGGACCTGAGCAGCTACACCCTCGGCCAGGGCGGCTACTACAGCCCGCAGCAGTACGTGTCGTTCGCTGTACCTGTGATGTGGCGACAGCGCACGGAGAACTGGTCCTGGCAGGTGAGCGGTTCAGTGTCATGGTCGCATTCCAGAACCAACGACCAGCGCCGCTATCCGCTCGCGAACCTGATCCCGAACGAGACCGACTACCCGGATAAGTTTGCGATGGAGACCGGTTCGGCCTCGTCCGGCGTAGGTTACACCGCGCAGCTTCTGGTGGAGCGGCGCTTAACGTCACACTGGTCGCTTGGCGCAGGCGTGGATATTCAGCAGGCGAAGGATTACACCCCAAGCCGCGCGCTGATTTTCCTGCGTTACTCTCAGCAGGGCTGGCAGGGCGATATGGATATGCCGCCGCAGCCGCTGGTGCCTTACGCCGACTGGTAATTATGCGTAATAACGGACAAGGGCGGCAAAAAAGACGCCCGATGCAGTATACTCTGGCCGCATAACGTTACAGAGATGCACAACCAGAGTCAGCGCGGAGAGTGAGTTTGCGAGTCAGGCGTTCGTTAACGATAAAACAAATGGCGATGGTGGCGATTGTCTCCATCGTCTTCATTTTTGTTTTTGTTGTTGTGCAGTTATTCCATTTTGTCCAGCAAAGCCGCTACACCACGGCCACCCAAATGGAGAGCATCGCCCATACCGTGCGCAAGCCACTGTCTGCGGCTATCCTGAAGGCCGATATCCCCGAAGCCGAAAGCATTCTTAACAGCATCCAGCCCGTGGGCGTGATTGGCCGCGCCGACGTGGTGTTGCCTAACCAGTTTCAGGCGCTGCGCGTCAGCTTTATTAATGAGCGCCCGGTGCCAGTGCTGATTTCCCGTCTGTTTGAGTTACCCGTCCAGATAACGCTGCCGCTCTATTCGCTGGAGCGCCCGGCGAACCCGCAACCGCTCGCCTACCTGGTATTGCAGGCCGACGCCTGGCGAATGTACAAATTCATTATCAGCACCATGTCGACGCTCATCACCACCTGGCTGTTGCTGGCACTGGTGATGACGGTGGCGATAACCTGGTGCATCAACCGGCTGATTGTTCATCCGCTGCGCAAAATGGCGAAAACCCTCGACGGACTGGATGTTGACGATATTGTCGGACACCAGCTTGACGTGCCGCGTCTGCATCAGGATGACGAGATTGGCATGCTGGCGCGCAGCTATAACCGCAATCAGCAGCGCCTGCTACAAATCCAGCAGGAGGTCCAGACGCAGGCGACCCGCTACGGCGTATCAGGCTTGCCAAACAAAACGCTGTTGCAGGCGCTGTTAGACCAGGCCAGGCCTGGCGAAACGGCGTTACTGATTGTGGCCTGTGAAACGCTGCGCGATGCCGCAGCGGTGCTCAATGAAGAGCAGCGCGACATGCTGCTGCTGAGTCTGGTGGATAAAATTCGCTCGGTCCTGCCGCAGGATGTGGTACTGGCACAGGTGAGTCACTATGACTTCGCCGTGCTGATGAGCGGCGTGCGCGATCCGTGGCAGGCGATGATTGTTGCAGAGCACATTCTTGACGCGCTCAAGCAAAAACTGCCGGTGCAGTCGCTGCCGGTGCGTCCGTCGGCCAGCATTGGCATTGCGATGGGGGAACCGGACGTGTCGGGTGAGCTGTTGTACCGCCATGCTGTCTCTGCCATGTTTTCCGCGCGTCGCCACGGCAAGCATCAGATTCAGTTTTTTAATCCACAACAAATGGATGCCACGCGCCAGCGCATGACCGAGGAGCACGATATTTTGCAGGCGCTGGAGCACGGCGATTTTGCGCTCTGGCTCCAGCCGCAGGTGGATTTGCGCAGTGGGCAGGTGGTGAGTGCAGAGGTGCTGTTGCGCCAGCGTCAGCCTGATGGTGAATGGGTGCTACCGCAAGGGCTTATTGAGCAAATTGAGCGCTGCGGCCTGATGGTACGGGTGGGTAACTGGATTCTGGAAGAGTCCTGTCGCCTGCTGGCCGACTGGCAGCGTCAGGAAATTCATCTGGCGCTGAGTGTGAATATCTCGGCGCTCCAGTTACTGAATTTTGAGCTTGGACCCGTGCTCAGTGAAATGATACACCGCCACCGTGTGGATCCGAGTGCGTTAATCCTTGAAGTGACGGAAAGCCGCCGCCTGAGTGACCCGGATGCCGCCGTGAGCATTTTGCGTCCGCTGCATGATGCGGGGGTGCGCATTGCAATGGATGACTTTGGCATGGGTTATGCGAGTCTGCATCAGTTGCACCGCATGAAAGCCATCCCTGTTGATATTCTGAAAATAGATAAAGTGTTTATTGATGCGCTGCCCGCCGATGACAGTATGGTCACGGTGATTCTCTCACTTGCCGAACGCCTGGAGCTGGAAGTGGTTGCAGAAGGGGTCGAAAACGAAACGCAGCGCGAGTGGCTGCGCCAGGCTGGCGCGCATATCGGTCAGGGCTATCTGTTCGACAAACCGCTGCCTGTCAACGACTTTATTCGTCGCTACGGCTGCAATACCGATGAGCGCCTGTAACGATTTATTAATAGCTGTAGCGTTTCAGCTCTAAGTTCTTAACATTTTAGTTTCAAATATGAGGCTGGGATATATCTGACGTGTTTAGTGGGTGTTATTTTTAGCGCCGCAGGCCAAAACAAACTTATTAACGTGCCTGCCGTTGATTCGCTCGAAGGACACCCCTATGAAGATTTCGTTATTTAAAAGCCTCTATTTCCAGGTACTGACGGCTATTGCTATTGGTATCCTGCTCGGCCACTACTGGCCTGAGCTGGGTGCACAGATGAAGCCGCTTGGCGACGGCTTCGTTAAGCTCATTAAGATGGTTATTGCCCCGGTGATTTTTTGTACCGTGGTCACCGGTATTGCCGGGATGGAAAGTATGAAAGCGGTAGGCCGCACTGGTGCGGTGGCGCTGCTTTACTTTGAAATTGTCAGTACCATTGCGCTGATTATCGGTCTGATTATCGTCAATATTGTGCAGCCAGGCGCAGGGATGAATGTTGACCCGGCTACGCTTGATGCGAAAGCAGTGGCGGTGTATGCCGAGCAGGCACAGTCCCAGGGTATTGTGCCCTTCCTGCTGGATATCATTCCAAACAGCGTTATCGGCGCGTTTGCCAGCGGCAACATTCTGCAGGTGCTGCTGTTTGCCGTACTGTTCGGTTTTGCTCTGCATCGTCTGGGCGACAAAGGCCAGATGATTTTCAACGTCATCGACAGCTTCTCTCGCGTAATTTTCGGCATCATCAACATGATCATGCGCCTGGCGCCTGTCGGTGCATTTGGTGCGATGGCGTTCACCATCGGTAAATACGGTGTAGGTACGCTGGTGCAGCTCGGTCAGCTGATTATCTGCTTTTACATCACCTGTATTCTGTTTGTGGTGGTGGTACTGGGGTCGATTGCCCGTGCGACCGGCTTTAGCATTTTCAAGTTTATCCGCTATATCAAAGAAGAACTGCTGATTGTGCTGGGTACGTCGTCGTCTGAGTCAGCGCTGCCGCGTATGCTCGACAAAATGGAGAAGCTCGGCTGTCGCAAATCGGTGGTCGGGCTGGTTATCCCAACCGGCTATTCGTTCAACCTCGATGGCACCTCAATTTATCTGACTATGGCTGCGGTGTTTATTGCCCAGGCTACGAACAGCCACATGGATATCTTCCATCAGATAACGCTGCTGGTTGTGCTGCTGCTGTCGTCTAAAGGGGCGGCGGGTGTGACCGGGAGCGGGTTTATCGTGCTGGCCGCCACCATTTCTGCGGTGGGCCATCTGCCGGTGGCGGGACTGGCTTTGATTCTGGGTATCGACCGCTTCATGTCTGAAGCGCGTGCGCTGACCAACCTGGTTGGCAACGGCGTGGCGACGGTGGTGGTAGCCAAATGGGTGAAAGAGCTGGACGAAAAACAGCTTAAAAACACCCTTGAGAACAAAAATCCTACTGCAAACACCAACGAAATCTCTTCCTGATCTCTCTCTTGCCCGCGGCGGCTTGCTCTCGCCGCGGGCTATTGCGCATAATTAGCGGTTATTTTTACTTTCCAGCGGTGACGTTTGCTCAGTTGAGTGGTCTAAATCACCGTTGGCATGACTGTGGGATATCGCAAACTGATAAGCGATACCCGTTATTCTTACCAGGATTGTAGAGCAGGGGTTTCAATGCAGGGCAAAAACGTGCGGCTTTATGCCGGTGGAATTGTGATGGCGGCCGTGGTGGCACAGGCGCATGCCGAGCCGCTTCAGCCCGACCCGGCGTGGCAACAGGGGACGCTGGCAAACGGCCTCCAGTGGCAGGTCCTTGCCACGCCGCAGCGCCCAAGCGATCGCATTGAAGTT
Organism: uncultured Enterobacteriaceae bacterium; assembly: GCA_966185765.1. Classification (GTDB taxonomy): domain Bacteria; phylum Pseudomonadota; class Gammaproteobacteria; order Enterobacterales; family Enterobacteriaceae; genus CBIFVZ01. The sequence continues at coordinate 7,571 of CBIFVZ010000025.1, read as the reverse complement.
CGTCTTGCCGTGGATGTCGGTTCTCTGACCGAGAACACCCAGCAAAGTGGTTACAGCCGTTTCCTTCCGCACCTCGCGTTTTCTCAGAACAACGACACGCGCGCCGTATCGCTCTGGCAGCAGTCCAGAGATCCCCTTAATCCTGCACCCCCGGTGCTGGTTACCTATAACACCACGCTATTTGAGTTAAGCCTGCCAAACAACCGTAATGACTTACTCAAAGAAGCACTCGGCTGGCTGGCCGGTATGGCGGGTAATCTGACGATTACGCCTGAGAGCATTGGTTCTGCGCTGCAAACCCATAACGGTGTGATGACCTGGCCTTCGAATACCCAGGACGGCTGGTGGCGCTATCGCCTGAAAGGCTCACCGCTGTTGGGCCATGACCCGGCGGCAGAGCTTAAAGAACCCATTGATGCCGGGCAGCTTAAAGCCTGGTATCAGCAATGGTATACGCCGGATGCCATGACGCTTATCGTGGTGGGCAACGTTGATAGCCGCAGCGTGGCCGATCAGATAAACAAGCAGTTCGGCGAGCTTGAGGGCAAGCGCCAGACGCCTGCGCCAGTGCCGACCCTGTCGCCGCTTAAACGTGAGTCCGTTGCCATCATGAGTAACGATGTGCGCCAGGACCGCCTGGCGCTGATGTGGGATTCTGCCTGGACGCCGATTCGCGACTCAGCCTCCATGCAACGTTACTGGCGTTCAGACCTGGCGCGTGAAGCCTTGTTCTGGCACGTGCAGCAGTCGCTGAGTAAAAACAGCATCAAAGACATTAACCTGACTTTTGACTGCCGCGTGCTGTTCCAGCGTGCGCAGTGCGGCATTAACCTCGACTCGCCTAACGACAAGCTTGCCAGTAACCTTACTCTGGTCGCAAAGGAACTGGCGAAGCTGCGCGATAACGGGCTGTCTCAGGAAGAGTTTGATGCGCTTATCGCGCAGAAAAAGCTGGAGCTGCAAACGCTGTTTGCTACTTATGCCCGTACCAGTACCGCCGTGCTGATGAGCCAGCGGTTACGCTCGCTGCAAAACCAGGTGGTGGATATTGCGCCAGAGCAGTACCAGCAGCTGCGTCAGGCGTTTCTGGATGATCTGAGTTTGCAGGTGATGAATCAGGATTTACAGCGCCTGTTGCAGCAGGATATGGCGCTGGTATTGCGCCAGCCAACTGGCGAGCCAGAGTTTAATATGAAGTCGCTCCAGGCCGTCTGGGATAAGGTGATGGTACGTGAAGCCTCGCCTGCGCCTGCGGCCATACCGGAGGCGGTGCCAGAGGCAGAGCCGGAGCCTCAGGCCACACTGCCTTCGCCTGATGCCAGCGCAACGGATATCCCGCCAGGGCAGTAACTGGCCGGTGTGCACCGCGCCTTATTGTGACTGTCGGTGAGTCAAGGCCCGGCGGGGGAACCTTTCCCTGAGGTTGGCATATAGCCGAGAGGGCCGTTCACTAACAGTCTGGCGCGTCTGGTATTTCATGGTGGCTGAGCGGAGAAAGTGGGCGTTGACCCAGCTCCGCCCGACCTCAGCCAGTAGTTGGTTTTGTGTAAGGTCTGTCCCGTTCCCCCTTTTGCTGCCACGCGAAAGCGTGGTTCAGCATCGCGCCCGACGGTGATTTACCGTCTCCTTTCTTACTCACCCCCGCGTGTGGCTGCGCCCTGCATGTTGCGGTTGCAACAGCGATACCCTCTTTTGCCAACGCCTGCGCTGTTCGCTTTGCCATCACTCAACTATCTTTAGTTCTGACAGGCATTGTCAGGAAAAGGAGCCAGATATGACAAGAACAGGCAAAGCATGTAGCTGGGTCGTCGGGATTTTGCTGTTGCTGATCGTGGGTATTGCTATCTTTATCGCGACATTTGACTGGAATCGCGTGAAGCCGATTATCAACGAGAAAGTCTCTGCCGAGCTAAATCGCCCGTTTGAAATACGTGGTGATTTGAGTGTCGTCTGGGCGCGTAACCGCCAGGAAACGGGCTGGAAGCGCTGGGTGCCGTGGCCGCACGTGCGTGCAGAGAACCTCTGGCTGGGTAACCCCAACGGCATACCGGGTGACACTATGGTGCAGTTACCGCGTGTGGAAGCCACCCTGTCGCCGCCTGCATTACTGGGTAAAACCGTCTGGCTACCGTGGGTAAAGCTGGTGAAGCCCGATGTGCGGCTGGTGCGGGTTTCTGAAAAACGAGACAACTGGACCTTTACCCTCGGTGACGGCAAAGATGACAAGCAGGATAAAACGCCGTCTGACTGGTTGTTTCGCCTTGATAATATCCTGTTCGACCAGGGGCGTATTACTGTGGACGACAGCGTCAGCAAGGCGGTGATGGAAATCTTCGTCGACCCGCTTGGTAAGCCGCTGCCTTTTAGCCAGGTGACCGGCAGTGGTGAAAAAGGCGCGGCCAAAGTCGGTGACTACGTCTTTGGGCTTAAAGTGAAAGGGCGTTACAAAGGGCAGGACATTTCCGGCACCGGTAAAATTGGCGGTATGCTGGCATTGAAGGATGCTGACACGCCTTTCCCGGTGCAGGCCGACGTGCGTTCTGGCAGTACGCGGGTAGCGTTAAGCGGCACCATCACCCGGCCAATGGAACTCGGTGGCGCCGATCTGCGGTTGCGGTTTGCCGGGGATTCGCTGGGCGATCTGTATGAGCTTACCGGCGTGCTGTTGCCGGATACGCCGCCGTTTGAAACGGATGGGCGTCTGGTGGCTGAGCTTAACGGCAAAAATGGCTCGGTGTTCCGCTATCGAAATTTTAACGGGCGCATTGGTGACAGCGACATTCATGGCTCGCTGGTGTATACCCAGAGCAAACCCCGGCCAAAACTTGAGGGTGACCTGGTGTCGCGCCAGTTGCGTCTGGCGGATCTGGGGCCGCTGATTGGCGTGGACTCGGGTAAAAAATCGAGCAGCCGTGAAACGAAAAAGACCAACGCTAACCAGCCGCTCGGTAAAGTGCTGCCTTATGACCGTTTTGAAACCGACAAGTGGGACGTGATGGACGCTGACGTGCGCTTTAAAGGCCAGCGTATTGAGCACGGTTCCTCACTGCCGCTCAGCAATCTTGATACCCACCTGATTTTGCGTAACGGAGACCTCAGGCTGACGCCGCTGCGTTTTGGCATGGCGGGCGGGACCATCGACTCACAGATTCGACTTGAGGGTGATAAAAAACCGATGCAGGGCAGGGCAGAAATCACCGCGCGCCGTTTGCAACTTAAGCAACTGATGCCTGACGTACAGTCGATGCAAAAGACGCTGGGTGAGCTTAACGGTGATGCCGATATTCGTGGTACGGGTAATTCAATCGCGGCGTTACTAGGCTCCGGCAATGGTAACCTCAAGCTGTTGATGAATGACGGGCTTATCAGCCGCAATCTGATGGAAATACTCGGGCTGAACGTAGGTAATTTCATTGTAGGGCAAATTTTTGGTGATGAAGAAGTGCGGGTCAACTGTGCGGCGGCCAATCTGGATTTGACCAACGGTGTAGCGCGCCCGCGTATTTTCGCCTTTGATACCGAAAATGCCATTATCAACGTGACCGGCACGACGAGCTTTGCCAGCGAGCAGATGGACCTGACCATTGACCCGGAGAGCAAGGGCATCCGTATTATTACGCTACGCTCGCCGCTTTATGTGCGCGGAACCTTCAAAAATCCGAGCTATGGCGTCAAACCCGGGCCGTTGATTGCCCGTGGTGCGGTTGCCGCCGCGCTGGCAACGCTGGTGACGCCTGCGGCGGCACTGCTGGCGTTGATTTCGCCGTCAGAAGGTGACGCTAATCAGTGCCGCACTATTTTGTCACAGATGAAGCGCTAGATTGCCGGGCCAGGCAGGGTTTGTGGCGTTATGTAGCCAGAATGTACTGACTGATGGCCGCATACCGTTTAGTGAATATCACTGTGGGTTCGTGTTTTCTGGATAGCGTGCGCCCTGTCATCAGGGCGCACGGGGCATGGTTACAGGAACATCCCACCTGACACTTCTACGCGCTGTGCATTCATCCAGCCCAGTTCATCACTTAACAGCGCTGCAATGGCATCACCGATATCATCGGCCTCACCGACGCGCCCGAGCGCCGTTTGCGCGGCAACGAACTGGTTAAGTTGCGCGTTGTCACGCACTGCACCACCGCCAAAATCGGTAGCAATCGCGCCAGGCGCAATGATGTTAGCCGTAATCCGACGCTCGCCCAGCTCTTTTGCCAGATAGCGGGTGAGCACTTCCATCGCCCCTTTCATTGACGCATAGGCCGCGTAACCCGGCAGGGCAAAGCGCGTCAGCCCGCTTGAAACGTTCAGGATACGCCCGCCGTCGGCAATCAGCGGCAGCAGCGCCTGAGTGAGGAAAAACGGCCCCTTGAGATGCAGGTGGAACAGTGCGTCAAAATCCTCCTCGCGCGTTTGGGCAACAGAAGCATGAAGCCCAGCCCCGGCATTGTTCACTAAATAATCAAAGCTGTCGCGCTGCCACACCTGGCGTAACTGCGCGGTGACCTGTTGGGTAAACCCGGCAAAACTGTGGCTGTCAGCCACATCCAGCGCCAGCGCAACCGCTCTGGCTCCACGTTGCTCCACTTCCTGCACCACCGCGCGCGCTTCTTCGTCACGGCTGCGGAAAGTAAACAGAGAATCAATTCCCCCTTCGGCCAGCTTCAGAACCGCGTTTTTACCCAATCCACGGCTGCCGCCGGTCACTACTGCGATACGTTGCGTCATGTTTTGCCCCTTTCCGGATGACTGTTGATTGAGAAAAAGCGTATTGGATGCTAATAAAGCAATAAAGACTGGTAAGTGCGCTTTACTGTTTCACTAACGACAACAATACGCCGCTGATATGGATAAAATTCATGCAATGCAGTTATTCGTCAGAGTCGCCGAACTGGCGAGCTTTTCACGCGCAGCTGAAACCCTGAGCCTGCCTAAAGGCAGCGTCTCGCGCCAGATTCAGGCGCTGGAAAACACGCTTGGTACCCGTTTGCTGCACCGCACCACGCGCCGCGTGCAGCTCACTCAGGACGGCATGATTTATTACGAGCGCTGTCGGGATTTGCTCGCCAATCTTGATGAACTCGACAGCCTGTTTTTGCACGATCCCGCCAGTGTGAGCGGCCGCCTGCGCGTTGATATGCCGGTCAGTATCGCCCGCAATCTGGTCATTCCACGTTTGCCGGGGTTTTTGCAGCAGTACCCCGGTATTGAACTAGAGCTTAGCAGTAGCGACAGGCTGGTGGATGTGGTTCAGGAAGGGTTTGACTGCGTGGTGCGCGTTGGCGTGTTGCGTGACTCCGGCCTGGTGGCGCGCCAGCTCGGTAAGCTGACCCAGCTTAACTGCGCCAGCCCCGGCTACCTTGAGCGCTTCGGCTGCCCACAAAGCCCGGATGAGTTGACCTCGCACGCGCTGGTGCACTATGCCTCCACGCTCGGCGTGCGCCCGCCAGGGTTTGAAATCTGGAACGAGGGCCAGGTGCAGTGGATAAAAACCGGCGGCGTGTTGACGGTCAACAGTACCGAAACCTACCACGCTGCCTGCCTTGCCGGGCTGGGCATTATTCAGGTGCCGCGCGTGGGTGTGCGTGATGCCTTACGCAGTGGTGAGCTGGTGGAGGTGCTGGCACAGTACCGCGCGGCACCGCTGCCGGTGTCGCTTATCTGGCCACACCGGCGCAATCTGTCGCGCCGGGTGCATCTGTTTATGGAGTGGCTTTCTGAGGTAATGAAAGCGTATGTGGATTAACCATCTGGCACCGTGCGGCGCAGGTATCGGCCATATCCGTTAGCGTCAGGTCTATAATTTCATTAAGATCGGGCCAACCCCCTAAAGGACTATGGAGCCAATGCGTACATCTGATAACGAAAAACGCCCCACCCGTGACCTGAGCTACACGCCGGTTGTGAATCTGGATAAATCGTCATCCGACGAGAAAGAGGGCAAAGAAAACAGCGCTATCGCGGGCAAGTTGCAGCACGTGAATAAAACGGTGAAGCGTATTGAGCGCAACCCCGTGGTGGCGCACATCCTGCGCGCGGTGGAGCGCTTTAATGACCGTCTGGGTAACCAGTTTGGCGCCGCTATTACCTATTTCTCGTTTTTATCGCTGATCCCCATTCTGATGGTGAGTTTTGCCAGCGCGGGTTACATTCTTGCCTCTCACCCCACGCTATTGCAGGATATCTTCGATAAAATTCTGGCCAACGTCAGTGACCCCACGCTTGCCCAGACGCTAAAAAGCACCATTAACACCGCCGTTCAGCAGCGTACCACCGTGGGGCTGGTGGGGCTTGCCGTGGCGCTCTATTCCGGGATTAACTGGATGGGTAACCTGCGCGAAGCAGTACGCGCGCAGTCGCGCGATGTCTGGGAACGTGCTCCGCAGGATGAAGAGAAAATCTGGATTAAATACCTGCGCGACTTTATCTCGCTGATTGGCCTGTTGATTGCGCTGATTGTGACGCTCTCAATCACGTCTATTGCCGGTTCTGCTCAGGCACTCATTATCAGCCTGCTGCACCTTGATTATATTGAGTGGCTCAAGCCCGCCTGGCGACTGATTGGGCTGGCGATTTCAATTTTTGCCAACTATCTGTTGTTCTTCTGGATTTTCTGGCGCCTGCCGCGTCATCGTCCCCGTAAAAAAGCGCTGATGCGCGGTACGCTGATAGCAGCAATTGGCTTTGAGGTGATTAAAATCATTATGACCTGGACGCTGCCAGCATTGGTGAAATCGCCGTCCGGGGCGGCCTTTGGGTCCGTGTTAGGGCTGATGGCGTTCTTCTATTTCTTCGCTCGCTTGACGCTGTTTTGTGCGGCCTGGATTGCCACCGCCGAGTACAAAGATGATAAACCGATGCCGGGCAGACGCCCGCATCAGTAATCCCTGCGTTTCGCTCCCCCGCGCTGTTTGCCGGGGGAGTGAAAAATTCAGCACGAAAATCCACCCGGTAACTTTTATTTAACCAGAATGCAGTTCAATTATCTGAATGTGCGCTAAATAACAGTTCCTTCCTTTTACTCCTCGCTTTAATCACACATTATCCACTTTTTGTTTGTTTTTTGCTCAGGGCGCACCAGGGACACGCGTTGAAATGTCGCTTTTGCTGTGCGTAATATGGGCATTCGTTTGTTCAAAAAACATCAATAAGAAAACCGTATGCAAGCATCAATTGCCACAACTGTCGATACCGACCAGACCGCGCCCGTTAACTCGCGCGGCAAGGTGGTGGTTGCCTCACTGATAGGCACCGCTATCGAATTTTTTGACTTTTATATTTACGCCACTGCCGCAGTGATTGTGTTTCCGCACATCTTCTTCCCGCAGGGCGATGCCACTGCCGCCACGCTACAGTCGCTGGCCACTTTTGCGATTGCCTTTATCGCGCGTCCGGTAGGATCGGCGCTGTTTGGTCACTTTGGTGACAAAGTGGGGCGCAAAGCCACGCTGGTCGCTTCGCTGCTCACGATGGGCATTTCGACCGTACTGATTGGCCTGCTGCCGGGCTATGAGACCATTGGTGTACTGGCACCGTTACTGCTGGCGCTGGCGCGCTTCGGTCAGGGGCTGGGGCTGGGT
>CBIFVZ010000024.1:0-45056 GCA_966185765.1 uncultured Enterobacteriaceae bacterium | reverse complement strand
TTGATTTTCCTTATTTTTTATTGGGTGTCATTCATCCTGTCTGAGACAGGATGAGGTAAGGCATCAGTCTCAGCCGACATCATGTCGGCTTTTTATTGATAACGAGCAAACTCAGACTGCGTGTTGCTTGAGCCAGTTGAGTACAATCTCATGATGATTGGTGGTTTTGAAATCATCAAAGACGTGTTCAATAACGCCGTCACCATTAATCAGAAAGCTGGTGCGGTGGACGCCGTCATAGGTTTTCCCCATAAACGTTTTCTCACCCCAGATACCAAACTGCTCACAGACCTGGTGGTCTTCGTCAGAAAGCAGTGTGAAATCAAGCAGCTCTTTTTCTGCAAAGCGGGAAAGCTTTTCCGGCTTATCGGTGCTGATACCCAACACTTCAACGCCGTAATGCTTAAGGTCATCCTTGCTGTCGCGCAAGCCGCAGGCTTGTACCGTACAGCCTGGCGTCATGGCTTTGGGGTAAAAATAAACCAGTACGCGCTGTCCCTGGAAGTCGGTTAAGTTGACCTGTTCGCCGTCCTGGTCAAGCAGGCTAAATTTGGGTGCGATGTCGCCGGCTTTCAGTGGATTCATAACTGCTCTCCATCTTTATTCATCTTGCAGTGGATAATTCACCACGCTAATAGTGCCTTGTGCGTTAAGTTCTGTACACAGGTCTTTGAAGGCTTGCTCAATGTTTGTTGCATCATCCTGCACCGGGCTGTGTGCAGCTATCTGAATATACAGCTCAGGCACCGAGGATGTTGTTTTATCTGACGCTGGCTGGGTGCGGGAAATCAGCTCAGCAATATTCATTTCATGTTTATCAAATAAATCGGTGAAGCGCTCAATAAGATGCGGGGAATCGGGTACCTGGACCTGCACACGCACTGTGGCGGGCATATCCGGGCGCGCATGCGAATTGGTGCGTTTCATCACGATAAGCAAATCCAGCTCGGCACCCTTGAGCGGCAAGGTAGATTCAATGAGTGTGATGGCGTTCCAGCTTCCGGACAGCAGCATAATAAAGGTGAACTCTTCACCCAGCATAGCCAGTCGGCTGTCCTCGATATTGCAGCCGCAGCTACTGACATGGCGGGTAATGGTATTCACTATCCCTGGACGGTCTGCGCCCAGGGCGGTAATGACCAGGTAGTGTTGTGATGAGTCAGTCAAACCAGAGCTTCCTGTGGAACGATAGGGTAATCATAAGGAAAGCATAAAAAAAACTCGCATACAACCGCACAGATCCCGCTGGCCCGCTTGCTTTTGAGGCGGCACCAAACGTACCATTGAAACACTTGTAAGCACAGAGGATGGTCCATGTTCACGGGAAGTATTGTCGCGCTGATCACGCCGATGGATGAGAAAGGCAACGTTTGTCGGTCAGATCTTAAAAAACTGATTGATTATCATGTCGAAAATGGCACTTCGGCGATTGTGTCGGTGGGTACCACCGGTGAGTCTGCGACGCTTAGCCACGATGAGCATGGTGACGTCGTGATGATGACGCTGGAGCTGGCAGATGGCCGCATCCCCGTTATCGCCGGTACGGGCGCAAACGCCACATCTGAAGCTATCTCCTTAACCCAGCGTTTTAACGACAGCGGCATTGTGGGCTGTCTGACGGTGGTGCCTTATTACAACCGTCCTACTCAGGAAGGGCTGTATCAGCATTTCAAAGCGATTGCTGAGAATACGGATTTACCGCAGATTCTGTATAATGTGCCGTCCCGCACAGGTTGTGATCTGCTGCCTGCAACAGTCGGCCGTCTGGCGCAGGTAAAAAATATTGTTGCCATTAAAGAAGCCACCGGGAACTTAAGTCGTGTGAACCAGATCAAAGAACTGGTCAGTGATGACTTCATCCTGCTCAGTGGCAACGATGACAGCGCGCTGGACTTTATTCAGTTGGGCGGACATGGCGTTATCTCGGTAACGGCAAACGTTGCAGCCCGCGATATGGCGCGCATGTGCGAACTGGCCGCTGCGGGAGATTTTGCCGCCGCGCGCGAAATTAACCAGCGTTTGATGCCGCTGCATGAAAATTTATTTGTTGAACCCAACCCCATCCCGGTGAAATGGGCTGCCAGGGAGTTGGGTCTTGTGGCGACCGATACGCTGCGCCTGCCGATGACGCCGCTGACCGACGCAGGTCGTCCGGTGGTTATCAGTGCGCTTAAGCACGCCGGTTTGCTGTAAAGTTTTAGGGAGATTGAATGACTTACTCAGTTCAGAAGGCAACGGTAGCAAAAGTTGTGAGCGTATCGCTCGTGATGCTGCTTGCCGCCTGTAGTTCCGATTCACGCTATAAGCGTCAGGTGAGTGGTGATGAATCCTACCTGAAGGCTGCGCCGCTCGCGCAGCTCCATGCGCCCTCAGGCATGACTTTACCTGCTGAAAACGGGCAATATAACGTGCCTGTTACCAACGGCAGTGGCGCCGTTGGCAAACAGCTCGACATCCGCCCGCCGTCACAGCCACTGGCGCTGGTCAACGGTGCGCGCACTCAGTTTACCGGTGACACGGCGACCATGCTGATGGAAAACGGTCGCACTGGTGCATTGTGGCCGCAGGTGGTGTCCGTGATGCAGGCGCAAAATTTCCCTGTCGCCAAACGTGACGACGCCAGCCAGTCTCTGAGTACCGACTGGGTGCAGTGGAACCGTGCAGACGAAGACGAACAGTATCGTGGTCGCTACCAGGTCAGCGTGCAGCAGCAGGGTTATCAGCAGGCGGTTGTCGTCAAGCTGCTGGGTCTGGAGCAGGGCGGTAAGGCGGTTGCCGACGCGGCCTCACTGCAGCGCTACAGCGCACAGATGCTTAACGCCATCAGTACGGGTCTGGATAAGAGCATGAATACCGAGACCGGTAGCTCGCGTCCGGGTGCATCCGTTGATGTGCAGAGCGGTGCCGACGATACCGGCCTGCCAATGCTGGTGGTCCGTTCACCGTTTAACGACGTGTGGAACCGTCTGCCGAATGTCCTGGCGAAAGCAGGCATGAAAGTGACCGACAGCAGCCGTTCTAAGGGCAGCATGGACGTGACCTACGATGCGCTGTCTGACAGCGACTGGCGCGCCCTGGGTGCAGCCGATCCGAAACTGCCAAACGGCAAATACAAGCTTCAGGTCGGCGACCTTGATAACCGCAGCAGCCTGCAGTTTATCGATCCGAAGGGGCATACGCTTACCCAGTCGCAAAATGATGCGCTGGTGGCGGTCTTCCAGGCCGCTTTCAGCAAGTAATACCGAAGGCCGGCGCGAGTCGGCCTTTTTCATTCGCGTTAAATACCGGGCCGCACAGGCGGTCATCACACCTGGAGTAATGAAAGATGCAAAAGCAAGCTGAGTTGTATCGCGGCAAAGCGAAAACCGTATACAGCACGGAAAATCCCGATCTGCTGATACTCGAGTTTCGTAACGATACATCAGCAGGTGACGGCGCACGCATTGAGCAGTTCGATCGTAAGGGAATGGTGAACAACAAGTTTAACCACTTCATTATGACCAAACTGGCCGAGGCGGGCATTCCGACGCAGCTCGAAGCGCTGCTTTCCGATACTGAATCGCTGGTGAAAAAACTCGACATGGTGCCGGTAGAGTGCGTTATCCGTAACCGCGCCGCAGGCTCGCTGGTTAAGCGCCTGGGTGTGGAAGAGGGTATTGAACTTAATCCGCCGCTGTTCGATCTGTTTTTGAAAAACGACGCCATGCATGACCCTATGGTGAACGAGTCTTACTGCGAAACGTTTGGTTGGGTGAGCAAAGCGAACCTGGCGCGTATGCAGGAGCTGACCTACAAAGCTAACGACGTGCTGAAAAAGCTGTTTGATGATGCGGGCTTGATTCTGGTCGACTTTAAGCTGGAGTTTGGTCTGTTCAGGGGTGAAGTAGTGCTGGGCGATGAGTTTTCACCCGATGGCGCGCGCCTGTGGGACAAAGCGACCCTCAACAAAATGGATAAAGACCGTTTCCGCCAGAGCCTGGGCGGCGTTGTTGAAGCGTACGAAGAGGTTGCACACCGTCTTGGCGTTAATTTAGGCTAACTACGCAATCGATTACGTTGAAGGCCGCCGCGCTTCTGAGGAGGCGCGGCGGCCTTTTGTGTTTCATTTCGCCACTCGCTGTCACTTCATGCAGACGTTTCCTTGCTCTTTTCTGTGGTAATCCGCCGCCGAACCACCTACGATCTCAGTAATTATCGTAACCCTAAAAAGGAAGCAGGCTATGCGTTGGCGAGGGCGTCGCGAGAGCGACAATGTTGAAGACAGACGTGGTGATTCACAGGGTGGGTTTCCCCGCGGTGGCGGCGGTGGTTTTCGCATTCCTACCGGTAAAGGCGGGATTGTCGTGCTGTTGGTGGTGCTGGTCGCGGGCTATTACGGCTTTGACCTCACGCCTCTTCTGACCGGCGACAGCCAGTCTCTGAGCCAGACAAGTCAGCAAACGGTCAGCCCTAACGACGAAGAAGCAGCGAAATTCACCAAAGTAATTCTTGCTGATACCGAAGATACCTGGGGACGCGAGTTTCGGGCAATGGGCAAAACCTACCAGCAGCCGAAGCTTGTCATGTATCGCGGTGTCACCCGCACTGGCTGTGGTACCGGCCAGTCTGTGATGGGGCCGTTTTACTGCCCGGCAGACAGTACGGTCTACATCGACTTGTCCTTTTATGATGAAATGAAAAGTAAGCTCGGCGCCGGAGGCGACTTCGCTCAGGCGTATGTGATTGCCCATGAAGTGGGTCACCACATTCAGCGCCTGCTGGGCATTGAACCGCGCGTGCGCCAGATGCAGCAAAACGCCTCAAAAGTTCAGGCAAACCAGCTTTCTGTACGCATGGAATTGCAGGCCGACTGCTTTGCGGGCGTCTGGGGCAAAGACATGGAAAAACAGGGCATCCTGGAAGTGGGTGATTTGCAGGAAGCGCTCAACGCCGCTGAGGCGATTGGCGATGACAGGCTGCAACAGCAAAGTCAGGGGCGCGTCGTGCCAGACAGCTTTACTCACGGTTCATCTGAACAGCGTTATACCTGGTTTAAGCGCGGCTTTGACAGTGGTGACCCGAACCAGTGCGATACCTTTGGTAACGGCAGACTGTAAGTCATGATGTTCGATATGCTGGATCCCCTGAGTGCCAGTCAGGCACAACAGGGGGTCCGGCGCTTGCTGGTACTGAGTGGAGAGGCGGCCTGGTGTGAGACGCAGTGCCGCCGTTTGTGCGAACGATTTCCCGGCGACTGGCTGTGGGTGAGTCCCGGAGAGCGCGCAGGACGACACTGTGCGCCCGGCGCGTTACGCACCTTGCTCGGGCGGGAATTTCTTCACGGCGTATTTGATGCCCGCGACGGGCTGGACGCGCAAGCGCTGGCGGCACTCTCTGGCACCCTGCGTGCCGGTAGCTGGCTGGTGTTGTTAACGCCCGACTGGCAGCGCTGGCTTACACAGCCTGACGCCGATAGCGTGCGCTGGAGCGACAGCCCGCAACCCATTCCCACTCCCGTTTTCATTCACCATCTTCAAACCTGCCTTGAAGCCGATACCCAAACCCTGCTCTGGCGCCAGAACGGCGAGTTGCGACTGCCCGTTTCCTGCGCACGTCCAGACTGGCACAGGGCAAACGGTGCGCCGCTTGCCGGGCAGCAGGATATTCTGGCGCGCCTGCGGCAGATGAATGACGGTGTGGCGGTGGTGACCGCACCACGTGGGCGAGGGAAGTCGGCGCTGGCGGGAATGCTGATTCATGACTGGCCCGGCCCGTGCGTGGTGACAGCACCCGCCAGAGCAGCAACCGACGTGCTGGCGCGCCACGCCCACGATAAGGGTGTCTTTATTGCCCCGGATGCGCTTTTACAGGCGCTGGAGGAGGGCGCTGCGCCACAGGGTGACTGGCTGGTGATTGATGAAGCCGCCGCACTCCCGGCTCCGGTATTGCGCCGCCTGATTGACGCGTATCCACGTGTACTGATGACTACCACCGTGCAAGGCTACGAAGGCACCGGGCGCGGCTTTATGCTGAAGTTTTGTGCCTCGATAGCACGGTTGCAGCATTACTCTCTTAACGTGCCGGTGCGCTGGGCCTCGGGTTGCCCGCTGGAGCGCTTCATCGACACGCTGCTCCTGTTTGACGACGCGTTACCCACATTGCAGTCAGGCGTTGCGCTAACCACCGATGCACCGCAGCCGGACCTCTGGCAACGTGCGCCTGCGCTTGCCGGGCAAACCTATCGCCTGCTCTCAGGTGCGCATTACCGTACCTCACCGTTGGATTTACGCCGCATGATGGATGCGCCCGGCCAGTATTTTGCGCTGACGCGGGCAGGCAATATGCCGTTCGCTGCCGCCTGGCTGGTGGCAGAGGGCGGTTTATCTCCTGCGCTTAGCCTGAGCGTATGGGCAGGCGTGCGTCGCCCGCGCGGTAATCTGGTCGCGCAGTCGCTGGCGGCCCACGGGGCATCGCCTTTTGCGGCCACCCTCAGGGGCCTGCGCGTAAGCCGTATCGCCGTGCACCCTCAGTTGCAGCGGCGAGGCACTGGCAGCCACCTGCTGGCGAGCCTTGCGCAGTTTGTTCACGGCTACGACTATATTTCCGTAAGTTTTGGTTATACCGCAGAACTGTGGCGTTTCTGGCAGCGGGCAGGGTTTCAGCTGGTGCGCTTTGGTACATACCGTGAGGCCAGCAGCGGTTGCTATAGCGCAATGGCGCTCATGCCGCTCACACCTGCCGGGCAGCGACTCACACAGCTCCAGCAAACGCGCCTGGCGCGCGATGTTCCTTGGCTTGCCCGCGAGGTGGAAGAGAAGATCCCGGTTGACGCCGTGGCAGCGTCTACGCTTAATAAGAGAGATGAGTGGGAGCTGGCGGGCTTTGCGTTTGCTCATCGCCCGCCAGAGGCGAGCCTCGGTAGCCTGCAACGGTTATTGCTTAACGTCAGCCTGCCGTTACCCGCACTGCGCGCCTGGCTGGAGCAACACCTCGACACAGCCACGATTTGCGCCATGTTAAATCTGACTGGACGAAAAGCGCTGTTGGCCCGCTGGCGTGCAGAAGCGGCGCAGGCGTTGTCGACTTTTAATGAAGCCCGTACCCGGACGCTGGCCCAGCGCCTGGGTAAGGTCAAAAAATTTCAGTAACATCATCAATTTTGCCCCGTGGTGATTTACGCCCTGCGGCGTAGACTGCACTCCATCAAACAGGAGGCTGCCATGCTACACGATCACTTTATTGTTCAAAGCCCCGCTACACCGCCCCAGCAATTGTTACTGCTGTTTCATGGCGTGGGTGACAACCCTATTTCAATGGGGGAGATAGGTCGCTGGTTTGCGCCGATATTTCCGGATGCGCTTATCGTCAGCGTCGGCGGCCCTCACCCGAGTGGTCCAGCGGGCGGCCCAGGTCGGGAGTGGTTTTCTGTTGCAGGCGTGAGTGAAGAAAACCGTCAGGCGCGTATTGATGAGGCAATGCCTGCGTTTATTGAGCAGGTCAATTACTGGCAGCAGCACAGCGGTGTGCGCCCGGGCGCAACGGCGCTGATTGGCTTCTCGCAAGGGGCTATGATGGTGCTGGAGAGCGTGAAGGCAGCCCCCGGACTTGCTTCACGGCTGGTAGCATTCAACGGCCGCTTTGCAACATTACCGCAAAAAGTGCCGGGAACGGTGACGCTGCATCTCGTTCACGGTGATGAAGACCGTGTGGTGGAAGCCGCACACGCGGTTGCTGCGCACGAGTGCCTGCTTGCGCTGGGTGGTGATGCCACGCTGGACCTGATTGAGAACCTGGGTCATGCCATTGACGAGCGCAGTATGCAGACGGTACTCGACCACCTGCGTTATACCGTGCCGAAGCACTACTTTGATGAGGCGCTGAGCGGTAAGCCTGGTGAAGATGACGTGATTACTATGATGTAAAAAAGCCCCTTCAGTGTGAAGGGGCTTCAGCTTTACGGTTTCTTTTGCGGCCAGTCGTCTTCGTCGTCCCATTTATCGTTAAAATCACGATGGGGCGGCAGTTCAGGCCGGTTATCCAGATACTTTTTGGGGTCAACGCGGTTCAGGTCTTTAATCACGTTGATAAAGATACCGACCAGAATAATAAGAATCAGTACCCACCAGTATTTTTCCAGCCATTCCATACCATGACCTCCTCTGTGGGGTGCCGGTCAGGCGACCAGCTGCTCCATAATGCGTTGATACATGCGTGCCAGAAGCTGCAAATCTGCGGCGTTGACGCATTCGTTAATCTTATGAATGGTCGCGTTAACCGGCCCCAGTTCCACCACCTGCGCCCCCATACGAGCAATAAAGCGCCCGTCTGAGGTGCCGCCTGTGGTCAGCAGCTGCGGCTTAATTTCATTATAGTGCTCAACGGCATTGCTCACCGCATCCACCAGTTTACCGCGCGCCGTCAAAAACGGCTGGCCGGACAGCCACCAGTCAATGGTGTAACGCATCTGGTGGCGCTCCAGCAGTTCCACCACGCGCTGCTTAATCATGGCATCGGTCAGTTCGGTGCTGAAGCGGAAGTTAAACTGCACATACAGCTCGCCGGGGATAACGTTGTTACTGCCGGTCCCGGCCTGTATGTTGGCAATCTGCATGCTGGTCGGCGGGAAATACTGGTTACCGTTGTCCCACGTGATATTCACCAGTTCGTTGAGCATGGGGGCCGCGCGGTGTACCGGGTTATCTGCCAGGTGCGGATAGGCCACATGGCCCTGCACGCCGTGAATGGTGAGGTTGCAGGTGAGCGAGCCACGGCGGCCATTTTTCACCACATCACCCACCACTGCGGTGCTGGATGGCTCACCGACCAGGCAGTAATCAAGGCGCTCATTGCGCGCCATCAGCGCTTCAACCACTTTTACCGTACCGTTCTGCGCGCTGGCTTCTTCATCAGAGGTGATGAGAAATGCCAGTCTGCCTTTATGATGTGGGTGCTGGGCCACAAAGCGCTCTGCGGCAACCGTCATAGCGGCAAGCGAGCCTTTCATATCCGCCGCACCACGGCCAAACAGCATACCGTCGCGAATGGTGGGTTCAAATGGCGGATTAATCCAGCGGTCGGCATCACCCGGTGGTACTACGTCGGTATGACCGGCAAAGGCCAGCGTTTCGCCTTCGCCACGCCAGGCCCAGAAGTTCTGGGTATCGCCAAAATCCATGCGTTCAATCGTAAAGCCAATGGCGCGTAAACGTTCAATAAGCAGCGCCTGGCAGCCCGCGTCGTCTGGGCTGAGCGAGGGGCGACGGATAAGCTGTTGAGTAAGCTCAATAACCGGGCAGGACATACTTAAACCTCACTAAAATACTGCTGATAGCTGTTGTCACTAAAGCCCAGCAGCATAGGCTTGTGCGGTGCGCAGAGCAACGGGCGTTTGATAATTGCCGGCATGTCCAGCATCAGCGCGGCGGCGGCTTCAGCGTTATTAATCGTGGCGCGACGTGCTTCATCAATCTTGCGCCAGGTGGTGCCACGGGTATTGAGCAGCGGCTCCCAGCCCAGCTCATCAATAAAGCCTGCCAGCATCTCCTGGCTCAGGCCGTCGGTGCGGTAGTCGTGAAAGCGGTGCGCAATACCGCGTTCTTCCAGCCAGCGGCGGGCCTTTTTCACAGTGTCGCAATTTTTTATGCCGTACAGGATGACCATACTTATCTTCGTCCTTTGCTGCTAATTCAAAACGTCCTTTCCGACGCTCCTGGCGGTTGATTTTCTGACGCGTAAATATACCTGACCGGGGCCGGGAATGCTTAATTAATATACCTTTGCGCAGACGGAGTGCATGAATTTTCGACGAGCACAATAAAACGTCTGACATCCTTACATACCAGCGTACACAAACGTCTGCCAACAGCAAAACGTGCGACAATAGCGCGAAATAAATGACGGCTTTCACGATTCAGTCTCTCGCCCATTCACCTGCGGCTGCGTTGGCGATATAATGAGCGCAAGAATAAGAGAGGCTGTTATGATTGATGTAGAACTGGGGAACTGGAAGGTCTTTATCGAGCAGATGCTCGTTAAGCGTTAACCTTTCCTTTCTGAAAAGCGATGTGGCGGTACCTGCCGGTACCAGAAAAAAGGCGACCAGAGAAGGTCGCCTTTTTCGTCGCTGAAGCCTTAATCCTGCGGCGGTTCCTGGAGCGGGAAGCGGCGGCGAACCAGCACAAAGAACAGCGGCACAAAGAAAATGGCAAGCACGGTGGCCGAGATCATGCCTCCCATTACACCGGTGCCAACCGCGTGCTGGCTGCCGGAGCCTGCGCCGCTGCTGATGGTCATCGGCAGCACGCCGAAGATAAAGGCCAGTGATGTCATCAGAATAGGGCGCAGACGCTGGCGACAGGCCTCCAGTGTAGCCGCCAGCAGGTCCTGACCCCGGGCGTTGAGATCGTTGGCAAACTCCACAATCAGTATGGCGTTTTTCGCCGACAGGCCGACAACCGTCAGCAGCCCGACCTGGAAATAAACATCGTTTTCCAGCCCGCGCGCCCAGGTGGCAATCAGCGCACCAATAACCCCGAGCGGCACCACAAGCATCACTGAGAACGGCACCGACCAGCTTTCATACAGCGCCGCCAGGCACAGGAACACCACCAGCAGTGATACCGCATACAATGCCGGTGCCTGTGAGCCAGACAGGCGTTCCTGGTAGGACATACCTGTCCACTCAAGGCCAAACCCTCCGGGTAACTGTTTGACCAGACTTTCCATAATGTTCATCGCGGTTCCGGTACTTACGCCTGGTGCAGCTTCACCCACAATCTGCAGTGCTGCGTAGCCGTTGTAGCGCTCAAGGCGGGGCGAGCCGGTAACCCAGCGTGAGGTGGCGAAGGCCGAGAAGGGCACCATCGCACCGGCGTTGTTGCGTACATACCATTTATTAATGTCCTGCGGCAGCATACGGGATGTCGCCTGAGACTGTACGTACACTTTTTTTACGCGCCCGCGGTCCATAAAGTCGTTCACATAGCTGGAGCCCCAGGCAGTTTGCAGTGTGTTGTTGATATCCTCCACCGCGACGCCCATTGCCTGAGCCTTACGCTGGTCAATATCGATTTGCAGCTGTGGGCTGTCATCAAGACCGTTGTGGCGCACGCGCGTCAGGTTTGGATTGTTTTGTGCCAGTGATAACAGTGTGTCACGCGCCTGCATCAGGGCATCATGGCCCCGACCCGCGTGATCCTGAAGCTCCATATCAAACCCGGCTGAGTTGCCAAGCCCGCTAATAGCTGGCGGGCTGCTGGCCGTTACCCGCGCTTCTTTGATGTTGTTAAACGCCTTCGTTGCGCGTTCAATAATGGCAAATGAGGTACCGGTGGTGGCATCACGCTCTGACCAGTCTTTCAGGCGTACAAACATGCGCGCCACGTTTTGACCGTTACCGCCAGGCCCTGAGCCGATGGTGGCAAAGACCGAGCGCACGTTGTCTTTTTCCTCAGTTAAAAAGTACTGCTCAGCTTGCTGTACAACCTTCAACGTCTGCTGTTGCGTGGAACCCGGTGGGAGCTGTATTGAGGTGGTAAATACGCCACGGTCTTCCTGCGGCAAAAACGAGGTCGGCAGGCGCAGAAACAAAAACACCATGCCGCCGAGCAGCAGTACGTAAATCAACATCCAGCGCAGTGAACGCTGCAAAATACCGGCTACACCGGCCTCATAGCGCAGCGTATAGCGATTAAACGTGCGGTTGAACCAGCCAAAAAAGCCGTGCTGGCCGTGATGTTCGCCTTTTTTCAGCGGCTTGAGCAGGGTGGCACACAGCGCTGGTGTAAGAATAAGGGCGACCAGCACAGACAGCACCATAGCCGCTACAATAGTGATTGAAAACTGGCGGTAAATGGCGCCAGTGGTACCGCCAAAAAACGCCATCGGCACAAACACGGCGGACAGCACCATCGTTATCCCTACCAGCGCCCCCTGGATTTGCCCCATCGATTTGCGCGTAGCGGCACGGGGTGACAGGCCTTCCTCGCTCATGATGCGCTCAACGTTTTCGACCACCACAATGGCGTCATCCACCAGCAGACCGATGGCAAGGACCATTGCAAACATCGTAAGCGTATTAATGCTGTAGCCGAATAGCCACAAGACAGCGAAGGTGCCGAGTAACACCACCGGCACGGCAATGGTCGGGATGAGTGTTGCACGAAAGTTTTGCAGGAACAGAAACATCACCGCAAACACCAGAATCACCGCTTCAATCAGGGTTTTGACCACATCGGTGATAGAGGATTTTACAAACGACGATGTTTCATAGGCGACGCGGTACTCCAGACCGTGCGGGAAATACTGTGACAGTTCGTCAAGGCGTTCCAGTGCCAGTTTCGCGGTCTCCATTTCATTGGCGCCGGACGCAAGTTTGATGCCAAGGCCGGAGGCCGCCATGCCGTTGTAGCGGCTGAGATACTCGTAACTTTCTGCACCTATCTCCACTTTAGCAACGTCAGCAAGCGTGACGAGCGAACCGTCCTGATTAACGCGCAGGGTAATGGCACGGAATTGCTCTGGCGTTTCGAGCATTGACTGGGCGTTGATGGTGGCGTTGAGCGCCTGCGTCTCAACTGACGGCGTGCCGCCAAGTTGGCCCACGGAGACCTGGCTGTTTTGCGACGA
This sequence comes from uncultured Enterobacteriaceae bacterium, assembly GCA_966185765.1. Lineage (GTDB taxonomy): Bacteria > Pseudomonadota > Gammaproteobacteria > Enterobacterales > Enterobacteriaceae > CBIFVZ01. The sequence goes on along the minus strand of CBIFVZ010000024.1, from coordinate 32,450 downwards.
AATGGCGTTGACCACGTCCTGGGTGGTGAGCTGGTAGCTGTTGAGTTTGTCCGGGTCGAGCCAGATTCGCATGGAATAGGGCGAACCATAGGCATCAACATCGCCTACGCCGTTCACGCGGCTCATGGGGTCCTGAATGTTACTGGCGACGTAGTCGGCAATATCCTGCTTGTCCATGCTGCCGTCGGTGGAGACAAAGGCAATCATCAGAATATTGGTGTCCCCGGTTTTACGTACCGTTACGCCCTGATTCTGCACCGACTGGGGCAAGCGTCGCATGGCCGACTGAAGTTGGTTTTGCACCTGCTGCACAGCTTCATCGGGATCGGTGCCTGCCTGAAAGCTTAGCGTAATGGTAACGCGGCCAATGTTACTGCTCTGGGAAGAGATATACATCAGGTTATCAAGCCCGGTCATATTTTGCTCGATAACCTGAGTGACCGTGTTTTCCAGCGTTTGCGCGGAGGCACCAGGATAGGTGGCAGTAATACGCACATTGGGCGGCGCGAGGTCCGGGTATTGCTCAACAGAAAGCGAAAATATCGCCAGTGTACCGGTCAGGCACAGCAGTATTGCTATTACCCACGCGAAAATAGGGCGATCAATAAAAAAATTCGCCATGCAATAAAGACCTCATGAGCGCGTCAACGCGTAATTATCAGTAGCCACCGCAACTGTATCCGTTTCCCCTGGCGCAATCGTGGAGGAAATGAGGAGAAATTGTAAAACAACCTTCAGTTTTGCAGGCCTGATGCGGCCTGCGTAAGGAAATTACAGGCCGCGAGTTTCGAGGAACAGCACTGTAGCGGCGACACGTGAGCGCACGTTAAGCTTGCGCAACAGGTTGCGGATATGGACTTTGACGGTTTCTTCAGAAATATGCAGCACAGAGGCAATCTGTTTATTAGACAGTCCGCGTGCCACTTCTTGTAACACATCCAGCTCGCGTTCAGTGAGGGTGGCAAACGGTGAGTTGTGCGCTTCATTGCCCTGTCTGTTTTCCAGGTGGGCTTTTACCTGCTCACTGAATGCACCGCCGCGAATCGCACCCTGCAGAATGTTTTCCAGCAGCATTTCCGGGTCGCTGTCTTTAAGCAAATAGCCGTCGGCACCGGCGTCCACCAGCGCATAAATATCCGTCGGGGCGTCGGAGACGGTGAGCACAATCACCCGCGAGCTGATGCCGTCACGGCGCAGGGCGTGCAGTGTATCCAGCCCGCTGAGTCCCTTCATGTTCAGATCCAGCAAAATCAGGTCTGGCTCCAGACGGTTGGCAAGGCTGATGGCTTCAGCGCCACTGCTGGCTTCACCGACGACGTCGAACATCTCCTGTGTTTCCAGCAGCTGGCGGATACCGCGTCGCATCAGCGGATGGTCATCCACAATCAGAACCTGATAGCTGTTCTTGTTGGTCATACATTGCTCCCTGGTGATTGGCTATTTTTGTCGTTGTGAGAGCCGTTGTCGGCTCTGTCTTGCGCTACGGCGCTAAAGCGCACGCAAACGCGCGTACCGCCTTGCGGCGGACGGGAAATGGTGAGTACGCCGCCCAGCCTGTCGGCGCGCTCTTGCATAATATTAAGCCCATAATGGCCTTCTGGCTCTTCAAGTGTGGCAATGCCGCGACCGTCGTCGATAATTTCGGCCTCGTGCACCCCCGGCGTTGGGCTAAAACAGCGCACGGTAATCGTTTTAGCGTCGGCGTGGCGAATGGCATTAAGCACTGCCTCACGGATAATCTGCAACAGGTGAATCTGGCGCTGTGCGTCCAGCGATTGATCCGGCAGGCTGCATTCCAGATGAATCTGCGCGTGACTGCGTGCACGCAGCGGGGAGATCGTTTCCTGAAGGGCGGCGGTGAGATTAGCCTGCTGTAACGTCAGGCGAAACGTCGATAACAGCTCGCGCAACTGGCTGTAGGCATCGCTCAGCGCCTGCGTGAAGTCGTCAATAATAGCGTGCGCTTTGGTGTTGTCCTGCGCTACCGCGCGGCGCAGTAGCGTGAGCTGAATGCGCAGGTAGGACAGTACCTGTGCCAGCGAATCATGCAGTTCGCGCGCGATAGTGGCACGCTCTTCCATCAGTAGCAGCTGCTGGCGGTGCTTTTGTGCCTGGTTGAACCACAGGCCGCGTCCGAGCATATTGGCAACACTTTCCATAAGCTGTGTGGATGGCGTGCTCGCCTGGGTTTGCCAGCGCAGCTCGCCCAGCAGGTTATCCTGCGAACGCACTGGCGTACTGCTCCAGACTGCGTTGTTATCCGGCGCGCCGTCCTGCAATAGCCAGTTATCCGAGGTGCGGATTTCTACGGCGCTAAGGTGGGTGTTATGGCGCAAAATAGCGAGGATCTTCTCAAAGCTGTGGCGGTCGAGCGTGCTGGCGCTCAGCGCCTGCGAGCAGCTGTAAAGGACTTCCAGGCGACGGTTAGCCTCTTTCAGACTCTGGGTTTTCTGCTGCACGCTCGCTTCCAGCGACTGGTAAAGCTTGCGCAGCTCGGCGGCCATGCGGCTGAACGTGTGTGCCAGTAGCCCCAGCTCGTTAGGCAAGTGGGTATTGAGCGGGGGATGGTCGAAATCTCCACGCTCCACGGATTCGCTGGCGGTAACCAGGGCATTGAGCGGTTCGACCACCTGACGGCGAATACGGCGCAGCGTAAAGAACACCAGCGTAAAAATGGCGATAAAACCAACCCCGGAAACCGTAACCACCAGCATCATTTTGTGCTCGGCCTGGTGCTGAAGCGTGAGCACATAAAGATCAATCTGCGCCACATAGTCGTCAATATTCTGCTGATACCACGCCAGATCGCCCTGCGCCAGGTGAGTGTCCATTTCACGCCATGCCTGTTGCAGCGCGCTGTAGCGCTGACGCACCTGTTCTGGCACCAGCCAGCCGCCGGGCGAACTGAGCAGCGGTGAGCTAAGGGTTTTTTCATACTGCGCACGGTAGCGCTCAAGCTCGCGGCGTTCGCTTTGTAAATCGTAGCCAAGCCGCCAGCTTTGCATACGCAATGAACCGGCAATATTGATGGCCTCGGCATCGCGCATGCTGCTGGCAAGGGTTATCAGCGCAACGCCGGTTGTCAGCAGAGAGAGCAGAACGATGTAGAAGAAGGCGCGGGCAAGGCTGGTCGATACCGGGCGCTTAACCATGATAAACCGTGATTCCTCCGGGATTGGGTGGCGCAAACGTACCAGAAATAGCAGGGCGCGGAAACCGGCCGGGCGGGCATTTGCCGCGTTTTGCTCGCTTTAACTATAGCCTGCTACCGGCAGTTAAAACTCTTGTAACGCCGTGATTACATCCGCCGCCCATGCGTAAAAATGTGCTGTGCAGATAAAAAGCGCCCCGCAGTTTGATCCGCGACGGATATCCGACAAATTCTCCTGCGTTTCGTGCAGATGCTGATTGCACGCCTGACGGCTTGTCGGTTACATCAATAACCCTACAAAAATAATACGATTACGCAAAGTAAGTGGGTGATGTGATGATGAGTCCTTTTATTTCTGCCAATGCCGGTCGCTGCCTGGGCTGCCGCGCCTGTGAAGTCGCCTGCGTAATGGCGCATAACCACGGTGAGCATGTGTTATCCGCGCGTGCATTTACGCCGCGTATTCAGGTAATCAACGCGCACGGGCGACGCAGTGCGGTGACCTGCCACCACTGCGAAGCGGCACCCTGTCTCAAAAGCTGTCCGGTGGGGGCGATTTCCCGGCGCAATGGCGCAGTACAGGTGGAAGAAAAACAGTGCATCGGCTGTAAATCCTGCGAAGTGTCCTGCCCGTTTGGCGCCATTGAAGTTAGCCTTGAGGCCGGTGAGATGCACGTGAATAAGTGTGATTTGTGTGAGGCGCGTGCTGATGGTCCCGCCTGCGCCGCCGCCTGTCCAACGGCAGCATTAACGCTTGTTACACCAGCGGCGTTAGCAGCGCAGAGCGCGCAGCGGCGTAAGTCAACTGCCGTACGCGAGTCGCAGCCGCTCGCCCGCGCAGGCATCGGTAATGGGTTTGATGCTGCGGCGAGACTTGCCGCGATTGCACCCCCTCAGGTTGCACAAAAGCGAGCCGCGCAGGAGCGACTTAACGAATTCGAAGAAATCTATCTGCCTTATACACCAGATCAGGCTAACTCTCAGGCGCAGCGTTGCCTGAAGTGCGGTGAGCACAGCATATGTGAGTGGCGCTGCCCATTGCACAATCACATCCCGCAATGGATTGAGCTGGTCAAACAAGGACGTATTCTGGAGGCGGCAGCATTGTCGCACGAAACCAACTGTCTGCCGGAAATCACCGGGCGCGTCTGTCCACAGGACCGGCTATGTGAGGGCAGTTGTACACTGCGTGATGAGTCCGGGGCGGTCACTATTGGTCATATTGAGCGCTATATCTCTGACCAGGCGCTGGCACAGGGCTGGCGGCCTGGGCTGGAAAAGGTGGAACCGCTGGGTAAACGCGTCGCAGTCATTGGTGCCGGACCGGCAGGACTTGCCTGTGCCGAGCGGCTGGTGCGCGCCGGTGCCGGGGTTACAGTGTTTGACCGACACCCGGAAATCGGTGGGCTGCTGACGTTTGGTATTCCTGCCTTTAAACTTGATAAATCGCTACTGGTGCGTCGGCGCGAAATTTTTAGCGAAATGGGCATCATTTTTCACCTTAACTGTGACGTTGGGCGTGATGTGGCGCTGAGCAGCCTGCTGGAAGAGTACGATGCCGTGTTTGTCGGTGTGGGGACTTACCGTTCAATGAAGGCCGGTTTAGCGCATGAAGACGCGCCAGGTGTGCATGATGCGTTACCGTTCCTGATTGCCAACACACGCCGCCTGATGGGGCTGATGCCCTCTGAGGACGCGCCGGATGTTGATATGGCAGGTAAACATGTTGTGGTACTCGGCGGTGGCGATACGGCTATGGACTGCGTGCGCACCGCGCTGCGCCAGGGCGCGCAAAGCGTCACCTGTGCTTATCGGCGTGATGAAGCCAATATGCCCGGTTCACGCAAAGAGGTGAAAAACGCGAAGGAAGAGGGCGCACTGTTCGAATTTAACGTACAGCCCGTGGATATCGAGCTAAACGCGCAGGGAACAGTGTGTGGCGTACGTCTGCTGCGCACGCGCTTGGGAGAGCCAGACGCTCAGGGGCGCAGACGACCCGAACCGGTGCCCGGTTCTGAGTTTGTGATGCCTGCCGATGCCGTCGTGATGGCGTTTGGCTTTCACCCGCATGCTCTGCCGTGGCTTGAAGAGCACGGTGTGATGCTCGATAACAGCGGGCGCATCAAGGCCAGCGTGGAAAGTCGGCTTCGCTACCAGACTACGCATCCCAGGATTTTCGCTGGCGGGGATGCCGTGCGCGGCGCAGATTTAGTGGTAACAGCAATGGCCGAAGGCCAGCATGCCGCACGCGGTATTCTCGACTACTTCAGGGCTTCAGCATAAGCCTCGCACCCCGCGCTCAGCGCGGGGTTTTTCATTGACACTAAACGCCCCACTTTTTTTCGTTACTCTCCCGACCGGCAGCGACATCACCTGAGCGAAAAGCCGGCAATTAAGGGGTAGGGCGCTGGCGTAATTTTGTATGCGCAGGGCAGCCAAACCTAAACCTTTCTTAAACGCATCTGCCTGAAAATGCGCGCTATGCCACAGGATTTGCGGCGCTTTTCCATAAAACGGACGTAACCTTGATCGGGCAACGGGATTTACCCCTTCCGGGGGATGCGCCTACCTCCTTATGTCGAATATTTTTACCAACATAAATCCAGGGGAAGACCCGCTGCCTCCCTCCGATGGCTCTCTGACGAAAAGCGCAGCACGTTCCCAGGTAAAGAAAGATAAGGAACAGCGATGGCTGAATTCTCCCGACGTGGCTTACTGACCGGTGCGTTTCGTGCTGGTTCAAACGCCATACGGCCGCCCTGGCGTCGCCGTGATGTGGAGTTCACCGCTGTTTGTACTCGCTGTAATGCCTGCGTTGAAGCCTGTGAAACTACGGTCATTAAGCGGGGTGACGGGGGCTTCCCCGAAGTCGATTTTCAGCGCGGTGAATGCACATTTTGTTATGCCTGCGCCGAAAGTTGCCCGCAACCGCTGTTCGCCGTGCGCGACAGTAACCCCTGGCAATATCAGGTCGCTATTGGCGCACGCTGCCTGGCGCAAAACCGCGTCGAATGCCGCAGCTGTGAAGATGCCTGCCCTGAGCACGCCATACGTTTTCGCCCGACGCTGGCAGGTATTGCACAACCGCAAACCGACGTGTCGCTGTGTACCGCCTGTGGGGCGTGCGTGGCGGGGTGCCCGGTTAGCGCTATCGAAGTAAGGAGTTGTGATGAGCAGTAGCTGGCAGGTATGTGGGCTGATGGTTCAGACCCGCCCAGAGAATATCGCCACAGTCAGCGCCGCGTTGAATGCGCTGCCCGGCAGTGAAGTCTCCGCCAGCGATGCGGCAACCGGCAAGCTGGCGGTTGTGATGGAGGCAGCGTCGTCGCGAGCGCTGCTGGATACTATTGAGTCGGCACGCGAAGTGACAGGCGTGCTGGCGGTTTCGCTGGTTTACCACCAGCAGGAAAGCACAGGTGAGGAAACACCATGAAACTCAGTCGTCGTAGCTTCATGAAAGCTAACGCCGTCGCCGCGGCCGCTGCGGCAGCCGGTATCAGCGTTCCCGCCGCCGCGCGCGCGGTGGTAGGACAGTCTGACGCCATCAAGTGGGACAAAGCGCCGTGCCGTTTCTGCGGCACCGGTTGCGGTGTGCTGGTGGGCACGCAGAATGGCCGTGTTGTGGCAAGCCAGGGCGATCCGGATGCGCCGGTCAACCGTGGTCTGAACTGCATTAAGGGCTACTTCCTGCCAAAAATTATGTACGGAAAAGACCGTCTGACGCAGCCGCTGTTGCGTATGCGCGACGGCGAGTACGACAAGCAAGGCGAATTCACGCCAGTAAGCTGGGAAAAAGCCTTTGACGTGATGGAAGAGAAGTTCAAAGCGACTCTGAAAGAAAAAGGCCCGGATGGTATTGGCATGTTCGGCTCCGGCCAGTGGACGGTGTGGGAAGGTTACGCCGCCGCCAAACTGTTCAAAGCGGGTTTCCGCTCCAATAACATCGACCCGAATGCACGCCACTGCATGGCATCAGCGGTGGTGGGTTTCATGCGTACCTTTGGTATGGATGAGCCGATGGGCTGCTATGACGATATTGAGCAGGCCGACGCCTTTGTGCTGTGGGGCTCCAACATGGCGGAGATGCACCCGATTTTGTGGTCGCGCATCACCGACAGACGTCTGGCGAACAACAACGTGGAAGTGGCCGTGCTGTCGACCTTCCGCCACCGTAGCTTTGAGCTTGCGGACAACGGCATGATCTTCACGCCGCAGTCAGATCTCGCCATCCTCAACTACATCGCTAACTACATCATCCAGAATGATGCGGTTAACGAAGACTTCTTCTCTAAACACGTTACCTTACGCCGTGGTGCCACTGACATCGGCTATGGCCTGCGTCCTGAGCATCCGCTGGAAAAAGCCGCGAAAAACCCGGGTTCTGATGCTTCAGAGCCGATGAGTTTTGAAGAGTATAAGGCGTTTGTTGCCGACTATACGCTCGATAAAGCGCACGAGATGAGCGGCGTGCCAAAAGATCAGCTGGAGCGTCTGGCGAAGCTGTACGCTGACCCGAGCAAGAAAGTCATTTCCTACTGGACGATGGGCTTTAATCAGCATGTGCGCGGCGTGTGGGCCAACAACCTGTGCTACAACATCCACCTGCTGACCGGCAAAATCTCACAGCCGGGCTGCGGTCCGTTCTCACTGACCGGCCAGCCGTCTGCGTGCGGCACGGCGCGTGAAGTGGGTACCTTTGCCCACCGTCTGCCTGCGGACATGGTGGTGACTAATGAAAAACATCGCGAGCTAACTGAAAAAGAGTGGGATCTGCCGTCAGGCACCATTCCTTCTAAAGTCGGTCTGCACGCTATTGCGCAGGACCGTGCGCTCAAAGACGGCAAACTGAACGTCTACTGGGTGATGTGTAACAACAATATGCAGGCCGGTCCGAACATTAACGAAGACCGTATGCCGGGCTGGCGCGATCCGCGCAACTTCGTGATTGTTTCCGACCCGTATCCGACGGTGAGCGCGCTTGCCGCCGACCTGATTCTGCCGACCGCGATGTGGGTGGAAAAGGAAGGCGCTTACGGTAACGCTGAGCGTCGCACCCAGTTCTGGCACCAGCAGGTGTCCGCGCCGGGCGAGGCGAAGTCCGATCTCTGGCAGCTGGTAAGCTTTGCGAAACGCTTCAAGACTGACGAGGTCTGGAGCGAAGAACTGCTGGCCCAGCGCCCGGAAATGCGCGGCAAAACGCTGTATGACGTGCTGTTTGCCACCGATCGCATCCGCAAGTATCCGCTTAGCGAACTCAAAGACGACCAGTTGAACGACGAAGCGCGTGAGCTGGGTTTCTATGTGCAAAAAGGTTTGTTTGAAGAATACGCTGCCTTCGGGCGCGGCCACGGCCACGACCTGGCACCATTTGATGACTACCACAAGGCACGCGGCCTGCGCTGGCCGGTGGTTGACGGCAAAGAAACCCAGTGGCGCTACAGCGAAGGCCACGATCCGTATGTGAAAGCGGGCGAGGGTTATAAGTTCTACGGTAAACCGGACGGTAAAGCGGTTATCTTCGCGCTGCCGTTTGAACCTGCCGCCGAAGTGCCGGATAAAGAATACGACCTGTGGTTGTCTACGGGCCGTGTACTGGAGCACTGGCACACCGGCAGCATGACCCGCCGTGTGCCGGAACTGCACCGTGCATTCCCGGAAGCGGTGCTGTTTATCCACCCGCTGGATGCCAAAGACCGCGGTCTGCGCCGTGGTGAAAAGGTCAAAGTCGTATCACGCCGTGGCGAGGTTATTACCACCGTAGAAACCCGTGGGCGTAATACGCCGCCGAAAGGCCTGGTCTACATGCCGTTCTTTGACGCCGGTCAGCTGGTGAACAATCTGACCATCGACGCCACCGATCCGCTCTCACGTGAGACGGACTTCAAGAAGTGCGCCGTTAAAGTGGTGAAGGTGTAAATCATGGCGCGCAAGGATGCACCGACCCCGGCGCGCCGCCGCTTCCTGCGCGATGCCGCGCGGGCCGCTGGCGGGCTGGGGATTGCCGTGGCGCTGCTGGGGCTTCAGCAGCAGCGCAGCCAGGCAAGTGGGGTGCGCCTGCGTCCGCCGGGGGCTTTACCAGAACCCGCCTTTTCCCGCGCCTGCGTGCGCTGCGGGCAGTGCGTTCAGGCCTGCCCGTATGACACGCTGAAGCTGGCGACGCTGGTAACGGGCGATGCGGCGGGCACACCGTACTTCGTGGCACGTGAGATCCCGTGTGAAATGTGTGAGGACATTCCCTGCGCCGTTGCCTGTCCGAGCGGCGCGCTGGATAAAAAATTGCCTTCCATTGATGACGCACGTATGGGGCTTGCGGTGCTGCTGGACCAGGAAAACTGCCTTAACTTTCAGGGGCTGCGTTGTGATGTGTGTTACCGCGTTTGCCCCTCTATTGATAAGGCCATCACGCTTGAGCTTGAGCGCAATTCCCGCACCGGTAAACATGCGCGCTTTTTGCCCACCGTGCACAGCAGCGACTGTACCGGCTGTGGCAAGTGTGAACAGGCCTGCGTGCTGGATGTGGCGGCAATAAAAGTGCTGCCGCGCGACCTTGCGAAGGGCGAACTGGGGCATCACTACCGTTTCGGCTGGCTGGAGAGTGGCGATGGCAAATCTTAAGCAGGATGTCGGGCGTGACGCGTGGACGAAGAAAGGCTGGTGGCGCAGTCACCGCTGGCTGGTGCTCAGGCGCATCACGCAGCTTGCGGTACTGGCGCTGTTTCTGAGCGGTCCGTTACTCGGCGTGTGGATTTTGCGTGGTAACTACAGCAGCAGCATGCTGCTTGATACCGTGCCGCTCAGTGACCCGCTGATGATTCTGCAAAGCCTGGCGAGCGGGCATTTGCCGGGCGCGCTGGCGTTAATCGGGGCGGCGGTGGTTGTCGTGAGCTATGCGCTGCTCGGCAAGCGCACCTTCTGCGGCTGGGTTTGCCCGGTAAATCCGCTGACCGACCTCGCAGCCTGGCTGCGCCGCCGTTTGGGCATCACTCGTTCCGCAACGTTGCCGCGTGGGTTGCGCTACATACTGCTGGCGTTGGTGCTTATCGGTAGCGCCATTTTCGGTGGCATGGTGTGGGAGTGGCTGAACCCGGTGTCGCTGATGGGCCGTAGCCTTATCTTTGGCTTTGGTGCGGGACTGTGGTTGCTGGTTGCGCTGTTTGTCTTTGATTTACTGGTAGTTGAGCACGGCTGGTGCGGGCACCTGTGTCCTCTGGGCGCGTTTTATGGCCTGACTGGCGCGAAAGGCGCGCTGCAAGTGAGTGCTGCGGGGCGCGATAACTGCACCCGCTGTATGGATTGTTTTCACGTTTGCCCGGAGCCGCACATTTTGCGTGCACCGGTGCTGGATAAAGAGAGCCAGGCGCAGGTAACTGACCGTGACTGCATGGCCTGCGGTCGCTGCGTGGATGTTTGCGCTGAAGAGGTTCTCAAAATAACGACACGATGGAGTTCGGGAGCAAAATCATGAAAAGCCCTGTCCGTAAAAAACCTTTTTTTAGCTGCATGGCGGCGTTGATGTTAATGATGAGCGGCGCTGCGCTGGCGGTGGACGCGGTGGATCTGAGCCAGTCACCGGAAGTGTCCGGCGTGCAGGAGAACATGCGTATACCGAAAGAGCAGGACCGCATGGCCCTCAACTACGTAAACCAGCCGCCGATGATCCCGCACAGCATTGATGGTTATCAGGTTACGACCAATACTAACCGCTGCCTGGCGTGCCACGGTGTGGAACACTATCGCGCTACCGGCGCACCGCGTATCAGCCCGACCCACTTTATGGACAGCGACGGCAAGGTGCTCTCAGGCGTGGCGCCGCGTCGCTACTTCTGCCTGCAATGCCACGTGCCGCAGGCTGACGCGGCACCGATCGTTGATAACACCTTCGAGCCGTCCAAAGGCTTTGGTAAGTGAGGCAAATGATGGAAAACAAAAAGCCAGGCCTGATTCGCCGTCTCTGGCAGTGGTGGTGGCGCCCGAGCCGTCTGGCGCTCGGCACTCTGCTGCTGCTCGGTTTTGGTGCCGGGGTTGTCTTCTGGGGCGGTTTTAACACCGGCATGGAAGCGGCCAACACCGAACAGTTCTGCATCAGCTGCCACGAAATGCGTGCAACCGTGTATGAAGAGTACATGGAAACGGTGCACTACAATAACCGCAGCGGTGTACGCGCCACCTGCCCGGATTGCCACGTACCGCACGAGTTTGTGCCGAAGATGGTACGTAAGATTAAGGCCAGCAAAGAGTTGTACGGCAAAATCTTTGGCATTATCGATACGCCGCAGAAGTTTGAAGAGCACCGCCTGAGCATGGCGCAAAACGAGTGGCGCAGGATGAAAGAGAATAACTCTCAGGAATGCCGCAACTGCCACAACTTTGATTACATGGATTTTACCGCACAGAAAACCGTGGCGGGCAAGATGCACGAACAGGCCATCAAAGACGGCCAGACGTGTATTGATTGCCACAAGGGCATAGCCCATAAGCTGCCGGATATGCGTGAGGTTCAGCCAGGCTTCTGATACTCCTTTTGCCGCCCGTGTTCACCGGGCGGCATTTTTACGTGTCGCGACAATCTTTCCCTGACGACGTACTATGGCACTCTGCTTGTTTCCAGGGAGCTGCTATGTCACCACGTATTCATGTCATCAAAGACAAAATCCTTTCTGATAACTATTTTGTCCTGCGCAATATTACCTACGATTTAACCCACCGCAGCGGCGAGGTGATGCGTCACCGTCGCGAGGTGTATGACCGTGGCAACGGTGCGACCATTCTGCTGTACAACACCGACAAGAAAACCGTGGTGCTGACGCGCCAGTTTCGCGTTGCGACCTGGGTGAATGGCAACGTTGACGGCATGTTGATTGAATGCTGTGCCGGGCTGCTTGATGACGATGCGCCAGAGGTTTGTGCACGTAAGGAAGCGGCTGAAGAAACCGGCTACCAGGTGGGTGAGGTGGAAAAGGTGTTTGAGCTGTATATGTCTCCAGGGGGCGTCACCGAGGTGGTGCACTTTTTTATGGCGCAATACAGCGACGCGCACCATACCGGGCAGGGCGGTGGTGTGGAAGACGAAGATATCGACGTGCTGGAGCTGCCTTTTGCTCAGGCGCTGGAGATGGTAAAGCGCGGTGAAATTCGCGATGGCAAAACGGTGATTTTGCTCCAGCAACTCCAGCTACGCGGCGTGATGTAAACCCCTCTTCTCAGCAGGCACGGAGCGGTCTGAGGGAGGCTGAGCAATCTGATAAATCTGATTGAGTGCGACGGCGGGGCAGTCGAAGATATGGACATAATTCGACCACTGAGAGGATCGCTGGAACGCCTTGCCTATGTTTGGACCGTTGAAAACTCTGCTGCTGTGTTGCCTGTGCTTTTCAGCAAGCGTACTGGCTGAGCCAGTACAGCGCAGCTTTTCTGACTGGCAGGTGACCTGCAATAACCAGAATTTTTGCCAGGCACGCAATACCGGCTTGCACCAGGGACTGGTGATGTCCATTGCACGTAGCGCTGGGGCGGGTATTAACGCCGCACTGCGTATTGAGCTTGGCGCACTGACGCAGGCTTTTGTCGGGCAACCGCCAATTGCGCCGCGTTTGCTGCTTGATAATGTGCCGCTTGTACTCACTGGCCGCTGGCACAGCGGCGAGCACACGTTATTTACTGACGACAGCAGTACGATAGCGGCTTTCTTGCGTGACATTCAGGAAGGGGAAACCATTACGCTACACGATGGACCCGGCAATCTTTCACTCATCGGCCTGAAGGCTGCACTGTTATATATTGACGACAGGCAGCAGCGTGTGGGTAATGAAAGCGCGTGGCTGGAAAAAGGGCTGGCAGCGTCTGTACCGCTGGTCCCGGCGTTACAGACGCTGCCAGTGCCTGAGCCGGTGACGCCGCTCAGCAAAGAGGAGCGAGCCGCGCTAGTGGATTACGCCGCGTGGCGGATGAACGCCAGCCGCTGTTCTATCGATCCGGTTCGTCAGGAGGTCAGAGCCTGGGCGCTGAGTGAAACCAGTGCGCTGGTGCTGGTGAGTTGTGAGGCCGGGGCATGGAATGTGGTTGATCTCGCCTGGCGTGTGCCCAGACGCGATCCCACACGCGCAATACCGGTACAGTTGATGCTGCCGTTTCAGCCTCAGGGGCAAAACCGACGTCTTGAGCTGATGAACGGCCAGTTTGATGAGAAAACCGGGGAGTTACGCACGCTTGAAAAAAGCAGAGGCATTGGCGACTGCGGTGTAGCGACACGCTGGCGCTTTGACGGCCAGCATTTTCGTCTGGCGCGTTACGCCGCCGAGCCTGCCTGCGACGGCTGGCACGGGCCGGATGCCTGGCCCGTGCTCTGGGTGACGCGTCAGGCGAGCGCGCACTCAGCGCCCTGAAACCTGGCGCGCTTTTTTCACCACGTTTTCAACCGTAAAACCAAAGTAAGGGAACAGCTTTTCGGCAGGAGCCGATTCACCAAATCCCGTCATGCCGACCACGGCACCTTTCAGTCCCACGTACTTATACCAGTAGTCCGCAATACCGGCTTCAACCGCCACGCGGGCGCTGACGTCTGAGGGCAGAACGGCTTCCCGCCAGGCCTCGTCCTGGGCATCGAACACGTCAGTGGAGGGCAGTGAGACCACCTGCACCTTCAGCCCGTCTTGCGTGAGTTTATCTGCTGCCAGCACGGTGATCTCTATCTCAGAGCCGGTAGCAATCAGAATCACATCCGGTTTTCCCTCACAGGCTTTCAGCACGTAGCCACCGCGGGCGATATCAGCAAGTTGCTGCGGAGTTCTGTCCATTTGTGCCAGGTTCTGGCGTGAGAGAATGAGGGCCGTCGGGCCGTGATGGCGCTCAACGGCCGCTTTCCAGGCTACCGCCGCTTCTACCTGGTCGCACGGTCGCCAGGTGCTGAAGTTTGGCGTCAGGCGCAGGCTGGCGAGTTGCTCGACCGCCTGGTGCGTAGGACCATCTTCGCCAAGACCAATCGAGTCGTGGGTATAGACCATGATTTGCCGTGCTTTCATCAGTGCTGCCATGCGAGCCGCATTACGCGCATATTCCACAAACATCAGGAAGGTCGCAGTGTAAGGCACAAAGCCACCGTGGTGGGCAATGCCGTTTGCAATGGCCGTCATGCCAAACTCGCGTACGCCGTAATGAATGTAATTTCCGGCAATATTTTCTTTGAGCGAGGTGGAGCCTGACCAGAGCGTCAGATTACTGGGCGCGAGGTCAGCCGAACCGCCAAGCAGCTCCGGCAGTACCGGGCCGATCACATTAAGTACATTCTGGGAGGCTTTACGGGTGGCGATTTTAGCCGGATTTTCCTGCAGTTTTTTTACCAGCTGTGTGGTCGTTTCGTCCCAGGAAGGCGGAAGCTCGCCGCGCATTCGGCGCGTAAACTCTGCTGCCAGCTCCGGGTAGGCCTGCTGATAAGCGGCGAATTTGCCGTTCCAGTCTGATTCGGCCTTCTCACCTGTTTCACGTGCATCCCAGGCCTTGTAAATGTCTTTCGGGATAACAAACGGCGGCTCATTCCAGCCGAGCTGTTTGCGCGCCAGCGCCACTTCTTCTTCGCCGAGCGGCGAGCCGTGGGCTTCCTCTTTACCGGCTTTATTCGGCGAGCCAAAGCCGATAACCGTGCGGCAGATGATAAGCGACGGCTTATCCTTCACGCTTTGGGCTTCTTCTATCGCGCGTTTAATGGCGGCCGGATCGTGGCCGTCAATTTCGTGCACGACGTGCCAGTGATAGGCTTCAAAGCGTTTTGCGGTATCGTCAGTGAACCAGCCTTCAGTTTCGCCATCAATAGATATACCGTTGTGGTCATAAAAACCGATAAGCTTGCCAAGTCCAAGCGTACCCGCAAGCGAGCAGGCCTCGTGTGAGATGCCTTCCATCAGGCAGCCATCGCCCATAAACACATAAGTGTAATGGTCCACAATGTCGTGACCAGGCTGGTTGAACTGCGCGCCCAGCGTGCGTTCGGCAATCGCCAGCCCCACCGCGTTGGCAAGCCCCTGGCCAAGCGGGCCGGTCGTGGTTTCAACACCTGGCGTATAGCCAATTTCCGGGTGGCCCGGCGTTTTTGAATGTAGCTGGCGAAAGTTTTTCAACTCCTCCAGCGAGAGATCGTAGCCGGTAAGATGCAACAGGCTGTAAAGCAGCATTGAGGCATGGCCGTTGGAGAGAATAAACCGGTCGCGATCGTACCAGGTGGGGTTATTCGGGTTGTGTTTAAGGAAGTCATTCCACAGCACTTCAGCGATATCTGCCATTCCCATCGGCGCACCAGGGTGCCCCGAGTTGGCTTTCTGAACCGCGTCCATGCTCAGGGCGCGAATCGCATTGGCAAGAGCCTGACGAGTCATAGTGTACTCCGTGTCGGGTTAAAGGCGGGCGGAGAGCAGGTCTTCGAGCTTGCGCTGATCGACGGCGAACAGACGAATACCGTCGCTCAGTTTCTCAACGGCCATTGGGTCCAGATTGTGCTCCCAGCGGAACTCAGCTTCGCTCATGGGCGCCGGGCGGTTGTATTTATGGGGCGTGGGAATGAGCTTGCGAACGATCGGTTCATCGCTTTTTTGCAGTTCTTCAAGCAGATTGGGGGAGATAGTCAGGCGGTCACAGCCAGCCAGCGCCAGAATCTGTTCGGTGCGGCGAAAGCTCGCGCCCATGACGATGGTGTCGTAATTGTGCTGTTTGTAATAGTCGTAAATGTTACGCACGGATTTCACACCCGGATCTTCTTCTACTACATAGGGGTCCATTGGCTGGCGGCTGTTGTACCAGTCATAAATACGGCCCACGAACGGAGAAATCAGAAACACGCCCGCTTCAGCGCAGGCGCGAGCCTGGGCAAAAGAGAAAAGCAGCGTCAGGTTGCAGTGAATGCCCTCTTTTTCCAGCTCATGTGCGGCGCGAATACCTTCCCACGTGGAGGCGAGCTTAATCAGGATGCGTGATGTATCAATGCCTTGTTCCTGGTACAGCGCAACCAGATGGCGCGCTTTGGCAATGCTTTTTTCTGTATCGTAAGACAGACGGGCATCAACTTCGGTGGAGACACGCCCCGGAATGCTTTTGAGGATCTCAGCCCCGAAATTCACCGCCAGTTTATCGCAGGCACTGATGACCTGCTCTTCACGCTTGTCGCTGGCTTTACGCGCATACTCCAGCGCATCTTCGATGAGCCGGTCATAGTTTTTAAGCCCTGCGGCTTTAAGTAGCAATGAGGGATTGGTAGTGGCGTCTTCAGGCTGGTAGTGGCGAATGGATTCAATGTCACCGCTGTCGGCAACAACCGTGGTGAACTGTTTTATGGCTTCAAGTTGGTTCATGTATGCGACTCCATGATTATCAGTGATTTATGCTGACTTCCGCCGCACCCTTTGGCGGAAAAGTTTGAGATGCATAACAAAAAAGCATAGCAGACGGGTGTCGCATTGCAGTTGTGGTTCTGTAACATGTTGTCTAAAAATTTCTAACACTTTCCGGCGCGCAATGGTGAGAGTATGGCGCTGTTCAAAGTTTACAAACCGGGGAGAGGAGATACTTAACGGTCCTAACCCTGCACATGTTCAGAACAAAAACACAGGTACAACACGATGGATGAGCAGTTAAAACAGAGCGCCCTCGATTTTCACGAATTCCCTGTCCCTGGCAAAATTCAGGTTTCGCCGACTAAGCCGCTGGCTACCCAGCGCGACCTTGCCCTGGCCTATTCTCCAGGCGTAGCGGCACCGTGCCTGGAAATTGCCGCCGATCCGCTGGCTGCCCATAAATACACCGCGCGTGGTAACCTGGTCGCGGTGGTGTCCAACGGCACGGCGGTGCTGGGGCTTGGCAATATTGGCGCGCTCGCCGGTAAGCCAGTGATGGAAGGTAAGGGCGTACTGTTTAAAAAGTTCGCCGGTATTGACGTATTTGACATCGAAGTGGATGAGACTGACCCGGATAAACTCATTGATGTTGTGGCGGCGCTGGAGCCGACCTTCGGGGGGATCAACCTTGAAGATATCAAGGCGCCGGAGTGCTTCTACATTGAGCAGAAGCTGCGTGAACGTATGAACATTCCGGTGTTCCATGACGACCAGCACGGCACGGCCATTATCTGTACCGCAGCGGTACTCAACGGTCTGCGTGTGGTGAAAAAGAACATTTCCGATGTGCGTCTTGTGGTGTCCGGCGCAGGTGCGTCTGCAATTGCCTGTATGAACTTGCTGGTGGCACTGGGCATGCAAAAGCACAACATTGTAGTCTGTGACTCACGCGGCGTTATCTACAAAGGCCGTGAAGAGAACATGGCTGAAACCAAAGCCGCCTACGCGGTGGACGACGATGGCAGACGCAGCCTCGAAGAGGTTATTGCTGGCGCGGATATTTTCCTGGGCTGCTCAGGTCCAGGCGTCATGAAGCCGGAAATGGTTGAGAAAATGGCGCCATCACCGCTGATTCTGGCGCTTGCCAACCCGGAGCCGGAAATCCTGCCGCCGCTGGCAAAAGCGGTTCGCCCGGATGCCATTATTTGTACAGGCCGTTCGGATTACCCCAACCAGGTTAACAACGTACTGTGCTTCCCGTTTATCTTCCGTGGTGCGCTCGACGTGGGGGCGACGGCAATTAATGAAGAGATGAAGCTCGCGGCCGTGCATGCGATAGCCGAACTGGCGCTTGCCGAGCAAAGTGAAGTGGTGGCGTCGGCCTACGGTGACCAGGAGCTGTCATTTGGACCGGAATACCTGATTCCCAAGCCGTTTGACCCTCGTCTGATTGTTAAAATTGCGCCAGCTGTGGCGAAAGCCGCTATGGACTCTGGCGTGGCGACGCGCCCGATTGAAGACTTTAACGCCTACCGCGAAAAGCTGGAGGAGTTTGTCTACAAAACCAACCTGTTCATGAAGCCCATCTTCTCGCTGGCGCGCAAAGATCCCAGGCGCGTGGTGCTGGCAGAAGGGGAAGATACCCGCGTGCTTCATGCCACTCAGGAACTGGTGACGCTGGGTCTGGCAAAGCCGATTCTGATTGGTCGCCCGAATGTGATTGAAATGCGCATCCAGAAGCTGGGGCTGCAAATTCAACCGGGTCGCGACTTTGAGATAGTGAACAACGAATCCGATCCGCGCTACAAAGAGTACTGGAACGAGTACTACGATATCATGAAGCGCCGTGGCGTGACCCAGGAGCAGGCGCAGCGTGCGGTACTGAGCAACACAACTGTGATTGGTGCCATTATGGTGCACCGAGGTGAAGCAGACGCGCTGATTTGCGGCACCATCGGAGAGTATCACGAGCACTTCTCGGTGGTGGAAAAGCTGTTTGGCTACCGGGATGGAGTGAAAGCGGCCGGAGCCATGAACGCGCTGCTGCTGCCAAGCGGCAACACCTTCATTGCCGACACATACGTGAATGCCGACCCAACGCCGGAGCAGTTGACCGAAATCGCCCTAATGGCGGCCGAGACCGTACGCCGCTTTGGTATTGAGCCGAAGGTAGCGCTGCTGTCTCACTCAAACTACGGTTCATCGGACGCGCCAGGGGCGCTGAAGATGCGTGAGACGCTGGCGATGGTACGCGAGCGAGCACCGGATCTGATGGTTGACGGTGAAATGCATGGCGATGCGGCGTTGGTTGAGAGCATCCGCAACGACCGTATGCCGGACAGCCCCCTGAAGGGTTCTGCCAATATTCTTATTATGCCGAACATGGAAGCGGCGCGTATCAGCTATAACCTGTTGCGTGTTTCCAGCTCCGAAGGGGTAACGGTAGGGCCGGTGCTGATGGGCGTGGCAAAACCAGTACACATTCTGACCTCCATTTCTTCCGTGCGTCGCATTGTGAATATGGTGGCGCTGGCGGTGGTAGAAGCACAGACCGGCGTGCTGTAAATGCCATAAGGCCGACGGCATGCGTCGTTCTGGCACACTATTACGGGGGCTGCGGCCCCCGTAATACGTTCAGAAAGATAAAGAAGGAACGGGATTAACCTTTTCTGCCCGCGCGTAGAGCGCGATTATTTCCAGTCATACTCAATAGCGAGTGCGTTCACATCCTGCATCGTCTCCATTTGCAGTGCAAGAAACTGCTTACCGAGCGCTTCAAGCTCTTGTTTATCGCTATCAGAGACGTTTTCCTGCCCAGCCAGCTCCGCCATTTTAATGGCCAGTTTGTTTGCATCGACCATTTTGACCCGCAGCGCCTGACCTTCCTCACTTTTAAGCTTCAGAGCCAGCAGTTGACGGTTAGCGCTTTCCTGCAATTTACGCGATTTAGCCAGCGTCTCCTGCAACATGCCTTGTTCATCTTTGTCGTTAAACCACTGTACGTTTTCACGCAGCTTGTTCACTTCTGCTTCGTTGTTATTGACGATTTCGCCCATGGCACTGAGATCGTTTTTGATATCTTCGCCGTTACCGGTAGACAGAGGCGTGGCGGCTGGCGTAACTGGGGCAACCGGCTGGCTGGCAGCAGCTGTGGCGCTCGCGGCATTGCCGGGCGCTTCAGAGGCGGTTTTATCACCGTTGTCGCAGCCGCTCAGAAACAGCGCCAGAACAGCGGTAACGAAAAGGGGATATTTATTCATTGACGTTCCCTTCAGGTTGTTCATTCCATTCAGGAAGTAGTATATCTGCACTTGATATTGCGAGAACAGAGGGCCAACAACGCGAAAAAAGCGCGCCATGACAGTCGCGAGATTTTATCTCGCCAAATGACGGGAATGGACAGTTGAAAAAGAGAAATCAGGGATTTTTTGGAAAATGTTCTGAAATAAACAACAATGATTTTAACGAAACCGGCCGTAAAACGGGTGGTTAAACGGCCAGTCAGCAGGACAGGGGGGCTATACCCAGTCGCGCACTTTAATAAACTGCGCAAGTTGCGCTTCCGGACTGCCTGGCTGTGGCTGGTAGTCATATTCCCAGCGTACCAGGGGCGGCATAGACATTAAAATTGACTCTGTGCGCCCGCCCGTTTGTAGCCCAAATAGCGTGCCTCTGTCCCATACCAGATTAAATTCGACGTAGCGCCCACGACGATAAAGCTGGAAACTGCGCTCGCGTTCACCCCAGGACAAGGTTCGACGGCGCTCAACGATAGGTAAATAGGCGTCCAGATAGCCCTGACCCACTGCCTGCATAAAGCCAAAAGCGTGGTCAAAATCGGGCGTATTCAGATCGTCATAAAACAGGCCGCCAATGCCGCGTTGTTCATCGCGGTGCTTCAGATAAAAGTAATCGTCACACCACTTCTTATAGCGCGGATACACATCCTCGCCAAAAGGCAGGCATAAATCGCGTGCGGTGCGGTGCCAGTGTTCAGCATCTTCGCTAAAGCCGTAGTACGGTGTCAGGTCGAAACCGCCGCCAAACCACCAGACCGGTTCGGCACCGGGTTTTTCAGCAATGAAAAAACGCACGTTAGCATGGCTGGTGGGTACATACGGATTAAGTGGGTGTACGACCAGCGAAACACCAAGCGCTTCAAAGCTGCGGCCCGCCAGTTCCGGGCGATGTGCGGTGGCCGACGCAGGCATAGCTGCGCCGTGCACGTGTGAGAAGTTGACGCCCGCCTGCTCAAACAGCGTGCCGGTTAGCACGCGGCTGCGTCCACCGCCACCCCCTTCGCGTGTCCAGCTGTCTTCACGAAACGGCGCACCATCAAGGGCACTCAATTGCTGGCAAAGGGTGTCCTGCAAACTGAGCAGAAAGGATTTTACGGCCTGAATATCGGGTTTCATCGTCGTTAGCCCCGCTTAGAGTGGGCTTTTTGCGTATCAAACCAGCTAAAATAGCTGATAACGCCTGCGGCAATGGCATGAGCAATTTTCTGGCGAAACGCCGTGGTACCGAGCAGGCGTTCTTCTTCCGGGTTGGTGATAAACGAGGTTTCGACCAGTACTGACGGCACCGAGGGCGACTTAAGCACCACAAACGCCGCCTGCTCGGTGTTTTTACTGTGCAGGCGGTGAACGGCGCGGATGTGCTTAAGGATATGCGAGCCGAGGGTCAGGCTGTTTTTGATGGTGTCAGTCTGCACCAAATCGAAGAGCACCTGTTGCAGATAATGGTCACGGTCTTTCACTTTACTGCCTGCGACATCATCGGCGGCGTTCTCTTTTTCAGAAAGGTATTTTGCCATCGCGCTACTGGCGCCACGGTTGGAGAGGGCAAACGCAGACGCGCCAGCGGCAGACGGATTAGTAAAGCCGTCTGCGTGAATGGACATAAACAGGTCAGCCCCGTGTTTGTGGGCAATCTCCACGCGGTCATACAACGGGATAAATTCGTCGCCGTCGCGGGTCAGGCGTGCGTCATAGCCCTTCTGGCGCAAAATAGTGCGCACGTTTTTAGCAATCGCCAGTACGACGTGTTTTTCTTTCGAGCCGTTACTGCCGATGGCGCCGGTATCAATACCGCCGTGGCCTGGGTCAAGCACAATGACCCGGCGGCCACTGCTTTTTTTCGGTTTGCTGTGGCCATTGCTGGTTTTTAGCGCGGGGCTTTCCTGGCGGGCGTAAGCGTTATTCAGCCCGGCAAACGTCAGCGCTGCCAGACCGGTGAGCAGAAACTGGCGGCGCGAAGCGAGGGGTTTCAGTGTTTTTATTTTACTCATACGGCCCTGTTATTTATCTGAGACGTCCCTTTAACTGCATAGCGCCAGATGCTGACCGGATGCAGGCAAACGGTGCGTTAGGTTTTCGGTCATGCGGCGCTAAGAACGGGGAGTTATCTTACAATCTGGAGTTATAGCGTATCATTATCCGCGAAACGACCTGATTTTTACGGCAAATGTTTTGCTTTTTATTTCAGGGCGTGGCGAGTGGCTATTATGCCACTATTGTGCGTGAAGTAAGTTAAGATATGGGCTATTTTTCCAGTAACTACCATAATGACTATTTTGGCGTTTTAAGGCAGGCAACCCTATGGAAATACGCATCTTTCGTCAGGATGATTTTGAAGAAGTGATTACGCTCTGGGAGCGCTGCGATTTGCTGCGCCCGTGGAACGATCCTGAAATGGACATTGAACGTAAAATGAATCACTCGCCTGAGCTTTTCCTGGTCGCAGAAGTCGGCGGTGAAATCGTCGGTTCTATTATGGGCGGCTACGATGGTCATCGCGGTTCGGCCTATTACCTTGGGGTACACCCTGAGTTTCGTGGGCGCGGGATTGCCAATGCCATGCTAAGCCGCCTGGAGAAAAAGCTCATTGCTCGCGGCTGCCCCAAAATTCAGATTAGGGTACGCGAAGATAACGATGTCGTGCTCGGTATGTATGAGCGTCTTGGTTATGAACATCAGGATGTGGTAAGCCTCGGTCGACGACTGATTGAAGATGACGAATACTAAAAAAGCGCCAGGCAACATGCCTGGCGCAAAAGGGATGAACAGGAAATAACGGTCAGTATCAGGGTTTGGTAATTCTTTTTACGTCGATTTCTACGGAGTTCCAGTCTTTATCCACTTCACCTTCAAGACGGACTTTGTCCTGAGGATTGACCGTCAGGCCGCGCCAGTCTTTATCATCAATTTCTACATTAATGGTGCCGCTACGGTCGCGGAATTCATACAACTCATCGCCCACTTTACGCACGAGGTTGCCTTCCAGTACTACCCAACTGTCGTCGCGCATGCTTTTGGCTTGTTCAACCGTGGTGGTAGCCACATCTGGCCCGTTAAAACCACCTTGCTGCTGGCTGGTAGTGTTTGCCGGGCCGCTGAAGCCACCATTTTGGGCGAGGGCCGGCGCTGCGGCGATGGCAGCAGTACTCAGCAAAAGCGCCATGATATGTTTTTTCATTATTAATCTCCGTACCTAGAACAAAGTGCATAGCTGGTGTGTATCACCTTAACAATGCCATACTCTGCTCCCTCATTCTTACGGCAACCTTAACAATGAATGTGTTATCCCTCTGATTATGATGATAACGGCCATCTGACGCTGCCGTGGCTGTTCTGGCTGGTATTACTGCTTCAGGCGCGGACCTGGGTTCTGCTTGTTGTTGCGGGCGCCTCGCGCGAGCAGGGAGAGGCAATACTGTCGCTGTTTTATCCGGACAGACAGGCGTTCTGGCAAGGCTTAGGTGCAGGGCTACCCGCAGCGGTGGCGTTTTTGCTCAGTGGCCGACGTCAACGCTTTCCGCAGTTGTGGCGGGGGTGGCAATATGTGCTTATCGTGACACAATGTGTGCTGCTTACCTGGCAAGTAACACTCGTGTTACAGAACGAAACGAGTGGTATTGTTGCGGTGGGGCTGATAGCGCTGGATACCCTGGCCCTGGGATGGCTGGCAATGAGCCGCTATCTGCGGGCTTGTTTTTCCACGGAGCAGGACTGAGGCGGCACGTTTTGTACGCCGGGACTCTACTGCGCGAGACGATAAAAAGGAAAGATAAATGAAAGTGACGCATCTGGTTTTAACGGGCGGCATGGTGTTGCTGCTCAGTGGGTGTTCCACACTATCGCGCATGGCGCCGTGGAACTGGTTTGGCTCATCGCTGACGGTAAGCGAGCAGGGCGTGGGTGGTGTGACGGGGGACACCACAATGGATGACGCAGCCATTGCCGATGGCCTCAATGGCGATTACCGGTTAGTACGTGGTATGCGCATTGTTGCAGGTCAGCCGGTGAGCTATTACGAAGCGTTCAGGGACGATAAAACGGCGCTGTTGTTTAACGGCGAGAATGGCAAAGTCAGTCGTATAGAAGTACTGGATAAGGACATTGAAACCGACAACGGCGTGAAAATTGGCACGCCGTTTAGCGAGCTATACAGCAAAGCCTTTGGCGCCTGCCAGCCGGGTGTGGGGTTAGATGCGCAGATAGTCGAGTGCAAAGCGCCGCAGAGTCAGCATCTTAACTACCAGTTCAGCGGCGAATGGCGTGGGCCAGAAGGGCTTATTCCGCCGGACGACACTTTGAAGAACTGG
This sequence comes from uncultured Enterobacteriaceae bacterium, assembly GCA_966185765.1. GTDB lineage: Bacteria > Pseudomonadota > Gammaproteobacteria > Enterobacterales > Enterobacteriaceae > CBIFVZ01. Next base: position 8,377 of record CBIFVZ010000024.1, on the reverse strand, counting down.
ACGCTTACCAAAATCGTCTGGCATCGGTAAAATCATCGCGCATTTTTGCGCCGCCGCAAGGCAGCGGCGCGATAAGTCCATACAATAACCCCCAGTTACGCCACCGCCGGTGGCTTTTTGTTCTTCAGGAGGAGTCATGTCCCGGGTGCAGAGTGGCATTTTGCCAGAACATTGTCGTGCCGCCATTTGGCTTGAGGCGCGTTTACAGGGTGATTTTGCGGCCCTTAAGCAAGGTTGTAAAACGTTTATCCAGCAGCTGGACGCCCTTCAACAGCAGTTTCCCGATGCGAGTGTTGGTGCAACGGTGGCGTTTGGTCACGACCTGTGGCGCGATTTAAGCGGCGGTAAGGGGGCGGAAGAACTCAAGAATTTCACCCCGCTGGGTAAAGGGCTTGCCCCGGCCACACAGCGTGATGTGATGATTCATATCCTTTCATGGCGTCATGACGTTAACTTTAGCGCCGCTCAGGCGGCACTGGCGGCATTTGGTGAGACGCTGAAGTTTGAAGAAGAAGTGCACGGTTTTCGCTGGGTTGAAGAGCGCGATCTCAGCGGCTTTGTCGACGGCACGGAAAATCCAACCGGTGAGGAACTGCGCCGCAGCGTCGCGGTGATTAATGGCGGTGTGGATGACGGTGGCAGCTATGTGCTGACCCAGCGTTGGGAGCACAACCTGACCCAGTTCAACCGTTTTAGCGTGTCTGAGCAAGAGAAAATCATTGGACGCACCAAAGTGGCAAATGAGGAGCTTGAAGGCGACGAACGCCTGGATACTTCGCATCTTGGCCGCGTGGATTTAAAAGAAAATGGCGCAGGGCTGAAGATTGTGCGCCAGAGCCTGCCTTACGGCACTGCCAGCGGGACCCACGGCCTGTACTTCATTGCCTACTGTGCCCGCCTGCATAATATTGAGCAGCAGCTTCTGAGCATGTTTGGCGAGCGAGACGGCAAGCGTGATGCCATGCTGCGTTTCACCAAACCGGTGACCGGCGCGTACTGGTTTGCTCCCTCCCTCGATACCCTGCTTTCGCTGTAATTCTGCCTGCCACCGGTGCATTTTCTTGCACCGGTGGCCTTATATTCTTTTGCGCTTGTAAATCACCAAACGGTATATAAAAGCGTTACTGTTTTGCTACTCGTTATAAATAAACTGATAACCGGATTTTCGGTTTTCGGCGTTATGTTTATAAGGGTGGAGAATGGCCGCTACATCAGTCAAAACTATAAGGAATGTGCTTGCTGCTACGCTGCTGGTGGTAGGGCAGGCTCAGGCAACCGAGCTGCTTAACAGCTCCTATGATGTCTCGCGCGAGCTTTTTAGCGCGCTGAATCCGCCTTTTGAACAGCAGTGGGCGCAGGAAAACGGCGGCGATAAGCTCACAATTAAGCAATCCCACGGGGGATCGTCAAAACAGGCGCTGTCCATCTTACAGGGCTTAAAAGCGGATGTTGTCACTTATAACCAGGTAACCGATGTGCAGATTCTGCACGAACGCGGCAAGCTGGTGGCCGCTGACTGGCAAAACCGTCTGCCAAATCATAGCTCACCGTTCTATTCCACGATGGCGTTTCTGGTACGCAAGGGGAACCCAAAGAATATCCACGACTGGAGCGACCTTGTGCGCTCTGATGTGAAACTCATTTTTCCTAACCCGAAAACCTCCGGCAACGCGCGTTACACCTTTCTGGCTGCATGGGGCGCTGCCGACAAAGCAGACGGCGGCGACAAGGCCAAAACCGAACAATACATGACACGTTTTTTGAAAAACGTTGAGGTATTCGACACCGGTGGGCGTGGGGCAACCACCAGCTTTGTGGAGCGTGGGCTGGGTGATGTGCTGATTAGCTTTGAGTCTGAGGTGAATACCATTCGCAATCAGTATGCCAAAGACGGCTATGAAGTGGTGGTGCCAAAGGTGAATATTCTTGCCGAGTTCCCGGTGGCCTGGGTGGATAAAAACGTGAAGGCCAATGGCACCGAAAAGGCGGCGAAAGCCTACCTGAACTATCTCTATAGTCCGCAGGCGCAGGAGATTATCACCAATTACTACTACCGCGTGAACAACCCGCAACTGATGGATAAGCTTAAAGACCGCTTCCCTCAGACTGAGCTGTTTAGCGTAGAGAAGCAGTTCGGTAGCTGGCCTGAGGTGATGAAAACCTACTTTAACAGCGGTGGTGAGCTGGACAAACTGCTGGCAGCGGGGCGCAGCTAATGTTTGCTGCCTCATCGCGCCGCGTGCTGCCGGGGTTTACGTTGAGCCTGGGTACCAGCCTGCTGTTTGTGTGCCTGATTTTGTTACTACCGCTCAGTGCGCTGGTGATGCAGCTTGCGCAAATGAGTTGGGCGCAATACTGGGAAGTGATTACTAACCCCCAGGTGGTCGCCGCCTACAAGGTGACGCTGCTGTCTGCGGCGGTGGCCTCTGTTTTTAACGGCTTTTTCGGGATGCTGATGGCCTGGGTGTTGACCCGCTATCAGTTCCCCGGGCGTAGCCTGCTGGATGCGCTGATGGATTTACCGTTTGCGCTGCCCACGGCCGTGGCGGGCCTGACGCTGGCGTCGCTGTTTTCCGTTAATGGCCTCTATGGTCAGTGGCTGGCGCATCTGGATATCAAAGTGACTTACACCTGGCTTGGCATTGCGGTGGCGATGGCCTTCACCAGCATTCCGTTTGTGGTGCGTACCGTGCAGCCGGTGCTTGAAGAGCTGGGACCGGAATATGAAGAAGCGGCACAGACGCTCGGTGCCAGCCGCTGGCAGAGTTTTCGCCGCGTGGTATTACCGGAGTTGTCCCCGGCGCTGACGGCGGGCGTGGCGCTGTCGTTCACCCGTAGCCTCGGTGAGTTTGGCGCGGTTATCTTTATTGCCGGTAATATTGCCTGGAAGACAGAAGTGACGTCCCTGATGATTTTTATTCGCCTGCAGGAGTTTGACTACCCGGCGGCGAGTGCGGTGGCGTCGGTTATTCTTGCCGCTTCTCTGTTGCTGCTGTTTAGCATTAACACGCTTCAAAGCCGCTTCGGGCGTCGTCTGGGGGGCCACTGATGTCTGATGTAACGCAACTGCATGGCGCAAAACCTGGCGTGAACTGGAGTAAATGGGTGCTGATTGGTACAGGTGTGGTCATTTCCTTCCTGTTGCTGGTCGTCCCGATGATTTACATCTTCGCACAGGCTTTTTCCAAAGGTCTGATGCCGGTCCTGCATAACCTGGCAGATCCGGACATGCTGCACGCCATCTGGCTTACCGTATTAATTGCGCTGATAGCAGTGCCGGTAAACCTGGTGTTTGGTGTCCTGCTTGCCTGGCTGGTGACGCGCTTTAATTTCCCCGGACGCCAGCTGCTGCTGACGCTGCTGGATATTCCGTTTGCCGTCTCACCGGTGGTTGCCGGTCTTATCTATCTGCTGTTTTACGGCAGTAATGGCCCGCTTGGCGGCTGGCTGGATGAGCATAACATTCAGATAATGTTCTCCTGGCCCGGCATGGTGCTGGTCACCGTGTTTGTCACTTGTCCGTTTGTGGTGCGTGAGCTGGTGCCAGTGATGATGAGCCAGGGCAGTCAGGAAGACGAGGCGGCAATTTTGCTCGGCGCCTCGGGTTGGCAGATGTTCCGCCGCGTCACACTGCCGAATATTCGCTGGGCGTTACTGTACGGCGTGGTGCTGACTAATGCTCGCGCTATTGGTGAGTTTGGTGCCGTATCGGTCGTTTCAGGCTCTATTCGCGGCGAGACGCTGTCTCTGCCGTTGCAAATTGAACTGCTTGAGCAGGATTACAATACCGTAGGTTCGTTTACTGCTGCGGCGCTGTTAACACTGATGGCAATTCTGACGTTGTTTTTAAAGAGTGCATTGCAGTGGCGCCTGAATAACCAGGAGAAGCGCCTGCAGCAGGAGGGAAATAATGAGCATTGAGATCAGCAATATTAAAAAATCTTTTGGCCGCACTCAGGTGCTGAACGATATCTCACTGGACATTCCTTCCGGCCAGATGGTGGCGTTGCTTGGCCCGTCCGGCTCAGGCAAAACCACGCTGCTGCGTATTATTGCCGGTCTGGAAAGTCAGACCAGTGGACGCATTAGTTTTCACGGTACTGACGTAAGCCGCCTGCACGCGCGTGACCGCCGTGTGGGCTTTGTGTTCCAGCACTATGCGTTGTTTCGACACATGACGGTATTCGACAATATTGCGTTTGGCCTGACCGTATTGCCGCGCCGTGAGCGCCCGAATGCGAGTGCCATTCGCCAGAAAGTGACAACGCTTCTGGAAATGGTGCAGCTGTCGCACCTGGCCGAGCGTTACCCGGCTCAGCTTTCTGGCGGGCAGAAACAGCGCGTGGCGCTGGCGCGTGTGCTGGCCGTGGAGCCGCAGATTTTGCTGCTGGATGAGCCGTTTGGTGCACTGGATGCGCAGGTGCGTAAAGAGCTGCGACGTTGGTTGCGCGAACTGCATGAAGAGCTGAAGTTTACCAGTGTGTTCGTAACGCATGACCAGGAAGAAGCAATGGAAGTGGCTAACCGGGTCGTCGTGATGAGCCAGGGCAATATTGAACAGGCAGATGCGCCAGAGCAGGTCTGGCGTGAGCCGGCAACGCGTTTTGTGCTGGAGTTTCTCGGTGAGGTGAACCGACTGCCGGGCACTATCCACGGCGGTCAGTTCCAGGTTGGCGCACACCGCTGGCCGATTGGCTTTACGCCGTCATGGCAGGGGGAGGTGGATTTGTTCCTGCGACCCTGGGAAGTGGATGTAAGTCGTCGCACCAGTCTTGATTCGCCGCTGCCAGTACAGGTGCTTGAAGTCAGTCCACGCGGCCACTTTATGCAGCTGGTGGTTCAGCCGCTGGGCTGGAGCCGCGAGCCGTTGACGGTGGTATTGCGTGATGAGCGCGTACCTCAGCGCGGCGAACGCCTGTTTGTTGGCTTGCAAAATGCGCGTATTTACCACGGCCAGGAGCGCATTCAGAGCCAGACGCTGGCGCAGAGCGCCTGAAAGAAAGCCGGGAAAGGTGCTTGCCGGGACCCGGATGTTTGATTATTTTGACGGAAGGTTTCGCCATCTTCCTCTGAACAAGCGGCCGGAGGGCCGCTTTTTTCATGCATGGATACAGACACGTGAGCACATTAGAAAGCACCATTGGCAATACACCGCTGGTTCGTTTACAGCGTATGGCACCGCACAACGGCAGTGAAATCTGGGTCAAGCTGGAAGGTAATAATCCGGCTGGCTCTGTTAAGGACAGAGCGGCTCTGTTTATGATTAATCAGGCCGAGACGCGTGGGGAAATTGCGCCCGGCGACGTGCTGATTGAGGCAACCAGCGGTAATACCGGTATTGCGCTGGCGATGATAGCCGCGCTTAAAGGCTACCGTTTGAAGCTGCTGATGCCTGACAACATGAGCCTGGAGCGCCGTGCCGCGATGCAGGCCTACGGCGCAGAATTGATTCTGGTGACCAAAGAGCAGGGAATGGAAGGCGCTCGAGCGCTTGCCCAGGAGATGGCCGAGCGCGGCGAAGGCAAGGTATTGGATCAGTTTAATAACCCGGACAATCCGCTCGCCCATTACCGCACCACTGGCCCGGAAATCTGGCAGCAGACGGCAGGGCGCATCAGTCATTTTGTCTCGAGTATGGGCACGACAGGCACGATTACCGGCACGTCGCGTTTTCTGCGTGAGCAGGATAAACCGGTCACCATTGTGGGTCTGCAACCGCAGGAAGGTAGCAGCATTCCCGGTATTCGCCGCTGGCCGCAGGCGTGGATGCCGGGTATTTTTGATGCCTCGTTAGTTGACCTCGTGCTGGATATTTCCCAGGATGAAGCCGAAAACACCATGCGGCTGTTGGCTCGTGAAGAAGGGATTTTCTGTGGCGTCAGTTCAGGTGGCGCAGTTGCCGGCGCGCTGAGGGTGGCGCAGGCTAATCCAGGTGCTGTGGTGGTGGCAATTATCTGCGATCGCGGCGACCGTTATTTATCGACCGGCGTATTTGGCGAAGAGAGTTTTGCTCAGGGGGCGGGGATTTAACGTTAACAGACAACAGTTATTTTCCTGTGCGTTAGTTTTTTAAGTGGCGCCGCCCGCCAGATAGATTTTGATTCTCTTAACAGCGTTAAAGGCAGAAATCATCTCCCGGGGTTTTATAAAGCCAGGCGGTAATAAAAATTAATTGCTGCAATGGGAGAGAAGGGGGAGAAAGCGTTTAAGACGAACTCTCTCAAATCAGAGATGATATTTATAACAGGAAGGACCCTATGTCCAGTGTTAAAGGAACAGGTACGTTTCGCAGAGTAGTCGTTAAAATGTGCCTTTTTTTTACGACTATTTTACTGCTGGCAGTTATATTTTTAGCCTTTGCCAATAAGGTTGTGATCGATTCCTCTGCCTCACGTCTTTATACCGATGTTGAGACTGCGGTTTACACTGACGCAGGCGTAGTGCCCGGTACCCGACCCGGCGGTTTTTATTTTCGCAACCGGATTGAGACTGCCGCATCACTCTATCATGCTGGTAAAGTGAAATGGTTAATTGTCAGCGGAGATAATCGTCGGCACAGCTATAACGAGCCGCAAGAGATGTACAACGCGCTGGTAGCACAGGGTGTTGCGCCGGGTGCGATTTATTGTGACTATGCCGGTTTTACCACGCTTGATACTGTCGTACGGGCGAGGGATATTTTTGCGCAAAATAAGATTATTATTATCTCGCAGAAATTTCACAATGAGCGGGCTATTTATCTTGCGCTTAAAAACGGCATTGAGGCTACCGGGGTTAATGCGGCGGATGTCGCGCCTGCAAATCGCTACTGGGCAGGCAGCATGCGAGAATATGTCGCACGTGGCCGTGCCGTGTTGGATGCCACGGTATTTAAGCGCCAACCTTATTTTGGTGGTGATAAAAACATTCCGGGTAATACAGACGCTCCGGGATGTATGCCGTTTTCTGGCGTAACAGCCTACCAGGACGTACAGGCTCAATAACCATGTCGGTACGCAGGTATTTATCTGTCTGAAGCCAGCAGAGTAACGCAGCCTGGTAATGTACTAACAGGCCGCCACTCTGAGGGCAACGTTATAAACCACTGAGAGGAAGCGCCGCCTCATACACTGTTGAATGGCGTCTTTCAGAAGTTCGGTCTCACGGTTATCTAAAAGCATATTGGTAGTACGCCTCATGCTCGATGAGGCGTAATTCTGCGTACAGATAACAGGTCGGTTTCTGCGTAGATTATTTCATTTGCGCGTCAGATTCTGCTATCAGGCGGTGCAGAAACGACGCGGCGTTTTCGTCCCCTTTACCGGGAATGCGCACCGTATACGGTTTACCAGTAATGGAGGACGATGAGGCGACCTTATCAATAAACTGATCGGCGGTATTGATGCGGTTGCGGGTGTTTTTAAGCTTAAGGCGCAGGTGAGAGACCGCCTCTTCACTGGTATGCTCGCTACCGTTACGAATAAACACCAGACCTTGCTGTTTGCTGAGGGCAGTAAGCATGGCTTGTACCCGTGCTTCTTCATGGGCGTTGAGTTTAGCCCAGGCCGCAGGTGTGAGCATCAGCAGGGCAAGCAGTGTAACGACAGCATGTTTTACTTTCATGTTATTTCCTTATAGTTCATGACGTATCCACTGAGGCAACATGCCAGGGGCAGAGTTGCAAACTTTGGATACGTTAAATTTCACGTGGTAGTTTACTTACCGCTTTTCAAGCAGCATATAAAGGCTACTCAATTCGAGATGATTTTTTACGGGTTTGCTGACCGCTTCCAGCGCCTGACCCGGGACTTTGGTCATGGTGTATAGTTTGCGCGCGGTGCAGACAGAGATTCCAGCTTACGTAGGGCCAGAGTGAGCTTTTGACCGTCTTTATACAAAGGGGGCGATATATCGACAAAGGCCACCGACCAGGCACCCGGCGAGCCTGCGTATGCGAGAGGGGAGAGGATAAGTGATAGTGCAAGCAGTGAGCTACACAGCCGCGTCACTAACGTCATGGTGAAGTCCTTTTACCATTGAGGGGTGACTGCCCATAAAAAACGGCGCCCTCAGGCGCCGCTTTATGAACTCAGGTTCGCATTATTTTTTAATGCGGATAACCGGTGTTTCACCAACGGTGACGCTACCGGTGAGCTTGGTCAACTCTTTGATTTCGTCCATATTGGAAATGACAACCGGTGTCAGCGTAGACTTGGCTTTTTCTTCCAGCAGTGGCAGATTGAATTCGATAACCACATCGCCTTTCTTCACGCGCTGGCCTTCTTCAGCAATACGCTTGAAGCCTTCGCCTTTCAGTTCAACGGTATCAATACCGAAGTGAACAAACAGTTCAATACCGCTATCAGATTCGATAGAAAACGCGTGGTTGGTTTCAAAA
>CBIFVZ010000023.1:0-45182 GCA_966185765.1 uncultured Enterobacteriaceae bacterium | reverse complement strand
AAAGTTGCATCAACGCGACGAAAAGCATCAAATTAACCAGTTTCTTGCTGATTGGTTGCGCTACTGTTTAGCGCATGGAGCGATGGCGGTTCCGGTTTGTTAGCGTCGTTGAAACCTAAGGACACCATTTGGAAAGCCTGTTAAATCTTACCGTGCACAGTGGGGCCACGGTAAGAGTCTTACAAATTACCGATACCCACTTGTTCGCAGAAAAAACCAGTACGCTGCTCGGTATTAACACCTGGGAAAGCTACCAGGCGGTAATGGCAGCGATTCGTGCGCAGCAGCGCGACTGCGATCTTATTGTGGCAACCGGCGATCTTGCTCAGGATCAAAGTGCCGCAGCCTATCAACACTTCGTTGAAGGGATTGCGGATTTTCCCGCGCCCTGCGTCTGGCTGCCCGGTAATCACGATTTTCAACCTGCCATGTACAGCACGCTACTGGACTCCGGGATCTCGCCGTCGAAACTGATTTATGCCGGTGATGCCTGGCAGATTGTGTTGCTCGACAGCCAGGTCTTTGGCGTGCCCCACGGCGAACTGAGCGAATACCAGCTTGAGTGGCTTGAGAAAGCACTGTCGCTGGCACCAGAGCGCCATACGCTGTTGCTTTTGCATCATCATCCTTTACCTGCGGGCTGTAGCTGGCTCGATCAGCACAGCCTGCGCAATGCAGGCGAGCTGGACGAGGTACTTAAGCGCTGGCCACAGGTTAAGACGCTGCTTTGTGGCCATATTCACCAGGAGATGGACGCGGACTGGAACGGCCGCCGCCTGCTGGCGACGCCATCAACCTGCGTTCAGTTTAAACCCCACTGCACCAATTTTACGCTTGATACCATAGCACCGGGATGGCGCTGGCTTGAGCTGGGTGCGGATGGCACATTGACCACCGAGGTTTGTCGTCTTGAAGACGCGGCCTTCCGCCCGGATACGGCCTCAGAAGGGTACTGATGTCTACGCTGCTTTATCTTCACGGTTTTAACAGCTCGCCGCGTTCGGCCAAAGCGACCAGCCTGGCGCGCTGGATGACCGAGCATCACCCGGACACCGAAATGCTGGTGCCACAACTGCCGCCTTACCCTGACGAGGCGGCAGAGCTGCTTGAAAGGCTGGTGCTGGAGCACGGCGGCGAGCAGCTTGGCATTGTTGGCTCTTCGCTTGGGGGCTACTACGCAACCTGGCTTTCCCAGTGCTTTATGTTGCCTGCCGTGGTGATCAACCCGGCCGTGCGGCCGTTTGAACTGTTGACGCAATTTTTAGGCCATAATCAGAATCCGTGGACGGGTCAGGAATATGTGCTAGAGTCTCGCCATATTTACGATCTCAAAGTTATGCAGATTGAACCGCTGGAAGCGCCAGATCTTATCTGGTTGCTGCAACAGACCGGCGACGAGATTCTGGATTATCGTCAGGCGGTGGCTTATTACGCGTCCTGCCGCCAGACCGTCGAGACCGGCGGTAACCACGCATTTGTAGGCTTTGAAAACTATTTCACACAGACTGTCGATTTCCTGGGCCTACGTTAAGCCTGACGAGTGAGACAGTTTCGCTATCTGAATAAAAAACATGACGCAATCCTATAACGCAGATTCCATTGAGGTTTTAACCGGGCTGGAACCGGTTCGCCGCCGTCCGGGAATGTATACCGACACGACGCGCCCGAACCATCTTGGCCAGGAAGTTATCGATAACAGCGTGGATGAAGCGCTGGCGGGCCATGCAAAGCGCGTGGACGTTATCCTGCATGCTGACCAGTCATTAGAAGTCATCGATGACGGACGCGGTATGCCGGTAGATATTCACCCGGAAGAAGGCGTCCCGGCGGTTGAGCTTATCATGTGCCGCCTGCATGCAGGCGGTAAATTCTCCAACAAAAACTACCAGTTCTCAGGCGGCCTGCACGGCGTGGGGATTTCGGTGGTTAACGCTCTGTCTAAGCGTGTTGAAGTGACCGTAAAGCGTGATGCGCAGGTTTACCGTATTGCTTTTGAAAACGGTGAGAAGGTGCAGAACCTGGAAGTGATTGGCACCTGCGGCAAGCGCAACACCGGTACCAGCGTGCACTTCTGGCCGGATGAATCCTTCTTTGACAGCCCACGCTTTTCTGTTTCTCGCCTCTCGCATTTGCTCAAAGCCAAAGCGGTGCTCTGTCCTGGGGTGGAAATCACCTTTAAAGATGAGGTCAACAACACCGAGCAGCGCTGGTGCTATCAGGACGGCCTCAACGACTACCTGAGCGAGGCGGTTAATGGCCTGCCAACGCTGCCGCAACAGCCGTTTATCGGCAACTTCTCCGGTGAGACCGAGGCGGTGGACTGGGCGCTGTTGTGGCTGCCGGAGGGCGGTGAGCTGCTCACAGAAAGCTACGTCAACCTGATTCCCACCATGCAGGGCGGCACCCACGTCAACGGACTGCGTCAGGGGCTGCTGGATGCCATGCGTGAGTTCTGCGAGTTTCGCAACATCCTGCCGCGTGGCGTGAAGCTCACTGCGGACGATATCTGGGAGCGCTGTGCCTACGTGCTGTCGGTCAAAATGCAGGACCCTCAGTTTGCCGGTCAGACCAAAGAACGTTTATCGTCGCGCCAGTGCGCGGCATTTGTTTCCGCAGTCGTGAAAGACGCTTTCACACTGTGGCTTAACCAGAACGTACAGGCAGCCGAGCTGCTGGCGGAAATGGCAATTTCCAGCGCCCAGCGTCGCATGCGTGCGGCGAAAAAAGTGGTGCGTAAGAAGCTCACCAGCGGCCCGGCGCTGCCGGGTAAGCTTGCGGACTGTACTGCGCAGGATCTGAATCGTACTGAGCTGTTCCTGGTGGAAGGAGACTCGGCGGGCGGTTCGGCCAAACAGGCGCGCGATCGAGAATATCAGGCGATCATGCCGCTTAAAGGTAAGATCCTCAACACCTGGGAAGTGTCGTCTGATGAAGTGTTGGCTTCTCAGGAAGTGCACGATATTTCGGTTGCGATCGGTATCGATCCGGATAGTGACGATCTCAGTCAGCTGCGTTACGGTAAAATCTGTATTCTTGCGGATGCGGACTCGGACGGTCTGCACATTGCCACGCTACTGTGCGCGCTGTTTGTCCGCCACTTCCGTGCGCTGGTGAAAGGCGGTCACGTCTACGTGGCAATGCCGCCGCTGTACCGCATCGATTTGGGCAAAGAAGTGTATTACGCGCTGGATGAAGAAGAAAAAGCGGGCGTGCTGGAGCAGCTTAAGCGTAAGCGCGGCAAGCCTAACGTGCAGCGCTTTAAAGGGCTGGGTGAGATGAACCCGCTTCAGCTGCGTGAGACCACGCTTGATCCGAATACGCGCCGCCTGGTGCAGCTCACGATAAGCGATGAGGATGATGAGCGCACGCGCGCGATGATGGACATGCTGCTGGCTAAAAAGCGCTCTGAAGACAGGCGCAACTGGCTACAGGAAAAAGGCGACATGGCCGATATCGAGGCCTGATTGTCGTGATGAAAACCGGTGCCTCAGGGCACCGGTTTGAGACTGATGACAAACCGCATCCTGTCACAGACAGGATGGATGACACCCAATAAAAAATAAGGAAAATCAATTTATTGATTTTCGTCTGCTAACCACAAAGAAGGAAAAACCACGTTTTTTCCTTCTTTGTCAGCAATCTGACCGGAGCCTCAGGGCACCGGTTTTTTTATTGCCAATAAAAAAGCGATGCGGGTTTGCATCGCTTTTTACACCGACAACGCGCCTAAAGACCGTCTTCGAGAATGCGAATACGGGTTTCGAGCACGTGTTCTTTCACTTCCTGCGACCAGGCTTGCATGTGTGAGGTTTGCAGATGCGCTTCAAGGTGCGCCACGCTATCCCATTTTTCGACCATCGTAATGGCGTCAGGCGCCAGGGTCTGGAAATCAACCTGCGCGTGATGGTCTACCAGCGGCGCATAGCCGTGACAGCCCGCCTCCGCAAGCACGGTCGGCACAATCTTAGCGAACGCGTCAAGCACCGCCTGGCGGTGATGTTGGCCCGGGCGAGTGCGAATATCGGCAATCACTGTCAGCATTTTTGATTAACTCCTGTTGTCGTAATCCGTATGGACACAGGTTGCCAGCGCAACTGCGCACATGCAACCAGTGTGAGTCCCGGAATGGAAACCGGACGACAGTTAAGCAAAAATCTCGCCCAGGTGTTTGCGGTATTCTGCGATATAAGTCGGAACGTCCGGCATTTTAATAACGTCATTAACGATAAAGGTCGGCAGGCTTTCCATACCAAGGAACTGGTTGGCCTTGTGGAAATGCAGATACACACCGTCAACGCCAACGCCGTGGAAGAACTGATCTTTGTCAGTAAAGGCATCTAACGGCGCGTTCCAGGTCAGGGACAGCATATATTTAGTGCCCTGCATCAGGCCGCCGGAGCCGTATTTTTTAGAGGCGTCTTTGCGGCTACGTCCATCGCTGGCATACAAAGTGCCGTGGCCTTCAGTGAACACATCATCGATATATTTTTTCACAGTCCAGGGTTCACCCATCCACCAACCCGGCATCTGCCAGATGATGGTGTCAGCCCACTGGAATTTCGCCACTTCAGCCTGAATATCGTAGTCTTCATCAGCACGGGTGACCTGCACCTCGTGGCCCCGGTCACGCAGGAAGCTCACTGCGACGTCAGTCAACGTGTCGTTAAGCTGGCCGTTGGAATGGGCGAATTTTTTAGCGCCATTAATAATCAGAATGTTGCTCATGATGTTGCCTCTACCAGAAATCATTTGCCGACGATTATAATGTGAACAACGTCACGCTCAAGTCGGAAAAATGTGCAAAGACTTTTGCGTGAGAAGCAATAATTGTCCTTCCTTGTGCGTCAGTGGGTCAGATACTGTATTATCTGAGGCAATATTGCCGTTTTGTCTGACGGCGACCGCCTTTCTGAGGATCTACGATTAATGAGCGATATGACTCATGACGGTACAGAGCGTCTCGCACTGCACCAGTTCACGGAAAACGCCTATCTGAACTATTCCATGTACGTCATCATGGACCGCGCGCTGCCGTTTATTGGTGACGGCCTCAAGCCGGTTCAGCGTCGTATTATCTATTCCATGTCGGAGCTGGGGCTGAACGCCAGCGCCAAATTTAAAAAATCCGCACGTACCGTCGGTGATGTACTGGGTAAATACCATCCTCACGGCGACAGCGCCTGTTATGAAGCGATGGTGCTGATGGCGCAGCCGTTCTCCTACCGTTATCCGCTGGTGGACGGCCAGGGCAACTGGGGGGCGCCGGACGACCCGAAATCCTTTGCGGCGATGCGTTATACCGAGTCTCGCCTGTCAAAATATGCCGAGCTGCTGTTAAGCGAGCTGGGCCAGGGCACCGTGGATTTTGTACCTAACTTCGACGGCACGCTGAGCGAGCCAAAAATGCTGCCCGCACGTCTGCCGAACATTCTGCTGAACGGCACGACCGGCATCGCGGTTGGCATGGCAACCGATATTCCACCGCATAACCTTAAAGAGGTGGCGCAGGCGGCCATCACGCTGATTGAACAGCCGAACACCACGCTGGACGCGCTGCTGGATATCGTTCACGGTCCGGACTATCCGACCGAGGCAGAAATCATTACGCCACGTGACGAAATCCGCAAAATCTACCAGAATGGCCGTGGCTCTGTGCGTATGCGCGCCGTGTGGTCGAAGGAAGATGGCGCGGTGGTGATTACCGCGCTGCCACACCAGGTTTCCGGCGCACGCGTGCTGGAGCAAATCGCTAACCAGATGCGTGCGAAAAAGCTGCCGATGGTGGACGACCTGCGTGATGAATCTGACCACGAAAACCCGACCCGTCTGGTGATTGTACCGCGCTCCAACCGCGTGGATATGGAGCAGGTGATGAACCACCTGTTTGCCACCACCGATCTGGAAAAAAGCTACCGCATTAACCTCAACATGATTGGCCTCGACGGGCGTCCGGCGGTGAAAAACCTGCTTGAAATCCTGAGCGAGTGGCTGGTCTATCGCCGCGACACGGTGCGCCGTCGTCTGAATTACCGTCTGGACAAAGTGCTCAAGCGCCTGCATATCCTTGAGGGTTTGCTGACGGCGTTCCTCAACATTGACGAAGTGATTCATATCATTCGCAGTGAAGACGAGCCGAAGCCGGTACTGATTGAGCGTTTTGCGTTAAGTGAAACCCAGGCCGAAGCTATCCTTGAGCTGAAACTGCGCCACCTGGCGAAGCTTGAAGAGATGAAAATTCGCGGTGAGCAGAGTGACCTTGAAAAAGAGCGCGATCAGTTACAGGCAACGCTTGGCTCTGAGCGCCGCATGAACACGCTGTTGAAAAAAGAGCTGCAGGCCGATGCTGAAGCCTTCGGCGATGACAGACGCTCTCCGCTGCGCGAACGTGCAGAAGCGAAGGCCATGAACGAGCACGACATGATGCCGTCTGAAGCGGTCACTATTGTGCTCTCGCAGATGGGCTGGGTGCGTAGCGCCAAAGGCCACGATATTGATGCCGCGAGCCTGAGCTACAAAGCTGGCGACAGCTATCTTGCGAGCGCTAAGGGCAAGAGTAACCAGCCTGTGGTGTTTATTGACTCCACCGGGCGCAGTTACGCGCTGGACCCGATAACGCTGCCGTCGGCGCGCGGTCAGGGCGAACCGCTGACCGCTAAACTGACATTGCCGCCGGGTGCGACGGTTGAGCAGGTGATGATGGCGCCGGATGACAGAAAACTGCTCATGGCTTCTGATGCCGGTTACGGCTTTATCTGTACCTTTAACGATCTCGTGGCGCGTAACCGCGCGGGTAAAGCGCTCATTACCCTGCCGGACAATGCTCGCGTGCTGCCGCCGCTGGAAATTCACAACGACGAGGATATGCTGCTCGCGATCACGGCCGCAGGACGTATGTTGATGTTCCCGGTGGGCGAGTTACCGCAACTTTCCAAAGGCAAAGGCAACAAAATCATCTCAATTCCGTCTGCCGAGGCTGCTGCAGGGACCGACAGACTGGCGTATCTCAACATCCTGCCGCCGCAAAGTGGCGTCACCATCCACGTTGGCAAACGCAAGCTGAAGCTGCGCCCGGAAGAGTTACAGAAGGTGCGTACCGAGCGCGGGCGTCGCGGTACGTTGATGCGTGGATTACAGCGTATTGATAGTGTGGAAGTTGACGCGCCGCGCCGTGCTGCGGGCGACGACAGCGAAGAGTAATGCAACGCAGCGGCACCGGATAACGCAACCTTGTTCCGGTGCCGCACGCGTTTTTCCTGCCAGACCCATTGTTAATTCTCATTATGAGCATAAGAATAACCGTCTGGGTTCCTCACCTTCATGGCTAACATGGACATGCTGACAGGCCGCTGCGTTTTACACGAAAGCCAGTATACTGTTCAGCGGCTGCCGTTTCTGAGGTTGTTATGTTATTGATTGCTCGTTTTATTATCGTTGTACTGTACAGTCTTTTGGTTTGTATTTTTGGTTCTGTCTGGTGTCTGTTCCGTCCGCGAGACCCGCGCCATGTCGCCACCTTCGGCCATATGTTTGGCCGCCTGGCCGTGGTGTTTGGCCTGAAGGTTGAAACCCGTAAACCGCAGGGCGCAGAGAACTATGGCAACGCCATTTATATTGCTAACCACCAGAATAATTACGATATGGTGACGGCATCGCGCATTGTTCAGCCGCCAACCGTGACCGTGGGTAAAAAAAGCCTGCTGTGGATCCCGTTTTTCGGCCAGCTCTACTGGCTGACTGGCAACCTGCTGATTGACCGTAACAACCGCGCAAAAGCGCACGGCACCATCGCGCAAGTCGTCAGGCAGTTTCGCGAGCGCACCATCTCTATCTGGATGTTCCCGGAAGGGACCCGTAGCCGAGGGCGCGGTCTGCTGCCGTTTAAAACCGGTGCCTTTCACGCAGCCATTGCCGCAGGTGTCCCCATCATTCCGGTATGCGTTTCTAACACCAGTAATAAAATTAAGCTTAATCGCTGGAATAATGGGCTGGTGATTGTTGAAATGCTGCCGCCGGTAGACGTTAGCACATACAATAAAGATCAGGTGCGTGAGCTGGCTGCCCACTGCCGGGCGTTGATGCTGGATAAAATCGACGCCCTGGATAAAGAAGTGGCAGAGCGCGAAGCCGCGCAAAAAGCCCATAAAAAGTAGATTCACTTATTTTCAGTAGCCGGATATCTTCACTGCCCGGTTTTTTCATGGAGCAAGGTTTAATTATGTCACTCAGTCGGCGTCAGTTTATTCAGGCATCGGGAATTGCGCTATGCGCAGGTGCAGTGCCGCTGAGGGCAAATGCCGCCAGCCAGCAGCCCCCGTTGCCGCTGCCACCGCTGCTGGAATCCCGCCGTGGCCAGCCCCTCTTTTTAACCATGCAGCGCAGCCACTGGTCATTTACTGGCTCTGGCAGTAAAGCCTCGGTCTGGGGCTTTAACGGCAGCTACATGGGGCCGACCATCCGCGTCTGGAGCGGTGACGACGTCAAAATGATTTACAGCAACCGGCTGCAGGAAAACGTGGCGATGGCCGTTAACGGCCTGCAGGTGCCAGGCGCGCTTATCGGTGGCGCTGCGCGTATGATGTCGCCGGGCGCAGAATGGGCGCCGGTGCTGCCAATTCGCCAGCAAGCGGCCACGCTCTGGTATCGTGCTAACACCCCTAACCGCGCCGCGCGCCAGGTTTACACCGGGCTTGCGGGTATGTGGCTGGTGGAAGATGAGGTCAGTAAATCACTGCCCATCCCCAAAAACTACGGCGTGGACGATTTTCCGGTCATTATTCAGGACAAGCGGCTGGATAACTTTGGTGCGCCGGAGTACAGCGAGCCGGGTAGCGGCGGCTTTGTGGGTGACCGTCTGGTAGTCAACGGTGTGCAAAACCCGTTTGTGGAGGTCTCGCGTGGTTGGGTGCGCCTGCGTTTGCTTAATGCCTCCAACGCCCGCCACTATCAGCTTCAGTTCAGCGATGGCCGTCCGTTGCATGTTATCGCAAGCGATCAGGGTTTTTTACCGGCACCTGTGTCAGTTAAGCAGCTGTCGCTGGCCCCGGGCGAGCGACGTGAAATTCTGGTTGATATGAGCGATGGTACTGAGGTTTCGTTGACCTGCGGCGAGGCGGCGACGCTGGTCGAGCGTATTCGCGGCTTTTTTGAACCGTCATCTATTCTGGTGTCCACGCTGGTGCTGACATTGCGCCCGGGCGGCCTGCTGCCGCTGGTGACCGATAACCTGCCGATGCGCCTGCTGCCAGATGAAATCATTAACGGTTCGCCCGTGCGCTCACGCGACATCACACTTGGTAGCGATCCGGGTATCAATGGACAGCTATGGGACATGAAGCGCATTGATATCACCACGCTTCAGGGCAACTGGGAGCGTTGGACGGTTCGTGCCGACACGCCGCAGCCTTTTTATATCGAAGGCGCACGTTTCCTGGTACAGGATGTCAACGGCGCGCTGCCGTTTGGCGAAGATCGTGGCTGGAAAGATACGGTGTGGGTGGACGGCCAGGTGCAGCTGCTGGTTTATTTCAGCCAGCCTTCCTGGGAACATTTCCCGTTTCTGTTTGGCAGCCAGACGCTGGAAATGGCCGATCGCGGCTCACTGGGCCAGATTGTGGTAAACCCAGCGCCTTGATTTTTCTGGCCCGGCGCCGGGCCAGACACAAAACCCTTCATTTCGCCTGACGACAAAGCGTATAATCCACGCCCTTTGATGGTTTTTAACGCAATCCCCGGAACATTATGAGCGCAACCTCCCTGATTCAGCCCGATCGCGATCTTTTCTCATGGCCTAAATACTGGGCTGCCTGCTTCGGCCCGGCGCCGTTTTTGCCCATGTCGCGTGAGGAGATGGATCTGCTGGGCTGGGACAGCTGCGATATCATTATTGTTACCGGCGATGCGTATGTCGATCACCCAAGCTTTGGCATGGCTATCTGTGGCCGCATGCTGGAAGCGCAGGGCTTTCGCGTTGGGATCATCTCGCAGCCGGACTGGAACAGTAAAGATGACTTCATGCGTCTTGGTAAGCCAAACCTGTTCTTTGGCGTGACCGCAGGCAACATGGACTCAATGATTAACCGCTACACCGCCGATCGTAAGCTGCGCCATGACGACGCTTACACCGCAGACAACGTAGGCGGCAAGCGCCCGGACAGAGCCACCGTGGTCTACACCCAGCGCTGCAAAGAAGCCTGGCGCGATGTGCCGGTAATTCTGGGCGGCATTGAGGCCAGCCTGCGGCGCACCGCGCACTATGATTACTGGTCCGACACCGTGCGCCGCTCGGTGCTCTTTGATGCCAAAGCCGATATGCTGATGTTCGGCAACGGCGAGCGCCCGCTGGTGGAAGTGGCGCACCGTCTGGCGCAGGGCGAGCCGATTAGCGAAATCGTTGACGTGCGCAATACCGCTATTATCCGTAAAGAAGCGCTGCCCGGCTGGGTGGGCGTAGATTCCACCCGCCTCGACACGCCCGGGCGCATTGACCCGATTCCACATCCTTACGGCGAAGACCTGCCGTGCGCTGACGGTAAAACGCCAGAGCCTGCCGAAGCGAAGCCCATTACGGTGCAGTTGCCGCGCCCGAAGCCGTGGGAGAAAACCTATGTGCTGCTGCCGTCGTTTGAGAAAGTAAAAAATGACAAAGTGATGTACGCCCACGCTTCGCGCATCCTGCACCATGAAACCAACCCGGGCTGCGCCCGTGCGCTGATGCAAAAGCACGGTGAACGCTACATCTGGATAAACCCGCCCGCTATTCCGCTTTCTACCGAGGAAATGGACCACGTCTTTGCGCTGCCTTATCAGCGTATCCCGCATCCGTCTTACGGTAAAAGCCGCATTCCGGCGTATGAAATGATTCGCTTCTCGGTTAACATCATGCGCGGCTGTTTTGGTGGCTGCTCCTTCTGCTCCATTACCGAGCACGAAGGGCGCATCATTCAGAGCCGCTCTGAAGACTCAATAATCAACGAGATCGAAGCCATTCGCGACACCGTGCCGGGTTTTACCGGCATTATTTCCGATCTCGGTGGCCCGACCGCCAATATGTATATGCTGCGCTGTAAATCGCCGCGCGCCGAGCAGACCTGCCGCCGCCTGTCCTGCGTCTACCCGGATATCTGTCCGCATATGGACACCAACCATGAGCCGACCATCAATCTGTACCGCCGCGCCCGTGAGTTGAAAGGCATTAAAAAGATCCTCATTGCCTCCGGGGTACGCTATGACATTGCGGTGGAAGATCCGCGCTATATCAAAGAGCTGGCGTCGCACCATGTGGGCGGCTACCTGAAGATTGCCCCGGAGCATACCGAGCAGGGACCGTTGTCGAAGATGATGAAGCCAGGCATGGGCAGCTATGACCGCTTTAAACAGCTGTTTGATATGTATTCGAAGCAGGCGGGCAAAGAGCAGTACCTGATCCCGTATTTTATCTCGGCGCATCCTGGCACCACGGACGAGGACATGGTGAACCTGGCGCTGTGGCTTAAGCGCCACCGCTTCCGCCTCGATCAGGTGCAGAACTTCTATCCGTCGCCGCTGGCTAACTCTACAACCATGTATTACACCGGCAAGAACCCGCTGGGCAAAATTGGTTATAAAAGTGAAGATGTGGTGATACCAAAAGGCGACAAGCAGCGTCGTCTGCATAAAGCGCTGCTGCGCTATCACGATCCGGCCAACTGGGCGCTGATTCGTCAGGCGCTGGAAGCGATGGGTAAAAAACACCTGATTGGTGGTCGCCGGGAGTGCCTGGTGCCAGCGCCGACGCTGGAAGAGATGCGCGAAGCGCGTCGCCAGAACCGCCATACTCGTCCGGCGTTGACCAAACATACGCCGGTGGCGCACCAGCGTCAGACGCCGAAACCGGCGGCGAAAAAGCGAGCAAAACCAGCCCAGCGTTAGTGAGCAGAAAGCGGGTGCCCGTTGCTGACAGGCATGGCACCCCGAGGCGTGAGTTTTCGGCGGCTTGTCACGTATAACCGCCCTGGCACTTACGCTAGCGACAAAAGCGGGCAGGGGCCGTGTTTACGCTGTGTACAGGAGGCAAGATGATGAAAACGCTGACGCTTAACGGCGCGCATATTCACGACGTTCCCTCCTTTTACGGCGAAGTGAACGCGGTCTTTATGGCTAATGAATCATGGCAGTTGGCGCAGAGTCTGGATGCCTTCAACGACCTGCTGTACGGCGGCTTTGGCGCACTGGCGGGCAACGAACCCGCTACGCTGGTGTGGTTGGATGCAGAACTCAGCCGTGAGGCGCTCGGCTTTGAGGCCACGCGCCGCTATTATCAGGACAAACTCACCCAGCCCGAGCGTTTCAACCACGCCCACTTCCAGCGCAAGCTGGCAGAATTAGAAAACGGCAGCGGTCAGACTTACTTCGATATCCTGTTGGAGATTGTCGCTGACCATCCCAATATCACGCTAGTGATGCGGTGAGCGTGCTTTCTCATTCTTTGAGTATAAACTGCCGTTTCACCAGAGCGTGTAGGTAAAAAAGCCCCGTCACAGGCGGGGCGTTTTCAGTTTAAGGCATACGAGTGATGCCTCATCCGCTAAACGTATCCGGGTCCGGCCCCAGTCGTTTGCCCGCATCCAGTTTTGCGATATCGGCAATCTCATCCTTATCGAGCCGGAAATCCCACACGTCAAAGTTTTCGACAATGCGCGACGGCGTGACGGATTTCGGAATCACCACCAGCCCGCTGTCGAGGTGCCAGCGAACCACAATCTGCGCCGGGGTTTTGCCGTATTTATCTGCCAGCGTGCGAATCAGCTTCTGGTCAAACACCCCTTCACCGCCCTGTGCCAACGGGCTCCAGGATTCGGTCTGAATCTTGTGGGTGGCGTTCCAGGCATGGAGCTGGCGCTGCTGGAACAGCGGGTGCAGTTCAATCTGGTTAATGACCGGCGTCACGCCTGTTTCATCAATAATTCGCTGCAGGTGCTCGACGTTAAAATTACACACGCCAATACTCTTAATCAGCCCCTCTTTTTGCAGTTCAATCATGCCTTTCCAGGCATCGACGTAATTATCCTGAACCGGCACCGGCCAGTGGATCAGGTACAGGTCGATATAATCCAGTCTGAGCTTTTTCAGGCTCGCTTGTAGCGCAGCACGCGGATCGTGCTGGTCGGCATTCCACAGTTTGGTGGTAATAAACAGCTCATCGCGCGCCACGCCCGCATTGGCCAGCGCTTCGCCTACGCCGTCTTCGTTTTTGTAGATGCTGGCTGTATCGACAGAGCGATAGCCTGCCTCCAGCGCCTTTTGCACCGCCGGAACCACCTCATCATGGCTTGCCTGCCATACGCCAAGCCCTAACTGCGGCATCAGATTACCGTCGGAAAGTTTAATCTGAGAGGGATGTGTCATTACTTCCTCCTTACTGACTTCACAACCGGGACGGCGCCCCGGTTCAGATTGCGACAAAGAAGAAAAATCGTGGTTTTTCCTTCTTTAGTGGTGAGCGGGTGAAAATCAATGCCTTGATTTTCCATATTTTCCTGTTGGGTGTTACCCATCCTGCCTGCCACAGGATGGAGTTCGTCAGTCGCCTCCACCGGGGCGCAACCCCGGTTTGTTAATGACTAAGTCTGGCCGAAATAGCCGAAAACGAAAGGCCGAGGGGGAAAATCTTAACGTGCGGCTTCGTAAATACGGCGGCTGACATCAAGGGTGATATCGCCACGTTCGCCAAGTGCCGTCATGCCGTGTTCCCCGAGTTTTGCCAGCAACGCCGGGACAGAACTGCCATCGAGACCGTAGTCGGACAGGTGCGTTTTCACGCCCATACGTTCGAAGAAATCGCGGGTCGCGGCGATGGTTGCATCAATGCGCTGCTCCTCATTGCCTTCAGTGATATTCCAGACACGCTCGCCATATTGCAGCAGTTTTTCACGCTTGGTATCGCGTTTTTCGTTCATCAGCGATGGCAGCACAATCGCCAGCGTCTGGGCATGCTCCAGGCCGTGCATGGCGGTCAGCTCATGGCCCAGCATATGGGTCGCCCAGTCCTGCGGCACGCCTGCGCCAATCAGGCCGTTGAGCGCCATTGTGGCGGCCCACATCACGTTAGCGCGCACGTCGTAGTTTTCTGGCTCGGCGAGCGCCCGCGGGCCTTCCTCAATGAGCGTCAGCAAAATGCCTTCGGCAAAGCGGTCCTGAATGCGCCCATCAACCGGGTAGGTCAGATACTGTTCAATAGTGTGTACAAAAGCGTCCACCACGCCGTTCGCTACCTGGCGCGGCGGCAGCGTGTAGGTATAAACCGGGTCGAGAATGGCAAACTGTGGCTGTACGTGCGCGCTCATAAAGGCCTGCTTGTCACCGGTGGCGCGACGGGAAATGACTGCCCCGCTGTTGGACTCTGAGCCGGTTGCGGGCAGCGTTAACACCGACCCCATCGGGATGGCGCTTGCCACGTCGCTACCACGGGTCTCAATAATGCGCCACGGATCCTGGTCCTGCGGGTAAACAGCGGCTGCGGCAATAAATTTGGTGCCATCCAGCACCGAACCACCGCCCACGGCAAGCAGGAAAGTCACGTTCTGCTCACGCACCAGCGTGACGGCTTTCATCAGCGTTTCATAAGACGGATTTGGTTCAATGCCACCAAATTCCAGCACGTCCAGTCCGCTAAGAGCACTCAGCACCTGGTCGAGCACGCCGGTTTTTTTCACGCTGCCGCCACCGTAGGTTATCAGCACGCGGGCGTCAACCGGGATCTGGGCGCGCAGATCGGCGATGGCGTTTTTACCAAACAGAATGCGGGTAGGGGTATGCAGGTTAAAATTGTTCATGTCACGTAATCCCTCGGCTGGGTTAATAAGCAGAGCAGCGGGTCGCTGCCGGATGCCGTTATTCTGGGCTGCAAGGCGCTTCTCACTCAATGCTCATTTCTGTCTTTATCTTGCCTGTTTCTACAAACGAGTAGAGAAAATGGATTTTTGTGTGCACACTTTGATGAGTGATACCAGATAAGCGGAGCGTGAAGGATGGACAGGCAGGCAATTTGTCGGGCGCTGACTGAAAAGATTAACTTACTGAAACAAAACGGTAAGGATGAAGAGGCGCGCCGCCTTAATCTTACGCTGTTATGGGGAACTCAGCCTCACCCGCGCACGCCAGTCATGTATCAGCCAGGTATCATTTTTCTCTTCTCTGGCAACAAAACAGGTTATCTCAATGATCGGGTGTTTCGCTACGACGCCAGCGAGTACCTGCTTTTAACAGTGCCGCTGCCGTTTGAGTGTGAAACCTTCGCCACGGCGCAATCACCGCTTGCCGGGCTGCGCCTGAATATCGACATCACGCAGCTTCAGGATTTGTTGCTGGATATCGGCGAGGACGACCGATTCGCGCCGCAGCCGTCTGCAAGCGGCATCAACTCCAGCGTACTGACCGGGGAGATTTTGTGTGCCGCCGAGCGGCTTCTGGATGTGCTGGAGCGTCCGCTGGACGCTCGCGTGCTGGGCAGGCAGATTATCCGCGAAATTCTCTACCATGTGTTGACCGGGCCGTGCGGCGGGGCGCTGCTGGCGCTGGTGAGTCGCCAGACGCACTTTAGCCAGATAAGCCGCGCCCTAAGGCGTATCGAAAACCAGTTTACTGAAAACCTGAGCGTTGATCTGCTTGCCGCCGAAGCCAACATGAGCGTGTCGGCGTTTCACCACAACTTTAAAGCGGTAACCAGTACTTCACCGTTGCAGTACATTAAATCCTTTCGCCTGCATAAGGCACGCCTGATGATGGTGCGTGATGGCATGAAGGCGAGTACGGCGGCGGTACAGGTAGGATATGAAAGCGCCTCACAGTTCAGCCGCGAGTTTAAGCGCTATTTTGGCGTGACGCCGGGTGAAGAAGTCGCGCGCATGAGAAACGCTGTGCTAACCGAATTCAGACCGTAGCCCACACGTCTTGCTGAAAAATAGCCTGCTTCACGGGGCGTGAAAATGGTGGGGAGCGCACCGTTATGTTTTACGTCAAGGCATATCACGGTTGACAGGCAGGCGATTAAGAGCGCGTGGCGCGAAAAGCGGACAAAGGCGCAACGTTACCTCTCCCTGACTGGAAGAGGTCTGCGAATGTCTCAGGAGCGGGAAGCCCTTTTTTTAAGCACGACCAGCAGGGCGCCAATAAGCCCTGCCACCAGCAAAACAACCGGCAACACCATCAGAAAGGTCATGACCTGATCTTCATGGCGTTTCACAAACGGGATCATACTGAGCGCGTAGCCAAAGCTGGTTACCACACCCACCCACAGCAGCCCGCTCAACCAGTTAAAGAACTGGAAACGGCGGTTAGACAGCCCGGAAATACCCGCCATTGTTGGCAGTAACGTACGCACAAATGCCAGAAAGCGCCCGGCGAGCAGCGCCATCAGGCCATGTTTATCAAACATAAACGCTGCACGCTGGTGGTATTGTGTGGGCAACTGCTGTAGCCAGCCTTTTACGATGCGGGTATTACCGAGCCAGCGCCCCTGGAGATAACTGAACCAGCAGCCGACACTTGCGGCCGTTGTCAGTAGCACAATGGTTGGCACAAACTCCATCACCCCGCGTGCAATGAGCGCCCCTGCCAGAATTAACAGGCTGTCGCCGGGTAAAAACGACGCAGGCAGCAGGCCATTTTCCAGCAGCAGGGTTAAAAACATGATGCTGTAGACGATGCCAACAACGCGCGGGTCCGCCAGGGCGGCAAAATCGTGTTGCCAGAGCGCGGTGGCGATATTCTGTATGACGGCCATGAATTACCTTGCGAAACGTACAAACTGCGAGTAGTGGGACTATTGTAACCGCAAACGACGCTGATGCCTTGCTTCCTGGCATCTCAAAATGGAGAGATTTTGCACCCGGGTGTCATCCCGGGTATCCATGACTGTCAACTTTACGCGATACGCGCCAGTCCTGCGGCTAAATCTGCGAGTAAATCGTCAACGTTCTCTAAACCAACGTGCAGTCTTACCAGCGTGCCACTGAAGTTAAGCTGGCCCTGCGGACGAATGGCCGCCAGTTCCTCTGGCTGGTTAGCCAGTATCAGTGATTCAAAACCGCCCCAGGAATATGCCATTGTAAATAGCGTAAAGTTATCGAGGAAATGGGCCAGCTCATCATCGTTCAGGCGTTTATTCAGCACAAACGAGAACAGGCCGCTGCTGCCGGTAAAATCGCGTTTCCAGAATTCATGGCCGCTGTTTTGTGGCAGTGCCGGATGATTAACGCGCGCCACCTGCGGTTGCTGCGAAAGCCATTGTGCAATGGCAATGCTGCTTTCTTCATGCTGGCGCAGACGTACCGCCAGCGTGCGTAGCCCGCGGCTGGTCACATAGGCGGTATCGGCATCCACCATTTGCCCCATCAGATAGGCATTTTCCCGCAGCTGATCCCAGCAACGGGCATTGGCAACGGCGGTGCCAATCATGGCATCAGAGTGGCCCACCAGATATTTTGTCCCGGCCTGGATAGAGATGTCCACGCCATGATCCAGCGCTTTAAACAGCACACCCGCAGACCAGGTGTTGTCGATAATAATGATCGCATCCGGCGCTTTACTACGCACCGCACGCACAATAGCAGGCACATCGTGCACTTCCAGAGTGATGGAGCCGGGAGATTCCAGAAACACCACGCGTGTATCGGCGCTGACCAGGCTGGCAATATCTTCACCAATCAGCGGGTCGAACCAGTCGGTGCTGACCCCCATTTTCGCCAGTATTTTGGTGCAGAAATCCTGGCTTGGCTCGTAGGCGGTGTTGGTCATCAGCACCCGGTCGCCCTGCTGCACAAAGGCAAGGATAGTGTTCGCCACTGCCGCCGCACCGCAGGGAAAGAGCGCGCAACCTGCGCCGCCTTCGAGTTCACACATCGCTTCCTGGAGCGAAAAATGGGTCAGCGTGCCGCGCCGCCCGTAGAACAACTCGCCATTGGCGCGGTTGGCGGTGGCGTGTTTTTTAGCCGCCACGCTTTCGAACACCAGCGATGAAGCGCGCTGGATGACACTGTTGACCGAACCCTGTGTGTATCGTTTATCACGCCCGGCATTGACCAGCGTGGTTTCAATATGTTTCTTCGTCATGACATTCCCCGTCTGTACGGCTGGATGTCCAAAATAGGATGCCAGCCGCCTGCGCGCAATACCTGAAGACGCTTAATCATGGACCTCGGTGAGAATGAGATTTTTGCGCTGTAAATGTCAGGAAAGTGAGTACAAAATCAGGCGGTCTGTAAATACTAATGAGAACCACTATCAATTCGACGTTGTTTTGGTATCATTACGGACAGTTTTCTCAAAATTTCGTCCTGGAGAGTGAGTGTGACCGAGAATTTGATGATGCCGACGGACCTGTCCGTCTGGGGCATGTACAACCATGCTGACATCGTGGTGAAAGCGGTAATGATTGGCCTGATTCTGGCCTCCGTTGTGACCTGGGCGATCTTCTTTAGCAAAGGCGCCAGTCTGCTGGGCCGCCAGCGCAACCTTAAGCGAGAGCAGGCGCTGTTAGCCGACGTTCGCTCACTGGACGAAGCGAATGAAAAAGCACAGGCTTTTGGCAACCATAGCCTGTCTCTGATGCTGATTAAAGAAGCGCAAAACGAGCTTGAACTCTCCGCAGGCAGTGAAGATAACGAAGGTATTAAAGACCGCACCAGCTTTCGTCTGGAGCGCCGTGTTGCGGCGGTAGGTCGCCAGCTTGGGCGCGGTAACGGTTACCTTGCCACCATCGGCGCTATTTCGCCGTTTGTGGGGCTGTTTGGCACCGTCTGGGGCATCATGAACAGCTTCATCGGTATTGCCCAGACCCAGACCACCAACCTGGCGGTAGTGGCACCCGGCATTGCCGAGGCGCTGCTTGCCACCGCCATTGGTCTTATTGCGGCTATCCCTGCGGTAGTGATTTACAATATTTTCGCCCGTACTATTGGTGGCTTTAAGGCCTCACTTAGCGACTCTGCCGCCCAGGTACTGCTGCTGCAAAGCCGTGACCTCGATCTCCAGGCCAGCGCACCATCTCATCCGGTTCCCTCCGCTCAGAAACTGCGTTTAGGTTAAATTTTCATGGCGATGCATCTCAACGAAAATCGCGACGACGATGGCGAAATGCACGACATCAACGTCACGCCGTTTATCGACGTGATGCTGGTGTTGCTGATTATCTTCATGGTTGCCGCACCGCTTGCGACAGTGGACGTGAAGGTCAACCTGCCGGCCACCAGCAGTCAGCCCGAGCCGCGTCCGGAAAAACCGGTGTACCTGTCGGTGAAGGCGGACAAAACCCTGTTTATCGGCAATGAGCCGGTGACGACAGAGACGCTGGTGAATACGCTGACCACTGTCACAGAAGGTAAAAAGGACACCACCATTTTCTTTCGCGCCGACAAGAGCGTGGATTACGAAACGATGATGAACGTGATGGACCAGCTGCGTCAGGCTGGCTATCTCAGGATTGGCCTGGTGGGCCAGGAAGTGAATAAACCCAAATAGCGGTTTATGCTTAACCGCTTAGTAACAAAGGGGCCTGCTGGCCCCTTTGTCGTTTCTGGCATTTTGCCGCCCGCGCGAGCTTTGCCCGTTTGCGGTTATTTAACGTCGTGCAGACACGCATCTTACCTGCCAGAAACACTGACTTCTTTACCGCTTTGCTTCTGTTGGGCTGTACGCGGTTATTTATCCGACGAGGCCTGCCATAAATTGATTTGCCCGTCCTCTACGTGTTTGTCTATTTCCTCCAGTTCGCTCGCGCTAAAGTTCAGGTTTTCCAGCGCCTGAACGTTCTCTTCAGGCTGCTCCGGGTGGCTTGCGCCAGTCAACACCGACGTTACGCGCTCATCTTTTAATAGCCAGCTTAACGCCATTTGCGCCATGCTCTGGCCGCGACGCTTTGCCATCTCATTCAGTAGCTTCAGGCTTTGCAGGTTCGTGGGCGTCAGCATGTTCGCATTAAGACCACGTACTTTGTTGCCTTCACGCGCCATACGAGAACCCTGCGCAATACCCTGTAAATACTTGCCCGTGAGCAGCCCCTGCGCCAGCGGCGTAAAGGCAATGCAGCCGGCGCCGTGCTCTTCGAGCGTATCAAGCAGGCCGCTGGTATCTACCCAGCGGTTAATCAGGTTGTATGAGGGCTGGTGAATCAACAGCGGTACACCTTGTGCTTTAAGCAGTGCCGCCATGTCGCGGGTGCGGGCGGGCGAGTAAGAAGAAATCCCAACATACAGCGCTTTACCGCTGTGCACGGCGTGGGCCAGCGCCCCGGCCGTTTCTTCCATCGGCGTGTTTTCATCCACGCGGTGCGAGTAGAAGATATCCACGTAATCCAGCCCCAGGCGTTGCAGGCTCTGGTCGAGACTTGCCAGCAGATATTTGCGTGAACCGCCGCTACCGTATGGGCCGGGCCACATGTCGTAGCCCGCTTTCGTGGAGATAATCAGCTCGTCGCGATAACCGGCAAAATCCTCGCGCAGCAGGCGGCCAAAATTTGCCTCAGCGCTGCCGGGCGGCGGGCCATAGTTGTTGGCTAAATCAAAGTGGGTAATACCGAGGTCAAAGGCCTTATGCAGCAGCGCACGCTGCGAATCAAGCGTGCTGCTGTGGCCAAAATTGTGCCACAGCCCAAGCGACAGTGCAGGCAGACGCAGGCCGCTGCGCCCACAGCGGCGATAGAGCATCTTCTGGTAGTGGATTGGCAACGTAAGGCATCATCTTTCCCTTAGCAGGATTATCGTCATGGGGCTTCTCATCATAGGGCGTATTTAGCGCGCCAGCCAGCCAACAATATTCACGTAAAATAAGAACTTACAGAAACTACGCGTGTTTATAAGCTTTATTTATATTAACGTAATATACATTAAATTTTAAAATTTAATAAAAAATTTTAACAATCACAAAAAAGTGATATGTTGATCACGCTTTGACGCGTCTCCACGGCGCTTCTCCCGCGCCGCTCATCGCCAGTCAGAGAACAACTTTCTGAATGTCGGGTTTTATTTGTACACCTGCACCCGAAGCATAAAAAATAAGAGGCAGAGAGATGAAAAAGTTGGCACCTGCTATGTCGCAAGACATGTTGCAGCAGGCAAACGCGCTTCAGGCATCGTCCGTCGATGTGCTGCTTATCGGTGGCGGCATCATGAGCGCTACGCTCGGCACATTTTTGCAGGCACTGGAGCCGGACTGGTCTATCGAAATGGTGGAGCGGCTCGACGGCATTGCAAAGGAGAGTTCCAACGGCTGGAACAACGCGGGGACGGGGCACTCCGCGTTGATGGAGCTTAACTATACGCCAGAGCAGGCGGATGGCAGCATCGATATCAGCAAGGCCGTTAGCATCAACGAATCCTTTCAGATAACCCGCCAGTTCCTGGCATCTCAGGTACGCAGCGGCACGCTGCAAAATCCCGCATCCTTTATCAATAGCGTGCCAGGCATGAGCTTTGTCTGGGGCGATGAG
Source organism: uncultured Enterobacteriaceae bacterium (assembly GCA_966185765.1). Classification (GTDB taxonomy): domain Bacteria; phylum Pseudomonadota; class Gammaproteobacteria; order Enterobacterales; family Enterobacteriaceae; genus CBIFVZ01. The sequence continues at coordinate 23,722 of CBIFVZ010000023.1, read as the reverse complement.
AACGTGAATTTCCTGCGTAAGCGTTTTGCGGCCCTTCAGGAAAGCACGCTGTTTCGCGGTATGGCGTATTCTGAAGACGCGGCAGAAATCGCGCGCTGGTCACCACTGGTGATGGAAGGGCGCGATCCGCAGCAGAAAATTGCCGCCACGCGTATTGGCATTGGCACCGACATGAACTTTGGTGAAGTCACGCGCCAGCTGGTGGCCTCGCTTGCCAAAAACACCCACTTCACCCTGAGCCTTAACAGCGACGTATACAGTCTTAAACGCTGTAACGGTGGCTGGCAGGTGGTGATAAAAGATTTCAAAACCGGTGCGCGTCGTACGGTTCAGGCAGGTTTTGTGTTTATCGGCGCCGGTGGTGCATCGCTGACGCTGTTGCAAAAATCCGGCATCCCGGAAGCCCGCGACTATGCCGGGTTCCCGGTTGGCGGCGAGTTTCTGGTGGCGGAGAACCCGGAGGTGGTCAACCGCCATCTGGCGAAGGTGTACGGTAAGGCTGCGGTGGGCGCACCGCCGATGTCGGTGCCGCATCTCGACACCCGCGTGCTGGACGGCAAGCGAGTGCTGCTTTTCGGTCCGTTTGCAACCTTTTCCACTAAATTCCTGAAAAGCGGCTCCCTGTGGGACCTGTTTGGCACCATTCACTCCGCCAACCTGCTGCCCATGCTGCATGTGGGCAAAGATAACCTGGGCCTTGTGAAATACCTGGTCAGTCAGGTCCTGCAAAGTGATGAGGACCGCTTTGACGCGTTGCGCCAGTATTTCCCCCAGGCCAATCCTGCAGACTGGCGGTTATGGAAGGCGGGGCAGCGCGTGCAGATAATCAAACGCGACCCTGAAAAAGGCGGCGTGCTGCGCCTGGGAACGGAAATTGTGCGTGACCAGAAAGGCAGTATTGCAGCTCTGCTGGGGGCTTCTCCCGGCGCGTCCACAGCGGCCCCCATTATGCTGCGCTTGCTGGAAAGCATATTCCCGCAGCAGGTCGCCAGTGCCGCCTGGCAGATGAAGCTGCGGGAAATCATTCCTTCCTACGGCAGCACACTTAACGGCAATGTTGAGGCAACGCAAGCGGTACTCAGCGACACCAGCCGCGTACTGGGACTGGATAATCCGCTGCCGTCGTCGCGTCCGGTACCGGTGCCTGCACCTGACAGCACGGTAACGCTGCCTCAGCCCAACACGGTGGCCGATATCGCGCTGTAAACCTGACCGGGGCTGTGGCCCCGGTTTAACTATCGGCGTTCTGCCCGGTTTTCTTCTACACTCGCTGATACCTTCACCGAAGCGGCTTAGAGGTAATCGGCTATGACCCGACTGACGGCTAAAGACTTCCCCCAGGAACTGCTCGACTGCTACGACTACTATGCCCACGGCAAAATCACCAAACGTGAGTTTCTGAACAAGGCAGCAAAGTATGCGGTAGGCGGCATCAGCGCGCTGGCACTTTTTAATTCGCTAAAGCCCAACTACGCGCTGGCCGAGCAGGTGGCGTTTACCGACCCGGATATTGTGGCGCAGTACATTCGCTATCCGTCGCCTGACGGGCACGGCGAGGTGCGTGCATACCTGGTGCGCCCGGCAAAGGCCACGGGCAAGGTAGCGGGCGTGGTGGTGGTACACGAGAACCGTGGGTTAAATCCGTATATTGAAGACGTGGCGCGTCGGGTGGCGAAGGCGGGCTACATGGCGCTGGCGCCGGACGGGTTAAGTTCAGTCGGTGGCTATCCGGGCAACGACGACAAAGGTCGCGAGCTGCAACAGCAGGTGGACCCAACAAAACTGATGAACGACTTCTTTGCTGCCGTGGAGTTTCTGATGAATCATGAGGCCACGACCGGCAAGGTGGGCATTACCGGTTTTTGCTACGGCGGTGGTGTCGCCAACGCGGCGGCAGTGGCTTACCCGGAGCTTGCCTGCGCGGTGCCGTTTTATGGCCGCCAGCCGCCGGTGGCCGATGTGCCCAACATCAACGCACCGCTGCTACTGCACTACGCCGAGCGCGATGAGCGTATCAACGAAGGCTGGCCTGCGTATGAGGCTGCGCTGAAAGCAAACAACAAGGTTTATCAGGGCTGGATTTACCCCGGTACTAACCACGGTTTTCACAACGACTCAACACCGCGCTATGACAAGGCGGCGGCCGAACTGGCCTGGGAGCGTACGCTGGCCTGGTTTAAACAGTATCTGGCCTGAGGTCGTGCGAGGAACCGTCAACTTCTGAAGATGTTATGCACAAGCCCTGTCATGCAAAAGGACGGCAGTGAGCAAGACGCTGCCGTCTGGCGCAAAGGTAGCCTTTTTGCCAGCAGGGAGGGTGGCCAGCAGGGGAAAGGCTGTTTGATAAAAACACTATCCTTTCTGCTAATAAAAATATTTAATCTTATTTAATGGACCCGTTAAGGTTATTTCTCTTTATTCAGGTGGTAAACAAAATATCTGTGTGTAGAGATATTGATGGCTGCGTGCGTGCTTATTTAAGTAGCAGGTAGAATGGCTTTAATTCGGTTTTGTTAGTCTGGCTGACGGTGCTAACCTGGTATTTTCCTTTTATATTGCTGTGCTGCGGTTATATAGCAGCGGGCGAAATTTATCATCACAAGGAGAATAACCGTGAGGACATATCTGGCGAGAATGAAATGGGCCTGCGTTGGGGCGCTAACTCTTTTACTGTGCGCCTGCGATCATCCGGCAGAAACACGCTCAACGCCTGACCCGGCGGGCGAAACCTCCCTGCTGGTGCGACAGACGCACTCTGGTAGCGTGCAGGGCAAAGCCGAAGGTAATGTGCTGGTCTGGCTTGGGGTTCCTTACGGCGGCGATACCTCAGGCGCTGCACGCTGGAAAGCGCCGGTCGATCCCACGCCCTGGAGTGAGGTTCGGGATGCGACGACCTCCGGTGCTGTTGCGTTGCAAAGTGGTGCAGACGGCGTGAGTGGTTCTGAAAATGCGCTTAATCTGGATATCTATCGCCCGAATAATGATGTCAACAACCTGCCAGTCATGGTGTATGTTCACGGTGGTAATAACCAGAGTGGTTTATCACAAGAAATTTCTGGTGTGTCTTTTATTGAGCGCCATAACGCCATTATTGTCTCAGTGAATTATCGTCTTGGGCCATTGGGGTTTAATCCGCTGCCTGCGTTAAAAACAGGACATGACGCCGCAGAAGATTCCGGTAACTATGCGTTGCTTGATATCAATAAAGCGCTGGAATGGGTGAAGGCTAATATTGATAGTTTTGGTGGTGACCCCGGGAATATTACCGTTGCCGGTTTTTCAGCGGGCGGGCGTGACGTCATGGCCATGCTGATTTCACCGTTGTTTGACGGTAAATTTGAGAAAGCGATTTCCTTTAGCGGCGGCATGACCCTTGCTGATGAAGCCAAAAGCCAGCAGGTGTTTGCTCAGGCGCTGGCGCCGCTGGTGGTGGAAGATGGTATTAAAGCAAACCTTGAGGAGGCCAGCGCGTGGCTGTTAACGCCGGGCAGCGATGTGCGCGAGTATCTCTATAGCCTTGCAGGCGAGCGCCTGGTGCCGTTAATGTCTAACGCCAGCATCAGAATGAGCGTGTTTCCGCACTTGTACAACGACGGCTACGTTATCCCGAAAGAGGGCTTTGACACCACACATTACAACGCTGTGCCGCTGCTGATGCTCTCCGGCGAACAGGAGTTTTCACTGTTCAGCCGCTTTGACCGCTATTTTTCCAGCGCCATTGCGGATGGCTCAATCAATACCGATGAGAACGTCTCAAAGCAGTATGACTTTGTGAATAAATACGGCGGCCAGCTTTACAGCCTGTTTAACCTGGAAGACTCTGCCCAAAAGATGGCGGCGAACTATCACGCACCGATTTACGGCATGGAAATCCTGTTTGGTGAAGATGCCGCTGTCGTCGGTGAAAAAATGGCGGTATTTGGCTCTTTTCACGGCGTGTTTGTACCGCTGCTGGATACCGACAGCCAGAATTACACCGGGCTGGTGGGGGATGCCTACGCCTCTGAAGGGGCCAAACAACTGAGCGCGTTGTTCCAGGATTATATTTATGCGTTTATTGCCAACGGTGATCCGAACGGCGAGGGGCTGACGGCCTGGGCAGCCTGGCAGCCGCAGGCACAAGAGAACATTTTATTCCTTGATGCCGACGGAACGACTGCCCGTGCGTTTATGGGCAAAAAGGCGTTCAGCTATGAAAGCGTGCTGGAGAGTATTGATGCTGACGACTCCGTCACCGCAGAGCAAAAGCAGGCGCTGCTGGCGCAGGTGATGAGTGGGCGCTGGTTTAGTAAGGCGTTGGATGAGAAATACGGCAACCTGAGCGAGTTCGATCGCTAATAAGGTTCAACGCCATTATCCCAGCAGACGCAGACAGCAAAGCCAGCGTGTTGTGCAAAAAAACGGGAACCGTCAGGTTCCCGTGAGACTGATGCCTTACCTCATCCTGTCTCAGACAGGGTGAATGACACCCAATAAAAAATAAGGAAAATCAATTCATTGATTTTCGCCTGCTAACCACAAAGAAGGAAAAACCCCGTTTTTTCCTTCTTTGTCAGCAATCTGACGGGAACCGCCAGGTTCCCGTTGGTTATTTCTGCAACGTATCCGTGGCTTACTGTTGCTTTTTGTCTTCCGTCTGCGTGTCAAAATCTGCCGCATCATGGCGCTCGTGCAGCTGTTCATTCAGCGGGCCTTGCACGCGGTTTACCATACGACCGCGTTTTACCGCCGGGCGCTCGCCAATTTCTTTTGCCCAGCGCAGCACGTTGGTGTAGTTCCCGGCATCCAGGAACTCGGCTGCGTTGTAGACGCCGCCGGTCACCAGGTTGCCGTACCACGGCCAGGTGGCGATGTCGGCAATGGTGTAGTGCTCGCCCGCCATGTAGCGGTGGTGCGCAAGCTGGCGGTCCAGTACATCAAGCAGGCGTTTGGCTTCCATCGTGAAGCGGTCAATAGCGTACTCAATTTTGAACGGCGCGTAGTTATAGAAGTGACCAAAGCCGCCGCCAATATACGGGGCAGAGCCTTGCAGCCAGAACAGCCAGTTAAGGGTTTCGGTGCGCCCGGCAAGGTCCGTTGGCAGGAAATGACCGAATTTTTCTGCCAGATACAGCAATATAGCGCCCGACTCAAACACGCGCACCGGTGGGTTGACGGAGTGGTCCATCAGCGCCGGGATTTTTGAGTTTGGATTCACTTCGACAAATCCGCTGGAGAACTGGTCGCCCTCGCCAATGCGAATCAGGTGTGCATCGTACTCTGCATCTTTCACCCCAGCAGCCAGCAGCTCTTCCAGCATGATAGTCACTTTCTGGCCGTTAGGCGTGGCAAGTGAGTAGAGCTGAAGCGGATGTTTGCCCACCGGCAGCGTTTTGTCGTGGGTGGGGCCAGCGATAGGGCGGTTGATGCTTGACCAGGTGCCGCCATCCTGTTGATTCCATTTCCAGACTTTGGGCGGCTGATATTGTTGTTCTGACATGGTGTTATTCGCCTTCTGTACGTTGTGTGTACTGGAAGTGTAGCAGGGGAGGTGGGGGCACTTTTAGCCCCCGTGGCGATTACCAGGCTTTAATGGCATCGCCTTTATAGACTTCCTTCGCTTTGTCTTCGACTTCTTTTGACTGGAAGGCCTGCACCAGTTTTTTCAGCTTCGGATCGTCTTTATTATCTTCACGCGCCACCAGTAAGTTCACGTATGGTGAAGCGGCGCTTTCCATAAACAGGCCATCGCGCGAGGCCGACAGATTCACCTGAGAGGCAAAGTTGTTGTTAATGACAGACAGATACACATTTGGGTCGTCCAGCGTGCGGGTAAGCTGCGGCGTATCGACTTCCACAATTTTCAGCTGTTTCGGGTTATCAATAATATCAAGCGTGGTGGGCAGGAAACCGACGCCGTCTTTGAGTTTGAGCAAGCCCTGGCTTTGCAGCAGTAGCAGGCTGCGCCCAAGGGTGGTGGACTCGTTGGAAATGGTCACCGTGGCGTCATCCGGCACTTCGGCGAGGCTTTTTACTTTCTTCGAGTAAGCGGCAATCGGGAACACAAAGGTATTAGAGAGCGTCACAAACTTATAACCACGCTCTTTTGACTGTGCCTCCAGGTAAGGTACGCTCTGAAACGCGTTGGCGTCCACATCTTTATTACGCAGCGCCTCGTTTGGCAGCACGTAGTCGTTAAAGCTAATCACTTCGACATCAAGGTCGTATTTGTCTTTCGCCACTTTCTGCACTTCTTCCCAGATGGCCTGGTCTGGCCCGGTGTTAATCGCGACTTTGACTTTATTATCGTCAGACGGCGAGCAGGCGCTGAGGACAAGGGCAGCAGCGGCAATCAGCACAGCAAGATACTTTTTCATGGAAAAGTCCTTTTGAATAAAGAGGATAAGCGCAGGGTGAATTATCAGGCATTTGAGCACGGTTCAGAGGGTGGGAGAAATAACTTAAAGGCATAAAGTTATGTTGTTCGTGGCGTCAGTGCGTTAGATATTATTCATGCCATAAAGGGAACGATTTTCTCTGCCTGTAGAACGGTTGTGTTTTATCAGGCCCAGGTGGGAACCGATAGATGGACCCCAAAAGGAAAAATATAGTGGGTGTTTCCCTGGTTCACCGCAGAAAGTGTTATGAAGCATCAGAGTAGGATGGCGTCTTTCATTTACCTCAATATTTCAAACCCATGAACCGTAAAAAAGTAGATAACCTGGCAGGTTTCAACGACAGGGAACGTGTTGAACGCGTTTCTCGTCTGGTTGAATGGGGCTGGCAGCGACCATAATGGACTGAGGAATAAGTGCGGCCCTTATCATCAATTATCTGGCACTCACATCGGAAAGGATCGCCTGACGTGACGCATTCAGCTAACTGTGAAGTTTTAACTATTGGCGAAAAATCAAGAATAATGTTCACCTCTTTGACCCAGCGGTGAGGTACTTTCTGTTTATTTAAAAGTTTCTCAAGTATGCGCGTATAATGCTGCTCGACTGAATGTAATAATTCAGTGTGGGCAAAAGCCTGTTTTGTGGGAAGCGAAATTTTTACGCGATTATCGCCACTGTTATTGGTAGCAAGTTTTAACTGCCCAATAGACCAGTAACCCCGAAAATCATTATTTCGGCTGATAAAACTTCCATTAAGCGAGTTGGCTATTCCCTGAAGCTCTATTCGTCGTGCCATAGCGTTTTCCCTGTTAGTAATAACCACAATTAGCCGGAAATGATACAGGCATACCTGTATCATTTCCGGATCCCTGAATGATATTATATCCCTTTAATAAACATAGCGTGGCGCCTGCCAGACATTATCCAGCTTTTCATTGCAGTCACGGCCTTCTATAAGCAAGGCATCATTCCTGTATCAGTAATAACCCGCTTAGCGCGGGTTTTATTGTTTAAGAAGCATCGCAAAGTGTATCGCGTAAGTTCATTAGCTGCTGTTTGACTTCATCATGAGGTTCAGCGCTTATGCATTCCTCAATAAACTTACGATGTACCAACAGGCTATTCACCGGCCACATTTCAAGAGCATTCATTGCCATCTGGCGGTTTCTGATAACTGGACTTTGCAGGGCGGTCTCAAGTAAAGACCATCCCATTTCCGGGAAGCGTTTTAACTCTTGTAATACCGAATCCAGATTGCGGTGAGCCGTCCATTGTAATCCTGTTCCGCTGCTCAGTGCCGGTCCGCTCGCTATCGCATTGAGATCAAACTGATCTTCTGCCAGGCAACATACCTGATAAGCCTGAGCAGGATCCTCTGTCTGCATCATTTGATACCAGAGCGTAGATTCGGGTTTATCACGCTGGCGCGCAAACAGGTAAGGGAAGGGATCCACGTTACGATCGCGACATGCGTCAATGGCAAGATTGAACGCATAACCTTCTTCGCCTGCGAGAGCCTGAGTGGTAATGTCATTCCATACTGCTAAGGTCAGCACTTCGGTACACATGGCGACCAACTGTGAGGAAAGCTCGATATCCTGAGACTCTTCACCGCTAACCCACTCACTAATCCGCTTCGTCGTGAGGTAGTGCAATGGATGAGCAGGCTGGTGCACCAGAACATGTTGTAAATACGCCAGGCAGGCCTGCGCACCATCGTCATAAACTTCCATGCCGGGAACCGGACCGTCGTTTAGTAAGGCATACAGTATTTCTGCCGCTCCCAGTAACAAGGCGTCGTCGTGTTCCGTTGCCAGTGCTTCCAGCAGTCCGCCACGGACGGCGCAGTTCACGGCGGTATACTCATTCATGATGGAATTAGAAAAACCTTCGCGCAGCAGCCATCTTTGTATCGTTGCATCCAGCGTCTCAGGCATTCTGTCCATGAGATGTACACGTCCCCAGCCGTTTACCCGCTGTGCCAGAGCAAACCAGGTAGCAGCATAGTGCTCTGGTTCAACGATAGCGCGCAGCGCGACCACCGCATAAAGCGTAAACTCGTCATGGCGTCCCAGTACCTGTAACACGTCAACGCTGCGCTGCTGTGGAAAGTATGCCAGAAGCGCCATAGCAAATTTTACCGGGTTCCTGTCCTGGCTTTGGGTGCACAGAAAAAATGTCAGCTCTCTGAGTTTTTCCGCATTCAGTTCCTGACATTGCGGGATGGCTTTGAGTAGATCATCAATGTAATACAGCGGTGACCCCTTGTTGATGAGGTTATAAAACGTCTGCATTGTGCTCTGATCGGGATGGCTGAGTACCGCCTTTAGCGCAGACAGTATTTCATCCGTGCCAGCATTGTCACTTCCGGTTCCAAAGTGATAAATCATGGTGCCTTCCAGCGCGCCAGCGGCCCAGAATGCTTCATTTGAGTCACCTAAGGGTTCACAGGCTATGAGGTTGTTATCCCATGCCAGCGGTTGCGGCTGGGCATAGGTTGGCTCAAGGCGCGTGTAGATTGATGGCGATTGTGTATCCCAGACAATGGGAAAAGCCTGTTGTGGTTTTATCCCCAGTAATTTGTTAAACCAGCTTTTCATTTTTCCTTCCTTGTTAAGCATTCTTGCCCAGTACGGTGTCAAACAGTAATGCATCCAGTAGCGCGTCATCGCGCTGGTTCGCAGGCCGAGCCAGTGTCACTTCTGCGCGCGCCAGTTCAGCTTCTATAAAGGCGTGAAGCACCGGGCGACGCGGCCCATAGAGCGCTTCACCGGTACGTTGTTTAGCCGCCAGTAACTCAGCGATATCCTGCAATAATGGCCCTTCAGGTACGGTTCCCGGCAGCAGTTGGTCAAAGCGCATGGGCGGTGCGCCTTTACCGGCTTCTATCCAGCGCACTGCCAGAAGCGGGCGCAGAACATAGAAGTACTTTTTCAGTCTGACTTCGTCGCCCTGCAGGTAATGATGAAAGTTTTTATGCGCCATTGCGCGGTAGTGCCAGCGAGCACGTTCCGGCGAAAAGAAACGCTTACTGAGCGCATTGATGCGTGCCATAACCTCGTCGTCCTGCCGGTAGATGACCGGCGAGTCCAGCCAGTCAATAAGCGTGGGGTTGGCACGCTTTAACAGGCCAAGCGCTTTGCGCAATTCCCAGCCGCAGACGTCAAGCTCAGCGTCAATGGGCTTTTCGATAACATCCCGTGGTGACTCAACGCGCAGATACCACTGCGGTTTGTGCACATAGATAAAGCGCACATCATAATCACTGTCCTCGGAGGCAAAGCCCCAGCCCCGGCTGCCCGATTCACAGGCGAACAGCACGCGCACCTCTTTCTCTATTTCTATCTGGCGCAGGACGGCGCGAACGCGCTCACGCATTGGTTCACTCACGCCATGTATTGCTGTCGTTATGTCCATTTTTCCTTTTATCCTTTTACACAGACCACCTGGCGCAGCGTGTGAACGATTTCCACCAGTGAAGACTGCGCTGCCATAACGGCATCGATGTCTTTATATGCCATCGGTATTTCGTCAATCACGTCACGGTCTTTTCGGCACTCTACGTGGGCCGTTGCACGTATCTGATCGTCGATGGTGAAGCGGTTTTTAGCGGCAGTCCGGCTCATGGTGCGTCCCGCGCCATGACTGCATGAGCAGAAACTGTCTTCATTGCCCAGCCCACGGACGATAAAACTTTTTGCGCCCATCGAGCCGGGAATGATGCCCATTTGCCCCTTTTGCGCCGACACCGCACCTTTACGCGTGACGAGCACCTGCTCATTAAAATGCTGCTCTTGTTGCACATAGTTATGATGGCAGTTAACCGCCTCCTGATGCGTCACAAAAGGTTTGCTGATACAGGCTGACAGCGAGGCCAGCACGCGATTCATCATGACCTCACGGTTGTGATGCGCATAATCCTGCGCCCAGCCTACCGCTTCCAGGTAATCCTCGTAATGGCGGCTGCCTTCGCTGAAGTACGCGAGGTTACGGTCAGGCAGATTGGCAATGTGCTGCTGCATATCTTTTTGGGCGAGCGTAATAAACAGGCTACCAATGGCATTCCCTACGCCGCGCGAACCGCTGTGTAGCATGACCCAAACGCGGTCAGCTTCATCCAGGCAGATCTCAATAAAATGGTTCCCTGTACCGAGCGTCCCCAGATGCTGGCGGTTATTGGTCTTCAGTAGCTGAGGATACTTATCTGTCAGACTTGTAAACCGCGTTGCCAGCTGCGCCCAGTGGGCATCCACATCTGTCGGTATGTCATGCCAGGCACCTTTATCGCGCTTGCTGCGCGTACTGCTGCGCCCGTGCGGCACGGCCTGCTCAATGGCACTGCGCAGGCCGTGCAGGTTATCGGGCAGATCGGCGGCAACCAGAGAGGTACGAACGGCAATCATCCCGCAGCCGATATCCACGCCGACGGCGGCCGGAATGATGGCGCCACGCGTCGGAATAACGCTGCCAATGGTTGACCCCTTGCCCAGGTGTACATCGGGCATCACCGCCATATGTTTAAAAATAAATGGCATGCTGGCGGTGTTAAGCAACTGTTGTTTAGCTTCAGGTTCAACCGGCACGCCCTGGGTCCACATTTTAACTGGCGCGCCTTTAGCGGATTTCAGGACTTCATATTGAGGTTTCATTTTTATCTTCCTTGTTTAATGACTTTTTGCGAATAGCGTGCCAAAGTCAGTTTTTAAGATGCGAAAAAAATTAATTTAATGATTTTAAAGCAGTTTTTTATTTAATGCGTCATTTGCAGGAATATAAGTAAAACGATATTCTTATCTTTAAGGATAGATATTTATCTCAGGGGATAGAGATGAAAAAGCGCGTTGTGATAGGCATGCTGGGTACCAAACTCGACAGGCGCGGTAAGCGCCAGAACCGCCTGAGCAAATGGCGGCCAAGTGTGGCGCTGTGTCAGCATGATGAGTTACCCGTTGATCGTTTTGAATTGTTATACCAGCCGCGTGATTTCAGTCTGCTGGAACGTCTGGTTGAGGACATTCAGCACGTCTCCCCGCACACACAGGTTGTGCCGCATGTCGTTACCCTCAGAAATCCCTGGGACTTCGAAGAGGTGTATGGGGCTTTGCTTGATTTTGCCAGCCGTTATTCCTTTGATACTGAACACGAAGAGTATCTGGTGCACATCACCACCGGTACTCACGTTGCACAAATTTGCTGGTTTCTCTTAACGGAAGCGCGTTATCTGCCCGCCAGCCTGTTGCAGACGGGGCCAGGGCAATTAGAAGATGCCACACCAAAAGGCGTCTACTCGATTATCGATCTGGATTTGAGTCGTTATGCTACTTTAACCAGCCGCTTTCAGCGTCAGCAGCAGAGTTCAGTCTCATTCCTCAAATCAGGTATTGAAACACGCAATCCCACCTTTAACGCCCTTATTGAGCAAATTGAACGTGTTGCTCAGCGCTCCAGTGCGCCCATGTTATTAACCGGGCCGACGGGGGCGGGGAAATCTTTTCTGGCAGAGCGGATTTATGAATTACGTCAGTCCCGCCATCAAATCAAAGGCAAGTTTGTCGCCGTTAACTGCGCCACGCTGCGCGGTGATAACGCCATGTCGACATTGTTTGGTCATGTCAAAGGGGCGTTCACCGGTGCGCAAGCGGCGCGTACGGGATTATTACGTGAGGCAGACGGCGGTATCCTTTTTCTGGATGAAATTGCGGAGTTAGGGCTGGATGAACAAGCCATGCTGCTGCGTGCAATAGAAGAGAAGCGGTTTTTCCCGTTTGGCGCCGACGGTGAGGTGAGCAGTGATTTTCAGCTGATTGCAGGCACCCACCGGGATATGCATCAGTGGGTGAGTGAAGGGCGTTTCAGGGAGGATTTATACGCACGTATCAATATGTGGACATTCAGGCTGCCGGGGCTGGCTGAACGTCGGGAAGATATTGAACCTAACGTGGATTACGAACTGCAACGCTTCATGCGTAACCAGCAAAGCCAGGTTCGTTTTGACAAGGATGCGCGGGCGCATTACATCCGTTTTGCCAACTCAGATGCCGCGACCTGGCGAGGCAACTTTCGTGAACTTGGGGCGAGCGTCGCGCGCATGGCAACACTGGCAGAAAATGGACGCATTACGATGTCGCTGGTGGATGAAGAAATTGCACGCCTGTTGGCGAATGGACACTCCGAAAGTCAGTCGTCTGAATCGTTATTGATTAACCGGGAGGTCGATCTGTTTGATCAAAAGCAACTGGAAACGGTGATTGAGGTATGCCGTCGTTCTGCCTCATTGTCAGAGGCCGGGCGTCGGCTTTTTGCTGTCTCCCGGCAACAAAAAAAACAGCCAAATGATGCAGACAGGCTGCGTAAATATCTGATGCGTTTTGATTTACGTTGGGAGGATATTCATAGCGCGAAGGAATGAATGAGTGTGCTCAGGTGAGGTTATCATATCATCTGGCAATACAGGCCTGTGAGCGTAGACAAGTACTGTCAGTATTTTGCGAGAGACGTTGTGCAAATCCCATAGCAGCGTCTGCCGTTGGCACCATTTCACATAAAATAAGGAAGAATGTATGTCTGGTTTTCTGAAGAGGTTTTTTGGTCAGAAAAAGAAAGGAAGCAGTGACGAGGCTGGGGTTCTTGCAGAACCTGAGTTGACTATTGCACGCGCTAAGAATGCGTTGCAGTTGCGCACTCAGGCTGCGGTAGAGATGTGGGGACTTGATATTGCGTCATGGAGCGTTGATCTTGATGCCGGCACCATAACATTCGTTAATGACGAAAAGGGGCTGGTCATTACCGCTCCAGTACAGGTCGTCGGCACGTATGATACTGAAACCAGCACCTGGTTATGGGGCTGGGATCATCCCTCTGTCAGTGAATCTCTTGGTGAGGCCGCCCGGCAAGTTCTGCGTTTTGGTGAGCAATATGGGCCAGAGAACCTCACCCGCCGCAAAATTTCTGCGTCTGTGGATGATATATGGGCGTTCACGGCACTTGCCTGTCATCTTAGCAAAAGTGAGGGCGGTTACAGTGGCCTGTCAGGGACTACACGTGTGCTGATGGTTTACGGCCAGGTGACAATAAGTGAAAAAGTCTGACAGGGGATGTGGGTGAAGACAGTGAGCCGTCAGGCGCATACTTATAACGCGTATTCATTCAGAACGGGGGGATAATTACGTCCCTCTGTCAAAAATGCCTGATTGAATCACGGATGAGGTTAAAGCTAATACACAATGACCGAATGTCATGGTCATTGATATAACAAAAAACCCGCACAGGGCGGGTTCATTTATTATCAGTCGTATTTATCTGCTCAGGCTATTGCCTTCATCGCGATTGTAAACGCCACTGATAATGTGCGCCGCTTACAGCGCTACAACGTTTGCAGCCGCAGGGCCTTTAGCGCCGTTTTCAATGGTGAAGGAAACCTGCTGGCCTTCATCAAGCGTTTTAAAGCTGTCGCTCTGGATAGCAGAGAAATGCACAAATACATCTTTGCTGCCATCGTTAGGCGTGATAAAGCCAAAACCTTTATCAGAATTGAACCATTTTACTAAACCAGTCATTTTATTAGACATAGATACTTCCTTAATTAATGAGCCACTAGAGTGCGGCGATGATGGCCTGAATTTTTAGAGTGACTTATGGGGCACAATAGGAGAAGGCTCATGAAGAAGGGTATCTGTTGATAACACCTGAACTGAGGACTGCTTTACTAAAACTGCTTACATAAGGTCTGTGTTCCAAACCGATGGCGCTATTAAGACACAGGAAAAATGAATAAGCAATCATTAAATTATTTTATTTTAACCGTTTAAATGCCCGGATGGCTGTATGGCTGATAAGCCTCAGAGAAAAAGCAATGATAAATGCGTGAGTATTAAAAGTGCTGCCGCATCAGGATATGACGCAAATTTGCCAACAGTTCAGTACGCTGGCGCATTAAAAGTCACCCGTAGAGATTGCAATCATGAAAAAAGGACACTCTCTGGTATCCTTTTTACTGCCACACACGGATGATAACGCGCATCTGGTGCTGTTGTGTTTCCAAACACATCAGCTTTTAAACCTACCTCTCCCTCAGCGCCTCTTTCGCCCGGTTAAACGGCTTCACCAGGTAATCCAGCACTGTTTTCTCGCCGGTTTTAATATCCACGTTTGCAATCATCCCCGGCGAGATATAAAACCGTTTACCCGACTTGTTTTCCACATAATCGTGGTCGGTGCGGATAAACACCCGGTAATAGTAAACCTCCGGTTTGGCCTCGTCCTGAATGGTGTCCGGTGAAATGCTTTCCACCTGGCCTTCAAGGCCGCCGTAAATAGAGTAATCGTAGGCGGTGATTTTTACCGTCGCTTTCTGGTCCGGGTGAATAAAGGCGATATCGCGCGGCGACAGGCGTGCTTCAATCAGCAACCGGTCGTCCATCGGCACAATTTCCATCAGTTCGCCGTTAGGGGGGATAACCCCGCCGATTGTATTCACCTTAATGTTTTTCACAATCCCGCGTACCGGTGAGTACACCGTCATGCGTTTTACCGAGTCGGCGCGGCCTTTAATGACTTCGGTAAGCGTATTAACCTCGGCGTTGGCTTTGGATAACTCTTCGCGCGCCTGTACCGAATACTGCTGGTGTAAATCCAGTAGCTTCAACTCCAGATCCGCTTTCTGGCGTTTAAGACGCAGCACATCCACATTACTGGCCGCACCCGAGGTGACCAGGCGCTGGGTAATGCCCAGTTCGCTGATAACCGATGAGAGCGATGCTTTAATCTGCGCAGCGGAGTCGTTGTATTGCGTGCGGCGGGCATGATACAGCCGGGTTTCGGCTGAGATAAGGTCAGGCGAGGTATCCAGTTCATGGGGGAATGTCAGCGGTTCGTCGTTGACCTCGGCAAACAGGCGGGCGCTGGCGGCAAGGGCTGCCCGGTAGCGCGCCTCGCTTTCACCCACGTTGGACTCTGAGCGGGTGGGGTCAAGGCGTGCCACAATTTGCCCGGCTTCTACCTTTTGCCCTTCTTTGACACCCAGTGCGACCAGCACGCCGCCGTCGAGTGACTGCAATACCTGTTCGCGCGAGCTGGGAATGACTTTACCGGTGCCGGTTGAAACCTCATCCAGCATGCCAAACCACGCCCAGACCAGCGCGATGGTGAGCAGCAGCACTATCCACATCACCACGCGCCCGGAACGGGCGAGTTTGCCGTCGTCAATATCGCCGTCGGCATCCTGCAACACCAGTACCGGCATCACGACTTCAGGCGCGTTGCTTTTCATTTTCACCTCCGCTTGCAGCCAGGGCAGCGCTGCGGCTCAGCGCCTGTTCTTTTGGCATATCCATCACCAGCTGACCTTCTTTGAGTACCAGCACACGGTCAATAATCGACATCACTGCCGTACGGTGGGTGGCGACAATCAGCGTGCGTCCGGCAAGCCAGGTGCCCAGACGTTGCAGGAACTCGCGCTCGGTATGGTCATCCAGTGAGGCCGTCGGTTCATCCAGCAGCACAATGTTGGGGTCGCGTAGCAGCAGACGAGCCAGCAGCACGGCCTGGCGCTGGCCGCCGGAAAGCCCGGAGCCGCCCTCCATAATCAGATGATCCAACCCCATCGGCAGCTTGCGGATAAAGTCCGCACCGCCGGTGACGTGCAGGGCGGCAAAAATATCGTCATCACGGGCGTGTGGCGCGCCCATTGTCAGGTTATCGCGCAGCGTGCCGTGAAACAGACGTGCGTTTTGCGTCAGCAGGCCAATGTTGCGCCGGATATCGGCCATATCAATATGGCGCAGGCTGAGGTTATCAAGCGTAAGCTCGCCTTCAGCAAGCTCCATACCACCGGCCATCGCCTGAAGCAGCGTAGATTTACCCGCGCCGTTACGTCCAAGCACCGCAATGCGCTCACCGGCGGTAATGTCGAGTTTCGCCACGCGCAGCGGCACCTGGGGGGAATCTTCACGGTAGCGAAACGCGGTATTCACAAACTGGTAGTTGCCCTGTAGTACGGTACAGGAGACGCGCTGCTCGTCGGGGTCGTTATCCGTCGGCAGCTTCATAATACTGTCCAGCCCTTCCTTCGCCGCTTTGGCCTGCTGCCAGCGCGCCAGCACACCGCACAGCGCGGTCATCGGCGAAATCATGCGCGAAGAGAGCTGTGAGGCGGCAACAATGGCACCGGTGGTCACATCGCCGTTAATAATCAGCGGTGCACCCACCATCACCACAGCGGCATAGACCAGCCCCTGAATGGCCACCCCCCAGGAAATCAGCCCCTGGGTGATTTTTCGCGTCTCCACGCCAGACTGGGCGGTGACCTGAATGTAGTGATTCCACTGTTGCAGAAAGCGGTTTTCCGCCTGCATCAGTTTGATGTCTTCCAGCCCATGTACGCTCTCTACCAGCACGGCATTGCGCAGCGTCGATTCATGCACGCTTTTGCGCGCAAGCGTGGCGAGCTTTTTCTGCAACAGCAGCCCTGGTACCAGCATGATGAGGGTGGCAACGGGCGCAATCCACGCCAGCTGTGGCGAGATGATGCACAGCACCAGTAAAAACAAAAAGAAGAACGGCAGGTCTACCAGCGCTGAGACGGTGGTGGAGGTGACCATTTCGCGAATCTGCTCCAGTTCGCGAATCTGCGAGATAAAGCTGCCGGTAGAGCGGGGGATAGCGCTTGAGCGCAGGCGCAGCGCGTGACCAAACACCCGGTCAGACACGCGGATATCCGCCTGCTTGCCGAGAATATCCGTGATATTGCCGCGTATCACCCGCAGTACAAAACCAAAGATAACCGAAATCAGCACGCCGATAGAGAGCACGTACAGCGTCGGGTACGACTGCGCCGGGATAACCCGGTCATATACCTGCATCGAGTAAAGAATGCCCGCCATTGCGAGGATATTCACAAACAGTGACGCCAGAATAACGTGCCAGTAAGGGCGCATTTTCTGGATGGCGAGCTTCATCAGCCAGTCCGGGCGAAACGGCGTGACGTAGCCTGCGGTACGCGGATCGCTACCTGCCATAGTTGGGCGCAGGGCCACCACGCGTTTTATCTGTGGCAGGAGTTCTGAAAGCCGGTAGTGATTTTCCAGCTCGTCGTCATCGACCAGACTTACCGCCACACCGTCGTTGCCGTCGTAGCTTTTCACAATACCAATCTGGCCGTCGTCGAGTTGAATCACCAGCGGCAGACGCCAGCGAGAAACCTCTTCCACACCCTGATTGAGTATGCGTGCGTTAAGCCCCGCCTGGCGGGCAAGGTTTTTCAGCACCACCGCCAGCGGTTTATTGAGCTGCCAGTTGGCTGCGGCTTCAAGGCCGCCTGCGGAATAGCCTACCCGATAGTGGCGGGCAATATGGGTGACGGCGCGCAGCCAGCCGCCCACTTCGTCTCGCGTCAGGCCGGATGGTGCTTTTTCTGTCACAACCTCACTCATGGCTGAATCTCCACGCCCTGGATAGTCTGACCGACCAGGGTAAATGCTTTACGAATGTTTCCGGAGCTGTAGAGGCAGTCAAGCTGCAGACTCTTAAGCTGGCTTTGGGTCTGTTGCTCAGAGAAGCGTGCCTGATAGACCTCCTGCTCGGCGTTCAGTACGTCCAGCAGCGGGCGGGTACCCAGCTCCAGATACTGTTGCTGATACAACTCGCGGGTACGTTCACTCAATTGCTGGGCGCGCGCCTGAATCAGCAACGCCTGTTCGAGGCTGGCTGCCTGGCTGCTGGCCTCGGTCAGTTGCTGGCGAACCTGTAACCGGGCCGAACGCACGGCTGCGGTAGCGGCATTCAGGCCATATTGGGCCGCCTCTTTGCTGGCGGTGAGCGCGCCGCCCTGGTAAAGCGGCATCTGGACTTTCAGCCATGCTGTGTACTGCGTTTTGTCCAGTTGCTCGCTGTTGGCATAGCGGTCGTTGAGGTAATGGGTGATTTGCGGCTCCAGCGAAACCGTTGGCAACATCTGGGCGTTAGCGCCCGCGAGCTGGGCTGCGGCCTGGTTAAGCTGGGCGTGGGCGACCAGTACGGACGGCACCATCTGGTCGTCAATGTCTCCGGTGTGGCAGGCGCTGTCGAGCACGCGAGGGAACTCGCCGCTGACGGTATTGACCTGGTCCCAGCCAAGATAGGTTGAAAGCGTTGCGCGCCAGCGCTCCAGGCTTGCCTCATACTGGGTTAGCGTGTTGCGTGCGCTTTCAATACGCGCATCGGTCTGCACCACGTCTGACTGTGAGCTGGCACCTTCATCGTTACGGTCGCGTGCGAGTCGGCTGATGTTGTTAAGGGCAATCAGCTGCTCCTGGGCAATTTTCACCAGTTCCTGGTAGCCCTGCATCTGCACCAGAGCGGCGGCGGTGTCGTGGGCAATTTTATCAATGGTAAGGAGGACGTTAGCCTGCTGGGCGGCGACAGCGGCATTAGCCGCTCTTACCGAACTGTCGACCTTGCCAAAGTCATAAAGCATTTGGGAAATAGAAAGAACTAATGAGGGACTATATCCGTGATTCACATACGTATTGGAAAGACCGTTATTTATCCCACCACTAATTTGCGGATAATATTTTGCGCGCTCTATTTCCACTTTCGATGTCTGGGTAAAGAGTTTGCTAATTTCCGCACTAATATCGGGGTACCACTGTACTGAACGTTGTACGGCGGCATTCATGTCGAGCGTGCCTGGCGGTGGTGTGTAGCGGGCTGTGCTTACTCTGCCGGAAAGCTCAGGTAGCGTTTGTTCAGTCTGAAGTTTTTGCGGGCTTAACACTCGGGCTTCCCCGGCGACATCGCTGCCAAAAAGTTGCCCTGTGGCGCCAAAACAATGCGTCGAAAAACTGCTGGCAAAAAGATATGCCAGCCCTGCGTAATACGAGCGGTGTATTCCCATAATACTTCCCAAAATAATGAGACTTCTTCGATGTGTTTGCGAAAGTTATTTTTTTATTCGCGTTATTATCATTAGTTTGTTACTTGTGAAATAATTCCGTTAAGATATAAAAACGCTATGAAAATAATAAATAAAATCATGCAATATGACTGTTATCTATAAATTGGCTTTTATCCTGGCTTCCTCCTCTTTTCTTATTAAATTGTTATTTCCATCACACTATTAGTTAACGTTTACATTCAGGAAGCGGCACATCCTTGTGCCGTGATAGCCCTTTATCAGACGTTATGCTGTAACAGCTCGTCCAGCGTCACGTTGGCGGCGTTATCCAGCGTCACCAACTGGGTTGACTGGAAGGCGGAACCGCTGCCGTCCCTGTCAATCGACACAATCGTGTCGTTGCCCGTATGGGTGACGTTCAGGTACTGGCCCAGCGTTGCGCTGCTGCCGTTCCAGCCGATAAGCAGGTCATCAAGATTGATGTGGTCCTGCTGCGCGGCTGAGAAGTCCGTCCATACGTTGTTGGTGCCGTTACCGCCGGTGGCATCGGTGTTATCCAGCAAGTGGAAGATAACCGTGTCGTTACTGGCACCCAGCGTGTAGGTGTCGTCGTACGCGGTACTTGTCGCCGTATCAGCCTGTGCGCCGCCCGTGATGGTCGGGTGCAGGTCGATAGTCAGACTGGCGCTGGAGCTGGTGCCGTTAGTCCCGGTCAGGGTGTAATCAAACGTCTCCTTCTGGGTGATGTTGTTGGTATTGAGGTTACCGTTAAGCGCGTAGCTGTAGCTGCCGTCCGGGTTAATGGTCAGCGTGCCGTAGTGGCCTGCAACTGTGGTGCCTGCTGCGTCGTACTGGTGCAGCGTGACGCTGGAGGACGCACCGGTCACCGTGAGCGTGGTGTTCACCGCGCCAACGTTGTCGCGCTCGCCGCCCGCGCCGCTGCCATCATAGATATTGCCTGTGATGGTGGAGGTGGTATTCGGCGTGTGGAACTCAGCAAGCGCGATTTCCGTACCGGTGATCGAGGCACTGACGGTAACCGTCGGATGCGGTAGCAGAGCGCTTATTGCCGCCGAAACACTGGTGACGTGCAGCGTGTAATCACCCGCAGCCAGAGTAAGGCCGGTAAGGTTGATAGTCCCCGGTGTTGAGTCGCTGTTGGTGCTGAGCGCGGTGGTGCTCTGCGCGACGGTTGCTCCGGCAGCGTTGGTGATGTAATAGCTCAGTGTCAGGTTCACCGTGCTGAGCAGATTGCTATCGCTTACCGAGTAGGCCAGCGCGATATTACTCAGTACAGTTCCGGCATCCACATGAATATTCCCGGTAGCGTTCTGCGTCACAGCCGTGGTCGCGGAGGCCCAGGTGGAGGTTGTCACGTTGCTGTAAGCCACCGGTGTTACCGGTTCCGTCGCCGTGACGTTGATGGTGCCAGAGACGTCATCAACCGCCGTGATGGGCTGCTGTTGCAGGTTCACCGTGAGCGTTGCCGAGGAACTGGCCCCCTGCGGACCGCGCACCGTATAGGTGAACTGCTCTGCACTGCCCAGCGTGGTCGGCGACAGCCCCGCGTTCAGGGTGTAGGTATAATCCCCTTGCGCGTTGATGGTAAGCGTACCGTACTGACCCACGATGGTCGTGTTGCCTGTTGCCGCTACCGCGTTGCCGTCCACGCTGCTGATGGTGCTGCCGGTCGGCACGGTATCGGCACCTGTTCCCTCCGTAATCACGTTGCCGGTGGTGCTGGTGGTAGCAGTTACCACGTTGTGTGATACGTCGTTGGAATAGCCCAGGTTGTAGAGGGTCGCAACCGACAGTCCGGTAGTCGGGCTTAACAGGAAGACATAGTTACCTTCCGTGAACGACAGATTAAGAGGCCCTGACACGCCCAGCAGTGTGGCGGTAAACCAGCTCGGCGTGCGCTGGCTCAGCTCATACTGCCCTGATGTCTCGTTGTACTTATAGACATACAGGTCGTAGGTCGTGCCGAGGTTAATGCCAAGCAGCGTCGCCTGCAGCGTCAGGCTGCGGACTTCGTTCGCGCCAACGGACAGCGTTGCCTGGTCGCTCAGATTGAGCAGCCCCACGTTCAGTGAGTTGCCGAGCTGTACGCCCAGCGTCACGCCACCGTGGCTGGAGTTGGCATGGGTCACCGTTGAAAGCGCGGTGTCAATATCCAGCGTCGTCGTGTCGTTAAATGCGGCCACCACTTCCGTGTTGCTGCCCGGAATACCGAGATCGATATGCAGGTTAGCACTGGAGGTTGTAGTGCCATCGCTAAGGGTGTAGGTGAAGTCTTCACTGTGACCGTTAGCAATGCCCGACGGTGCCGTCAGCGTATAGGTGTAGCTGCCGTCCTGAGCGATGGTCAGCGTGCCGTAAAGCCCATTGACGGTGACACCCTGCGCACCCACGGTGTGGGCCACGCCCGCGCTGTCGGTTACCTGGCTTACCAGCGTACCGGCGGTGATGCTGTCCGCGCCGTGCAGCACATCGGTGTCGGTCACCACGTTGCCGTTAAGCGAACCGTGCAACGCCGCCGGGCCGGTATCCGTCACGTTAACAGACACAGTCGTTGTGGACGCCAGACCCAGCAGAGAGTTGCCGCTGTAGCCAACCACACGGTATTGACCGGCATCCAGGTCGTCCAGATGTACCGTTACCCTGCTACCGCTGATGATGTTAATCAGAGCAGGGTTGGACGAGGTATCTGCTATGGTCACCCAGCTGCTGGTGGCGGCGTTGTAGCGCTGTACCAGCAGGTCAACATCGCTCAGTAAATTGAGGATAGAACCACCGGTGACGCTAACGTCAATGGACGCGGTGTGATCCGTTGCCACTGCGAAGCTGGCGACGGCGTTAGACGTACCCAGCAGCGACAGGATGTTGCTCAACGCGCCAATCAGCAGAAAGCCGCTGTCGGAGTAGGTGGCTGTTGTGATCACCGGCGTTTCCAGCAGCGAGACCTCGTTGTCGTGTGCAACCAGCGTGGTGCCTTCGTTGCCGCCAGTAGCGGTCCCGAGCGTAATATTCAGGTCTGCGGACGACGTCGCCGTACCGTTGCTCAGGGTGTAGGTAAAGCTATCCACCTGGCCCTGTGCCGCGCTGGAGACGTTGGTTACGGTATAGGTGTACGAACCGTCGGCAAGGATAGTCAACGAACCGTACTGTCCCTGAATGGTCACGCCGGTAGTTCCCGTCGGTACGTTGTACACCGTACCGTTGCCATCCGTGACCTGGCTTACTACGGTGCCGGTCGTGATAACGTCTGCGCCGCTGTTCGTGTCACCTTCACCGGTAATCACGTTACCGTTAGTGGTGCCGCTGATAGCAGGGCCAGTGTCAGCGATATCCACGCTTACCGTCGTGGTGCTCAGCAGGCCCGCCAGCGCGTTGTTGCTGTAAGCCGCCACGCGGTACTGCCCAGGCGTGAGGTCATCCAGACTCACAGACAGTGAGGTGGTACTGATGATGTTAATCAACGTTGGGTTGCTGGTGGTATCTGCCACGGTCACCCAGCTGTTGGTCGCTGCATCCCAGCGCTGTACCGCCACATCCAGATCGTTAATCAGGCCGAGCAGTGAACTGCCGGTTACGGTCACATCGATATTGGCGCTGTGGCCGGTGCCGACCGTAAAGCCCGCCACAGCGTTACCGGTGCCGAGGTTCAACAGATCCCCGAGCAGACCTACCAGAACGGTACCGGTATCGGACACGTTGCTGTTAACCGTGGCAGGTGCGGACGTGACATCCAGCTGGATATCGTCGTCGTTTGCCAGCAGATCGGCGGCAGTGACTGCCTGAATGGTGAAGCTCAGGCCCGGTGAACGGCCACTTTCATTACCCAAATCGTCTTTCAACGTTGTGGTAAACGTATGTGGACCGTTATCGAGTGACGTTGTTGGTGTAAAACTCCAGGCACCCAGTGCGCCCACGGTGGTGCTACCAATCGCCGTGTCACCATCATAAATGGTGATGATGTCGCCAATATTGCCTGCCAGCACGCCACTGAAGGTTGGCGTGTTGTCGTCGGTCGTCGTCCCCTCAAGGATAGGGCCGATAATCAGGCCGACATCGTCGGTGGCGAGCGGCGCCAGCAGCGGGGCGTCCGGTGCAGTGGCGTCAATGGTGAAGTTGAGCGCCGGAGAGCGTCCGCTTTCGTTGCCCGCCGCATCGGTGATGGTGGTGGTGAAGCTGTAGTCACCGTCATCCAGCGCATCCGGCGTGAAGCTCCACGCGCCCAGTGCACCCACGGTGGTGCTGCCGATGACCTCATCACCGTTATAAATGGTGATGATGTCGCCGATGTTACCCGCCAGTACGCCGCTGAAGGTTGGCGTGCTGTCGTCGGTGGTGGTGCCTTCAAGAATAGGCCCAACAATCAGCCCGGCATCATCGGTGGCAATCGGTGCCAGTAATGGCGCGTCCGGTGCGACGGTGTCGATGGTGAAATCGAGCGCCGGTGAACGGCCACTTT